>UCCC01000003.1:0-217484 GCA_900470735.1 Hyphomicrobiales bacterium | reverse complement strand
CGTACCGATGCCCGTGAACAGCATCGTGCATGGAAAGAGTTCGACAAGACCTACAAGCTGGCCTTCGGGCAGGCTCGTTTCGATCTTGCAGCTCAGTTGGGCAAGTCTGGCAATCCAATGGTTCGCGGTGTTGGTAAATACTTTGTTGAAGATGCGACCGGCAATGCCATGAAGGGCGAGGTCACGGCTATCGCTGCGACTGAGCGTAAACGCCGGTATCAACGTGTAGCTGATGCAAGCTGGGCAATAACCTTCAACGAACAGGGGCAGGCGTTCTTAAAGAACAACAAAGTGCCTTGGACAAAGACCGATCAAGAGCTTTCTAAGTTCTCCGATATGGTCACTGACTACGTTCGTGCTGATGATCTGGCTAAGGCTGCGTTTCCTAAGGAAGTTCAGGCGGCTGGGCAGCAGTGGAACAAGATCATGCAGTCGTGGTGGCAGAAGGCAAGTGATGCCGGTATCGTTCGTTCTGAGATTGGCGCACAGAACTATGTTCCTCGTGTCCCTGATCGCAGTGCTTCAATCGACCTGCTGACCAAGTTCGGTTATCAGAAGGGCGTTAATGGGGAATATGGCGGTGTAACCAAACTGTTCTCTGAGGCTATCCGTAAGAACCAGCCTGAGATTAAACCTGAGCTGGCCGATAAAATGGGCTTCGCTATCGCTGACCGCATGTATAAACTCGGTAATGGTCAGGAGTACACAGCAGCCCGTGCCTTGTCTGGTGAAGATATGGACGACCTTCGTCACTTCCTCACGGAGACCAAAGCCAATGGTGACTTCCTCTCAGATGCTGAGATAGAAGAAATCATGGGTGCTGTTAGCCGGAAGCGTTCTGAGCCTAATAAGGACGCTGGTGGAAGCTCACGGTTGAAGCATCGTATCATGCTGGATGAAAACCATGAGATGAAGCTGAGAGACCCGAACGGTCAGGAATATGCGGTCAAGGTCAGTGACTTCTATATCCGCGACAGCAACCTGCTCATGAAGATGTATAACAACCAAATGTCCGGTCAGCTGGCATTGGCCGACATTAAGATACCGAACCCGCTCTCTGATACTGGTGAATTACTGGTTGATGGATTCCGCAAGTCCGGTGATTTGGATACCTTCATTGAGAAGGTGAAGGCGGTCGCTGACGAGGAACGTAAGGCAGGCAACACCAATCTCAAAACTGAGCGGGACATTGAGAACCTAAGGTTCGCTTATAATGCTGTTGCCGGTATCCCTAACTACTCCGAGACAGGCAACATTCCGCGCTTCTTACGTCTGCTCAGAGACTTCAACTTTGCCCGTCTTATGGGGCAGGTTGGTTTCTCTCAGATACCTGAGGGTTCCCGTGCTATCGTACAGATGGGCTTCAAGACCAGCTATCACGCACTGCCAGCCTTCCGTCAGCTGATGAATACCATCAGGACTGGGAAGCTCACAGATGAGTTGGGCGCTGAGATTGACGATATGGTTGCCATTGGCCGTGACTTTGAGATTAGCAAGCGGTTGGTTCATACGGACGACTTCGGTGTTCCTATGAACCTCACTGACAGCGGCTCAAAGTATAGCAAGGCGATGGACTGGGCAGAGCCTAAGATGCACCGTATTAATCAGGCGGTAGCGTTATGGTCTGGCATGGTGCCTATCAACAACCTGTTGCAGAAGCACGCAGCACGGACATTCTCTCAGAAAATGTTTCAGGCTGCTAATGGTGGCAATCCTATCTCAATGGAACGTCTTCGCTTAGCTGGTTTGAACGATGATCAGGTGAATGGCATTTATGATGCTATTCGCAAGCACGGTAAGGCTTCAATTGATTTGACACTTAATCTACAGCACAGGCGAACAGCAACGCAGCAATTGGCCGAGTTATGTTTAGAAGCAACAGGCTCGACAGTGGCTGTCTTTAAAATTCTTGCCGCGCCTAATGGTTGACCTAAGCTGAACTTAGCTCATTGATGAGTCTACCCCTATTAGTTTCCATGTCTCAAATCTAAACTTTTGGGACAAGACTATTGACCCGTCTCAAAACAGTCTCTAAACGCCAGTCTACAAACAGTCTTAGAGATTTGGAGACAGAAGATGATTGTTGCCTATGCCCGTGTTAGCTCCCTTGGACAAGACCACAGCAGCCAGATTGAACGCTTACGGGCGGCAGGAGCTGAGAAGATATATAGTGAAAAGCAATCCGGCTTAGACAAGGACAGGGAACAACTCGCTGAGGCGCTTAACTTTGTGCGTGAAGGTGATACGCTTATCATCACCAAACTCGACCGCCTTGCCCGTTCAGCCGCCCACCTTCACCAGATACTTGAATTGCTGGACAAGAAAGGTGTGGGGTTCAAGGTGCTGGACGATGCAGCCCTAGACACAACCACCAGAACCGGCAAACTCATGTTCGGTATTCTGGCTTCTATGGCAGAGTTCGAAACGGCTTTACGTAAAGAGCGGCAGCTTGAAGGTATTGCCAAGGCGAAGGAAAGAGGCGACACAGGCGGTCGTCCTAAGACTGTGGATGAAGCCGCAATACGGACACTCAAAGCAGAAGGCAAGTCCGTGCCTGAGATTATTAAGGTCACCGGTGTAAGTCGTGCAGCCGTCTATCGGGCATTGAGCGAAAAGGTGTAATAATTGCGCTCATCTTTTTCATGGGGTGATTATGTGTTTTCGTGACCATAGCCACCCCATACAATTTATGCCGTTGGGCTATTATTGTCTCAGTAACGAGAGCCGTAACTGCGTCTACCTGAGTTATAACCGCCATAACTATTGCTACGGGTAGTGCTGCGGCTACCATAGCTATATGAACCATAGTTGTTACGAGGGCGGTAAGAAGGCGATACAGTACCTCTCTGGCCTGTATAGGGATTGACGTTCCCGCGTGTGGAATAGTTATTGTATGTGTTTCGATCAGGGCTAGTACGATAATGCGGTGCTACATATGTGCCATTGCTGCGCGTGTATCCGCGAGTATATGTATCTGCCATTGCTGATGAAGTAAAAATAACGGCGGTCAAGGCCATTAAGATGGTTCTAAATTTCATTGTTCTTTAAAGCCCTGTGGAATGAGTGAATATTTATAAACATCATCTACTCGGCATAAATGACTTCATCAAGAGTTATAATTATATAATAATTAATTATTTTATTTATCCTTGATTTTAACTACGACAAATCAAGTAATTTTAATACCGTGTCATTCAAATGGCCGTAAGAGACGTACTGATAGCGTTCATGGCCGCAACTGCGCAGGTACAGGCAGAAGCTACAAAAGAGGCTCAGAATGCTGGTATTACTAATACTAAGGCCAAGGCCAAGGCTGATACGAATGATTACAAGGGCAGAAAGCCTTGGTAATGTAGGGACTATGATTGTTATGGGGCTTTAATAATCAAGGCTAGATAGTCTTGTCATTCATCATTGTAGCCATATCTTTCTTCATACTCACGCATTATATCGTCGGTATCTACGTATTGCATTGGATCGATACCAAAATGCTCCATCGGGTCAACCGTATTTCTAGATACAAACTCATGGTCGAATTTAGCGGCCATCAATTCATCAAGCCCTCTAATTTTTAATTCGCAGCATTTGCACTCAAAAACCTCTGGAATAACCCGCACTTCCTCAAAGATTTCTGCATCATCAAGAATAGGCGCACTAGTTCCTATTGGACTACCCCCCAGCAAACCATCACTTGAACATGATGGGCATTTCTTCGCAATAACATGGTGACCTGATTTCATGACAGCGGATAAAAAGCCTAATTTGGCTTCTTTGCGCATGTGTTCTTGTTCTTCCTTGGTTAAACCAAAAAAACGGTCTTTACTTATTCTGATTAAATCACTCACGCGATCTTTGCGGTTTTTCGCAAGAGCCTGCGAGGTTGCAACCGCTTGTTGCGCATCTGCTCTGCCTAGAAGGGTGTCAATATTTTGTCCGGCAAACTTTGTTAATTTTACAATAAATGATAATATTTGCGGTTTTAAACTGGCATCGCTTACAGAAGCAAGCGCGTCATTATCCCCGTGTAGCTCTTCATTACGAGTTTCGAACAAGAGCCTAGCTGCCTGCACTTCTGCTGCGCTTATTTCTGGTATAAGTCGTTGAACTCGCTGAATGGCCTTATCCATACCAATGCTAGTAGGGGGCTTATTAGGCTTTTCACCATTGGCAAAGAGCAAAGTTTCCTCACTCAAATCAGCATTGAGTGATGGGTGTCTTGAGACTAAAGTTCCTCGTACAACAAACTCAACAACAAACGACATTTGCAGCAAGAATAATTCTGCATCACGTCCTGCCGTTGTGGTGCGCTCCCAGTATCTCTGCGCCTTGACAAAGTACTTTTCTGAATTCCAGCCCATTATTCCCCCACTGCTAATCGCCAGAGCCATCCAGCATCTATATCTGTTGTCGCCTCACGTCCATGCAGAAAACGCCAGTTATCTATAATCACATATGAAAAGTCAGACCAATCAATGATAAAATTTGGCTTTAGAGATGGTGATATTTCACTGGTTATCCTGCTGGCATAATCGTTTAACGGCTCCATAATGTCAGCATTATATCGAACAAGAAAACTATCGTCGTGCTTTGTAATAACGCGAGTTGAAAAACTTTGTCTCCCAGTAGTGACGCGAAATACAGCTTTTCGAAAATCTTCTAAATCCCTAAGTGGCTCTGAATCATAAATTAGCGTTTTGGCTGACCTGTATACTGGGCAGACAAGTGCAATATAGTGTGGCGGTATAACTTCAGTTGCGTAATCTGTATGTGGGGGGAATTTCCCAGTGCCGTGGGTTGAGGACAGGGAATTAGGTCGAGCCATAAATGCTTGAGTTGGCTTTAGCTTAGCTATGCGTATTGATTTTTTATTTAGTTCACCTACCACGTCAAAAAGCATTTTCAGGCTACCTTGGTGTTTTTCTTCACACCAAATTCCGTAATCTTGCAAGTGGCGAAGTATAGAATAAACACTGCTCATAACGGATAGCCTTAAAGATAAAGAGGGATACGATGTTTTTCACAAAGGTTGGATATGTGATCGCATGGCTTGCAATAAGTCTAGGGCTATTGGGTTTCATTTTAGGGTTTTGGCTTGCCAATATTGAGGATGCTACTTTGACACTACGCTATCTAGGTGGCAAGATTACCGGACGCTCAATTGACCAAGGTTTATTCACCTTTTTGTTTGGTGTTTGTCTCGGTGTTCTCTGCGAAATCAGCAAGAATGTCGCGGCTAGGCTGTCTTCCCCTAAGAGCTAAAAGTTCAGCTCATCGTTATACCATCAGTAGTGTCTTATGTGCCATTTCCAATCTCACCTCAGTGCCACCATAACGCTCACTCATGCCACCGCTTGAATGTCCGAGTACAAGATTTCGGTCAAACTCAGAAATACCAGCACGGGTTAGCTTGTCTTCCATGCCGTGACGGAGTGAATGGATGGTGTGTTTTGGATTGTCAGAAACAGCTCTGAGATGCTTCATAAGGGCTGCTGATGCACTGTCAGCACCGCGCACACGACCATAGCGGGGAAACAGAAAGATGCTGTCTCCGGCTTCTTTGAGGGCATTATTGATCGCAATTAATGCGTCTCCAACAAGTGGAACTCGACGGATTGACCCGTTTGTTTTGAGTCGTCTGTGGTCGTGGAAGACCAGATCAATATAGGGAATTTCACCGTCTAGCCGAACGTCCGATTTGAGAAGGCCTGTCACTTCACCAAGACGACAACCAGTACCTTCAACAATCTGCCATATGTTCCGTATATCTGATGCTGCATGAGCAGACAGGCGTTCTCGCATAGCTGTCACTATATCAGCAGGGAGTGGGTCGCGTTCTTCTCTGGCTACAGTGTCGGTCTTGATAGGTAAGTTGAGAAACGGATTTATTGCATCCCGCACATCGAACTCTCTGAGGCCAAGGTTCACCATAGCGCTCACATCGCACAGGTAGCGTTTGACCGTGATAGGTGTCATTTCCAGCTCGATTAACATACGGTCGCGGACTTCACGAGCATGGCTGCGGGTGAGGTCTGACAGCAAGCAGTTAGGCGCAATCACTGCATGAAGGTGCGTCATAACGCGCTCAATACGGGCAGTCTTATGGCGCTCGTTAATATCCCCGATAATACGCTCATGTAGGTAGAGCTGTTTTGCATCTGCCAAAGTTGGTTTGTGTGCCTTGGCTTTATATTGACTGCTCTTTGCTTGTTCTGGTGGTGAGGTGCTGGCAATCTCTTCGGAATGAGAGCCCGTGTACACATCCATAGAACGCAGTTGGTCGGTAGCACTTGGGGCAGGGCGTTGTTGTGTTGCGTGATTCGAGGTTAGACGTTCAAACTCAGCATGGACATGCGGCCAGTTAAGCAGAGCCTCACGTCGAGTGTCACCAAGTAGTCTTTTAAATTCATTCTGAGGGAATGTTGTCCGAGCTGCCTTAGGAACCCTACGGCGATAATGCCAAGTGCCAGCATTTGTCAGGACTACGTATTTCAGCGACAAACCCATTGTGTACTTCCTGTGTACTCGAATGTGTACCTGAGAAGTGCTAAAACTGTTATGTCATTGAAATATAAGAGGTAATAAAAGCCAAATGGTGCGGTCGAGAAGACTCGAACTTCCACGGGTTGCCCCACAGCGACCTCAACGCTGCGCGTCTACCAATTCCGCCACGACCGCACTGTGTGGTAGAAACCGAACTGCTTCGGTGAGCGCTGTTTAGCAAACCACTATTGCACTGACAAGCCAAATTATTCGTTTTATTGCATTTTTTTAAAAGTAATTCACAGGCAAGAGGCTAAAGCCCGCAAAAGCGCGTTTTTACAATCACTTCAATAAGATAAAAAGGACTTCTTATAGAGTGGCGGGGCTATGAAGCGGCGCGCTGTAGAGCATCTCACTGTGAAGTTGAGTCAACTGGGGCAGTCTGGGATAATGCACAAACTAAGGAATCTAGGGCGAACACCGCGATCCAACATGAACGTAAGCCGCTCGAGTTCTTTTCTGCTGCAAGATGCGGACAAAAGATTCGCGATTTATAAAAAGATTCCCGCATCAAAATACGACGCGTTGCAATCTTTCGATATTCTCAAGCTGTTTGCGGGTTTCCTGATAACCGATGTCAATTGTTTCTGCCGCTCTGTGAAATTCAGTAAGTCCAATATGACCGATACTCGGCATTAATGCGATATCCGGCGGGTCACCTGCCATGCGGGCACGTGAAATTCTGTCTTGTATAATATTGAAAGCATCCATCATGACGCCGGTAATACCGAGTCGTGATTCATGGCTTATTGTTCCGCCATGAGCAGGGCTGATAACATCTTCATGTCCTGCGCGGGCGGGGCTGTTATATTTGACTACTGCAGCACGGCCAAATTGGTCGTAATTCAGGTTCACAGCAAGGACGAGCGGTTGCTCATAAGCACGGCACACTGAAACCGGTACTGGGTTGACTAATGCACCGTCGACGAGAAGCCGGTGATCATAGGGGATTGGTTCGAAGACGCCGGGCAGCGCGTAAGAAGCACGCATTGCCATTATAAGAGAGCCGGTAGAGAGCCATATCTCATGCCCGGTGCGCAATTCTGTGGCAACAGCTACATAGGGGCAAGGTAGATCATCGATATTTAAGCCGTCCAAATGCTGATGGAGTTTGCGATCCAGTTTCATGCCGCCGAATAAGCCGCTTCCGCGAAAAGTAATATCCATGAGGCTAAACATACGACGGCGTGTCAGTGAACGAGCGAACTCTTCCAGCTCATCCAATTTGCCAGCCAGATAGCAGCCACCGACCAAGGCGCCGATCGATGTACCTGCAATCATCGAGATTTTGATGTTGGCTTCATCCAAAGCGCGGAGAACGCCTATATGCGCCCATCCGCGTGCGGATCCTCCGCCGAGAGCAAGTGCAAGTGGCTGTGGTGTTTTTAATGTGGCAGGTTTCGCGTTTCCCGTAGCCTCGGGAATTACAATATCAGGAGATTTCGGGCGGCGTCTTACCCATGACAGCATGGAATATCTCCTGAATATACTCTTGTAGGTGAATAATATGCAGTTCTTTTGATATCTTCAGACTATGGCTTTTATGGGCTTTTGTGCAAGTAAAATTGCCGTATCCCTCTATAGAAATTCAAAATTTTATATATAAAACAGTTAATTAAGGCGGTTTAGGGCTTTTTCTAAAGTTGAGATGGATTTTTATAAAGATGTCGAAATTTGTATTTCTTGTTTTTTGATATTTACATATTAGTAACCATAAATGTTTCCTCTATATCGTGTTGCAATATTGTTACAGCATTTTTGACTGGGTGGTGTAAAACAAGATCAACGAGTTTCTTTCTAAAAGGTCTGTTTGACATGTTTAACAAAATTGCTCTCGCCGCTTCCGCAGCAGTTCTCTTCTCCGGTACAGCAATGGCTGCTGATGCTATCGTTTACAACGAACCAGCACCGGTTGCAGTTGCAAACACATTCAGCTGGGAAGGCGCATATGTTGGTGTGAACGCTGGCTACGGCTTTGGTAAAGTAAAAGACGACGAATTCAGCACAAAGCCACGTGGTTTTGTAGGTGGTGTTCAGGCTGGTTACAACTGGCAGTTCGATCAGATCGTTGCCGGTATCGAAGCTGATTTCCAGGGTTCAACCATGAAGAAGTCATCTGATGTTTATTCAGCTGGCGTATATAACTACACTGCACAGGGTAAAGTTCAGTGGTTCGGCACTGTTCGTGGTCGTCTGGGCGCGGATATTGCTGAACGCACCATGCTCTATGGTACAGCCGGTCTTGCATACGGTAAAGTTAAAGCAACTCTTTCGGATGAAAACGGTGTTTTCAATAGCGGTTCCAAGACCCGTGCTGGCTGGACTGCCGGTGCCGGTGTAGAACACGCCTTCACAGACAATGTAACTCTGAAGACAGAATATCTCTACACTGACCTGGGTAAAGCTAAGCTGTTTGATGGTGATGTTGCTAAAGTTAAAACAAACTTCCACACTGTACGCGTTGGTGTGAACTACAAGTTCTAATCATCTGCTGAGAGGTGAAGGACGCCTCTTATGAAATAAGCTCTTCCGCCTTCATTGAGGGCGAAAGAGCGGTCCTCCAGACAAAAAGCTCTGCGTAATTTCTGATTACGCAGAGCTTTTCTGGTTTGTGTATTAAAAAATTAAATAAAACTCTTAGTGTGTTGTTTTATTTATGTAAAACAACATGATTGCCGTCGACATTGACGATGCGGTAAAAGCAGGAATGGCGGTCGGTGTGGCAAGTCGGGCCATTGCCGGCAACTTTGACTTTAAGCCAAAGCGCATCCTGATCGCAGTCAGTACGCATCTCAATAACAGTCTGCAGATTGCCGGACGTTTCGCCTTTTTTCCAAAGCGATTTGCGTGAGCGCGACCAGTAATGGGCGATGCCGGTTTCCAGTGTCAGGCGCAGCGCTTCTGCATTCATATGCGCGACCATCAGCAGTTCATTATCATCCGCATTGCACACGACAGCTGTAATCAGACCTGCACTGTCAAAACGCGGGGCAAACACAGAACCTTCCTCGGTGCTGTGCTTGTCTGTCTGCACAGGGAATTCTGGCTGCAGATGTGTCATGAACCACTCCGTAGCATTGTCATGAACCGTACCTGATTGGCGATATCTGTTTCAAACGCACCGGTAAAAGTTGTGGTCAGTGTCGTTGAACCCTGTTTGCGAATACCACGCATAGCCATGCACATATGTTCCGCTTCAATCAGAACCGCGACGCCAAGCGGCTTGAGAATGTTCTGGATGCTATGCGCGATCTGAGCCGTCATGCTTTCCTGCGTTTGCAGGCGGTGCGCAAACATATCAACAACACGGGCAATCTTTGACAAACCGACAACAGAACCATTTGGCAGATAGCCGACATGTGCCTTGCCGATAATCGGTACCATATGATGCTCACAATGGGAGAAGAATCTGATATCTTTGATCAGCACCATATCCTTATAACCGGCAACCTCTTCAAAAACGGTGCCAAGTTCTTCTTCCGGCGACTGCTGGTAGCCTGAAAATAGCTCTTTATAGGCTTTTGCAACGCGTTTCGGCGTTTCAATCAGGCCTTCGCGGGATGTATCTTCACCCAGCCAGAGCAGGAGTGTTTTAACCGCAGCTTCGGCTTCAGCCTGCGTCGGACGGATCACATCATTGTTTTTTGTGTCGGCAATGTGCTTGTTCATATCGAGCTCCCGTAGTCTCCCTCAGCGGAGAGACGAGTTAAACGGACACTGTTACGAAGCTTGCTCAGGCAGTAAAATAATCTGTACCGCTGAAGGCTTGGCAGTTATGTCAGGGTAATTATCAGCATTTACAGATTAGAGCGCAAAAGCCAGATCTGCCTGTCTTCATCAGCCGCTCCCGACAAGCCGAAAGCGGAAATGCCCATCCTATATAGAGTAAGCAGAAGATATTAAAAGGGCAAAGAGTGCCGATTTATGTCGTATTCAGGTTGTGTTATGAGCAATAGCAGCTTGAAATGAAATATTTATATCGCCATTTGTGAAACATATCCTGAGATAAATTTCAGGTGCTTTAAAGGAGAATCCGGATGATCAATGATATGTATAATGCCCGGATTCTGGAATTCGCCGGTAATATCCCGCATATTGGCCGTCTTGAAGCACCAGATGCATCAGCAAAGGCGCATTCCAAACTTTGCGGCTCGACTGTGCTGGTCGATTTGAAAGTGCAAGACGGCGTGGTGACGGATTTTGCCCATGAGGTGAAGGCATGTGCTTTGGGGCAGGCGACATCTTCGGTGATGGCACGTCATATTATCGGCTCCACAGAAGCGGAATTACGCGCTTTGCAAGTGCAAATGACCGCTATGCTGAAAGAAAACGGCGCGCCGCCGGAAGGGCGCTTTGAGGATTTACGATTTTTTGAGCCGGTGCGGGACTATAAAGCCCGTCATGCCTCGACTTTGCTGACCTTCGATGCTGTTGTTGATTGCCTCGATCAGATCGCCGCTAAAGCTGCTGCCGAATAATATGTGTCCGCCGGAGCCCAAAACACGCAAAGCCTATAGCCGGAATTATCAGGGCATCTGGCGTAAAACGCCGGATCGCTTGCTGGGTATTGGCTTCATCCGGCTTTATCAGCTGACTTTATCGGGCTTTATCGGCAATTCCTGTCGTCATATGCCGACGTGTTCTGAATATGCCTATGAGGCTGTTGCCCGTTATGGTTTGTGGACAGGTGGCTGGATGGGGCTGTTTCGGGTCATGCGCTGCGGGCCTTTTGGCACCTGCGGTATAGATCGCGTGCCGGAAGCGTTGGAACCACGCTATAAATGGTATTTTCCGTGGCGTTATTGGCACATTTCCGCAGCAAAACCTGAGAATGACTAAGCTTTTCCTCGTGCAAGGTTTATTTCCCTGTTTAGATTGATTATAGAGATGCGACCGGACGCATCTGCACTTCGTTTTGCAAAAGCCGGTCATTTTTAGTTTACTCTAAACACCCACCCGCAATCGTTGGCGGGACTGGATGAGGATGACAATGTCTGATCTTATTACTCTCGAATTTCCCGACGGCTCACAGCGCGAATATGATCCGGCCATGACTGGTCTGGCGCTTGCCGAATCCATCTCCAAATCACTGGCAAAAAAGTCTGTCGCCTATGCGGTTGACGGCACCGTGCGTGATTTGTCCGAGCCGCTTGGCGCATCAGGCAAAGTCGAGATTCTCACCCGTGAAGATCCGCGTGCGCTGGAACTGATCCGCCACGACTGCGCCCACGTTCTGGCTGAAGCTGTGCAGGAGCTTTTCCCTGGCACGCAGGTCACAATCGGACCGGTTATCGAAAACGGCTTCTATTATGACTTTGCCCGCAATGAGCCTTTCACACCCGATGATCTGCCGGTTATCGAGAAGAAAATGCGTGAAATCATTGCCCGTAACAAATCGTTCACACGCGAAGTTTGGACACGCGAAAAAGCCAAGCAGGTTTTCTCCGATAAGGGTGAATCCTATAAGGTCGAGCTGATTGATGCGATCCCTGAAGGTCAGGATCTGAAGATCTATTATCAGGGCGACTGGTTCGATCTTTGCCGTGGTCCGCATATGGCATCCACAGGTCAGATCGGCAATGCGTTCAAGCTGATGAAAGTTGCCGGTGCTTATTGGCGCGGTGACAGCAACAATCCGATGCTGACACGTATTTACGGTACAGCTTTTGCGAATGATGCTGATCTGCAGCAATATCTGACAATGCTGGAAGAAGCTGAAAAGCGCGATCATCGCCGCCTTGGCCGTGAAATGGATCTGTTCCATTTTCAGGAAGAAGGTCCGGGTGTAGTGTTCTGGCATTCCAAGGGCTGGCGTATGTTCCAGAGCCTTGTCAGCTATATGCGTCGTCGTCTCGACGATCATGGCTATCAGGAAGTCAACGCACCGCAGGTGCTGGATAAATCCCTTTGGGAAACATCCGGTCACTGGGGCTGGTATAAAGACAACATGTTCAAGGTCACCACTGCCGGTGATGACACTGAAGATGACCGCGTTTTCGCACTGAAGCCGATGAACTGCCCGGGTCACGTGCAGATTTTTAAACATGGTTTGAAATCCTACCGCGATTTGCCGATTAAAATGGCGGAATTCGGTAATGTGCATCGTTATGAGCCATCCGGTGCGTTACATGGTCTGATGCGCGTTCGCGGCTTTACGCAGGATGATGCGCATATCTTCTGTACAGATGAGCAGATGGCCGATGAATGCCTGCGCATTAACGACCTGATCCTCTCGACTTATGCTGATTTCGGCTTTGATCAGATCACCGTCAAACTCTCCACACGTCCTGAAAAGCGCGTGGGTGATGATGCTTTGTGGGATCGTGCGGAAAGCGTTATGGGCGAAGTGCTCAAGACAATTGAAGCCAATTCCGGTGGCCGTATCAAAACCGGCATTCTGCCAGGTGAGGGTGCGTTCTACGGACCTAAGTTCGAATATACACTGAAAGATGCGATCGGTCGTGAATGGCAGTGCGGTACAACGCAGGTTGACTTCAACCTGCCGGAGCGCTTCGGTGCATTCTATATCGATAACAACTCCGAGAAGCAGCAGCCGGTTATGATCCACCGCGCGATCTGCGGTTCGATGGAGCGTTTCCTCGGTATTCTGATCGAGAACTTTGCCGGTCATATGCCGCTGTGGTTCGCACCAATTCAGGTTGTTGTGGCAACGATCACTTCGGAAGCGGATGAATATGGTCAGGAAGTTGCTAACTTGTTCAAAAAAGCAGGTCTGCAGGTAACGACTGACTTCCGCAACGAGAAGATCAACTACAAGGTGCGTGAACACTCGCTGCAGAAAGTGCCGGTCATTCTGGTGCTTGGTAAGCGTGAAGCAGAAGAGCACACTGTGAATGTGCGTCGTCTCGGTTCCCGTGACCAGACACCTATGTCGCTGGATGAAGCGCTGAGTTCATTACGCGAAGAGGCAACACCGCCGGATCTTCGTCGTGCATAAATGAAATAAAAAAGGCCGGAGAAATCCGGCCTTTTTGTTTGTTATCAATATTTTAAATTAAAAATTTAATGCCTGAATTTAATTCAGCGGTGCAGCTTTGAAATGATATTCGCCGTGGCTGTCGATGTCGAAATAGTCGCCGATCTGCGGATGGCGTAATGGCTCATCGCTTTCATCTTCTTCCAGATTTTGTTCTGAGACATAGGCCACGTAATCGGTTTCTTCATTCTCTGCCAGCACATGATAAAATGGCTGCTCACGCTTCGGGCGTGAGGCTTCGGGAATGGACATGTACCATTCTTCCGTATTGGCAAATTCCGGATCCACATCAAAAATGATACCGCGGAACGGTAACAGGCGGTGACGCACCACCTGTCCGATCTGGAAACGCGCATATTTTACTTCAAAGGCACTCATTGTGATCCGTCTTGATGTGGCGTGATCGCCGGTGTTGTCGCTTGTTTTTTGGCGGCAGAGAAAGATGGCAGCAGCGCTTTGAAACCACCACCCGGACGCAGACCCTCACGCATGAAGAAAGCACGCAACGGCGGCACAACACGCAGAATTTCCAGACCTGTACCGCGAATAATCTGCGCAGGCAGGAAGTCTGACAATAATGTGCGGTTCAGCACATCAACAGAGCCGGTACGCGCCAGAATATCAGGGCGGCGGCCACTGTCGTAGGCGCGGATAACGCGATCAGAACCGGCATCCTGCTTATCTTTGCTCAGTGCTGTGATCAGTGTTTCCACATCACGGGTGCCGAGATTGAGACCTTGCGCACCAATCGGCGGGAAGACATGTGCGGCTTCGCCGATCAGGATTGTGCGCTTGGCTGCAAATTTTAGCGGCACCAGACCGGAGAGCGGCCATGCCTGTTGTTTGGTATCAACCGTGATTTCACCCAGCATTGACTGCATTTTGGTTTCAATCTCACGGGCGAGCTGTTCTGTATCCAGCGCCATCAGGTTTTTAGCGCGCAGCGGATTTGCGACCCAGACGAGGCTGGAGCGGTTTCCGGGCAGCGGCACCTGCGTGAAAGGACCATCTTCGGTGTGGAATTCAGTCGAAATATTCTGATGCGGCACTTTATGGCTGAAAGAGCACACCACAGCGGTCTGCGGATAGTGCCAGCGGCGTGTTTTAATACCCGCAGCATCACGCGCTAAGCTGTTGCGGCCGTCAGCAGCGACAACCAACGGTGTGGTCACAACCTGTCCGTCGCTGAAAGTCACGCTGATGCTGTCTGCATTATGCTGGTAAGCTGTCGCATTGCTGAAATTACGGGCAATACGCGGATGCGCGGTAACTGCTTCATGCAGCGCACGGTTCAGCACCAGATTGGGAATGTTGTAGCCAAAGGCCTCGGTGCCGATTTCCGAAGCGCGGAATGTCACCGCAGGGCTGCGGATCAGTCTGCGGGTACCGTCAACAATACGCATGGAGGCAAGTGCCGCCGTATCAGGGCGAATGGTTTTCCAAATGCCGAGACTGTCCAGATATTCGATAGCAGGCATCATCAGTGCCGTAGTGCGGCGATCATCCTGATCACTGATAGGGCCTGCGAGCAAAACATCATAGCCTGCCTGCGCCATTGCCAATGCCGCGATCATTCCGGCAGGGCCGCTGCCGCTGACGAGAAGACGACCCGATTGCAGATTTGCATTGAAATCGGAATGATGACCGGAATCAGACATGATGCACCTCTTGTTTTCCGGCTTTTCAATCAGATGTCTGAATTACCGGAATTAGTCTGCCAATTCTAAAAAACAAAATCAGATTAGCCAGCTCAATCTAATAGGCCATAATTAGCCGTTTCAACACCAAAAACATATGATTAAAACGGAGATAGTAGGGCTGATCCGGTAACTTCTTTGGATGAGCGACATTTTGTCTGTTTTTCAACTCTCCTTTTCTTGCACTTTTTATGATTTTCGACAAAAGCTGTCAGGACTGGTAATTCATTAATCTTTTGTAATAGAATCGGCGAAGACCTTGAAAGCGAAACTGACAGAAAAACTGAAAGCAAAAAAAGTCACTGTGCCTCAGGTGCGGGCTTTTTCTGTTCACCTGTTAACGGCTTCCGGCTCGTTTCTGGCATTCCTGTCGCTGGTTGCAGCCAGTGAAGAAAACTGGACGGCAATGTTTCTCTGGCTGGGGCTGGCGCTGTTCGTCGATGGTATTGACGGGCCAATTGCCCGTAAGCTTGAAGTGAAATATGTACTGCCAAACTGGTCGGGTGAGCTTCTCGATAATATTATCGACTATGTGACCTATGTGCTGATCCCCGCTTTTGCGCTCTATCAGAGCGGCTTTATGGGGCATGGCCTGTCGTTTCTCTCAGGCGCGATCATCGTTATCAGCAGCGCGATCTACTATGCCGATACGGGTATGAAGACCAAAGAGAACTTCTTTAAAGGCTTCCCTGTGGTCTGGAATATGGTGGTATTCACGCTGTTTATCGTCGGACCCGGCGAGTGGACAGCTTTCGGCATCGTTGTCGTCTCCGCAATTCTGTCTTTCATGCCGCTGAACTTCCTGCATCCGGTGCGTGTTGCCCGTTTACGCCCTCTCAACCTCACCATCTTTCTGGCATGGTGTGTGTTCGGTGTGGCCGGTATTTACTACCATATGGATGCGCCGCTCTGGGTGCGCATCGGCATCACCGCAACCGGTATTTATCTCTACTGCATCGGCATTGTGATGCAGTTCCTGCCTAATCTTGGTCTTAAAACAGCTGCGAAATAACAGGAAGTACAGACTATGACGAACGCCATTCTGATCCGCGAAACCGGTGGTGCTGATGTTCTGAAATATGAACAGATTGAAGTTGGTCAGCCAAAAGCCGGTGAAGCCCGCATCCGCCATGAAGCGGTTGGTCTGAACTTCATCGATGTCTATTTCCGTACCGGTCTTTATAAAGCATCGCAAATGCCTTTCATTCCGGGGCAGGAAGGTGCGGGAACTGTTGTGGCAGTTGGCGAAGGTGTCACCAATGTCAAAATCGGTGATCGCGTTGCCTATACCGGTGTTATGGGCGCTTATGCTGATGAACGTGTGATTGCTGCGGATCGTCTGGTAAAAGTGCCTGATAATATGGATCTGCGCCTTGCCGCATCGATGATGCTTAAAGGTATGACCGCTTATTACCTGACCAATCTGACCTATCAGATTCAAAAAGGCGATACAGTTCTGATCCATGCGGCTGCGGGCGGCGTGGGGCAGATTGCCGGTCAGTGGGCGAAACATCTGGGCGCAACGGTTATCGGTACTGCGGGTTCGCAGGAGAAAATCGACCTTGCCCTGTCGCTCGGCTATGATCACGTGATCAATTACCGTGAAGATAATTTCGTCGAAAAAGTGAAGGAATTCACCGGCGGAAAAGGCTTGCCGGTAGTTTATGACAGTGTCGGCAAAGATACTTTCCCTGCATCGCTGCAGGTTCTGCAACCACGCGGTTTGTTTGTAAGCTATGGCAATGCCTCGGGGCCGGTGCCGCCATTCGAGCTGGCACTGCTCAATCAATATGGCTCGCTTTACGTCACACGCCCGTCGCTTGGTGCTTATATTGCAACGCGCGAAGAGCTTGAACGAGCTGCGGCGGCGCTGTTTGATGTGGTTGCCAGTGGTGCTGTCAAAATCAACGTCAATCAGACCTATGATCTGCGTGATGCCGCGCAGGCACATCGCGATCTGGAAGACCGCAAGACCACCGGAACAACAGTTTTGATTCCGTAAAACCGGCATTCTCTGCCGTTTAAAACCCTATTGAACTCCGGTGAAGAGCAGTTTCACCGGAGGCGGTTTTGTTTTTCTTCTAAAAATTGTTCATAGAATTGTTATAAACTACATTTCGGCTTCCCTATTTTTTTCTCTGTGGCATAAGGTGGGCGGAAGCAATGTCTCGGGGACACATGACAGAACCTTCCGCACCATCTCAACAATTGCTGAATGTTCAGCGCCTGACAAAACAGTTTGGCGCGCTGAAAGCCTGCGATCAGATTGATCTGACCATTGAACGCGGTGAAATTCACGCGCTGTTGGGAGAGAATGGCGCCGGAAAGTCTACGCTTGTCAAAATGCTGTTCGGCTCATTACAGCCGCTTGAGGGTGAGATTGTCTGGAAGGGTCGCAAGGTTCGTATGACCAGTCCCGCCTTTGCCCGTAAACTCGGCATTGGCATGGTGTTCCAGCATTTTTCATTATTTGACAGTCTCACCGCTGCGGAGAATATCGCACTATCGCTGGATGTAGGCCTGTCACTTGCAGAGGTTGCCCAAAAAGCATCGAAGATCGGTGAGACCTATGGTCTTCCGGTTGATACAAATGCCTTGGTGGGTGATCTGTCGGTTGGTGAGCGCCAGCGGATTGAGATTATCCGTTGTCTGTTGCAGGAGCCGGAACTGATTATTCTGGACGAGCCGACAGCCGTCCTCACGCCTCAGGAAGCAGATAAGCTGTTTGTTACGCTGAACAGGCTTAAAAGCGAAGGCAAATCCATTCTCTATATCAGCCACCGGCTGGAAGAAGTGAAGCAGATTTGCGATCGAGCTACCGTGCTGCGTCATGGTAAGGTTGTGTCTCACTGCACACCCTCTCAGGAAACGGCCGCATCCCTTGCACGCATGATGGTGGGCGAGGATGTTGCCCTTGTTGAGCGCCCGAAGCAGGCTGCTCAACCGCAAGGCCATGATAATCTGCTCGAGATTAGCGGGCTTTCTCAGGCACCACGCGGACCTTTCTCAACGGCATTGCGCGATATTTCCCTGTCTGTACGCGCCGGTGAGGTGGTTGGTATTGCCGGTGTCGCCGGTAACGGACAGAGTGAGTTTTTTGAAGCCGTCTCCGGTGAGGTGCGTCAGGACAAAGCCGCAGCCATCCGCATTCGCGGACAGGAGGCCGGACTCTCTGGAATTACCCGCCGTCGTTTGTTGGGAGCGGGCTTTGTACCGGAAGAGCGTCTCGGACATGGTGCAGTACCGGAACTGCCACTGACCGATAACTTGTTTTTGTCGCGTTATCGCACCGATGCTAAAGTCTTTCTTAAAGGCGGTTTTCTGAAGATCATCGCCCGTTCAGCGCTCTCATCGGCAGCCAAGCGCATTAATGCGATGATGGATGTGCGCAAAAATGCGGAAAATCCGGTGGCCGGTGCGCTGTCCGGCGGTAATTTGCAGAAATTCATTATTGGGCGGGAACTGGATCGCAATCCGTCAGTGCTGGTTGTCAATCAGCCGACATGGGGCGTGGATGCCGGTGCTGCGATGCGTATTCGTCAGGCTTTGGTGGATTTGTCGCGGCAGGGTTCGGCCGTTCTCGTTATCAGTCAGGATCTTGATGAATTGTTTGAAATCTGTGACCGCATCGCTGTGATGCATCATGGGCAACTGTCTGAAGCATTGCCGCGCGATATTGTAACCGCCGAGAAAATCGGCCTGATGATGGGCGGGGCAATCTGATGCGTATTGAACTGATCAAAAGACCGCAACCCTCCCGTTGGTTTAGTGCTTTTTCACCATTGATCGCCTTGGCGCTTGCAATGATTTGCGGCGCCATTTTGTTTGCGCTGATGGGTAAAGATCCGTTTGCGGCACTCCATGCGTTTTTTATTGAGCCACTGCTCGATATCTGGTCGATCCATGAATTGCTGGTGAAAGCCGCACCGCTGATCCTGATCGCGGTCGGCCTGTCAGTTTGTTACTTGTCCAATAACTGGAATATTGGTGCCGAAGGTCAGCTGACCATGGGCGCGATTGCCGGTTCGATGATGCCGATTGTGTTTCCTGATGTGCAGGGCTGGTATGTGCTGCCGCTGATGCTGCTGATGGGGATGGCTGGCGGTGCACTTTATGCGGCTATTCCGGCACTGCTGAAAGTGCGTTTTAACGCCAATACTATTCTGACCAGCCTGATGCTGGTCTATGTGGCGCAGTTCTTTCTGGACTGGCTGGTACGCGGCCCGTGGCGCAATCCTGTGGGGATGAATTTCCCTGAAAGCCGGCAGTTTCATGATTATGCCATTCTGCCGGAAATCTGGTCTGCATCTGGTCGCGCGCATTGGGGCTTTGTATTTGCCATTGTTGCGGCTTTTGCTCTGTGGTTCATGCTACGCAACACACTCAAAGGCTTTCAGATTAAAGTTGTCGGACAAAGCCCGCGTGCTGCCCGTTTTGCCGGTTTCAGTACGGGTAAAATCACGTTTTTTGCCTTTCTGCTCTCCGGCGCATTGGCAGGACTGGCCGGTATCAGCGAAGTTTCCGGTGCCATCGGTCAGCTGCGCACAACCATCACACCGGGCTACGGCTTTACCGCGATTATCATTGCATTTCTTGGCCGTCTTAATCCGCTTGGCATTATTGCTGCCGGTCTTGTGCTGGCGCTTTCCTATCTTGGTGGTGAGGCCGCTCAGCTTTCTATCGGTATCTCCGAGAAAGCCGCGCGGGTGTTTCAGGGCATGATCCTGTTCTTTGTACTCGCCTGCGATAGCTTCATTCATTATCGCATTCGTTTTGTCAGTAGCAGTCAGCATGATCTGCGCGGGGAGGCCTGAGCTATGGATATGACACAGGCAATTCTGCTGACCATTGCCACTGCGGCAACGCCTTTGCTTATTGCAGCGCTTGGAGAGCTGGTTGCAGAGCGCTCCGGTGTTCTCAATCTCGGTGTTGAAGGTATGATGGTCATGGGCGCTGTCACCGGCTTTGCCGTTGCCTATACAACCGGCAATGGGTGGCTCGGTATGTTTGCTGCAATTCTTGCAGGGGCAGCACTGGCTTTGCTGTTTGCTTTCCTGACGCTGACATTGGTTGCCAATCAGGTGGCGACCGGACTGGCATTGACTATTCTTGGTCTTGGCGCATCGGCGGTTATTGGTGAGAGCTTTGTTGGCTTGCCTGGTGTCAAACTGCCGTCGCTGAACATTCCTTATCTCAGTGATCTGCCGCTGATCGGTAAATTACTGTTCGGACAAGACGTGATTTTCTATATCGCAATGGTGCTGGTTATCGGTGTCAGCTGGTTTCTGTTCCGTACAAGGGCAGGGCTTCAGCTGCGCTCTATCGGTGATAATCATAGTTCTGCCCACGCTCTTGGCATTAATGTCGTGCGCACCCGTTATTTGGCCGTGATATTTGGCGGTGCCTGTGCCGGTCTTGCTGGTGCGCAGCTGTCGCTTGTTTACGTACCGCAATGGGTGGAGAATATGAGTGCAGGGCGTGGCTGGATTGCGCTGGCTCTGGTGGTGTTTGCCTCGTGGCGGCCATGGCGCGTGCTGATCGGCGCCTATCTGTTTGGCGCGGTCACCATTGGCCAGCTGCACGCACAGGCCTTTGGTATCGGCCTGCCGTCACAATTCATGTCGGCACTGCCTTATCTGGCAACAATTGTGGTTCTGGTTGTTATTTCCCGCAACCGCCGCCTCACCATGATGAATACGCCGGCTTCACTCGGCAAATCTTTTGTACCGGATCGCTGACGCAAATTTTGCGATCCCCTTATACCGGCATCGGATGTTAACAGGAGAACGGGCACCATGAAAAAAGCGCTTACGATCCTTGCTACAGCAGCAAGTATCACAATGGCGGGCAGCGCCTTTGCACAAGAGCCGCTCAAAGTCGGATTTATCTATATCGGACCTCCGGGAGATTTCGGCTGGACTTACCAGCACGATGAAGCCCGCAAGGCGATGGAAAAAGAGTTCGGCGATAAAATCGTCACAACTTATCTTGAAAGCGTGCCGGAAGGTGCCGATGCTGAGCGTTCGATCGAGCGTCTTGCCCGCGCCGGTAACAAGCTGATTTTCACAACGTCTTTCGGCTATATGGATCCGACAATCAAAGTTGCGAAGAAGTTTCCGGATGTGAAATTTGAACACGCAACCGGTTATAAAACCGCTGAAAACGTTTCCGCTTATAATGCGCGCTTCTATGAAGGCCGTTATGTGCAGGGGCAGATTGCTGCTAAAATGTCGAAAAACGGCACAGCCGGTTTCATCGGTTCTGTTCCGGTGCCGGAAGTTGTTCAGGCAATCAACTCCTTCATGCTCGGCGCACAGTCAGTTAATCCGGATTTCAAGATCAAAGTGATCTGGGCTAACTCCTGGTTTGATCCGGGTCGTGAAGCTGATGCGGCCAAGGCGCTGATCGATCAGGGCGTTGATGTTCTGGCTCAGCACACCAACTCTACTGCACCTGTACAGGTTGCAGCAGAGCGCGGCATCAAGGCATTTGGTCAGGCTTCAGATATGATCAAGTTTGGTCCAGAAACACAGCTGACAGCCACAGTTTATAACTGGTCGCCTTATTATATCGAGCGCACCAAGGCTGTTCTGGATGGCACATGGAAAGAGAAAAACTCATTTGACGGTATGAATACCGGTCTGGTGACAATGGCACCAATGACCAACATGCCTGACGATGTGAAAGCCATGGCTGAAGAAACCATCAAGAAGCTCGCTTCCGGCGAATTGAAGCCGTTTACCGGCCCGCTGAAAAAGCAGGATGGTTCTGAATGGCTCAAGGAAGGTGAAACTGCGGATGATGCAACCATCATCGGCATGAACTTCTATGTTCAGGGCATTGATGATCAGCTGCCGCAATAAGCAGTTTGTCGAAGTGATAAAGAAAAGGCTCCGCATGCGGAGCCTTTTTTGTCTTTATGCTCTGTCGATACGACCGGAATAACAGCCGCGGGCAGCATTATGGGCATGGATATAGGCGGCGTTTTCATTACTGAAGAGGCGTTCAATCGCGCCTTCGACTTCTGTGCCCTGCACAACCTCTGCACCGATAATCATGCCTTTTTCATTAAAGGCACGCAGCGACAGCAATCTGGAGCGCATAACGGACGGCACTTCGTTGATACGGTCATAGACCTCTGTGGCATGTTCATGCACATAAATTGCATGCGTTGCATAATATGGAGATTCAACCGGCTGACAGACATGGTTGAGCAGCAGCAGGCTGTCACCAATTGCGACTTCATGCATTCCGATACGGTCAGGATAATTTACATCATCGGCAATCACGCGAATTGCACGATGCTTTGCCAATTCATGATCGGGCAGGCCGAATAAATGACGAAACGGTTCCGGTGAAAGTCCGGTAATGCGAAAATCCATTGATAGTTTCCTGTAAATTACAGGAGCACTAAAAGGTATGAACACATCTGAAACACTGCAATTCTGATTTTCAAATTTATTTTGGGCAAAGAGTATGCGTTATCCATCAATAAAAAAGGCCCCGCAAGCGGAGCCTTTCATCATAGGTAGAAGCTCTGTTATTCCGCAGCGTCGGCAGGTGCGGCATTGAGCATGCCGTAGCGTTCTTCGCCGATTTTTTCGAGAAGCTCGAGCTGGGTTTCGAGGAAGTCGATGTGACCTTCTTCATCCTTCAGCAGCTCATCAAACAGCTGACGGCTGACATAGTCACCGGCTTCGTCACAAATCTCGCGGGATTTCTTATAGGATGCACGGGCATCATATTCACCGGCCAGATCAGCTTCCAGAACTTCCTTAACAGTCTGACCAATGCGCAGTGGCGCAACAGTCTGTAGGTTCGGATGACCTTCAAGGAAAATGATCCGGTCGATCAGGCGATCTGCATGCTGCATTTCTTCAATGGATTCTTCGCGCTCTTTCTTAGCCAGACGGGTAAAGCCCCAGTCAGACAGAAGGCGGTAGTGCAGCCAGTACTGGTTTACAGCACCGAGTTCGAGGAAGAGTGCCTCATTAAGCCGCTCGATGACCTTTTTGTCGCCTTTCATTCCATTCGCTCCCGAATTGTTCACGTAACGCACGAACGCGATCAATATAGACAATGAACTCAGAATCATTGTGCTCGCGCCGAAGATGATATTCTTCGGTGACTCTTATGATCGTTTCAACGACATTTGGGAAGCAGCCGCAGCAACGCCCACGCTTTTTCATGGCATGGTAGACCTTGGCAGGAACAATTAATTGCCAGCAATCCTCATCCAGCATCTGGATGATAGTATTTTCGATTTCTTTGGCAGTAATAATATTGCAATGGCAGACTAACATGCTGCACCATGCATAGTTGAAACGGCTAAAGTGCCGTAATTTACGATAGATTTATTTGAATTGGATGCGATGGAAGTGAAAATCATATTATGATTTTCTGCTAAATCGCCTGTTTTAATCGCATTCTGGGACGCAATGGAAAAATTATACTTATTCATTATTCCTCCAAATGGATGGGTCAAGGCCAAACATTTAAAGTTGCACTGTAACTGATTGATTTTCTAATGCTTCATGCTCAGAAAATTGTCAAACATCGCAGATTAAAACAGTTCTAAAAATCAACTATTTAGAATGATTTTAAACTTGAGTTAAATATCCATATTAATTGAGCTATTCATCGTGAAGACGGCGCTGCAAGTGCTAAAAGCGGTAAAATAATACCTGTGCGGCGTGTTGACGCATATCAATCTTTAGAGCGATTTCAACAGGTTTTTATAAAACAACAGCGCGTCTTGTGGGACGCGCTGTCGGATTTTTGAATTTATACGAACTTAGAACTGGAACTGTGTTGCAACAACAAAGGTCCGTCCCTGACCAGAGCCATAAGTGCTGAGGGCAGGTGTGTATTTTTCGTCGAACAAGTTGGTCACTTTGAAGGACAGATCAACATTTTCATTGAATTTATAAGTCGCGAAAATGTCGACGAGATCATAGGACGGGGACTTGTATGTTCCCGCATAATCTACACCCTGACCTGATGAGACATGCTGGTAAAGTATACCTGTTTCGAGTTTGCGATCCAGAAAGCGTGCGCCTGCTGACAGCGAGACGATATCTTCCGGCAGATACTGACCGGAGCCGAGACCTGCCTGCTGTGCCGGTAGGTCTGACTTGCTGTGTGTGTAGCCGATGCCGCCATAGGCAAAGCCTGCATCATAGCGGGCTTCAAGTTCAAAACCGCGGACTTCAGATGTGCCTTCCACATTGACGAACTGGTTCTGGGTGAAAGCCGCAGTGATGTAGTCCTCTACGCGCATCGTGAAGTAGTTCGCTTTAATGCGGAGTTTGTCTTCCGCATTGAGAATGCCGTCCTGCGCAACATTCAGACCGAATTCCCAGCCGCGCTGCTTTTCAGGTACGAGATTCGGATTACCTTTCATACGTCCGCCACCAGCATGAGCGATACCGCCGAGCAGTGTTTCCTGCAGGGTAGGTGCGCGCATGGAATGAGCGTAGGTAACATAAGGCTGGAGCCAGTCGGTTACATTATAAGCAACGGTGACTTTCGGATTGAGACGGCCGTCACTGTTTTTGACATTGTCGGCGTCATTTTCGAGGTTGTAATAATCATAACGCAGACCGGTCAGCACCTGCAACTTATCATATGCCCACTCAACTTCAGTGAAGACAGCGCTGCGGTCAGATGTTGAATCGATCGGGTTAACGCCGACATTCACACCGCCTGTATTATCATGATTATATTCAGCGCCGTATTTCCAGTCGATAAACAGATCGTTGACTGTGAAGCGCGAGGTATTGGAAACGCTGAGACCAACGGATTCTGTTTTGATTTCACGACCAAGACTTGGCAGATTAGGGCTGTTACCGCCAACATAGCTGAGTTTGGTGCTGTTGAAATAGGTATTTACAGCGAGGTCAACCAGATCATTCTCTGTCGGGTTGTATTTATAATTCGCGGTAAATGTGCGGTTCTGCATAAACAAATCATAGACAGTAGCGCCGCCGGAATAGCCTGGCTGCCATGTGCCGTATTTATTGTTATAAATCACGCCGCCAAGTGTCAGCTTGTGATCTTCGGCAAAACCGAATTCTGTTTTGAACAGGCCTGATGTCAGTTCCTGACCGGTTTTCTCGACGATATCACCGGAGCCGTTTTTATAGTCATTGGAATCGCGGCGGCTGAGAGCTGCAACAATCCCTACTTCATTGATGCGTGCCGCACCGGCAAGCATTTCAGAAAAGCCGACGCCATTGCTGCCCCATGATACACGGCCGAGAACACCTTTGTCCTTGCCGTCCATGATGACGTCATCAACGCCAAGGGTTTTGAAATTTACGCTGCCGGCAAGGCCGCTACCGCCTTCAGTGGTAATCGCACCGCGTGTAATGTCAACCGAGGACAACAGGTTCGGGTCGATGTAGCTGTAGCCCTGTGCATCATGCGCAGTGGTGCGGAAGTTCTGTGGCGCGCCGTCAATCATCATATTGACACGGCCGGAGCCTTCAAAACCACGAATATTGACTGCCACACCCGGATTCGAACCATTGATAGAGGTGAATACACCCGGTGTGGAGCGCAGAACGGTATCAAGCTTTTCACGGCCGTTCAGTTTGATTTCCGTTTTGGAAATGGTGCTGACCGGAGCAGGGCGCGAGGTAATTTCCTGCGGATTGACCGATTTAATATTGATTGTATTGAGCTGCACTTCGCCGGCATTTTCCGTTGCCGGTTTAGCTTGCTGAGCCTGTGCGGCGCTTGCCATCACAATGAGGCTGATTGCTGTGCTGCCAAGGCCGATTTTAAGAAATCTGGAAAGATTAGAAGACTGCTGCATTTATCATCTCCGCATCGTTGCCACAGGGCAAGCAAGCATTAAAATTTGCACTCTTAAACCACGCTCAAGTTTCCGGACGACAGAACGCAGCAATAATCAACATGATGTCTATGCCGATATGCGCGTTCCAGATCAGGTTTCTGCTGGCTCAACTCCGGTCGATGCGGTCATTCAGATTAATTCTGTTTTTCCACACAACATGATGGACACTCACGATTTTTTTAATATGACCACGCATGTCCACTATTGCTTCCAATAATTAATATGATATTTTGTGTCAAGAAAGCTTCCTGAAAATAAACAGGAAGGTTGCTGAGATGCAACAGCCGCCGCAAGGCACCGATAAGTTGATTTGACGGCCATGGGGGCTGGTCAGGTTTGATGATGGCACTTAATAGATCGCACCCAAAGGCGCGGTCGGTATAGGCGTATAATAATGACTGCAACGCACTCTGTTTCCCGGACTTTGGCACCTCAAGATATTCTGCGCCTGCGCAGTGAAAATCCGAAATCCCGTGAGCGGGATTTTGCTCAGGCCAACGGTATCACTGAGGCTGATTATGTTGCTGCGCATGTCGGCACCACAGCTATCCGTCTGAATGTGGATATTGCTGCCATTCTGAATGGCGCAGAAACACTCGGCGAAGTCATGGCACTGACCCGCAACGAAAGCGTTGTGCATGAAAAAATCGGACCTTATGAAAAAGTTTCCGTTGGCCCGCATGCTTCTATCGTTCTCGGCAAACAGATTGACCTGCGTATTTTCCCGAAAGCATGGGCTTACGGCTTTGCAGTAGAAAAGACTGACAGCGAAGGCAATATCCGCCGTTCCCTGCAGTTCTTTAACCGCGCCGGTGATGCTGTTCATAAAATCCATCTGCGTGATAATTCCGATCTGGCTGCCTATGACGCGCTTGTTGCTCAGCTGCGTTCAGAAGAGCAGAGCCAGACTGTTGAAACACGCCCTGCCAAACAGGCTGAGCCAACAGATATCGCGACTGTTGATGTTGACGGTTTCCGTGAGCGCTGGACAAATCTGACCGACGTACATCAGTTTGTTATGCTTCTGCGTGATTTCGCAGTCAGCCGCAAACAGGCCGTAGAACTCGCCGGTGAAGAATTCGCCTGGGAACTGGAAGCCGGTACTGTTGAAAGCATGATGAATACAGCTTCTGAAACCGGTCAGCCAATTATGGTTTTTGTCGGTAACAATGGTTGCATTCAGATTCACACGGGTCCAGTCAAAGAGATCAAAATGATGGGCCCTTGGCTCAATGTGATGGATCCGACCTTCCACATGCATCTGCGCACCGATCATATCCACAGTGTTTGGGCTGTTCGCAAGCCAACCAAAGACGGCCACGTAACGTCGCTGGAAGCTTACGATGCACAGGGCGAAATGATCGCTCAGTTCTTCGGTGAGCGTCATGAAGGTGAAGCAGAGCGCACGGATTGGCGTGAACTGGTTGAAGCACTGCCGCGTCAGGCACGTTCGGCTGCTGCCTGAATAGTTTGATTATGATGCAGAGCGGTTTTAGCCGCTCTGCATTGCCTTTTAAAACGCCGATTTATCTGGTCGTAAAATAAAATGCTTTGCGATTGAGACGGCATTGAATTCATGAATGACGGTCATCTGTGGTTTTCGATGGCTGAAACAGCCTCGGATTATTTGAATGTTTATTGCTCGTAGCAACCATCTTTCATCACGTATTAAATCGTATCGTCTGGCGGCTGCTTTTGCCGGTGGACTGTTGGCGACAACTGCAAGTCTTGCGCCGGTATCAGGTATTGTGGCTGTAGCGCAGGCCGAAGAGCTTAAAACATTCAAAGACAGCTCGCGTCTCGTTTCTGTTGGTGGCGCAGTAACCGAAATCGTTTATGCTTTGGGTGAAGACAGTAAGCTGATTGGTCGCGACCGTACCAGTGTCTATCCGGAATCGGTTACCAAGTTGCCGGATATCGGTTATATGCGTCAGCTCTCCTCTGAAGGTGTGTTGTCTGTTGCGCCAACAGCAATGCTGGTTATTGAAGGCAGCGGGCCGGTTGAAACAATGGATGTGCTGAAACGCGCTTCCGTTCCGATGATTGTTGTGCCGGAAGTTTTCACGGCGCAAGGCATTACTGATAAAATTAAAGCTGTAGGCGAGGCGCTCGGTGCGCAGGAAAAAGCTGCTGCACTGGCTGCAAAGGTTGAGTCCGATCTGAAAGCTGTTGAAACAAAAACAAGCGCAATTAAAGAGAAAAAGCGGGTTCTGTTTATTCTCTCGCGTCAGGGTGGTCGTTTTCAGGTTTCCGGGCAAGGCACTGCCGCAGATGGCATGATCAAGATGGCTGGCGGCCTGAATGCGATTGATGAATTTCAGGGCTATAAGCAGCTTACCGATGAAGCGCTGGATAAAGCTGCACCGGATCTGATCCTGCTGATGAATACCGGCGTTGATAAAGCAATGGATGATCATTCAGACCTGTTGAGCAATCCCGCGTTGGCAGCAACTCCGGCAGGCCGCAACAAATCAATTGTAACGATGGATGGTCTTTATTTGCTGGGCTTTGGTCCGCGTTCGGCTGAAGCAGCATGTGAACTCTCCGAGAGCCTTTACGGTAAAGCAGTTCAGTAAATCTGTATATCGGTGATATGTCATCGGAGCGGTATGTTCCGGTGACTTCTTTTTGAATATTGAAGTCGCGCTTGGCGAAAAATGCAAGGCGTGACGGCGCGCTACGGAAAGCAAATACATTGACTGATACTGTTGGCGATATGCCTGCGTCTCACTTTGCTAAACGCAACGGATCAACAGAGACGCTTGTTGTAAATGACAGCAAAAACGGCTCAACCATTCTGCAAGGCGACCGTTCACGACAGGCTCGATTTCTGATTGCCATGTTGGCTGTATTGCTCGTGGTTGTTGCGCTGTTCAGTCTGACAGCAGGTGCCTCACAGGCATCGAGCTGGTCGGTATTGAAATCGCTGTTTTCTTCTCAGGTCGATCCGAATGACATTGCTGCACAACGCGATCATATCATTATCTTTGATATCCGCTTGCCACGCATTGTACTGGGCATCCTGATCGGCGCATCTCTGGCTGTCTCCGGCGCGGTGATGCAGGGCTTGTTTCGCAATCCGCTGGCTGATCCGGGGCTGGTTGGTGTTTCATCCGGTGCAAGCCTTGGCGCGATTATGATTATTGTGCTGGGCGGAACATTCCTTGCGCCGGTACTCAGTGTGCTTGGCATGTATACACTGCCGCTGGCTGCATTTTTCGGTGGCCTTGCCACCACGCTTATTCTCTATCGTGTTGCAACCCGCAGAGGCCGTACATCGATAGCAACAATGCTTTTGGCCGGTATTGCGCTTGGGGCGATGGCCGGCGCATTCAGCGGCGTATTGGTTTATATTGCCGATGACCGCCAATTGCGTGATCTGACCTTCTGGGGCATGGGGTCACTGGCTGGCGCAACATGGATCAAAATTCTGACTGCCGGCCCTATCATTGCTCTGACTTTAGTTGCAGCACCATTTCTGGCGCGCGGGCTCAATGCACTGGCATTGGGCGAGGCGACAGCCAATCATCTGGGGCTGCCTATTCAGCGGATTAAGAATACGGCGATTGTGCTTGTTGCTGCGGCTACCGGTGCCTCTGTCGCTGTCAGTGGTGGCATCGGTTTTGTCGGGATTGTCGTACCGCATTTGTTGCGTCTGTCTATTGGCCCGGATCATCGTTATCTTTTGCCTGCCTCGGCGCTGTTAGGTGCCAGCATGTTGCTGCTGGCTGATGCCGTGAGCCGTACTGTGGTTGCACCGGCAGAAATTCCGATCGGTATTGTCACCGCATTTGTCGGTGCACCGTTTTTCCTCTGGATTTTGCTGCGCCGCCGTGGCTTGCTGGATTTATAATTATGATTGAAACAAAAAAACTGGCCGTTCAGCTCGGCGGCAAAACCATTCTGCAAAATGTCAATATCTGCGCAAAAGCGGGCGAGGTGACCGCGATTGTCGGGCCGAATGGCTCCGGTAAAACCACGCTGATCCGCGCACTCTCCGGCGATCTGCCTTATACGGGGCAGGCACTGCTCGATGGCGTGGCTTTTAACAGCTATAAGCCATGGCAGATGGCTGAACGCAGAGCTGTCTTGCCGCAAGCCAGTGCGCTGTCTTTTCCGTTTACTGTGCGTGAGATTGTCAATCTCGGCCTGACCGGTGGCCGCTCCGGTTTAACGCCTGAGCAGGAAAAGCATTTGCCGGATCAGGCACTTGAACTTGTTGATCTCAGCGGCTTCGGTGGCCGTTATTATCAGGAGCTTTCAGGTGGCGAGCAACAGCGCGCGCAATTAGCCCGTGTGCTCTGTCAGGTCTGGAAGCCGGTATTGGATAATAAACCGCGCTACCTGCTGCTGGATGAGCCGGTTTCCAGTCTGGATATCCGCCATCAGATTATCGTTATGGATATTGCTCGTAATTTTGCTGCAAAAGGCGGCGGTGTCATCACCATCTTGCACGATCTCAACCTGACGGCGCTTTATGCGGATCATGTTATTATGGTGCATAATGGCGGCATTGATGCCAGCGGCACAATCACAGAGACTTTTACAAATGAGCGTCTGCTGCGGGTTTATGAATGTCCGCTGCAGGTTGGTGTTGCACCACTGGCAGGACAACCATTTATCTTGCCGCATTCAGTCTTCTGAGCGGAAATGAAAAAAGCCCTGAAACAGATGTTTCAGGGCTTTTTCAATAGAAAGTTGGGATTAATGAGCGGCTGCAACAGCGCGAGGCGCCAGTTCGTCAATACCGAGCAGCATACGCACATTCGGACGTGCATCAATCAGATCCTGAATGCTGTATTTTCCAAGCACAGCGAAGAAAGCATTGAGCGCTTCACGCAGTGCGGAATTCAATGCGCAGCTGTCGATCAGCGGGCATTCGCTGTCACTGTCGAAGCATTCTGCCATAGCAAAATTATCTTCTGTGACGCGTACAACGTCAAACAGAGAGATTTCCGCAGCCGGACGGGCAAGCTTTACACCGCCATTACGCCCGCGCACGGTGGTCACAATGTTATTTTCGACAAGTGGCTGCAGAATTTTGAACAAAAACAATTCTGAGACCGTATAGGCCTTGGCGATTTCAGCAATACGGCTGAGATTACCTTCATTTGCCGCACAATACATCAGCATTCGAATAGCATAATTGGTCTGTCTGGTAAGACGCATTTCAGGTCCTTTCCCGCAGTGCGACGAAGCACTGCTAAAAACATGAGTGCAGTTTAGAACTATTCTGAATAAATATGAAGTCCTGATTTGCAATAAAAGTTACTAAAATTAATCATGTTTTAGTGATTTTGCACAGCCCCTTTATCAAGGGAGGGCAAAAAATCTGACATGTCAGGATAAAAGCAATCATCCTGACTGTTCTCATCTGATAATAAAATCAAAATTAATCAGTGTCTTATTGGCAGACGTCAACCCAGATTGCATTGGTCAGTTCGGCCAAACGATGCGGATTAATACGCACAGCGCTATTAACCGCACCGGCCGCAGGCAGCACTTCATCAAAGGCTTGCAGCGAAATATCGCAATAGATTTTCAGATGATCGGCAACACCAAACGGACAGACACCGCCGACAGGATGGCCGGTTGCCTCCAAAACAGAATCAAAATCCAACATGCGCGGCTTGTTCTGAAACTGATCTTTGAATTTGCGATTATCGAGACGTGCATCGCCACGGGCAACAAGCAGGATCACATCCTCACCGAGTTTGAGAGAAAGCGTCTTCGCGATCTGTGCAGGCTCCACATTATGAGCATTGGCGGCCTCGATAACAGTTGCAGTACTGGTTTCAAGTTCAATAACCCGCACATCTGGGGCTTTTTCGGCGAAGAATGCTTTTACGGATTCAAGGCTCATAGGATTTCCTGCACTTTGGTGCCGTTCAGGGCACATCATTAACGGTTGTACCTTCAAAACATGGTTGAGATGGCATGATGGTACAGAAAGGTGAGGGCTCTCAACAATTATCTGCAAACAAGCACAATAATTTACGTCAAAGTGATTGACGAAACGCAGGGAGTGAATGTATGTAGCCTTCATTCGCCATCATAGTGCGCTTCGGGCTGATTTGCCTGCAAGGAGGGGTGGCCGAGTGGTTTAAGGCACCGGTCTTGAAAACCGGCGTGCGGGAGACCGTACCGTGGGTTCGAATCCCACCCCCTCCGCCATCTGTTTAAAATAAACATATAAATTCAATTGCTTATCTCCTTTTTTGTCCAACTTTCTTTCTAGGTTGGTCAAATTCTGTTCGTCTTCTGATCTTCCTATTGCATCAATACCCATTCCAGAGAGACGAACTTGATCAGCAGCATTGGTGTAGAATGAAAGCGTTTTTAGGTTCGTGTGACCTGTCACAGATTTAATAATATCCGCCGACATTCCTGCTTCTGCTATTCGACGTGCAGCAGCTTTTCTTAAACCGTGTGCGGAACAATTGGTGAGGCCTGCTTCACGGCACCTATCTCTAAACCAATTACCGAATCCCGCTTCTGAGAAAGGTGCGCCGTACTCGGTAACGAGAAATGTCAGGTTCTTATTTTGAACAGTAGCTAATTCAACCTCTAAGAGAGGGTGAATTTTTAAAAGCAGTTCAACGCCGGTTTTTGCCTGCACAACCCGTATTCGATTTTGATTGATATGTTGCCAGCCCATTTTAATAACGTCACCACGGCGCTGCGCAGTATAGAGCAACAGGGCAAGAGCAAGACGTGCTTTACTGCCGGATGAGTGCCGTGTTTCATAGGCTTCAATCTCTTCATCCGTCCAAGAATGAAAACCAACTGTTTTCTTGGTAAAGCCCCGAACTCCACGCGCCGGATTGCTCTGTATCCAGCCATTATCCAGCGCTAAATCCAGCATGATTTTCAAAATTGAAAGAAGGTTATTTGCGGCATGTGGTCTATCGGACATACCGCCGATAATAGCCTTAACATGCTCTCTTCTCAGGTCTTTAACAATCTTATCACCATGCTGTTTTCGAAAACGCTCGATGATTCCGCGATAGGTTGTTTGTGTGGTTTGGCGCTGTCCTGTAAACTCAGGTGATCTATGATAAGCTACACAAAGCGCACTAAACGAGCCTGATCGAGTACGGTCGCCACCAATATTGGCTTGCCAATCCTTCACGCCAGCTAGCGCCGCCCCATATGCCTTGGTAAAATCATCGCCGCTTGGCGGATAAGGCAGATAGGTCGAAAAACCTTTTTGCCGAAAACGAATACGGCGCTTCCCATGCCGATCAATCACTAGCGAACAGTGCTTAGGAAGGCCGTTTCTCCGTTTCATTTCAGTAATACCTCATCCCATGAGCTGGTTGATTGCGCGTCACCAATCTCAACAAGCTCACCGACAATTTCGATAGTTCCTTCAGTTATGCGTAAAGATGCACGGTTATACCCAGCCGCCCGTGCTGCTTTGAGTAACCGTGTTGCATCTGATTGCTGAATTAGGGCGGAACGTTTGGCCATGTTCTTAACCCTCCACCTTGCCAGTGATCACCCGATAGGCAGGCAGAACAAGTTTCATAATAGCCATATGAAATGGGCTATCATGCTGCCAACGAACCGCCTTTTTCTGATCTTTGCTTAACGGTGGCCACACGCGGTATTCGCCTTTGCAAATACAAGAGCGGCACCGCGAATAATCAGCCCACCTTCAATGCTTAAGTCAGCATAAGCCAGCACATTAAAACCTGCTTTTGCTTCGCCTTTATAAAGTCGCACACCAAGAAGCTGAATTTCCATATTAATAACCCTTAGAAACTCTAGGATAAATCAATCGGCTGACCGTATCATAGAAATTCACAACGGCATTGCGCAGCACGACTGGATTGTCGAGTGTTTCATCATTGTGCTGGCGTAGGGTGCGAACCTGTGGTGTGCCACGTTCAACGGCAGCAAGTGCCAGTGCCGTGCGTTCGCTATCGGGTGTATCAGAATTGCGTACGCTGGCAAAAAAGCCGTCAAAGTCGAGGTAGAGACGTTCTATGGTTTCTGGCTTACGCATGGCACAAAAAATCCGTGGCGCAAACGAATGCGCAAAAACTGGGTTTTAGTTTTAATAGGCTCTAATTTGTTCTACAAATGTTCTTATTATTATAGATAGTCAATAGGGGGCCGAAAGCATTGTGTGGAGCAGTGTGGATGAATTTCTGTAAGCCTATGCGAATCTTATGATTATGGAGAATTCGCCATATGCATTTTTTTTGAGCGCAGTACGGTTTGGTGAGTATTTGGTGAGTTGTTATTTTTCCAAGAAAATCAAACTTGCTATAAGTCTTTGATTTTATTGGCGCACCCGACAGGATTCGAACCTGTGACCTCTGCCTTCGGAGGGCAGTTAATCGCCTTTTAATATCAATTGCTTATCAATAAATTCAATAACTTAGTGTCGCCTTATGTCGCTGTTTGTCGCCATTTGTCGTTACGTACTGTGCCAGAATTGTGCCAGATGTGCCAGTGAAAAGTGACCTCTGCCCAAACTTTTAAGTTCGACCATAGAGTGGCGACTTATAGCGACATAAGGCTACAAGGGCTATTGACGACCAGCAACATCGCAGTCAGCATTATAAGTGGGTGTTGTCCACGTATCGTTCCCTTAATTCACCCGGATGTTGGTCATATCAGCCAAGCGCGATGGCGCTTGCTTACGCCGTGTGGAACGATCTACAAAAGCAGCTATCATGCCGAAGCACGGGACATGTGCACGGCTCCTTTTACAGGAGACGTGTGTCTATGAGCGTGCACACTCCGTTACTACTCGACTATGAAAATGCCGCTGCCATTCTCGGCCTGTCCCGCCCAGCTCTTCGCGACCTCGTTTACAAACGCCGAGGTCCTGCAACGGTCAGCATAGGTCGTCGCACTATGTTCGCATATAAAGACTTGGAGACTTGGGTCGATCAGCATCGTAAACTAACGCCACCGCTGCCGATTGTTGAATTGCCCAAACGCAAGCGTGGTCGACCGTCTATTGCTGATAAAATGGCGCGTGGTGAAATCTGAAATAAAAAGGCCACCTGATTGGTGGCCTTTTTGTTGTCTACTTCGAACCGAAAAGCTCTCGAAAAAAGAGCAATACAGCTCTCAAAAACATCAGTAGAAGAACCAGATTGATGCCTGCGGCAACCACTGCAAAGCCGTTGCTTGGTCCGTATCCGCCGCTTGATCTGACCATAAAAAATACACCGATTTCAATGATAAATAGCACTAGAATTCGGCCGACTAGGTTTGCGATAGCTCTGATAAATTTCCGCATGATGTCTCCTTTTATTTGCGTAAAAAGTCCCGTTCTCTGGCACGCATGCGCCAGAGCTAATGTCGTTGAAGAGGTTGTTTGGCTTAGTTTTCGGTCGGCTTTTTCAGACGTCCGAAAATGACCGAATTCATGATTTCGAGCATGCTTCGAAGATCGTCTGCATGTCCGTTATTCATGTACCAGCTGTCATGACGGCCGCATGTCGGACACTGTTTCGGACGGTCACCGCGGCCTTCTGTGTTGCACTCGACGCACAGCCAGCGCCAGTTGCTATTTGCACTCATAGAAGCCCTCCATCAGATCGTCATCTTCACTTACCGTTGTCGCGATGAGACGAAGCTTCGGCTTCGCTGGCGTTAGTAGTTCAGCGATCTGGTCTCCGGTCAGATACTCATTTTTCAAGAGCGCGGCGGCGATTTTTTGGATGTCTTCGCGACGTCGCTCGACGATAGCTCTGGCTTCAGACATGCACTGCTGCAGTGTCTGCTCGACTGATTTCTGGATGTCCAGACGTGCTTTCAGCACAGCAAAAACGGACTCATAGTCACCGTCCGCAAGATAGAGCAGACGGCCGCACTGACCCGTCACCATCTCCATCCTCGCAACGAGATATGTCGCTTCTCTGAGATCAGATGCCCCGCCATCAGACCGTTCTTTGAAGAACAAGTCTTCAGCCGCGAGACCGCCCAAAAGTTGCCGAACGCGATCCAGATTTTCCGTTTTTGAGCGCAGATAAACGCTGTCATTTTTCTGAATCGCGCTGACCATGCCGCCCGCAAACGCGCTGTCAGACGCTGATGCATGCTTTGAAACTCGGGCAGAATGAAGAGACAAACCGTTGTCGAGAAAGACGACAGCGTGTCCGGCCTCGTGCGTCGCAATAACGCGCAAAGTCTCGGGCGAAATAGCGACAAGCTCAGGCAGCGCATCAACCAGATCGCCGACTTCCAGCTCACGACGCTGATGACGAGCTGCACGACGAGCTTGCCGAACAACGTCTTCAAGCCAAGCTCCCGACATGCCAGCCGTCCGGCCGACGACGACACTCAAATCAGCGCCGATCAAATTCTGCTTGAGATGAAACCGGAGAATGCCGTCGCGCGCAGCTTCATCTGGCAACGGGATTTCGATGGTTTTATCCAGTCGGCCAGGGCGGCGAAGTGCGGCATCGATTTTGTCAGGTGCGTTAGTTGCACCCACGACGACAACGCCTTCACGTCCGGCTACGCCGTCCAGACATTCGAGCAAGCCGTTGATAGCTTTGACGTTGTAGTCCGCGTTATCTGACTTTGTGTTTGCGTCACGATCTCCGGCGCTGTCGAACTCATCAATGAACAAAATGCACGGTGCTGATTTCCGAGCGTCATCGAAGCTTCTGCGCATGGCTTTCAAATAATCGCCGAGGTGTCCCGTCGCTTGCCATTGCGCCATGGACGTCGCGATAAGCTTCACGCCGCAGGTACGAGCCAGAGCCGCCGCAAACGTGGTTTTTCCTGTGCCTGGTGCGCCAGAAATAAGGATGCCACGGTCGAGGTCAGTCCACGAAATTTTGCCTGTTTTCCAGTCTGCTAGGTCGAGCGCGAGATCGCGTCCCCAATCGCCTGCAGCTCCAAGTCCGTGCAAGTCGTCGAGCGTTGGACCCGTGGCCTTTTTCTCTTCAGCTGCCGCCTTTTTCTGCGCGGCGACGAGCCTGTTTGCGATCTGAACCGACTCATAAATTGTGCGCGGAGCTGACAGAACGTTCGCTGTCGAAGCGATAGAGAGCTGCATAAAAACGTTGAGCAGACTGTCGTCAGATGGCGGCGGTAAATTGTTTACTGAGAGAGCTGAAACAAGAGCTGTTTTCGTCACTCGCAAATCGACTTCGGCGTCAACGAGGATCTGGCTGTCGGTCGGAAACTCGTCGCCATGCTCCATCAAAATGTAGTTTCGGTTGTGTTTCAGCAGCTTTTCGTTGAGATCGCTCTCAAGCAAAGCGCGGCCGAACGTCGAGATTTTCTTCTCCGGTTTAAAGATGAAGAACGACACGGCGGATTTGAGCGGCTTCTGTCCGACGTAGTCGTAGCGGAATCCGGTTTGAAAAATGTCTTTCGCTTCAGCTTCGTAGACATCGAGCGTTGATTTGTCGGAGCGGATGATGATCGTGCAAGCACGGTCAAGTCGCAGCGCGTCGTGTGCTTTTGCGACACCGCAGTTTTCGATGCAGTCTACGAGAGTTTCGAACAGAAAGCGGTCGCGGAATTTCGTCAGGATGGGCTGAAGTAAAGGCGATTTTCCAACGTTTTCGTCGTCGTCCGAATGCTCGTCTAGCTCGCGCTCGATGCCTTCGAAATCAAAATCAAGACTCTCTAAAACGTCTCTGTTGTGGTCGTTGTCAGTATCGCTCATCAAATTCTCCTATGACTATGAGCGCTCAACCAGCGACGGCTGGGAGCAGGCATGCGTAGTGCTGTGAGAGAGAGTGCGATTATATAGCGTCGCGGTACGTCTGCAGACCCGGCAGCGCAGCGGTCAGATAATGAAAAGTGCGGGGAGTGAAAGCCACATCTTCAACGTCGACACCTACGTCGCGGCTCAGGCCGACATGCGGCTCGCGGCCGTGAGTGTGACCGTAAAAGTGGTAACCGCTGCGGTTTGAAGACGGCCAGACACGGTGTGCGTAGTGAGACAGATACAGCCGCTCACCGCTGTCCGAAACTTGCAGCGCTGGCGTTGGCGCGATGTCCCAGTCTAGTTCGTTGAGATAGCTGAGTGCGCTGCCGTCACGGTCGATGTCGTGATTGCCCAGGATCAGGATTTTGCGGCCGTTCAGACGTCGGAAAATGGACCTAGCATGCGCAGCGCCGCCGAAGCTGAAATCCCCGAGATGGTACACGATGTCGGTGCTTTTGACGGTGGAATTCCACGCATCCACCATGAATTCGTCCATTTCGCGAACGGACGAAAACTGACGCTGGCAAAAGCCGAGCGATGCCTCATGACCAAAATGTGTGTCTGAAATATAGAACTTCTGAACATAACTCATGTTAGGTTCCCTTCGATGGATATGTGCAAGCGAAATCAGGCGGTTAGCCTGAGCAGTTATGCAAATATTCGTATCGAGAGAATTCCCATGTTAGTACGCCTCAGAAAGAGCGCCCATGCCAAAGTTAGTTCGGCACCAGCGCTGTTGATGGGGCGTATATACTAGGATCTATTTCCTACGTCAACAATTTTTTAAGAAATCTTCAAGTGTATCGACCGGATGAATGCCTTTTCGAAGATTTTTAGCTGCTTCTACTATAAAGTCCTTGCGTTTGTTCTTTGGTATTTTATTCCAAAGCTCTTCTGGCACAGACGGCGGACATTCGACATCAAAATCAAGCGGTTCGTTGATGTCGAAAATAGGTGCGACGTCGACCGTACGGAAGTTTTTGTCAACGATACCGTCGTCGGATACTGACTGTTGAATGTCGCCAGAGTAGTCAATGACATCCAAACACGAGCGTATAACTCCCTTTGGATTTCCCCTTGTCATCGAGACTGCAACAGAGCGCCACCAGGGTGGAAAATTCGGGTTTTCAGCGACGATAGACAGAGCCTGCGAGATGATACCGTTGAGTGCTTCGTCCGCGTTTTTGATATGCGGCCATGTCCCTAAACCGTCTACGAAACGGCGTTTCACCCAGCCGCGATCTGATGTCGGCTGCACAAAGCTAAGTTCTTTATAGAAGTCCTCAGCTTGATCCTTGAAGCCTTCAGACGCGATGAAGAGCAGGTGCTGCGGCACGTCAATCAGGTCAACTTTCGGCATGCTCGTCGACTTCGGCTGCACCCGAGTACGAGGTTTTGGCTGCTTTTTCGCTTTCTCGATGCATTCGTAGTCTGTTTTCAAAGCCCATTTTTTCGGCTGCATATCTCCAGTTTCATTTTGCAATAATTTTTGCAAAACCTCGATAACACGCATGTCTGCTGGCACAAACATTTTTGTCGGAAAATTTAGAAAAATCGGTTTCTTTTTAAAGTACAAAACGACTTCGCAGAGATCGCCTTGTGTATTCGGAAAGCGCTGCAAAACCTCAGTTATTATTGGTTTTACATCTTCAACGCAGTTAAATGTTAAGCCGCTCGCATATTCAAAAACCAAAGCTTTTGGAACGATAAAAGACGGTTGCACATAGTCTGCGTTTTGTGCCGGATAAACGGTCATTGTATAAGTCATTTTATAAGCTCCAGTTCGTTAAATTCGGCGTCTAAAAGGCCTCTCGTCAGCAGTACATTGTGAAGTTTTTGGATGTCTTCGGCGCATGTTTTGTGGACACCGAATTCGAATTCTTGAGCTGTATCTGTGAACACGCGGACGGCGATACCGATGTCCTGATCGCCTTCAAAATCCCAATCCTGAATGATGTCAAAAAGCTCGTCTTGGATTTCTTCTAACGAGCGTTCGCGGTCAGCCGTGAACATGACTTCACGGATGCCAGAGAGGGAAAATGTCGGCTGCGGCTCAACTGGCGTGTCAGAGATCAGATTTTCAAGAAGTTGGGCGTCTAAATCTGATACGTCGAGATCGGTTGCAGCGACTTCTATCGCGTTGTCGACAGCAGCAACGGCAGGTGTTGTTTTCGCGAGCGGTGGGCGGTCGAAGCCACGCTTAAAAGGGAGCGTAACGACTGTTTTCTGTGCGTTGTCATCCTTTTTGACCGCTTCGGCAGCGACTGGAGCCGGAGCATCAGACTTCTTATAGCGGTAGATTCGTCCTTCAATAGCGTCGGTCGGGTCGACGGACACGGAGATAGGGTCGCCATCTACAAGCAAGTCAGGCTCGGCAACTTCCTCAGCACAAAATTTGTAAGCTGCTTCATCAGCTCCGAGATCGCGAATAGCGTTAAGCAGACGGCGGCCGCGATACTCCCGACGACCGTAGCCTGGTGACACAGGAGCCTCATCAATGGCTTCGAGGAGTGCCAGCTGCCAAGCATCGAAATAAGCGCTGTGAAGACGACGCTGATGGCTCCAGAAACTCGATTGAGCCTTCTGCCAGATCATCGAATTCACGCGATACTGAGGAGCGTCGACACCGCCAATGTTCTTCTGTTTGTGTTCACCTTTTTCAAAAGACGCATGCTTCATGTGATGACTTGGTGCGCGCAGGTTAAGGACGAAATCAACGCGCTCAAGCGGACGTCCACGCGCTTCTTTTCTGATCTCGTCGATACGGAGTGAGAAACGGCGAACGGTCGACAGTTCTGACTGCAACACATTTAAGACGCGCTGGCGGAACTTGCCGAAGTTTGGGCTGCCGTTTTCGAGCGGAAAACCAGTCCATGTATATAAGTCTTCTAGCGTCGCAGAGACGACTACGCGATTGTCGCCAGACGGCGTCCATTTCTCACGAGCGGTGGCTGCAGCAAAAATGCGGTAGAGCCGTACTGAGTATTTCGACTTCATTTGTGAGAGAGCTGCTAATTCAAGGTATGCGTATGCTGGCATCTCGCGCATCAGGACACGGATCGGCTCCGGCAGCGCGTATTTGATGACATCTTCCGTTTCGTTGGTTTCGAGATAGCTAAAGAGGAGGGGGACATGTTCGAAACGGCGTGTCTTCTTTGTGCCGTAGCTGACCGTTGTCGACATCAAACGGCTCATAGAGGCTTTCAAAGCGTCTCTACGCGCATGTTCACCGAGAAATTTCAGAGCGACGGAAACTGAAATACTAGTGAATTCTGCCGACATGTTTTTGTCAGCTTCGTAAGCTGCGGAGACTAGTAGCTCATGCAGTGCGGCATCGTCAGCAGTTAAGATGTCTGCAGAAGTAATTTCCACGGCATCCAGCATTTCTAACGGACGAGGGCTTTCAGGCGATACTTTTGACAGCGAAGATGAAGAGATTGCAGCTTGTATGTTTCCGCGCGTAGACGGCTGGAGAAGAGCTTTCATGTGTAGTACTCAAGGTTTGTACTACTATTGTTCTTGTCGGCGGAAAATAAGTCAACTGTCTATATGACACGGTTTGGGAGTGATGTCATAAAGACGTTTTGATGTTTATATGACAAGGTTTTGACAGCGTGTCATATAAACAGACCATCTTTATATGACACGGTCGGGATTAATGTCATATAGACGTCTTTATGACACGTTTTCCAGTCATGTCATAAAGACGCAATCCGGGATTTTTGTCATAAAAACAATGTTGACGAATGTAGATGCTGCCTGAGCTAAACGGTCAAATTGTCAACATTGGATTTTCACGATTCTAAATAGAGCTGGAAGTCGATTTTTTAAGCTGTAGTTTTTTTATAAATCGGGGCGCTTCGCTTGAGTGCTTCGCACGGGACTTTGTTGAGATTTTCCTTCTCCGTTGAAACTGCGTTTTTATGCTGCAGGCTGACGCCGAGGTCGACCTGACAGGGAAATGAGAGGAGAGATGAGTACGGGGTCGTTTGTCATTCGTTTTGTAGTTTGTATAAAAATGAATGACAAACAGCGGTCATGAAGCGTTTTACAAAGCATGTATCTCGTAGAGACAAAATAGCTTGTGATATGCATGCCGTTGACCAATCCTTGTATCTCGTAGAGACAAAAAACAAGGAGGCCGGATATGCCACGACCAGAAAACTTAACCGCCGAAGGAATAGCAAAGGCAGCTAGACAGCACAGATACCGTGCAAAACTGCGTGCTTTTGGAGAACCTGAGGCAGACCGCGTCGACACAGCTCTCGCCAATATTTTGACCGCTTTTATCGCTTCTGTAGACGAAGAAAAGATCGAGCCGCTTCGTCCGGTTTTGAAAACGCTCGTCAGTAGCACCCTCGATCTTCTCGTTCATGCTGGATACGACCGCGCTGCATGCAAAAAAGTCCTGCATCGTCGGTTGTCGACCGTTGTCCGTCCCGAGATCCGCTATATGATGCACGATAGCCGTCTGTCTGAGCGTTTGAAGTCAAAGCCAAACTAACCTCGTCCCCCCCATTACTTGCTATTTTTGAATCAAAAAAATGGGGATGACCGTAGAGACAAAACAGCATGGTTTCTTGCAAAACTGCCGATCAAGCTGATCTCAAAACAGGAGATCAGCGCTCATGCAAAAATCGGCACATATAAGCAGTATAGCGACCAGATTAAACAATCTTGAACAAATCGTTGACGGCCTAGAAGAGCCGTCTGGCGGTGGCGGCAGCGCGACTGACGTAGCGCGTATTGTCAGAAACACGTTCGCATCTGCGACCGACGGCCGATCATCAAAATGGCAAGAAAATCAATATTTTTATGATGGTAGAACTGATATGTCGGCTATGCTTTGGGGACCTTACTTTTGGTATCCAGATTCGTATGAAAGCTGTGCCAGAACGCCGTTATATCAACAAATTTTTGGATACAGCTACAAAGACGAGTTCGGTTTTTCTCCGCCCGTTTCTTTCGCATCAGCTGTTTTTGGTAACCGAAGTTCGTCAACCGATTTTGTCAAAGATTTTGCGCAAATTGGTAGCAGCTTAGCGAAATCGTGCTTCGGTTCGCGCGACATTTTGAACAGTTTAGACAGTTCTTTAGCTGAGCTTCTCGTAGCGCTACAAGAACATGTTCGCGACAGTTTGTTGACAATTAATGACAGGCTGGACAATATCGATGCGTCTATACGCAACTTGCGCTCGCGTGTTGCAACTCTCGAAGGAAATTAAAAATAGTTGTTGTGACTTACAAACGATGAGCTCAATTTAAATAAATCAACAGCGTTTTTTCCTTTCCGCTGTTGCTGGGTTGAGAAGAAAACGCACCGGATTTTCAAGGTTTCCGGTGCGTTTTTGTTTTTTAGGATGAGGCTTTATGAGGATGGACTTCGCTTTTGACGACCGCGCGCTGAAGAAAAACTTGACGTCGCTTCAAAAAGAAGTGCTGCCAAAGGCCGTTGCTGGATTTCTCAACGGCATCGCTTTTGAAGCTCAAAAACTCATGAAAGCTCACGTAAAGGAAGCTTTCGACGGCTCGGTACCGTTCACAGAGCGCGGTTTTTTAGTTGAGAAAGCGAAGCCGAATAGCGGCATGCAAAATATGTTTTCCGAAGTCAAAATCCGGCCGGATCAAGCTGCGTATCTTTGCTTCCAGATAGACGGCGGCATTCGAAAAACAGGCGATGCTGGGTCCGGTCCGTACGATCTTCCAGTCTTCGGCGCGAAGCGAAATTCGGCCGGAAACATCAGGAGAGGCTACACAAAACAGCTTAGCAAACAGAACCGCGAAGAGAAGGCGAACCGCATGGCACTTCGGCAGCAGAGAGAAACTGCGAGGATGCAAGGGCAAGATACCTCTCCGTTTGCGTATTTCCGCGCTGCTAGAAATCGGCCTGGCATTTTTTGGGGCGAGGTAAGCGGTGTTAAGAGCTACTGGCAGAGACCGAAGCGCTCGAAAGCGGCGAGGAAGAGAACCGTCGGCGTTATCTCGGTTCGTGCAGTCGAGAAGCTGAAGCCGCTGCTGAGTGTGTCGCCGACAGCGAGGTATAAGCCGAGGTATCAGTATCAAGTGCAGATTTCGAAGGCGCTGCGGGTTAGGGCGACGGCAGCGGCGTTTGGAAGCGAGTTGAAGCGACAGATGGTGAAGAGGAAGTAAATTAATTACTGTTATCTTTTTCATACTTCATAAGAGATGACAGGTGATTTAATTCCCATTCTTCGCGTATCTTTTCTTCGGTATTTGATAAAGATGGGTCATTGCTTGAGAAAAATTCTTGAGAAATTTTCTTGCTCTTTGAGCCGTAAACAAACCATGGGATAAATACGAGTGTGGCAGCCAAAAAGTAGCGCCAAATATCAGACGAATTATCGAACCCAAAATATAAAAGAGCTAAAATACAAATGCCTGCGAAGCTTACCGCTGCCGCGCCAGAGAAAGCTTTCTGCTGTTTGTGATCATAAAGCTGGATTTCAAGATTGCATATGTAACTTTGCACGTCTTTAGGTATATCGTCATAACGAGTTGATGGATGGTTATCTTGTTCACGAAAAGCATCGAGTTTACGCTTATGTGACTCTTTCATATTTCCTTTATAATCGGGCTTACGATACCAAGGTAAATCTTTGTTATTTTGATTTCTTTTTAACATATCTGTTATCCTGATTTCTCGTATAAAATAGTTGTTGGAAAACTAACCAGCATCGTTAGTATATTATAATAGTTGATTTAATAGAGAAAACAGATGTCTGGTAACACTCGCAGAAAAAACCATCATTTTATACCAAAAGGATTTCAAAAGTCATTTACTGTTAATGAGGCTGGTAGTCAGATATGGTTTACAGAGAAAGACACAAAAACTGGTCTTTTCAAAAATCCGGTGCTTCGAAATATTGAAACAACATTTCGAAAGAGAAATTTATATACAATTCATGTCGATGATAAGCCATCTGATATTATCGAGAGGGAATATTACGGACCTTTAGATGATGATTTGGGGAAAATCTTACCTTTTTTGAATCAACAATTAAAACTAAAGAAAGTGCCAATAATCAACGCTGATGCATTGATGAAGCTGCGGCTCATGGTGATTGAAATGTTTAAGCGTACACCAGAGTTTGGATATGATCAGACCGTGGAGGAAATAGGAAAAGAAATAATTTTACAAGCCCTCAATGATCAAAATGCAAACCATTCTGAAAAAGATATATTGTTATTAAATAGTTATCTTAGAAATTTAGATTATATGAAGAGTATTGGAAATGATGTTATTGTTGCAGCTAAGATAAGATCAATGCCGTTGATTGATGGTATAATGAATAATTATACATATAGATGGGTTAAGACTGATGATAGGCATTCTTTTATATTATCTAGCTCATGTTGTTATATAATTGGTAACGGAGAGCCTAATGCATTATCAAATAAAAACACAGAAATTTGGATGCCAATATCTCCTAAAAACTGCCTTGTCTTACTTCAAGACTCAAACAACAGAATACCATTGCTGTCTGTCGTTGATGGTAAAAAAGTGCAGCAGGTAAATGAATACGCTGCAACTTATAGTGATGCAATTGCATCTCATTCAGAAACGCTACTAAAAGCAACGATTAAACGGTTATCTTGATTTTACTATTTAATATAAACACTTGCCGCCGGTGATTTTTGTAAAGATAATTAATCCAAAATTGGAGTGTCATCAGTGTTGCGTGTGTTTTCTACTTTTTCGGGTATCTCGGCTGCATCTGTCGCTTGGAAAGATGAAAGCATCGGTTTTGAGTTCACAGCATATGCAGAAATCGACCCCTTTGCATGCCAAGTTTTACAAACTCGACTGGGGGTTGGTAGACCAAAGTATCTGCCGAAAACTCTATCTTCACATAAGAAAAAGCAAATCAAAAGCTTGAAAACTAAAGGCATCCCAAATTTTGGCGACATAAGCCAGATAACAGACGATGATCTCAGAAAACTTGGACAAGTTGATGTTTTGGAGGGCGGCAGCCCGTGCCAAGCTTTCAGTGTTGCAGGTCTTAAAGAAGGCTTAGACGACGAGCGCGGTAATCTCATGCTTGTTTTCTGTGAACTCGCAGAGCGGATGCGCAAAATAAATGGATTACGCTATGTCGTCTGGGAAAACGTGAAAGGGGTTTTATCAAATGAAAAAGGCAAAGCATTCGGCAGTCTCTTGGGAGCGCTTTCCGGAGCGGGTAGGGGAATGGTCCCACCAAGGACAGGATGGAGAAATTCAGGTTTTTCAAGTCGACTCGAAGGCGGAAGAAGCGTCAGCTGGCGAGTTCTCAACTCGCAATTTTTTGGTGTCCCCCAACGCCGAGATCGTATCTTCGTTGTCGCAGATTTTGCTGACAGAGACGGAGCTGCTGGAACCATACTTTTTGAGCGAAAAAGCGAAAATAGGTTTGCTGAGAAGAGCGCAACGCCGCAACAAAAAGCTTCATCCAGTCCTGGAGCAAGCTCTGAAGAGTTAACGAGCGATAACGACAACATTTTTCATCCGCCTGTTATCGGGACGCTGCTTGCCTCTGGCGCTGGCATGTCGCGTCCAGCTGGTATCGGTTCGGAGCTTGATTTTGTAATAGTTCAAGAGCTGAATGGAAAGCTTATAGCGAGACGACTTCACCCGATAGAGTGTGAACGTTTACAAGGTTTTCCAGATGGATGGACTGATATTATTTTTGATGGAAAGCCTGCAAGAGATTCAGATAGATATCGCACTTTAGGTAATTCTATGGCAACGCCGTGCATGAAATGGATCGGTTTAGGGTTGCTTGAGTATCATCTTGAAGAGCTTGAATACGCACGAAAAAACAAATCAGTTAGAATTTTTGATTGAGGTAAGATAGCAGTATTGCTTCTTCTATATCATTGCAGCTCCTTTTCTAATGCTTTCTGCATGCAAATTAGGTCGCTGGACTGACCATGTTGTTCGTATTGAGATTGATAATATTGGGCTGAATCTGGACATGAGTAGCTATTTGGGTCATTTAAGTCGCGTTCCATAGCCTTTTGCAAGCAAACCATATCCTTCACTTGTCCATTAGCTTCATACTGTTCTTGGTAATATTGGGCGGGTTGATCACAATTACCATATGGTGTCTGGCTCAAGGATGATGTCGAAGCTAGAGATGCGATAATCATTAAAAGATATTTCATTATTATAATCCGCTCTTTGTAGGCGTGTTTCTTGAGCTATATTGAATGCTACATGTGGCATTACCATACTCAGACATCAATATGCTGTTTTTATTTATTTCATCATGCCATTTCGTAACAATGCTATAATCTGTTTTGTTTTGGTAATAAGGTATTCCGTATATATCACGCATATTACTAGTGATTTCATTACATTGTGATAGATTTATTAACACCAATTTCACCATATTTAATCGTTTGTTATTTTTATTAAACCAAAACTCGGCTGTAAACTTAAAACTATTTGCTTTGTAAGGAGCCGATAATAGATGCAGAATATGGCCATTAGCAGCTATATTAACTTTAGTGGGCGTTTTAGCTCGTAACTTTGATGATCTCATTACTTCATCAACAGTCATTCCCCATTTAGTATATTGCCAATCAGCATTAGCAACTGTTGATGTAAAAAATAGAGCAGAAAATGTAAACAATGTGTATTTAAGCATATTACTCTCATATATAGAATTACTTTGAAATAACAATTGTGCTTAACAAGAGCAAGTCAGTTTAAATTTATTTATAAAAAGTGCGATGGGACCCCAGAGCTTGTTTCTTGCATGCGGGTAATTCGCGACCGCATGGTGTCGCTACTTACGAATTTTTTTTTTAGCATTCATCATCAGCACCCCGCCAGCTCACAGAAATCTGAACTAGAATCTTGCAGGACGACGAAGCTCAATAAATCCAAGGACTTTTTGAATTCTTGGAGCAGGAATGGCGAGAAAAAAAACTGATGGAGAGGTGCTGAAAAACGGTGACGAAACTTCTGTACAAGTCAGCATAGACCCGAACTTTCGTAACATTTCATCATCACGTCGCTCGGCTTCAAAAGATCGCCTGGTATCTATGAAGGAACTGGCAGGGATACTTGACCGCGACCGGAATACGGTTTCCGGCTGGACAAGCCGCCGAAAGTTATGACGCTCTTTTTCACAACCGTGATGCGAGCGACGATCCCATGTCTGCGCTGGCTGGCAGACCTGAACTGTGGCGCTGGGATCGGAAAACGCTGGCTATCGAACGCGTTTCGATGACTGATGGTGTGACAACGCACGCAGTCGGAAAAAATGGCTTTGAAGACAGCCTGAGTGTTGCGCTCAGAAATCCACCGAAAAAACGCACTCGCATGCGTGTCGTGGCAGCGTGGACTCAGGTAGCAAAAGGCGTTCAAACGATGCCTGCTGTCTATCAGCCCATCGACACTTATAGCTGGCAAGATCTCATGCAGTCTATGCCCGCAGCGGGAACTCCCGTCGGCGACAACACTGGTTGGTCGGTTGCTGAAAGTTACATACAGTATTCAAGCAAGCACAATTTGTTGGATGAGTTCGACGTTAGCAAAGAAAAATTTGCTCTCAACGATCCAGATGTCGCGACTGTGAAAGTGCTGTTGCAGCCAGCAACCGTTGCACCGCTTATTCGGCTTGCATACGATTTTGAGCAGCAGCGTGAGGATCACCTTACTATTTCGATGCCGGTGGCTCAGCAAGAAATTTTAGGCGATGACAAGACGGAAACAGTTGATATTATTCACCTTTCGCCACTCAATATCGACCCAAGTACTCCGCTCTGGGTTTTCGAAGACCCAAACACGCTGGAGCCAAAAGAATATTTTGTTGACGAAGAGGTTATCTACAACGGCAGAAAATACCGCTGTTTGAGTGATCACACAGCGGTAATGGAATTCGATTTTTCGCGCTGGCAGTGGGTCGAGCGCAAGGGTGCTGTAAACCCTATCAGCGCCGGATACTTCAGCACAAATAGAGGCGTAAGATCAGCGCGTTATGCGATCCGTATGCTTCACCGTCGCGTTCTTCAGCGCGCTCGCTGCTTGGAAGTATCGTTCAGATGTGAATGGCATCTGGCACGCTCGATGAGCTGCCGCGACGCATGCACAGTTGAGAACCGGAAAATCGGCGAGGTTTCTGGAAAAATTGCGTCAATAAAATTGGTTGCTGACGGATCAAAAAGATATGCCGAGGTAACAATTTTGGCGTGTCTCGGAGACGGTACACCGCCGCCAGTTGCCGGTCCATGGCCGGACGAGGAGACCGCAAATATTGTTTACAACATGACATATCCGAACACTCGAAATCCAACTTTAGCGCCTTCGCTGCCGGGGAAACGGCATCGCGTTGAGATTTATAACGACTACTCGCAGCAAAAAATGGCGGCCATGTATCAGCCAGACCCCGTGTCTGTCATTGAAAAGATGCCGACGCGCGTTGAAATTTCGGTCGATCCGATCCGTGAGGAAGACCTCATAACACGACAACTATCGGTCGTTTGTAAACCGATCTGGCTGCCTCAGAATGCAAAGATAGGGGGATAAAATGGTGGATTTGACGGTTCAAAATTCATCAGAAATTGCAGCGGCGATGACCGCGATCAAAACACAGGCTCAGGATCAAGCGCGTCGTGAGCGCATCTCGCAGCCGTCTCGGTCAAGTGCGAGAGACACAGTAGCGCGCCGACGAGATTCTGCTTCAACGATGCTATCGTTCGGCTCTGTGAGCGAGTTTGATCTGTCGCCAGCGATCATTGATACCGTCGTCGTGAGAATTCCGAAGTCGTGATTTTCGGAATAGAATCTTGCATTTATGCGTGGTTTCGTAAGCTAACAAAGAAGTTTACGAGATCACTTTTATGTCAACAGATTTTCCGACAAAAGAACTCCTCGATGTCATTCGCGGTCAAGCGCGCATGGAAGAAAAGCTAGATGCTTTTTTGAAGAATTCGAACTCCATGCAAATAAAGTTGACAGCTATTGAGACGGATGTTTCCGAGCTTAAAGTCAAACGCCGCGAGGATCGTGCTTATATAGCAGCTCTGTCGGCGGTTTTCTCAGTTGCTTTTGCATTCATTTTGCCTGCTCTCAAGAAATTTTTCGGTATTTAAATCATCTTGTTTTCTTTTGGCCTGTGTAGATTTGTAAACAAAATTTCAATTAAACTACTGATTTCATTAATTTTTCTTCTTGTATTGATCGTCAATTCACGCGGTAATGATCTTGTCATCTAGAAGAAAGGAAATCTCAATGACAAAGAAACGTGAAGACTTATTTGATGTATCTGCAAGACATTTAGAAGTGAACTACCGATCAATACTTGATCAATTTCACGAAAATGCAATTTCTGAAGAGCATAAAGACTACATCTTGAATAAGATCACTCGTAAGATGAATGAAATTGTTCAAGATGTGAAATCGGCTTACAATCCGAAAGCGAAAGCGAAAGATCTAGCAGCCGCAAAAGACATTCCGCTTCACATCGTAAAATCAATTTTCTCGGAAGCGAAAGAAGACGCGCAGGATGGCTCCTCAGATGAGGAGCCAACGCCTGCAGCTTCGGAAGAAATTTCCAATGATGAAGAAACTCAGATCGACATCGAAGAGTTCATCGAAAATCTTCCGGCGGTTGAAGAAAAAGCGGTCGCACTTTTTCAGCTCGGCACTCCAATTCTCACTGTTGCCGAAAAACTCGGACTCTCTTACTACGCAGCCCGCAAAATCTGGTTGACGGTCAACGAGCCGCGCGTGAAATCAACAAAAACAGCCGCTGAAGCCAAGAAAAAACTTTGGCCGTCTGACGAGCCCGCAGCTAACGAAAACGACGAAAAGCCAGTTAAAAAGAAGGCTCCCCGCATAAGTGAAATCCCAACGGTCGATGCAGCTCTGGAGACTGGCGTTGTTCACCGTTTTCTCGTATCGAGCGCGCAAGATGACACCGAAGTACATGAGTCTTTCCTTCAAAATATGGAGGCTTACGCCGCTCACATAGGGGCGCACATATTCATCGGTGGACATACATATCAGCTCGGGCTCTTTGAAGATAATTCTGCCGCAACAAATGTTTACGATGAACGACTGACACAGTATCTTTGTCACGACCGCGTTCAGCTGACGCCGGATCTTTTATATGTCGGCAGTGCTAACATACTCCCGACGACGGCAAATCCGCTAGCTGGCTGGATGACACAGAACGGCGGCGGTCACGTCATTTTACCGCACTCCCGCATAGCGCTGCAAAGTATCCCGCGCTTGCAGGGACAGGCTCCGAGATATGCGGTCAGCACTGGCACCTGCACGCTGCCGAACTATACCGCACGCGCGGCGGGGCAGAAGAGCATTTTCCATCACACTTTCGGATTCTTGGTTGTCGAGATCGATGTCGACGGCGAGGTCTTCCTACGCCCAGTCTCGGCATCTGACGACGGCTCATTTCAGGACTTGAACACATACGTCGAAGGGGGTGTCTGCCATGCCGATCAGCGCGTCCGCGCGATCACATGGGGAGACATACACCACGAGCAACTCGATCCTGTTATTGCCGCTGCCAGCTTCGGATATGACACAAAAACGAAGGCCACGCTTAACAACGTCAACATATTGGATGGCTTACAACCGGAATATCAATTTTTTCACGACACTTTAGATTTTCGACGTCGTAATCACCACAACTTACAAGATCCTCATGTGATGGCTCTCGTTCTCGCCAGCGGTTCTGAAAATGTAGAATCCGAAGTGCAGGAAGCCAGTGATTTCATCTCAGCTTGCGCTCGCGACTGGTGCAAAACGGTGATGGTTGAGAGCAATCACGACAACGCCTTGGCTCGCTGGCTGAAGAATTCGGATGGCGCTGCGGATGTCGAAAATGCTTATTTCTGGCATGAACTCAACGCGGCTTGGCACAAAGCTATCCGCGCAGGAAATGCCAGTTTTAACATTGTTGAATACGCGATGAGACGCGCAGATTTACCGGACAACGTCGAATTTGTTGGCGCTGGGCAGGGATATCAAGTCGATGGAATAGAATGTGGACTACACGGGGATCTCGGGATATCCGGCAGCAGAGGAAGTCCGACCCAATTTAAACGCTTCGGTGTCCGCACATCAACCGGACACACGCATACGCCTTCGATATCAGAGGGTGCTTATGTCGCTGGCGTTTCAGCGAAGTTGGAGCAGGGATATAACAAGGGCCCGACAACATGGGCGCATGCTCACATAATCCAGTATCACAACCAAAAACGCACCATTTTGTTGATGTCTGCAGACGGTAGGTGTCAAGCGATGGGTGATCGAGTTGAGTATGGGATGGTTGCTTGATGATACATTTCCAAATGAATAGGAGTGATTTATCTTCTATTCATTCGACTTACTGATGATATTTTTCCGTGCTGTATACAGAATTCTAGGATCAAATTGGTCGTCCGACATGATTTGCAAGCGCTTTACTTCGTCATTCAAAGTGTCAAAATTTGGCGTGTCTTTTTGGAACGAGGGATACTTTTCCATAAAATCACGTACGCTCACGTTTACCCAAATCCATTCATCGGTGCATGTGTCGTGATCATTGTTTTGAATAGGTTTTTCAGTGCAATGGCTTATGTACTCACTTTCAGTTGATGATATTGCTTCATCTTCAGAAGTGTTTGAGCCAAGCGAATTATCACGTATTAACAATCCGAAATTCAGTAGAGCTTGAAAAGTACAGAGCTGTTTTTTCTCGGTGGATTTAATTAGCTGGCACCGTTCCATATCGCCTGATTTTTTAAGATTATCCATACGCTCTGCGTATTCAAATCGAGTGATCCCGAGTCTTTTCGACTGATGCAGCGCGTCTTCCTCATGAAAGACAATATCATTCTGATCTAAGCGATATTTTTTGAGATCTGTCTTTGTAAGAATCTTCATTTCTTCCGGAAGAATGGAAAACATGTCTTCTGAGAGCGATGCAGGAATGTTCATGGACTTAAGATAATCAGTTGAGTCCGTTAGCATTTTATCTATCGCTAATTGCAACGACATGTGGGGATTTTGAGTGAAATAAGGCCGATGTATACCTATTTTTCCCTCAGGAAACTTTCTTTTACCCGCCGCTAGGATAAATACGCAAGAGCTTAAACACCGTCCATCTTTTGCAACTGCGATACTCGGAGCATGCTCGCGAAACCATTTTCCCATTGCGAATGCTTCATATAAGTTGCCGCCGGTGGAGTCGATAATTACAGAATATCGTCCGGGAAGAGTAGGCTTTGTTCCTGCAAATTTCGCTTTAATGACTGCTAAATCGCCTTCTTCTATCTCTCCAGAAATAAAAATAAATCCATCATACGCTAAGCAATCATCAACACATTCGATAACATTGATTTCTGCAGCGAATGCTGACGCTGATAGCGCAACTGTAAAGAATACGGTCGTTAGAAAACGTTTTAGCATGTCATTCCCCCCACATAGCATTCTTTTAAGTGACTAACGCAGGTATATCAACGGCTTGCAACTTACATGTCAAAAGAACAAAATAGGAGCATAAACTTAGAGTTCCTATTTTGCGCCCAATACACACTTTAGTCGTTCACTGCACAGCGACACCCGAAAATCGACCTCATACCGTTGAAGATATCCGCCGGTGGCACAAACAACAGGGATGGTCTGATATCGGCTATCACTACGTCATTTACCTCGACGGAACTGTTCATGCAGGCCGTCCTGTCAACCAAGTTGGCGCTCATGTGGCGGGCAAAAACACTGGCAGCATAGGTGTCACGTACATCGGCGGCTGCGACGTCAGCATGAAACCTAAAGACACCCGTACACCAGCCCAGAAGACGGCTTTGCGTCAGCTTTTAAGCGATCTTGTAAACAAATATGAGATCAAAACTTTGGTCGGGCATCGCGACTTCGATCAAAAAAAAGCATGTCCGTCGTTTGATGCCAAGCGTGAGTATGCGGACCTACTAAAGGGGGGCAAATAACATGGCTCGCCCGATTTCCCCTTTCCCCTACAAGCCGAAATCTTATCAAAACATGCGTGAACTGCTCGCATACGAGATCGAAAACACGATCAGAAGAAACAAGCTGACGGCTTCAAAAATAGCAACAAAATACCCGTCAATTCGAGACGCCCATATCAAAAAAATACTCCACGGCAGCGGCGATGAGCTTGGAATTCGCATGCTTTTCGGCATCGCCGAGGCCATCGGTCTCAACGCCAGGCTGGAGTTCTCAGCATGAGCAAAGAGAAAGAAATCACACGCAAATTTTCCAAACAGATCACTGTTGCCAGCCTCGCGGCGTTCTTCGGCATCGCTGGCGTTGGCTTGCTCATCGGCAACCAGCACACGGCAGCTATAGTAGATGCGCTGGGACCATGGGTCGTCGCGATGTTGATAATTTATATGGGCATCGGTCATCTCGATTTTCGCACTGCGAAAGGCCTTCCAGGATTTTTCACCGACGTTCTGACACTCGCTTTCACACGCAAAAAACCGGAATCTGAAGGAGAGAAATGATGCAAATTCTCTCCAATATCCGCCTCATCCTCGCCATTTCAGCCGCTGCGGCACTGACTGGCGGCTGGCTATATATCGGCGTGCTGAAAAGTCAGCTTGAAAGAAAGGACATCGAGTTTGCCGCCGCTGCCGCTGCTCTTCAGTCTGCCGTCGACACAGCCAACGCGAACGCGGAAGCCGTCCAAAAAGCCGATGCCGAGCATAAACGCACGCTGTCGTTGTTGAACCAGGTGCAGACGTCGCTCTCAGAAACCGCTCTTTTGAACCGTGAACTGGAACGCGAAATTGCTTCAACGGCAGCCGATCTCGACGGCGACGTCGCGCCAGTTCTGGAAAATCTTCGGAAACGAAAGTTCGCCGGAGGTGTCAGATGATAAAAATTTTGATGGCCGCAGCGGCAACAGTTTTGCTTTCTGCATGCGCTCATAAAGCGGAACCGAAGATCGTGAGACATGTGGAAACTCGGCAGCTTGAAGTGCCAGCAGCTTTGCTAACTTGCATGCCGGAGCCGGAAGCAAGGGAAGTATGGAAAAGTCAAAAGGACGTCGCGCTTTATCTCGTCAGAATTTCGGAAGCTGGCGATGACTGTCGTCAGAAATTGGACGGTGTTCGACGGCTGCTGGATGAGAATCCTCATGGGAGGTGATGAGATGTCGAATGAAACTGGTATATAAATCAAAAAGATAAAGCCCCGACTTCGGGGCTTTGCTACGCTTGGGAGGCGGTTTTTTTATGCTGCGCGTTCGGCTTCTTCTTCTTCTTCAAGCATCTCATTTTTTGAAATGATGTCATCGATAGCGCTTTCTGGATTTTCGAGATAATACTCCAGAATTCTCTGATCTTCTGAGCCGCCAGGTGCGATTTGGATGTGCTGCTCACCGCCGACTTTACTTGATTCCCAGCTGATGTTTGCGCAGCCACATTCACTTGAGATTTCGTAAGCGTTCTCAACCGAAAGCTCTTCACGGCCTTCAGGCGTGAGCCAGATGACGAGAGAAGTGCCAGTTGCGAGTTCAAAACGGTCGATACTTTCGATAAATCTATGCATTTTTATTCTCCGTGTAGCTCGGGTTGATAGTTTGTTGCGGCTACATTTAAATGATTATCTGTATTGAAAATTAATACAACGGAGACAAAACACATTTTTTGATGTATAACTCATATAATGTTTACAAGATAAACTTATATCTATGATTTTTAATCAAAAATAATTTTCAAAATAAAAAAAAGACTGCAAATTTTTACTTGCAGTCTATTAATATGGTCAATATTTCGCCGACAGTATTTTACTTATTGTTGTTTTCAATGTATAAAATGGCTAAATCTGGCTCTTCTAGTAGTTTGTCGATATTTTCAACTGACACGCTCTGCTGTCCGAAGTCGACGTCGCGCCAGCTCACAGCGCCGCTGCCATCTGAGTTTTTCGAGATGACGTACACTATAGCGTTGAGCGCGTCGTATCCGAGTTTTGATGTGTTCACGCAGACCATATTGGGCTGCGAAACGTTGTCGATACCGTTGATATATGGATGTCTTGTCATTATTTTTGATCTCCTTAAGCCGCCAGTTCGACGTTCATTTTTCCAAGAGCTGCCAGCCAGTCATATCTCGGCTCGATCCCCCAGCGCGCAGCATGCAGACCGACACGACCGATGTCATACACTCCGAGTCCGGTTGCTGACATGAGCTGTTCACGTGTTGCAAAACGTGCGGCCATCAGCCATTCAGTCAACAATTTTTCATCTTCAGACAAGATGTCCGGTGCCGTATTTTTCTGATCGGCGACGACTTTTTCGCTATAGAAAGCTGCTCTAGATAAAGCATGAGTTTTCGAGTATGTTGTCACTTCACCGACAGTCCACATGTCTCGCCACCGGCGGAAAGGGTCTTCGTATCTGTCGAGTTGCGAAGTGATATTTAAAACAACTTCTTTTCGCAGCGTGTCCAGCGCGTCGGCGGATATCTGTCTGTAGCCTTTGCTTTCAAGCTTATGCCCATACTGATACCAGGTTTGCCTTGCGCAGCCGAGCAAATCGGTGAAATTTTCAGTCGTCCAGCCGCTCTTTTCCAGATGCCATTTTACGTGCAAAAAGGCATCGCGGATCGTCTCCGGCGTGTCGTGCGTGTCATGAGTTGGATGCGGGTTTATAAAGTTTTTTGAGACCTTTCTCATGTGTGTACTCCTTGTTTTGTATCGCTTCTCGGCTCCAAAGCTCCTTTTTGTGTTTCGTTTGGCTACCGTGACCCCGGCATTGGCTGGGGTTTCGGACGCTGCCAGGCGTCCATCGTCAGACGGCAAAGTTTTCAGGTAAATTTTGACGCCAGTTTTTGACTTTGTTGACGTCTTCATATTTCAAGAGGAAAGCTGCGAGCTTGCCGTCGAAGCGGATCGTGTTGTCATACGGTATACCCCAATCCACATTTGACCGAGGTTCGACATATGCTCCGAGTCCGGCATCATCGAGCAGCGCTTCATCTTTATCGTATATGCACTCGCCGTCGTACGTCAGTTCTGCAGCGAAATCCTCAGACACGACGCCGCGAAAAATATCACCGCGCTCGTCCGCGATTGCATCATAAATTTTAATCCATACTGTTTTTGACATCTTATATTCCTCTATGTAGCCGGGTTGATGTAGTAAATTTGCGCTACATAAATATTCTCTTATGTATTTGCGATTAATACAACGGAGACAAAAAACATTATTTGTGGTATAAAAATAAACGATGATTTGTTGCTTACAAAACGCCATGTTTTACTTTTTTTTATACTTTTAAAAATGGGAAAACAGGCATGAAAAATGTTTTTACACTATCGCTTAAATTGGCTCTGTCGGCGCTTATCGCTATCGAAAAAATGATTGTCAGCATGCTAAATCTGGTTTTGCGGCTCTTCGGAGCTAAGCCGATGTCGACGCCGCAGCGTAGACTGCCAGCGGCGTATGAAGCGCCTGAAAAGATCTTATCGGAAGCTGGTAAGCCGTATCTAAACACACAGTTTCCAACTTCCGATAAGCTGCTAAAACCGACGTCAGAAGCCGGACACACGCTTTATAGATACGCGAGCGCACGCACGAGCGAAGAGAGATCGACTGTGGATTTACAAGCGTTGTCAACGGAACAGCAGAGCTGGCTGCTCATGCTGTCCGACGCCGACCTCGATCAGCTCGCAAAAGTCGGCGTCGACGGCTGTACTAAAGCGGTAGCTGGAAAGCGCTGCGGAGTGTACGGACTGCCAGCTATACCAGAGCCGCCGAGTGAGATAGAAAAGATGTCAAAACTGGAAAAAAGAATCCGGCTATATAAGAGTGTCGACTACGCTGCCTAAGCGCGGTTGCGCATGCTGTCAATGAGAGCTTGGCGCTGTGCGAGAGCTGACGTCAAGCTTTTGTTTTTAGCTTTTTCTTCTGCAAGTTCTTTTGAAAGCTTGCGTGCTAAAGTAGTCATCAACTTGTAGTCCAGCTCAAGTTTTTCGACAGCAGCGTAATAGGCGTTGTCGGCTTCAGCTTGCCGAGCTTCTCGCACTGCAGCCATCCCGCGCTCGTGCGCATCCATCGCGCCAGCCGTCAAAAAGGCTAGCGTTGCCGACATTCCGTAAACAATATTGTTCCCCTCATGTGACATGATCGATCTCCTTGGTTGAGGCCTTATACCAAGATCTTTTTGAGCTGTCCGGATAGGAAATGAAAATAATTTTTAGACCATTATGTTTACAAAGCTAGATATTACATAGATTTCGTCAACATATTGTAATTGTTTGTATATTTGCGCCGACGATTTTTCTGGCTGATACTTTAGAGGCTCAATATCCGAGCCGGAAAAAGTAAAATGTTTAAAGGAAAGCTAGGACTACTAAAAACAAAACAGAAGCTGAAATGCGGTAAGATGCTATCTTATGCACATGCGACTGTTCATGTGTCGCCAGCGACTCTGGAAGCTGTCGGTATAAAAGTTGGCGACAAATATGTTGTCAAACGCTTAGGCGACCGACTGTTTACGATAAAAAAGTCAAAAAATGTAAGCTGTCGAGTGCTTTCCGAAGCAGTCGCGATAAAGTTTACACCGACGCACAAACTCGAATTTGCGGGTAACTTATGCGCTATCGCAGCACAAGACATGTCGCTCACAGATATCGACTTCCGTCATGAAGACAACGCTCTCGTTTTCGAGCTTCCAGACGCTGTAAAAATAACGTCGACCCAAGCCACGCAGATCGCGCGATATGAAGAACGCGAGCGGCGCAAAGAAGAAAAAGCAGACATCGGCTGGAAGCAAGTCATCGCTGGCAAGACTGGCGCAGCGGCTGCGGTAACGCTGGATAGCTATCGGTACGCGACAAAAGAGACGCCCGTTTATATGTCGCAGCTTGAAGACCTGCTCAGAGAAGAGGGGCATCGGCTGAGCCGTGTAAACGAGCGGCTTTTCATGCTCGACGGCAAAAGTGCAACAAGTGCGGATCTCTTACAGTTAGCTCAGAAGTATCAAAAAGGCTTGGTTTTGGTGACTGAGTAAACAAAATTGGAAGTCGATATAATAGGCTGCTTCGGCGGCCTTTTTTGTTGTCTATAACTGAGATATGTCGAATAAGAAGCTACCAAAGAGACATAACGATGTGCAAACAGGGCAATTCAAAGCGATGAATTTCTATTGAAATGCCCTATTTAAAACTGTACTTTAAATTTATTCACTAATGTTACATTTCATTGAAGTTGGCTTATCTATTGACACGGATAATGAATAAACTTGAGTAATTATTTTTATATCACCACTTGTTTGTAATTCGCTTATTAATGAATTCCATGCGTCGGCTTTTACCGGTTGCATTGAACCTTCTGAAACCAAAAATGTTCGAGATATATTGCCCTTGGAGAGTCTTATTTGTCTTCCGCTTATAGTAGTGCCATTAATCTCCAAGTTAACATAATTCTGTGCTATTTCCCGACCATCTTCGCTTGTAGGTCTTAATTTTTCTGGATCACAAACTATAGTCAGTTTCGTTTTCCCGTTTGATGAGACAGCAGTATAAATGTATAATCCATTATCATTACTCTCTTCCCATCCTGCAGCTGCAGCTGAATTTATCAGAAAAAGCATTGATAATATTGTAGTTATAGATTTCAACATTTTTAACCCTCTGTATTTGTTATATATTTTATAAATAATATTAAATAGGTTATCATATGATTTTTAAAGAAGGTCAACATTATTTATTGAATTCACTAATAAAAAAAATGCATTTAAATTATTAATATGTTTCTTTATTTTCCTGGCGGAAAGTTGCATATAAAACTTTCTATTCGTGGGATGAGAAGCTTGGAGTTACTATATTTAAAGCTGTAGAAATGGCGAAGGTTCAGTAGCTAAAACAGCAGCTCCAAAAAGTTGATCAAAGAATGATAAGGCCAGATCCGGATTTTCCAGATTCTGGTTTACATATATCTCAGCTTGCAGTCGCGTCGTAAGCTGAGTTCGGCCTCACACACGAAGACCTCGCGGCCGCTAAGCTGCGAAATCGGGAAACCAGCAGGCAACTTGGTTTGATCTGTTCTGCGACTGGAAATCAAACGCCTGATTTAATAATTGTCACCGGCGTCGTAAGTTGCAAGTGGTTTATTAAATTTCTGGCACTAACGGTAGATTTTCACGATAACGCTCTTCTCTTTCGACTTCATAGCGTTTTTTAGTAGCAGCACGGTACTCACGAAGTTTTAAAAGATACGGAAGAATACGGTCATGGGCTTTTTGTTTTTGAGCCTCATCTTTTATTAGGTCGTCAGGGTATCGCTTTAGTCTTTTGTGATTTATCGCTGAATCTCTTATTCCCGTCATGACAATTTTATGCGTTTTCGTTTTGTAAAGGATATCAGCAGACCACCAGCTTGCATCATTTTTACCGTCGACCAACGCGTCAAAAGTAAAAGTTTCTGTCACGCTTATAAAATAATCGCCTTTATCTTTGTGGTCTTTTGCGGAGTCGTAAGGTTTATATTTTTTATCTTTTATTTTATTCATTTCCGTTCCCATTTTTATTTTTTCGCATCGAAAGTTCAGCAAGCTTATCAGCTAGGAAAGTCTCGCGTAAGTTTGCGTATCGCTTAAGAGATTTAGGATCAAGGTGCCCAGTCTGTGCCATGACTTCAGTGTCTGACCAACCTGCCTCCACCAAATTTGATGTCCGCTCATGTCGCGCATCATGCAATCGGAAATGACCAAGTCCTGCTCGCTTGCGTGCTCTCTCGTATGCCGTTTTCAGTGCATCTTTTGTCATTTTGAAAACTTGTCCGCTACGAGCTGGCTCATCAGGTAAAGCTTGTAAAACTTCGATAGCGCGCGGTGACAGACCAATTTTAATGTCGCGCGCCTCATGCGGATTTCGGCTGTTTTTTACACGACGTAGCAGTGCTGTCCGGCGCTCTAGATCGACATCTTTCCACTCCAGTCGTAAAATAGAACCACGGCGCGCACCCGATTCAAACGCGAATTCGACAACTGGAAAAAGCCATGGATTTCGCGCGCTTCTGCACTCATCTAGTAGTTTTACAATTTCTTCATGTGAAAGTCTGATATCACGATCATCCATCGCTGTGGGGCGCTTTACATCCTCCGAATTTACTGGATTGGATGGAAGGTTAAGCCGTAGCTTACTGTGAGCGATAATATTTTTCCAAAGTGTGAGTTCTCTTTTTACTGTGCCTGGTGAAATTAATTTTGGCGCGACTGGTGACGCTTTTGCTTGCGCTGCGTTGGCTCTCGGAGTGCCGTCTTTTCTCAATTTAATTTCGTGTTCAACGGCTTTGTATTGTCCTCGTCCACCAGCCTTTCCACGACTGGTGGTTTCGGTCAGGCGACGGTCGCGATATGCGATAAAATGTTCCGGACGGAGGTTTGCGACGGCATATGAGCAAAGCACGGACTCGTCTCTTAAAAATCGATCAAGGCGTGCATTCTCGGCAATTCGGGAATCTTTACCTGGACGTTTATCTGTCACTTCTCTGCGGTAGATGTCGATTAGATCAGCAAGTGTTTCTTCGTGTCCGCGGGAGCGATCAACAAAGACACCTTTGTCCGTGCTGGACTCGACATCACGCGCCCAAGTTTCCGCTTGGACCTTCGTACGGAAGGTATTGGTTTGGTTCGGCCAGCCTTTGCGCCGAATCTGGACATGCCACTGCCCAACGCCTTTTTGCCTGATCGTTGCCAAATTTGTTTACCCCACTTGATAGGACGGTGTGCCGCACTGTGCCAAAATTGTGCCAACAAATAGGATTAATTCAAGCGATGCTTTGAGATGTTTTATAAGTCGTTGATTTTATTGAGACTTTTGGCGCACCCGACAGGATTCGAACCTGTGACCTCTGCCTTCGGAGGGCAGCACTCTATCCAGCTGAGCTACGGGTGCGCATCAGGACCATTGTCCCTAGGATGTAAAAGCTTCTAACCGATGCCTTGCCCCGCATCAATGGGGCAAGGGCTAAAATATTATAATTATGTGCGAAATCTGCGCTGGCAGAGATTTCTGGTTCGAATTCGGTCTGCTTATTAAACGACTGGCGAGTTTCGCCACGCATCTTTCAATTTTTAATCTCTTTAAACAGAGCTATTGCATAAGCTGACGTCTGACAGGTCAGCCTGACAAATAAAGAATTGAAAATCTGCTCCTACGTCGTGCCAGCCAGAACAGGCTTCTCTAATAACTCGCTCAACCCTTTTGTAGTTTCGCGGCATACAACGTAGCCTCGTTTCTTGCCCATGCATCATTTACAAGGTCTTGCCATTGTATGACCTCAATTGATCCGTTCACGTCACCTTGCAGAGGCATAAAACGCCCTTGGCCATTTGCTGATTTTGCCCACGTTGAAAGCTGCCTTTTCAAATCACCCTCAATGTCTGCAACTACATAGCAATAGAAAACGCAATCTTTAGCAATTCGAATCCTTTGTCGTTCGAACCCCTCAATTTCTCCTTCTCTGAGTTCATCTATATATTTGGTAATCTGGAAGTGGATTTGGTCCTCGGGACCATATTGAGTTCTCCCAGGTTTTTTAAACTCAACTATCATAACCTTGTCCAGTGGACGACTCGTATCGACAGACTCAATGTCTCGTAGCGGATCCGTCACGCCTAAACCGCTTGCGAAATCCCAGACTATTAAATCTGAACGCTCAGCATTTTCTGAATCTTTTACAAGTTTGTCGAAACGCTTATCTGAAGAGAACGCCCTAGTAAAAGCTAGTCGTTCATCTAAAATCCAAAGATCATGCGCCCTCGAACGCTTTTCCGAGGCGTCATGCCCCATCACATGCATTGGCACAATAAAAGAATGGAGGGTTTGTTCTAGATGAAAATCGTCTTGCCTACCGGTTCGGTCGCGGACACGAGTCAGAAGCTTTCCCATCAGGTCCAGAACGAGTTTTCTGCGAACTACATGCTGAGCGAGTGCAAGCTGTTCGGAGGCTTGAACTTCACGCACTGCGCCCTGCAAACGTTGGGCAAAACTTTCTGGAACATCTTCCCCTTTAGCTAAGAGTTCAATTACATTCTCCATTGCCGTTTGACGTTCTTCATCACGTCTAATTTGATATTTGACGAGCCCAGTCGCGAACTCCTCTGGAGTTTGAGCGTTAAAAGGCACCCTAGCTAATTGTATAGCCGGATCATCAAAACCATAGATGGGGTGTCTTGTTACGAACTCATCATATTGAATTCGTCGATGTGCATTGTAGCCTGACATCTGCTCAGCGAGAGCTGTTTCACGAACTCTTTCGATACAGGCTCGTGTTATTTCTTTAAGAATGTGCTCAGGAAGATTAAAGGCTGTTCGTCCTTCATTGACACGCTCGTCGAGATACTCACTAGAAACACAACCATGAAAGTATAAGTCATCACGATCGCCAAATGCTATTGTTGACAGACCAAGAAGACCATCAACCTTTCGCGATTCGACGGTTCTTCCATTTGCCAGTAAGTGCAGCTGGTGGTTTCCATCTAGACCTGTGCTTGCTTCTTTATCGCACGCAAAACCGCGCACTGAAAAGGTTCCATAGTCACCAATTTCAAACTCCCCAGTGTCGAGTTCGTCGGAAAAGACTAAATTCGCCACGGCTTCAGGATACTTGGTGGTTTCTCCATCCAATATCACATGAACGTTCGATCCACCTCCAACAAGAAAGTCAGCGATAAAGTGAGCACTAAAATAGCGCAAGAATGTTGGCTTTTGTCTTGGGAAGGCCTTCTGATAGTCTGAACCTCGCAGCCCTTCGCAGATGACGGTAGTTCCTACTACTTGTCGATTTACGTATCCATTGGGAAGGTTTTCCACAATGATTTGCTCTTCATTACTTAATGAAAACCTAAAACAACGCCTTTGTAAAACACCATTTTCAGAGAAAATACTTTCGACACAAATACTCTCGAAGGCGTCAAGCCAAAATAATCGGCCTACCCCTTTGCCACCACGCGTTCGTTTAAAGTCAGTATCTATCGTTTGGAAAGCCTCATAGCGATCCTGGTCTAGACCAATACCGTTGTCAGAAATTTCCACTCGAAACATTGTAGGATCGGCAAGGTTTGTGATCTCCACTTCCACCTTACCACTCCGAATTGTTCCTTCAGATATGTAATCCTCAATCGCGTTAAGTGAGTTGCTAACCGCTTCAAACAATGGTTGAAGCGCCTGAGAATATGTTGAGGGTTTCGGAAGTTTTCTGACCCTGTTCACGATGTTGGGTATTAATTTTGGCAATTTATAACTTCCAGTTCGATTTCACTCTCACTCATAGAAATGCTATCAATTCATTATCTCAAAGCAAAGTATGAAAATCGTAATTTACACTATTAAATTGACTGATGGTGATCAGGCTGTCTCGCGCTTGTAAATAACCCATATTTCTCCAAGCTAATGGTGGCTTGATGTTTTGATGAAACCGTCTGGTTTGAATATCCGGAACCATCAGACAAGGTTGCTACCAAATCAATGCCAGTGTCGATTTTGTTCCATCCTTGATTTTTTGCCCATTCGGCAAATGGCACAACCTTGCTATAGAACTGCTTCTGAATGTCATCATTTTCTAAGAAGATTTTGATGAGGCGTTCGAAATAATCACCTTTTTCGCGTTCTGAACGGGAACTTTCACGAAAAGAATTGAGTATTTCTTGAAGCTGCATGTGATTGTCCGCTCCGAGGTCTCTATATTGTTAGTATTCAGTAAAGTGAATTTGGATTCAAAGGTAGCGTTTTACGAATCCTTTGGTCAACTCGACCATCGCCTAAAGGTCAACCGAAAAGCAAGCATGATTGAAATCAACGTCATATCTCACGATTGACCTGTAATCTGCCTTGGCAGCATTGTTAAATGTTTATTATCCACTGGCATTATGTGGGATTAAGTTCTGGTGGTTGCCTTACTAGGAGATAGCTCTTAGGGAAATAATGATCTGGTTGATCACTCAACAAGGTGCAAGCATCAATAAAAAGACAACTTACATATATTAAAAGAGAGTAGACATGCGCGTTTATCGTCTCGATCCCAAGACTGGAAGAAAACAATACCCAATAATTCAAGATGGTTGTTTTGTTCTCGCCAACCCTGAGCATGGTGGCGAAAAACACCACGCAAAGAATAAGGTTTTGGTTCGCACTGAACAAGAAATGATTGACCTGATTAGGCTTGGTTACCTAGTGCGCGTTGGAACTGATGCTGCCCCATCTCTAGTTAGTCGGAACATATTTATAGATGGCGAACAGGTTACGTGATTATCAAATGCGAAATTGTTTCGTTTTTCAGTAGCCAATGTTAAAAATAATGAAGCCCGGGACAGACGCACGGGCTTTGTTATAAGTCTTATTCATGCGTCAAAGGCTTTTAAGCGCCTTTTCGAAAAGCGTTGTATTTGCCAATTCAATAAACATATTTCTGAATTGATCAAAATTAGCGCCAAGTTTATTGTGCAGAAATTTTACTGCAAGCACCGCATCTTCTTCGCATTTTGCGTGCTTCATTCTAGCTTGTTCCAACCGTTTTTGTTCCCTTTCTAGAAGGGCTTGTTTGTTTCGCTCTTTTTTAGCATTGGCAGTAATCCACTTCTTACGCTCTTTATCGATTTCAGCAGCCGGAGCGTTGTTAGCCTTCAACGTTTTTTCATGCTTTTGCCAGTTTAGTTCATCCAGATGCGCTGTATGTTCCGCAGCTTTTCGTTGGAGTTGAAGTTCTTTCTGATGGTGAGCTTTTGTTTTCGATTGCACAATTCGAGCTTCGACTTCCCTTGCGTTAGGAATGGTGCCATTCTTAATTTGCGTTACAATTTCCGTGTGAACTTCATCGGGCGTGTTTTTAGCTGCCAGTTTGTAAATAATGGTGGGGGACAAAACTGAAAGAGTTTCGTGCTTGTCTGCCAGTTCTGCGGCATTCATCATATTCTGAGCCGTTCTGATAGTCATATCAAATTCAGCTTCGATCCATTTACTGAATTCGCCATGCGCAAGCTTTGCTTTGATGCTGAGAAGATCACGACCGATTTCAAGAAAAGTGGCTTTTGCTTTGTCCAGCTTTGAGCGAATGCGCGTCGCAGCATCTTGTGCATGTTTCCGCACTGTAGCTTCTGAGATGGTTGCATAGTTGAAAATAGATGCAGATACTGGAACGAGGGCTGTCTCCGAGCTCTCGGTATCCAGTGCTGTAAGAGCCGCATCAAGCTCCTCATCGCTATAGGAGCCATCAATTACGAAATCATTTTGTTTTTTGCTGTGGCTGGTAGTGAGCATGTATATGTCCTTTCATTAAAGATTAGGACTATTCATCTGTCACAGAAAAACAGGGATTTCGCATGGTTTTTCGCGGTTTTTTAATAGCTAAACAAAAACAATGGGTTAAAGGCCATTAATTTGCTGCTGAAATTTGACAGTCACCTTCATGAAATGCGAATCACTGGTTTTGATACGTGCAAGATGATTGAATTTTCGAGTTTAGCTAGCAGCCATAATAACACAAAATAATGGTCGTCTCTAACGCTGTATATTATGAAACGTCACTTTTAGGTGTCTCTACAATAACACGAAGCCGCCCATACCATTGATCCATTTCTGCGATTACTGGTTGCAGAGAACTTGGATCGACACCGTTGCTTCCACTGTCCCAGAAATATATTTCCAGAACAGGAAATGCTAAATTACTGGTGTATAGCTTCAATGAGAGTTTTGAGATTTTGCTTTCATGACGTTTAGAGCCGGATAATCCACCAAGCAATACTCCTGCTGAACCTAATAAAATACCGCCCACGGCAGCACCTGCTATTTGGCTACCTCGATTGGTTTTAGTTACGCTCATATCATCTTTGATGACTTCAACCGCAATTAGTTCATTAAAGCTATAAACAATAGGCTCGAGGGACATGGACATAGTTTTGATCGCGTTCAACACGACCGCAATTTTCTTACGGTTACGGTCAAGTGCAATTGCGTTGTCACAAATGCCGGACTTGAAAATTAGGTCAGCGGAAAAATTCTCTATGCCTTGAAGTCGCTGATCAATGTAATTTTCTTTGCTTTTGCTGAAGGACGACATCAGCCATACGATACCACCTATGATGACCGCGGCGATAAAGAATGAGAGTAGAAGCGCGTCCATTTTATCTCCAGATGTGCAAGCAAAGTGCTGCACAAAAGGGAACCCTTCTCCTACTGCTTGAATAGCTATTTTCCAATGACCGGAAGTCCTTGATTTTGATAAGCAGGCTTAAACGGTCAACAACTAAACCCATGCCGCACGAAAGGGTTCCTTTTCGTCAAGAGGGGAACGGGTATCTTCATCACGGAATAGCTGAATATTTATTGCTAGTTATCCGGAATGAGTAAGATGAAGAAAATAGGATATGCCCGTGTTTCGACCAGCGACCAAAACCTTGATCTACAGCTCAGTGCATTGAAGGCCGCAGGATGCATGAAGATTTATACCGATCAGGGTGTGTCTGGTGCTGAATTTGAACGGGACGGCCTCAGCAAGGTGCTAAAAGCGTTACAAGCCGGAGATATGCTGGTTGTATGGCGGTTAGATCGTCTTGGACGGTCATTGGTTGATCTGGTTCGGCTGATATCTGAATTGGGAGCGCGCGAGGTGGAGTTTCACTCCTTAAGTGAAGCAATTGATACGTCCTCATCCGGTGGACGGCTGCTGTTTCATCTGCTTGCTGCAATGGCAGAGTTTGAACGGTCATTGATCAGTGAACGCACCAAAGCCGGAATGGAGGCTGCCCGTGCACGAGGACAAAGGATCGGGCGCAAACCTGCTATGACGGCCACACAGCTCCGGAGTGCACGTATTGCTCTTAAGGATGGTTCTGCTTCTGTGGAGGCGCTCGCCAAGCGCTATAATTTGCATCCACGCACGTTAGTTCGAGCACTGAAGGATGTTGCGTAACAGGACGCTGTTATTTGACTCGTAGCGGCTTGCTGACTCATTCCTTTGTGCGGCTTGATAGAAGTGCTGTCCGGAAGGCAGCGCGTGCAGGTGACTCTCTATGGCGTTTTCGGTCAATATGTAGTTTGAGCCAAACATATTAAACGACCAGCGCGCCAGCATAATACACACGCTTAAAGTGCTGGACTGAAGCCATACTATTCACTCCAAGGTGTCCCTCATGCATAGAAAGGGCAAGCTTGCGACAGAGAGTATCTCTTGTTGAGTTATAACGAGTCACTGGCGCGCTTGGCGATGTGTTTCGCTGAATGATTACTCCTGAGGGGTTTGCTTGTTGGCGGCGCTCTAAATGGCTTTTAGTGAGGCGCGTATGTAGTTTTGCTTCAGTGTATTGAAAAAATATCACTGGTCTATAAAAGCGATGAAAGTTTTACAGAGCCGGAGAATAGTAATGGGAAACGATTTGGAACTTATTGCGCCAACGATCCCGTTAATGACTAAAAAATCAAACAAAATATTGGGTGATTTAAATTATGAGTTTATCGACCTTACAAATACTCAAAAACGCTTGTTCGGCCGTAAAGCTTTAAAACCTCAAATCGATATCGATGACTATAGAGCACGGGCGGTGGTTGACTGGATCGATATTCGAGTTTTGCTGAATCGGAATACTCAATTTCACTGGTTGCAGCGAGACATCGAAAACATTCTTGGTAAAAAAGTCCATGTAACGAATTCTCTTACACAGCCTAACGACCCGGATGATTTATTTGATATTCGTTTCCAAGAGCCGGAGATTGAAACACTTCGGAAGATATTCAGCGAGATCAAAACTCGATACGGGTTAGGTATGGATCCTGTAGTTGCCGGTATGGAGATTAGTGTCGATTTTTATCCTAAGACTGCTAGCGATTTGGAACGTGCTAAAATGGTGCGTGTTTTGAGTAATCACATCTTGGTTGAGCCGGATATGATTTCTGATCACAGAGATAGACCAAGAGCTGTATGGGGAACAAAGAAAGGTAGTTATCAAAAAATACTCGCCGGTAATGCTGATTTTAGTGAAGGCGCTAATAGAGAACTTTTGATAGCAACGGATTGGGATCATCCGCCATATGCAGATGCTACAGTTGTAATTGGTGCCAAAGAAGCGGACGTGCGTTGGCGTATTATGGATAAAGTTGTTGATACGCAAAATAGAGATGCCGGAACGTATGAAGAGCTGCCTGAAAAAGATCGGCGTGCACGCATTGAGGTGACTTTAAATCGGACTGAAATGCAAAAGTTAGGTGTTCAGCATTTTGATGACCTGATTGAATTCAACTTTAGCAGCTTTCAAGGAAAGTATTTCCGTTTCTTCTTGCCTACCTTCTCCGGAAGAGTGGTTCATAAAACTGTATGGCGTGAAGCTATAACGGTAGCACGTGACAGATACCGGATGATTAAGTTTCGTAGCAGCGGTGGCGTAGGTTTACAGGCTATGGATCAAGCAAGAGCTGAAACGCAAAATGTTATACGAAAGCAAACTTTGACAGCTATGCATAATAGCGGGTTGAAGCTGCCATCACGGAAGAGAGTAGCTACCGGCTCGTCTCAAACCTTCGTTGCTTACAAGGAATTGAATGAACGCGTGCTGACAGCTTTAAGAAACTTAGGCAAACGTGTTCATAAAGGTTTCCTGTAATTGGCGCGCGGGCTTTTTTTCATAGCTACTGTGTAGATAGGTATAACGGGGTATCTGTGTATATGATGAATAATAGCCCGTTATATAAGTTATTAGGATCAATTGGCTCTTATTTCGCGGAAAGCGCACTGTTCTGGGCTTTGCCAATGTATGCTCGCACGTGGTTAGCCCTTTATTGAGTCAGAAAAACTTGTAAAAAGTGTCTTTAGCAAAAACGAAACTGTTTCGTTTATCTCCCCATGTGGATGCCTCAATAAGGCTCGCCACCCAATATGTATGCGTCCGGAAAAGTCATTCATATAAGCTTTGGAACAATTCACCTCAAAAACGGGAAAAACGCACAAATCTGTAAACTTACGGACAAGATAGCGACAACATTCTTCTTATTCCATATAAGAAGCTCATGGGCTGTAACCGTGCCAGTTTATAAAGCCTTAGCGTGCTTTTGAGCTACTTTCGCACCTCTAAGTTTACACAATGGAAAGATAAGTTGCAGCTCAGGAGCGGTGGTTACGTTTCCGGATTGCTATGGCACCAGAAACCATCCCCTAAAATAAATCCGGATTTTTCTAGGACTTCGTGAATTCCTATGGTGGTCATGAAAATTCATGAGGGCAGATTGATCTACCCTAAACGATCAACCAAATCGACTGCACGTAAATGGCTGTAGCGTTGTAACATGCGTAGTTCCTTGTGTCCGGAAATGGTTGCAGTCTCGATGACATTCAAACCCTTCTCTAAAAGTCGCGAGATTGCCTCGTGACGCAGATCATGGAACCGGAAGTCGATCATGTCGGCGCGATCACGAAGATGCTCCCACGCCTGTCCTACGGCTGATTTTGTTAATGGAAATACACGCTGATCAATGCTGCCTTCTTGAAGCTCTATGAGCGTTCGTAAAGCAAGCTGTGATAGTGGTATGTCACGGCTTTCACCGTTCTTGGTCATATCCAAATGAGCAATCCGGCGATTGAAATCAATGTCCTGCCACTCTAGCGAAAGAATTTCGCCTTGGCGCATGGCTGTTTCGAGCGCGATGATAATCAGTGCACGCATATAAGGATTGCGAGCAGTATCAGCGGCTTCTAATAGCTTTTGCTCTTCACCTTCCTCTAGTCGCCTCTCACGTCCTCGTGGCGGTGATGGTCGCCTGATCATCCGGCATGGATTTTGCATAAGATGGACACCCCACTCTTTACGACCAATATCGATGGCGTGCGCCAGAGTGTTCAGCTCTTTAAGTATTGTGGAAGTGGCTACAACCTTTAATCGTTCATCGCGATATAATGCAATGTCTGTAGGGCTGAGCATGGCAAGCGTGCGATATGCGATTTCATGCTTCATAAGCACGCGAATGCGATAAGTCTCAGTCTGAGCACTGCGTTTATGCGGCGTAATCTCTGTAAGATAGCGTTCAAGTAATTCCTGGAGTGTCATTTTCTCGGCAAGGCGCGTATCGATGAAACCACCGCCGCGATCCAGTTCTGTTTCGAGATTGCGTGCCCACTTCTCGGCATCTGCTTTGGTGTCAAAGCTCTTGGCTCGTGGTTTGAGCCCCTTACGGCGAACCTGTGCCTGCCAGCGTCCACGTAATTTACGAATTGTAGCCATAGAAACTCCATCCGGTATTTCTACAGTCTCTAGGACGCCCCTTTATAGGTGCCAAGGAGGAAACCAGAGCGGGAGCTTGACGGCGTTGGTCGGCTCAGCATCATGACCGCAAGACCGGAAACATAGGTGCCGTGGAGAGTGGCGATGTTGTGCCGAGTGACCCGTTTTACGACTGGAAAACACGTCGGAATATCGAGGAAACCAAGGTTTTTAAAATCGCCTCATCCTGATTTTCAGGGCAGCTCTTTCTCGTAGAGTGTCACTTAACATGGACAGTAACTGCGCTTGTCTGCCTGAGTGGCGGAGATGCGCCTGAATACAATTGTGACGCTATAAAAGCGTGGTCACCTTGTTCAAAGTATTGAAATAATAGGAAGGTTTTAGAGTTTGATCGCGGCTTTCGGACTCTTCGGAGGGCAGCACTCTATCCAGCTGAGCTACGGGTGCGCAGACGCTTTGATATAAAGCTAAGCCGTTCTAACGCAACCACTCTTGCGTATCAATGGGGAAAAATCCAATTATTTGTAGTTTATGTGCGTAACTTCGTTGTTCAGATTAAAGAATGATGTCGCTAAATCTGTAGGGCACTCGCCAGTCACATCGCAGCTTTTTATGGGGCAATATGCGTAATCTGTAAGCGATATGGAGATTACGCATATTGTATTGTTAGGCAGTAGAAGCCGTTACTCTAATGTGTTGCTTCTCGCTGATTGAAAATTAGCCGCTGTTTGCCGGCTTGGAAGCCGAGAAATGCCATTGCCCCACAAAGAATAATGCAAATTATCAGTGTTAATACCCAGCCTTGAGACTTGTCATGAATTAAGCCTGCAAGCGGAGGTGCTGCCGCAGCAATGAGATAGCCTATACATTGTGCCATGCCTGACAATGCTGCTGCCTGATGAGCGTTCGCTGAACGTAAAGCGATAAATGCCAAAGCAAGAATGAATGTTGCACCGGCGCCAAAACCGAATAATGCGACCCAGAGCACACTCCATGCTGGTAAAAGCAGCAGGCCGAAGAGCGAAATTGCTGTCATTGCCGCTAATGAAACTGCAATAATTCTCTGATCTCTGAAACGGCTTAATACGGCACCAAATATTAGCCCCGGAATTGCCGTCGCAAACTGGGATACGCCATGCAGCGAACCCGCTACTGCAGGTGAATAGCCTGATTCAGCCAAGATCATTGGCAACCATGCAACAATTACATAATAGACCAGAGAGTTAAGACCAAAAAACAGGGTAACCTGCCATGCAAGAGGGGACTTCCAGATTTTCTCATTTTGTATGGAACTGGTTGAGGCTTGCGATGGTGCTGTATGGTTGGAGAGCTGTGGTAGCCAGACAATCATTGCGATGACGGGAAACAGGGCGAAAGATGCCAGAGCCCAGTTCCAGCCGTTAATAAACATAGCAGCAATCGGGATAGCAGTAGCAGAAGCAAAAGCTGCTGCTGCGCCGGCCGTTACAGAGTAAGCGCCTGTCAGAGATGCAATGCGATCGGGAAAATCCCGCTTAAGAAGGCTTGGCAGCAGAACATTGGCAAATGCAATCCCGACACCGATCAGTGCTGTTCCCGCAAAGAGGCACCATACATTGCCTAATGAGCGTATAATAATGCCTGATGTAATCAGCTGAAGTGCACCAAAAAGACTACGTTCCAATCCGTATTTTCGGGCAAATAAAACTGAGAATGGTGATGTAAGAGCAAAAGCGAGCAGGGGCAGGGTTGTCAGAATGCCGGCTTCAGCTGTGCCGAGAGAGAAGCTGGTGCGTACCATATCCAATACAGGCGCAATGCCGGTAATCGGCGCTCTGATTGTGGTTGCGATTAATAATATGCCGATAATCAATAAGAGTGATCGTGCGTTAAGAGGTTTTTTTGTCGTCATTTGGGGTATTCACCTTTCTGCCTCCCTTCTAAAGAATTGCGTTGATGCTGAATTTAGTTATAGTGACATTTTATCGCTAAATTCTGCCAAAGCCCTATGCCATCTTACTCTGCACATACTGATTTTGATCCGGACAAGACCGATCGCCCTGCCGTTGCTTTACATCTGGAGCTTAAAGATTATGCGACAGAAATTCCTGCACACCGGCATCGCAAGGGACAGCTTGTGCTGGCTTTGCACGGAGCGGTGACATGTCATGTTGCTGATGGCTGGTGGATTGTTCCGGCCAATTGCGGAGTGTGGATTCCGGGCGGTATGGAGCATAGCAATTTCACGACCGCTAATGCGCAACTGTCATTTTTGTTTGTGGAGCCTGATGCGGCGGCATTACCGGCACAGTGTTGTACGTTTTCAGTATCACCGATGATCCGTGAAATGATCGGGCACCTTGCAAAACAAGCACCGGATTATGAAGCCGGAAGCCATACAGACAGGCTGGTCAGAGTTTTATTGGATGAATTGGTACTGATGCCGAAAGAGGATTTTCACTTGCCGATTTCAGAGCATCCGAAAATCAGAAAAATTGCTGAAGGTTTTGCGAATAATCCGGCAGATCGTAGTACTTTGGCGCAATGGGCGGAGCGGGTTGCTGTCAGTGAACGCTCATTGGCGCGGTTGATGTTGCAGGAAACAGGAATGACCTTTGGCCGCTGGCGCCAGCAATTTCATCTTATGCTGGCGCTACGTGAAATTTCGGCCGGTGTTTCCGTCCAAAATGTATCGGCAATACTTGGCTATGAATCTGTCACGGCCTTTATCACAATGTTCAAAAAAGCTTTGGGGCAAACGCCGACACGATATCTGCCGGTACACAAAAACAAGTAAGCAGAGCTGGCTATTCTGTACGCCTTTTTTGAAATTCCTTTGGTACCCAAATCCCGGGCTGCGGATCTACGATTGCACTGAGAGCACGGGCATAATCGAGTACCAGCCCAGGTGTCCAAGCCATGGATTCAGCACGTTTTCGTATCAGGCTGGCTGCCCAGAGTTCCGGATAAACAATTGCACGCAATGCAGAAAATACAGGCCAGCGCTTATGCCGATAAACACCCTCCAGTGCAGCATCAAGTGCATCAGCGACAACGCTGGAGCAATTACGGTTGGTCAGATTGTAGGTATTATCTGCTTTATACGTGTTCCAAAATGCACGTAACTTATTTTCATCGATATTTTTAATGATGACTTGTACGGTAGATTCACACCAGCCTTCGGCCTCAGATTTGTAGTCAGTTAAGTACCGGCCTTCGATATTATTATCTGAGGTCGCACGCAAAGTACGGCTGAATTCATTAGGAGAGCGATCAATCTCAACGGCCGGATAGTGGCTAATATACAGGTCAGGTCGCAGTTCCAATGCTGCGTGGCCGGTGGAAATAACGCCATCTGCATCAATCGCAGCAATATAGCGGCTGATGGCACGCTGCCGCAGCGGTGTCATGGCTGTGCCGGTTGGTGTCCAGACGTGAACGATGAGCTCTCCGCGTTTTGTCTGAGACTGTTTGTGATGATGCGTGGTTATCGCGGAAAGAAGACTGCTCCGCCCGAATAAACGGGACAGGGGCGCACCGGCTTCCAGACTATGAATACGCCATGCCACATGAATAATACCAAGGCTGGAGAGGATCAGTACGGCGCCGACATTAGCGCCTACGGTGCCTTCATACCATGTCGGCCAAGGCTGTAGTGTTGCAATGGCCAGTATAAGTTCGAACACGCCACCGGCAATGCCAATTTTCCAGCGTGGAAAACGCACAACCCAGGCGCTGGCAATACGCATTGTACCGTCAATGAGAAAGCAAAGACCAAAGACGAGCGCAAGCAGGAAATTTGTGGCGGGCGTAGACGTGAAAATCAAGGCGGAAACGGCGAGTAATGCAATCCCCTGCACAATGCGCATCTGTTTAGCTGTACCTTCACTGCCGGCGGCAGCAAGCAAGCTTATTGCTGCTTCAGGCAGCAGGAAATATGCGAATGTATAGGGGTGAAGATAAGTGTCGCCGTCTAATGCATCAATAAAGATCGCTAAACCGAGCAGGAGCCAGCAAACGCCGATAGTAAACAACGTTTTCCAATGTCTCAGGATGATTTCCCGGCCAAGAAAAAGAAACAGGATTCGTATCATGCAGGCGTCTCAATTGATTTGATTTTAGCTAATCTTTGTTATGAAAGTGAATTGATATATTTATTTTAAAATAATTACTACGATATTTATAATAGTACAGACAGATCAATAGATCGGGAAAATGTTCTGCTTAAGGCGGCTTGTTTCAGCCTGATAAGGCATAAAATTGCTGTAAATCATAATCTTGACTTGGCAGTCTCCCAATTATGCCGCATTCCGCCGCGAAGCATAAGCATCATTTTACTATGGGGATTATAATGCTTCGTACTTTGCGCTTTTTTGACAAAAGTCTTGTTGCAGCTGTTGCTATGACAGCTTGTGCTTCACCTGTACTTGCGGCCGGCAGTGATAAGGAGCAACGTATTGAGGTTGCATTTGTTCTTGATACAACCGGCTCTATGGCCGGTCTGATTGACGGCGCAAAGAAAAAAATCTGGTCGATTGCCAATACAATCATCGATGTGAATCCGGATGCTGATATTCGTATGGCCTTGGTGGCCTATCGTGACCGTGGTGACGAATATGTCCTGAAAACCTATGATATGAGCGCAGACGTGCAGGGGCTCTATGGTAAGCTGATCAAGCTGGAAGCAGATGGCGGTGGTGATACGCCGGAATCGGTTAATGAGGCGCTGGATGAATCTGTTCGTAAGCTAAAATGGACTAAGAACGACAATACCAAGCGGATTATCTTCCTTGTCGGCGATGCGCCGCCACATATGGATTATCCGAATACATGGCAATATCCGCAAATTCTGAAGCGTGCGAAAGAAGACAAAATCACCGTTAATACAATTCAGGCCGGTGATGATCCTGACACAACGAAAGTCTGGCGCGAAATTGCACAGCTTGGCCACGGGCGTTATATGGCCATTCCGCAGGATGGCGGCAATATCACCGTTATTGAGACGCCTTTTGATAATGAAATTATCACCGTTCAGCAGGATATTGATAAAACCGTTATTGCTTACGGTAATCGTAGCGTACAGGCAGAATTGCAGAGCAAAATGGATGCCAAAGCCGCAGCGCCTGCCGCTGTAAAGGTTGATAACTCACGTTATTACGCCAAAAAAGGCGGTGCGAAAGAGGTTGTTACCGGTGGCGGTGATCTTGTTGCCGATGTGAAAAATGGCAAACAAAAACTGGATGCCGTGAAAGACGAGGAATTGCCGGATAATATGCGCGGTAAATCCGGACAGGAAAAGCAGGACATTCTGGATAAGAACGCGCAAGAGCGTACAAAGCTGGAGGAAAAAATGGCTGATCTTGTCACGAAACGGGATGCATTTATCGCTAAAAAGCAGGCTGAGCAAAGCGACGATAAAGAAACAGATTCATTTGACGCCGCAGTCAAGGAAACGCTTGTCGAGCAGCTGAAATAATCTTTTTCTAACACAGACACTTCGCCCAATCGGGCGAGGTGTCTTTCGATTAAAGATATATGAGCGGTGAAAGGCAGAGCGTCATCGCTATCAAGGCAATATTGCTGCGATGATAAAATAATGCCCATAGGCCAAAGATCATCGCTATGGGCGCGGTGAAAAGGCAATATATAATTGCATAACCATCATCGCCCGAGCCAAAGATAATCAGGTAGTAGAATATAAAAGCGGTTATGGCACCGAAGATCAGGGCGATAATCGCTGAGAGGCACCAGTTTTGTTTTCGGGGCGATGTTTGCTGGTTCATATGCCGAAAGCAATGCGCTCAATATGACCTTTATCGGATAGACGGTACAGCGCATCTTGAGGGACTTCTAGCTTCAGTGCGTCATTTTTTGGGATATTGGCGTGAATGCTGCGAATTATTCTGCCGGTCACACCGTGGGACACGATGATTTTGATTGGCGCACTGTGATTTGCAATCTCTGACAAAGCGTCCTGAGTGCGGGCAAGAATATCATCATATGTTTCTCCGTCCGGTGAATGGAAGAACCATTCATGACGCTCCAGCCCGTCACGGGCATTCGGCCATTCTTGCTCTATCTCATAATCCGTCAGGCCTTCCCATGATCCCATACCGATTTCCATCAAGCGCGGATCAAGTTGCATCTCGTTTTGGTAGCCGATTTTCTCCGCAATGATTTTAGCCGTGTCATGGGCTCTGCCAAGCGGACTGCAGAAAAGGGCGATATCATTATCAGCGATAATTCTGCGCAGTGTTTCACCAGCCGCTGCGGCTTGACGGAGACCAAGCGCTGTCAGGGGAGAGTCCACTTGTCCTTGCCAGCGTGCGGCAGCATTGAAAACAGTCTGACCATGACGAACTAAATAAATCACGCTGGCTCACTCCTTGAAACAAAACTCGGCATCTTGATATGAAATGTTATATGTGCCGATCACAGTATCTTTCAGCATTACATACGAGCCAAGAGATTGATGGTTTGGGAAGGTATATTCTGACTGCCTCATCAAAACAGCTACAATGATAACAGTCGCACGGGGACTGTTATCATTACTATCATTACGGGGAGCCTACGATCTCACCAATAAAATCGGATGTTTTATTGTAATGTATATGCGGTCGTTTTAGCTCCCCCGCGAGTGATTATGATGTTGACTGTCAGGAGTTGCAGTCAATTATTGTGGAAAAGACAGCCCGTTAGAATAGGCTTCCATTTCACTTGCAAACACCCAGCCTTGCGGGCAGCCTGCATAGCCCTTCTGGCTATCATTCTGACATTTAGCCATTGTGCTTTGATGTTCTTTTGGAAGTGGCTGCGGTTTTTTGCACAGTTCTTCGTCTTTGCACTCCGGACCATAATCCATCGGAAGGGCCATGACGTAATATTCTGTGTCTGTCACATTCACCTGAGCAACTGCTTTGATGCAAACCAATTGATTAGGTGCCAGTGTGCCTTCGGTTTTTCCGTCAGTACCTGTTGTCGCAACGCCTTTTCTCAAGGCGATCGATTTATCGTTTATCCGGCCATAATAAGGGGCATCTATGCAGCTTCCGTAGATCCGGACGTTGTAAAAATCACCGCTTTCGATATTACCCGCAGTACAGGCGTCGCTTTTGCTTGGATCGCAAGTGATTCCCGCTGCTTGTTGCAGTTCGGTTCGCTCCTCGGCGGATAAATCTCCTGAATTTGATGAAGCTGCCCAAATTGGCGAAGATGATAAAGACATCACGCTGAGAGCAATCGTAATTCCGTACAATGATTTTTTTAAGGTGGTCATCGTAGAGCTCCAGAATTCTATTTAATGCTAGCGCCATGCGTGAGAATTGCACCCCACTGCCACAACATGAATTTCGAGGGTTTCCTTCTAAACTGAAACAGAATTGCAGGCAAGAAAAGCTCTAACGCGTTTGCACCACAGAAATACAGAACTGGATAATCAGGTTGGAGCGCCCGCTATCTCTGTTATCAAACGCGAAAATTGTATCTAAGGAAAGGCTGGGGCAGGCGTATTTGTGAGCCTTATTGTTTAGTAAGATTTCCGAAAAGAAATCTACGATTATGCGATCGTATCGGTTTTTAAAATTGATGAAAATATTGAGAAAAGTGGTGCGGACGGCGGGACTTGAACCCGCAAGCTCTAAGAGCGGCAGATTTTAAGTCTGCTGAGTTTACCGATTTCTCCACGTCCGCAGTGCAAGATGTTTTATGCACCTGACCTTTATCGCACATCTTGTACGGAAAACCGGTAACCACTTTCCGAGATATGCTGAGCCTTTTGATCATTGATTTGCTTGCGGAAGTCAAGGCTCAGATTGTGTGTTGGGCGAAAAATCTAACGGAATATCACTTGGCATAAATATATTTTGTAAAAATCAATATTGATTGAAATCAGTAATTTAGTCTTGTGTGACTCACGTCACATAATTGAGGCCGCGACCGGACTATACCGGCCGCAGCAAGATATTCTTAAACTGAACGGGTGATGCCGCCATCTACGCGGATATTCTGACCGGTAATATAGCCTGCGCCATCTGAAGCCAGAAATGCGATAGTTTCAGCAATTTCCTGCTCAGTACCGTAACGCTGCATTGGAATACGGTCTTTGAATTCCTGTTTTTCCGGCAGGCTGTCGATAAAGCCCGGCAGAATATTATTCATACGGATATTCTCCGCAGCATATTTGTCTGCAAACAGCTTGGTGTAGGAGGCGAGGCCTGCGCGGAACACGCTGGAAACCGGAAAAGCTGCATCCGGCTCAAAAGCTGCAAAGGTCGAGATATTGATGATTGAACCGCTTTTCTGCGCCTGCATGATTGGTGTGACGAGGCGTACTGAGCGCACCACATTCATCAAATAAACATCCATGCCGCGATGCCAGTCCTCATCAGAGAAATCCAGCAAGCTGCCGCGCGGCCCGTGACCCGCACTATTCACCAATACATCGACACGTTCCCATTTCTGATACGCGCTGTCGATAAGCTTTTGCAGGTCATCATTAGACTGGTTGCTGCCGGTCACGCCAATGCCGTCATAGGTTTTAGCCAGTGCTTCACCTTTGCCGGATGAAGAAAGCACGGCAATCTTGTAGCCATTGTCAGCCAGTTTGCGTGCGGCAGCGGCGCCCATGCCTGATCCGCCAGCTGTAATAATTGCTACTTTATCGCTCATAATGTTCTGCTCCGAATTTGATATGTTATGAAGCTGCCATAAAAAATATGGGGCTGTAAAGACATTATGTAGTCATTATTATGAAATTATTTCGTGCGGCCAGTTTTGTAATTTTATTGTGCAATCCGCAGAGATAATTGCCTAAAACATCAAAACAAACTGGTAATTTACGGTCAAACTTGGCAAAACTGTTTTTTGCCTGCGTCGGATGTACAATGTTTCCGGCCATGTCATGGAGATTGCTATGTCATCATCCGGTCTTAAAAAATCAAAACCTGAAATCAAGTCATGGGCGGCATCTGCGCCAATTCTGGTGGATGTTGCCATGGGGCGCAAGCCAGCCGATATGGTGGTGCGCAACGGCCGTCTGGTCAGTGTTTATTCCGGTGAGATTGTTGCAGGCATTGATATTGCTATTGTCGAAGGGCGTTTTGCCTATGTCGGCCATGATGCAACCCATTGCATTGGCGCAACGACGAAAGTGGTTGATGCGGAAGGGCGCTATCTGGTGCCTGGTCTGTGCGATGCGCATATGCATGTCGAAAGCGGCATGGTGACTGTGACAGAATTTACCCGTGCGGTTGTTCCGCATGGCACGACCTCTATGTTCATTGATCCGCATGAAATCGCCAATGTGCTGGGGCTCGAAGGCGTGCGGCTGATGCATGACGAGGCTATGGCTATGCCGGTCAATGTCTATGTACAGATGCCGAGCTGCGTGCCATCTGCGCCGGGGCTTGAAAATGGCGGTGCGGAAATCGGTGCAGCAGAAGTGCTTGAAGCGATGAGTTGGCCAAATATTATCGGCCTTGGCGAAGTGATGAATTTTCCGGGCGTTGCCAATAATGATCCGACGATGCGCGGCGTGATTGATGCCACGATGAATGCCGGTAAAACGGTCGGCGGACATTATGCATCGCCTGATCTTGGCCGCGCTTTCCACGGTTATGTGGCCGGTGGTCCCGAAGACGATCATGAAGGCACACGCGCTGAGGATGCCATTGCTCGTGTACGTCAGGGCATGCGCGCTATGCTGCGTCTGGGGTCTGCATGGTATGATGTTGCAACTCAGGTTAAAGCCATTACCGAGCAGGGGCTGGATTCCCGCAATTTCATCCTCTGCACTGACGACAGCCATTCCGGCACGCTCGTGCATGACGGTCATATGGATCGTGTTGTGCGTCATGCAATTGCGCAAGGGTTGAAACCTGTCACAGCTATTCAGATGGCGACGATTAATACAGCCCAGCATTTTCGCTTAGAGCGCGAAATCGGCTCTATCACACCGGGGCGTCGTGCGGATTTTCTGATCGTATCTGACCTCTCGGCGCTGACGATTGAACGCGTTTACGGACGCGGTGTTCTGCTGGCCGAGCAGGGCAAACTGGTCGCCGATATTGCACCTTATGAATATCCGGAAAAAGCGAAGAACACAGTAAAGCTTGGCCGTAAGTTCTCCGCGCAAGACTTTGATATTAAATCACCAAAGCCCACTAAAAATGTAACGGCGCGCGTTATCGGTGTGATTGAAAATCAGGCGCCGACCCGCGCATTGGAAGCCGAACTTTCCGTGAGCGACGGTATTGTGCAGATGGATCGCCGCAATGATGTTTGCCAGATTGCTCTGGTGGAGCGCCACCGCGGTACAGGTCAGATCACCAATGCTTTCGTATCCGGTTTCGGCTATACGCTGGATTGTGCTCTGGCATCGACTGTTGCCCATGATAGCCATCACATTATCGCAGTTGGCACCAATAAAGACGATATGGCAAAAGCCGTTAATCGTCTGGGTGAAATCGGCGGCGGCGTGGTGCTGTATTCCAAGGGCCGGGAACTGGCCTGTGTGGAAATGCCGATTGCCGGTCTGATGTCTGATGAGCGTGCCGAAGTCGTGGCCGCCAAAGCCGATAAGCTGGTGAAAGCCATGGCAGCCATGGGCTGCACTCTTAATAACGCCTATATGCAGCACTCACTGCTTGCACTTGTGGTGATACCGGAATTGCGTATTTCCGATATCGGGCTGGTGGATGTACGTAGTTTCGAGAAAGTTGATTTGTTCCTATGAGTGATTTTATAAAATCTGTTGCACTGGCGACAGAACAGATGCGTGCTCTGTTTGGTGAAACACCTCTGCAGCGCAATGATTATCTGTCGCGTAAATATGGCGCGGATATCTGGCTGAAGCGTGAAGATCTGACGCCGGTACGTTCCTATAAAATCCGTGGTGCATTCAATTTCATTTCCGCTGCGATTAAAAAAGCCGACGCCAATGCGGTATTTGTCTGCGCTTCTGCAGGCAATCACGCGCAGGGCTTTGCCTATGTCTGCCGTCATTTTGGTCGCAAGGGTGTGGTTTTCATGCCGGTGACAACGCCGCAGCAGAAAATTGACAAGACTCGCGCTTTTGGCGGTGAGTTCATCGAAATTCGTCTGGTCGGCGATATTTTTGATCAATGCTATGCCGCCTCGCAGGACTATGCCAAGGCAGAGGGCGGACTGATGGTGCCGCCATTTGATGCTATGGGCATTATCACCGGACAGGCATCGGTTGCACAGGAAATTTCCGAGCAGTTGCCGGAAGGCAAAGTACCGGATCTGATGATGTTGCCGGTTGGCGGTGGCGGGCTTTCTGCCGGTGTTACGCTTTATGTGAAAGCACTTGGCTGGCCGACAGAGTTTCGTTTTGTCGAGCCGGAAGGTGCACCGAGCCTGAAACTCAGTCTTGAGGCAGGCAAGCGTGTTAAGCTGCAGACCGTTGATAATTTTGTCGATGGTGCAGCTGTTGGCGAGTTGGGTGCTGAAAATTTCAAAGTGCTTAAAGCCTATCCGGCATCATCCGTGATCAATGTACCGGAAAACCGCCTTTGCGGCACAATGACAGAAATGCTCAATATTGAAGGTGTGGTGCTGGAGCCTGCCGGTGCATTGGCAATTGATGCCCTCAAAGACTTCAAGAAAAGCGAGCTTAAAGGTAAAACCATTGTTCTGGTGGTTTCCGGCGGCAATTTCGACTTTGAACGTCTGCCGGACGTGAAAGAACGTGCGCTGCGTTATGAAGGACTGAAGAAATATTTCATCTTCCGCTTCCCGCAGCGTCCGGGCGCATTGCGCATGTTCCTCGATTTACTGGGGCCGGATGATGATATTGCGCGTTTTGAATATCTGAAAAAATCGGCACGAAATTTCGGTTCTGTGCTGATCGGTATCGAAACGAAAGATGCCAAGAACTTCGCTATTCTTGATAAGAAGTTCAAGGAAGCGGGCTGGGCCTATCAGGATATTACCGATAATCAGGTTCTGGCTGATTTCATCATCTGATGAAGGTTTAAGCAGTGTCCTATGTTTATTTGCATAGGACACTATTGTTTATTTCATTTGCTTTTTGCAGAGAAAGCGCCCATATGCAGCTCAGGCGCTTGGGTCTGATGCGAGATATTGCATTAGGGCTTTCCATGCTGGACTTCGTTGCGTCTTGAAACTTTGCCTCATGATGAGGTGAACTAATCCGGTCATTCCGCACCGGATACGGCAGCGCAAGTCGCGTGAGAACATCAATGTTCCGGCGCTTCGTCGTATAAAAATTTGTTTCCGGATTGCCAGCTGCGCATGGTGGTCTGATGATGCGTGTGTCCGGCTCTCCCGACCGGCGGCGCATATCGAAAGCTTATATTTTGACAAATCAAAATGAAACTGACTTGACCGCAGTTGCGGAAATTCAGGAAACTTCTGGCTTTGCCGCTTTAGGCGTAACCGGTCTTTTGCTTAAAAATCTGGTTGCCGCTGGCATGACCACGCCAAAACCAATTCAGCAGCAGTCTTTGCCTGCACAGCTGAAAGGCAAAGATATTCTGGGTATCGCACAGACCGGTTCCGGCAAAACTGCTGCGTTTTCCCTGCCGATTATTGAACAGATTTTGGCTCTCGGTGATAAGCGTCTGCCAAAGACCTGCCGTGCGCTGATCCTCGCGCCGACCCGTGAGCTGGCAGTACAGATTGAAGAGACCATTCGCGTTCTGACCAAAGGCGCGCATCTCTCAACAGCATTGGTTCTGGGCGGTGTTTCCCGCGCGTCTCAGGTACGTAAAATGGCACCGGGTGTGGACATTCTGGTGGCAACACCGGGTCGTCTGACTGATCTGGTGCGTGATAAATGTGTCGAACTCTCAGCCACAAAATGGCTGGTACTCGATGAAGCCGACCGTATGCTGGATATGGGCTTCATCAATGATGTGAAACGCATTGCCAAGGCGACCCGTGCTGATCGCCAGACTGCTTTGTTCTCGGCAACCATGCCAAAGGAAATCGTTGCACTGGCCGAAGGTCTGCTGCGCGATCCGGTACGCGTTGAGGTTTCGCCTGCCGGTACAACTGCGGCTGAAATTACGCAGGTTGTTTATACCGTGCAGACCAAGGATAAGAAAAAGGCACTTTCCAGCCTTTTGACCAATCCGAAGCTGGAAACGGTTATTGTCTTTACCCGTACCAAACATGGTGCGGATGCGGTGACACGTACACTGGAAAAAGACGGTTATTCTGTTGCAGCCATCCACGGCAATAAGTCGCAAAATGCCCGTCAGCGTGCGCTGAACGGCTTTAAAGACCGTTCCGTGCGCGTTCTGATCGCAACAGATATTGCTGCACGCGGTATTGATGTTCCGGGCATCAGCCATGTCATCAACTATGACCTGCCGGATGAACCGGAAAGCTATGTACACCGTATCGGCCGTACCGGTCGTAATGGTGCATCGGGTGCCGCGATTACCCTGTATGACGGCGGTACAGAACATGCAAAACTCAAGGCAGTTGAGCGAGTTATCCGTAACAAGCTGACACAGAAAGAACTGCCGCCGCAGTTTGGCCCGTTGCCGGAACGCACAGAAAAGCCAACCTTCGAGCATGAGTGGCCAAAGCCTGATCCGCGTGCCGTTGGCAAACGTAAAACCTCGCGTCCTTATAAAAATCTGGATAAAGCACCGCAGCGTTCGGCTGGTTTCTCCGATGTGCGCGAGCTCTATGATGATGCGCCGAAATCGGCTGAAGCCAAGCCTGCACAAGGCGAGCGTGCCCGCTCAAACCGTAATCATTCCGGTCGTGGTGGCAAGAGTTCCGCTCAAGGGGCTGGTCATAAGTCCGGTCAGGCAAATACCGGCAAGCCAGCGAATAAGAAAACCTTCCACCGTAATAAAAAACGGGCCGGACAGGACTGGAATAGCTGATTTATCAGCTTGTCCAATTTCTGCATTCCATTGAAATGAAAACATCGCCGGAGAGCATTCCGGCGATGTTTTTTATTTGGCTTATTGATTTTAGCGGAAAAACTTACCTTGAATAAGCGGGTGGGCAACAATAGGTTCGGAACAGATATTTGCATACAAAGCAGCCATAAAGGACAGTCATCATGGTGCAGTCAGGTGTTACAAATTCTGTGATTGAGGCGATCGGCAATACACCGCTTATCCGCCTGAACAAGGCATCTGAACTCACTGGTTGCGAGATTTTCGGCAAGGCGGAATTCGCCAATCCGGGTCAGTCTGTCAAAGACCGTGCAGCGCTTTACATTATTCGTGATGCTGAAAAACGCGGGCTGTTGCGTAAAGGTGGTGTTATTGTTGAAGGCACTGCCGGTAATACCGGTATCGGCCTGACGATGGTTGCCAAGGCGCTGGGTTATCGCACAGTCATTGTGATCCCTGAAACACAAAGTCAGGAAAAGAAAGATGCATTGCGCCTTCTCGGTGCGGAGCTGATTGAAATTCCGGCTGTGCCTTATAAGAACCCGAACAATTATGTGCGTTTGTCCGGCCGGCTGGCTGAGCAACTGGCGAAGACCGAACCCAATGGCGCGATCTGGGCAAACCAGTTTGATAATCACGCCAACCGCCAGTCGCATATTGAAACCACTGCACCGGAAATCTGGCAGCAGATGCAGGGCAAAATTGACGGCTTTATCTGTGCTGTCGGTTCCGGCGGCACGCTGGCAGGTGTGGCGGCAGGTCTGCAAGGCTTTAACAAAGATATTAAAATCGGTCTGGCTGATCCGGAAGGTGCGGCGCTCTATTCCTATTACACGACAGGAGAGCTGAAAGCCGAGGGGTCATCGATCACAGAAGGGATCGGGCAGGGACGCATCACCGGCAATCTGGAAGGTTTCAAGCCCGATTTTGCCTATCAAATTCCGGATGCTGAAGCTTTGAAACTGGCTTTTGATCTGGTGCAGGAAGAAGGTCTGTGCCTTGGTGGTTCATCGGCCATCAATATTGCCGGCGCGATCCGTTTGGCAAAAGATCTGGGCAAGGGGGCGCGGATAGTTACTATCCTTGCGGATTACGGCAATCGCTATCAGTCGAAAATGTATAATCCGGCTTTTTTGCAAGAGCGTGAATTGCCTGTACCGCAATGGCTTTTGACACGTTCAGACATTGCAGTCCCTTATGAGGCATAAAAGCCAGTTCAATACCCAGTCGCTTTGTTGTTATCATAGTTTCAGGAAAAGCAGTTTTACTTTTCCTGAAACTGCTTTAAACCTCTCGCAAAAGACTTTTTCTTAAATGTTTGCATGAGGGTATGATGACACAGAGTCTGGCAACCAATCCGCTTTTTCGTGGCAACGCCTATCTGAAAGCCACGCCAGCCAAGGTGATCGGACTGACAGAAGAAGGCGGCATTATTCTCGATCAGACTGTGTTCTATGCCACATCCGGTGGTCAGCCTGGTGATAGCGGCGTGTTGCGTCGTGCAGATGGTTCTGAAATTCAGATCGCTGTGGCTGTCAATGGCGCGACCAAAAATGACTTCATCCATGTGCCAGTAGAAGGGCAGACATTGCCGCAGATCGGCGATGAGGTGACAGCAGAGATCGACTGGGAGCGCCGTTTCAAACTGATGCAGATGCATACTGCCTGCCATTTGCTCTCTGTTGTTTGTCCGTTCCCGATTACCGGTGCTGCTGTCAATGTTGACGACAGCCGTGTGGATTTTGATCTGCCGGATGCTGAATTTTCCAAAGAGACAGTGACAGAAAAGCTGATGGAACTGGTCAATGCAGCTCTGCCGGTCACTGCGCAGTGGATCAGCGATGAAGAGCTGGCAGCCAATCCTGATATTGTAAAATCAAAGAATGTGCGCCCGCCGGTTGGTCAGGGACGCATTTGTCTTGTGGTGATCGGTGAGAATGGTTCGGTTGACTCTCAGCCTTGCGGCGGCACGCATGTCGCCAATACATCGGAAATCGGTGAAATCCACATCGGCAAAATTGAGAAAAAAGGCAAAGAAAATCGTCGTTATCGTATCCGTTTTGGTAAAGCTCCGGCATAATATCGCTGTTATTGCCTGACAGAATATCGCGCTACCTGTAATTTGAGACAAAGAAGATTGTATGATGACGAACAATGAGACCGGCCACAGCGATACACCGGCTTCGGAAGAAGTGACTGTTCACGTAACGCGTCTGGAAATGGTCTCTCCGTCATCTGTTGCTGTGCCGGTGCCTGCGGGTATCCGGTTGGCAATCATGCTGGCAGAAAATATGCCGCTGCATCTCTATCGTTATCTCTATGAAGTGATTGGTAAGCCGCACCACTGGATGCTGCGCCGCACGCAAAGCGATGAGGTCGTCAGCACCATCATAAAGTCAGAGGAAACCCGTATTCTTCTGCTTTATGTGGATGGTTGTCCTGCCGGTTTTGCCGAGATGCGCCTCAATCTGCCGGAGAGTGTCGATCTGCATTATTTCGGTCTGGTGCCTGATTATCAGGGACGGGGACTGGCAAAGTTCTTCTTTTCGGAAGTGCTCGCCGCTGCATGGTCGCATAATCCGCAAAAGCTGCGGCTGGAGACAAATTCGCTTGATAGCCCGCGCGCTCTGCAGCTTTATCAGCGTATGGGCTTTGCCCCTGTTTCGACAACGGAGGAAGTGATTACGCTCTGGAAATAGAGCGTAATCTATTTAGAGACCACGGCCACCGGCTAAATCTTCAATCGTGGCAGTGCGTGGCAGCTGGTTTTTAACCTGTGGCTCTGTTCCGTCTGTTTTTTCAAAAACCACGCAGTTGCGTCCCAGATTTTTCGCCTCATAGAGACAATGATCTGCACGGCTGAAAATTTGCGAATTGCTGTCGCTTTTATTGGCAAGTGCACCACCCGCGCTGATGGTCAGCGGCTCCACATGGTTCTGGCTGATATAGAATGGCGTATTTTCAATCTCGACGCGAATACGCTCACCAACACTTATGGCCGCAGCGCGGCTGGCATTGGGCAGATAAACACAAAATTCCTCACCGCCGACACGACCAACCAGATCGCCTTTACGGGTTACATTCTGCAGCGCAAAGGCAATCAGTTTTAATGCCCTGTCGCCGACTGTGTGGCCGTATTGATCATTGATATTCTTAAAATGGTCGGCATCAATCAGCAGCAGAGCACCGCTATCCAGACGTGAGCGCACATTGCGCATCATCTCGAAAAAAGCCTCGCGGTTATAAAGACCAGTCATGTAATCGATCTTGGAACGCGCCTGTAATTCCTGATGGGCTTTCTCAAGATCGGTAAAGGCCTTAGCTAGCTGGGAATTACGATGGAACACCACAGTCATGGTCGGAAATGCCGTAATCATTGGCAAAATCAGGCTCAAGGCGATGCCGGTAAGACCAATAGGCTCACTGCGGATAATACTGATAATCATACTCAGAGCAACGCAAAGCAGCGCCGCCGCAGCAGAAACAACAAAGGCTTTTATGAGGGCAGATTTCATAGTTCGTATAAATATCCCTGAGCGCAGGCGGAGATCAAATATTTTATGGTTTGTATGAAATGTCCGAATATCAAATAAGTGCTATCTGAATACTGCATACTCCATAGAGCAATATTTATCGTAAGCCTAATAAAATCCGCATATTTGCAACAACTTTATGAATAGGAAACTTTTGTTTTAGCAGTATTGAATTCAAGCATGAAGTCATCAGGTAAGCAGAGCCAGAATAATCAAAACAAGACCCGCCAGTGATACGCCCCAGATTAGGCTACGGATATATGGAATTCCAAACCCATAGGCGGGAATATAGAGCACGCGGCCAATAACGTAGATCCATGCACCGGTCAGTGTCAGAGTGCCTTCACGACCAGTGATATGCGCAATAATGATAGCCGCCAGAAACAGGGGCAGGGTCTCGAACAGATTATGCTGCGCACGTTGCAGGCGGCCTGTGATAATGCCAACCGGTGGTCCGGCCTCATCGCGCGGGCCTGCATTATAATCAAGACCGGTCTCACGGTTGCGAAACATGGCAGGAAGAAAAATCTGAACCAGTGCGATGATTAGCATCCAGACGGCGAGGGTCAGTTCTGTACTCAAAGTTATCTTCCGTTCATCAGGCGGGTGTGTTGCAGGGGATGGCCACAGCTAAAAAGTGCTGAAATGCAAAAACTGGCTGTTGCTTTCCCCAGTGAAATAGAAACTTGGTTAATATCCGGGCAGTTTGAGGTGAGGGTTAGAGTGGTTCTTATAATCTAACTTGCAGCTACTGATTATAACCAACTGATAATACGATATTATTTTATCGTAAAAATGTTAATTTGTGCCGCAATGGCTGAAATGTTTTTACATAATAACGCCCCCTACTGCCCGAATATCTAGGCAAAAATTCTGTAAGACAAGGTTTGTGAGCCTGCCCAAATGGTAAATTTTAAGATTTCGTCAATGTTTTCTTGCGAGTTGTTGCCTCGTGTTAGGCATTTTTAGCCTTGAATAAAGGTTTTGAAACTGTTTGGTTATACGAAATTAAGACTGTCATAGTCTGGCTGGTATAAGAAACAGGAAAATGCCGGTTTGGTTGCAGACTGATTTTTGTTGATTGTGATGGGTTTGAGTAGCGTGATGAAGTCATTTCAGAAACAGCCGCATGCGCCTGTTATCAAAGACAAGAAAAAGAGCGGGGGCTGGATGCTGCATTCTTCTCAAGTGAAACGTGTTCTCTATCTTGGCATTGTCGGTTTACTGGCAACGGCCTGCGCTGCGCCTCAACCGCAGGGCAAACAGCAGAAAAAACGTTCCAAAGAATATTTTGCAGAATCCGCCTATGGCGTTAAAGCCAGCCCGCGTGTTGCCAATGGCAAAAAAATTCCGCGCGGCGGCGGCCGCAATCAGGTTGGCAAGCCTTATAAAGTCAAAGACAAATGGTATAAGCCGAAGGAAGACCCTAATTATGTGAAGGTCGGCCGCGCTTCCTGGTATGGTTCGGCCTTTCACGGTCGCCTGACTGCCAATGGCGAAGTCTATGACATGGCGCATCTGACAGCTGCCCATCCGACCATGCCACTGCCAAGCTATGCCCGTGTGACCAATACCGCTAATGGCAGTTCAGTGATCGTGCGTGTCAATGATCGCGGCCCTTATTCCAACGACCGTATTATTGATATGTCGGAAAAAGCGGCTGAGATGCTGGATTATAAGCATCACGGCACCGCAAATGTTAAAGTTGAATATGTCGGACGTGCGCCGCTTCATGGTCTGGATGATGCCTATCTGATGGCATCTTATCGCCCTGCGGGCAGCAATGACAATATTGGTCAGCCTGCAACCGGCGTGATGATGGCGATGAATGGCCCGACACCGACATCGGCACCTAATCGTTCAGAACAGGGTTCAGCCAGCGCCTTTGATCAGATTTCCGGCCAGCCACAGCTGCCATTCGGTTTTGCTGACGGTGCCGCACCGGCGCTGCCGGCAGTCATTCCGGTACCACTCGATAAGCCATATGGTCTTTATGCGGCTGCGCAGAGTGATGTTCTGGTGAGCGCTTATGCGTCAAACCGCATTGCACAGGCCAATGAGGCTATCTATTCCAAAGTGCTGATGCCGGATGCCGCATCAGCTGACTGGCGCAATGCGCAGGCTGCGAAATTCCTGAACTCAACTGCCGAGCAGGGTGAATTTGTTGATCTCGGCACATTCAGCAGCAAGGTTGAAGCCGACCGAATTGCGGCAGCGCTTGGTAAATTGGGCGCTGTCAGCCGTTCCATGACACCGGAAGGCGATGGTGCTCTTTACAGCCTGACTGCAAAATCCCGCAACGGCAATAATGATGCGTTGTTGCAGGCTGCATGGGCTGCCGGTGCGAATGATGCCTTTGTGGTACGCGCGGAATAAATCAGCTATAAACTGATTACAGCGGTTCCAGTTAAGACTGAAACGTTGGAACCGCTGTAATTGTTTGTTTTTACGCATTATCCAACGCATCGCAGCAGGAAAAGAAATCAGTCCTGTGAACTGATTTCCCTGTGGAGGCGCTTCGCACTTTTGCTGGAAATGCTATAAGTCTTGTTGAACGTCCGGTTTTGCCGGACGTTTTTTATTTCAGCTTCATGGATCGTCAATCATCGTGTTTTATTTTTAAATTCCGATGATTGAAATAATGAGCGGAGAGCAAGGTGGTCTGGTTTCAAAGCGCAAGTGACAAAGCAAAGCCTGTGCGTAAGGTCTGTTTTGCCGCTGTGCTGATGATGACACATTTTTTTAACACGAATGCCCATAGTGCCGAACCGCCTTTTACCGTAAAATCCGAGCAGATCTTGCTGTTTGATGCCGATACCGGCAGCGTTTTGTTCTCCCGCAAGGCTGATTTGCCTTTTCCGCCTGCATCGTTGGCCAAACTGATGACGGCTGAAATTGCATTTAAGGCATTGGCTGAGGGTAAGTTGCAGCCGGATACCGCCTTTATAGTCAGCGAACATGCATGGCGTACCGGCGGTGCGCCGTCTCGCACAGCAACGATGTTTGCCAGACTAAACTCACAACTGACAGTCAATGATCTGATTCAGGGAATTACCGTTCAATCGGCCAATGATGGCGCTATCGTGCTTGCCGAGGGCATGAGCAGCAGCGAACAGGCTTTTGCTGAAGTGATGAATGAGCGGGCGCATGCACTGGGTTTGAAGCAATCGGTTTTTATCAACCCCACCGGTTTGCCGCAGGATGGCAAGCAGCAGGTGACTTTGATAGATATGGTGAAGCTGGCACGGCATTTACACGACAGCTACGCGCAATATTATCCGCTTTATAGTCAGGAAAGTTTTAGCTGGAATAATATTCTGCAGCGAAACCGCAACCCGCTGCTGCGCCTCAATATGGGGGCTGACGGACTGGCAATGGGCGGTACGAAAGAGACAGGGCTGTCGATTATTGCTTCCGCACAGCAAAACGGACGGCGGGTTTATCTGGGCCTGAATGGCGCAAAATCTGTACAGGACAGAACTGAAGATGCTGAAAAGCTGATCCGCTGGGCAATGAATGATTTTGTCAAAGCGCCTGTTTTTAACGCCGATACGGAAGTGGCGCAGGCTGCGCTGTATGGCGGCACACAAGGCTCGGTTGGGCTGGTGGTGCAGGAGGCTGTGTCTGTGCTTGTGCCGGTTCAGGATAAAATCAAATTGCGCTCACAGGTGATTTATGAAGGGCCGATTGCAGCGCCCGTTACAAAAGGGCAGCAGATCGGCCGGATACAAATCCTGCATGATACGGATGTTTTGCTGGAACGGCCAGTCTATGCGGCACAGGATGTTGCGGAAGGGACATTGCGTAACAAATCGCTTGATGCCCTTTATGAACTGGCAACGGGCTGGATACGCCGCTTGTTGAAATAAGGTACTTATTCGCCTTGTCGGTTTTATTTGACAAAACCATGCCCATCCTCAATAAGCTTTATTCAAATTTCATTTCGACTGCTTAGGAAAATCAGAGCTTTGTCAGGATTGCTGATCACATTTGAAGGCGGAGAAGGTGCGGGGAAATCCACGCAGATTCTTGCTTTGGCTGATCATCTGCGAGCGCAAGGCTTTGAGGTGATTGTTACCCGTGAGCCCGGTGGCTCGGCAGGGGCAGAGGCTGTCCGTCATGTGATCTTAAGCGGCGCAGCAGAAACTTACGGGCCCGCTATGGAAGCCCTGTTGTTTGCCGCAGCGCGCAGCGATCATGTTGATCAGAAAATCCGTCCTGCAATTGAAGACGGACAGATTGTGCTGTGCGATCGCTTTATCGATTCCAGCCGTGTTTATCAGGGCATCAGCGGTAATCTTGATCCGCAATTCATGCAGTCGGTTGAACGCATTGCGATTGACGGCACCATGCCTGACCTGACTTTTATTCTCGATATTCCGGCAGATAAAGGTCTGGCGCGCGCAGGTTTGCGCCGCGGGACTGAAGTGGCTGACCGTTTTGAGAAAGAAACTATTGCCACCCATGAGGCACGCCGTCAGGCATTTTTGGCTATTGCCGCGAATGAACCGCAGCGCTGCAAAGTGATTGATGCAGACCGTACAGTCGATGAGATCAGTGCGGAGATCGCGGCATTGGCTGATGCAGTACTAAAACAGCAGGAGGTGTCTGCCCATGGCTGAACAGGCACCAAACAGCACTTATGATGCGATTGACGGCGTTCCGGCACCGAATGCGGCCGCTTTTTTGACTGCCCATGAGGATGTGCGGACATTTCTCGCACAGGCTTATCAGGAAGGCCGCATGCACCATGCACTGCTATTTGAAGGTTTGCAGGGCATTGGCAAAGCAACAACCGGCTTTCATCTTGCCGGTCATATGCTGAAATATCCGGACAGTGCAGCGGCACCGCAGCAGCTTGATACACCGGATTTAGATGCGGCGCCTTATCGACAGATTTCGCAGGGCATGCATCCGGCGCTGTTGCATATTACGCGGCCATATGACGCCAAAACCGGCAAATATCGCACCGCAATTACGGTTGAAGAAATCCGCCGTATTACGCATTTCCTGAGCCGAACCTCCGGTGACGGCGCATGGCGTATTGTGATTATTGATCCTGCGGATGATATGAACCGCAATGCTGCCAATGCGCTGTTGAAAACGCTGGAAGAACCACCGGCACGGGCGCTGTTTATTCTGATTTCCCATTCATGCGGTCGTTTGCTGCCAACCATTCGTTCACGTTGCCAGTCACTGGCGTTTAAGCCGCTGGATGATGCCGAGCTGAAACGTGCGCTGGAAGTTGCGGCTAAAGATGTCGGCATTGATGTGCAGGATCAGGCATATTTTGCAGCATTGAGTGCGCGGGCTGAAGGTTCTGTGCGTAAAGCCTTGCTGCTGGTCGCCCATGGCGGACTGGAAATTACGGATACAGTCGATACTGTTCTGGGCGGTAATCACTTTGATCTGCTGAAAGCGCAGGCGCTTGCCGCCGTGCTCGGTGGCCGTGATGCTGACGTGCAGAACCAGCTGTTCCTTGAATATCTGCTGGATAAAGTCGCCGGACAGGCGCTTAGCCTTGCTGAACAAGGACAGGGTGTGCAGGCCAGCCAATGGTCGCAATTCTGGGATGATCTGAGCCGTGAGGCGCTGGAGACAGAGAGCTATAATCTCGACCGCAAACAGGCGGCGCTGATCATGATGGAAAAGATGCATCGCGCAATGCGCAGCGGCATGCCGGTCTGAGGCTTGAGACCGGCTGATGCCGCCGAGCAGGCCGGTCGCTGTGGAAGTGCGGAAATGCACCACTTACACGATCAAAAACCGCATAAACAAGCATGAGTTTCTGATTTCGTTGCATTTAGGGCTGACTTCACGCCTGACATGCGATATGCCGGTTTTATCAGTTATCATCATATTGACTTCATGAGATAAAATATCTCGACAAGACGGATCCGACATGAGCCGCGAAAAATTTTATATCACCACCCCGATCTTCTATCCGAACGGCACGCCGCATATCGGCCATGCCTATACATCGATTGCTACCGATGCCATGGCGCGCTTCCAGCGTCTGGACGGCAAAGATGTGCTGTTCCTGACCGGTACAGACGAACATGGTCTGAAAATGCAGCAGACCGCCGAGAAGGAAGGCATTACGCCGCTTGAACTGGCTGACAAGAATTCTGCCGTGTTCCGCGAAATGCTGGCGAAAATCGGCTCCAGCCATGACCAGTTCATCCGCACCACGGAAGAACGCCATTACAAAGCCTGTCAGGATATCTGGCAGCGCATGGTCGCTAACGGCGATATCTATCTCGACAGCTATGCCGGTTGGTATTCTGTTCGTCAGGAAGCCTATTTTGACGAAAGCGAAACAACCGTTGGTGAAGACGGCGTGCGCCGTGAGCCGATCGGTTCGCCGGTAGAATGGCATGAAGAAGAAAGCTATTTCTTCCGCTTGTCCAAATATCAGCAGCCGCTGATCGACTATTTCGAAAAACATCCGGAATTTGTCGGCCCGTCAGAGCGCCGTAATGAAGTGCTGAGCTTCATTAAATCCGGCCTGCGCGATCTGTCCGTTTCCCGTACCACCTTCGACTGGGGTGTTCCGGTGCCAGGCAACGATAAGCATGTGATGTATGTCTGGGTTGATGCGCTGACCAACTATCTCACCGCTATCGGCTATCCGGATATGGATGCGGAGAAGGCACAGTTCTGGCCAGCAACTGCCCATATTCTGGGTAAGGATATTGTGCGTTTCCACGCTGTTTACTGGCCTGCATTCCTGATGTCTGCCGGACTGCCTCTGCCGGAACGTGTTTTCGCGCATGGCTTCCTGTTCAACCGCGGCGAGAAAATGTCGAAATCGGTCGGCAATGTGATCGATCCGTTCGCATTTATCGATCGCTATGGTCTGGATCAGGTGCGTTATTTCTTCCTGCGTGAAGTGCCATTCGGTCAGGACGGCAGCTACAATCACGAAGCGATTGTCAACCGTACCAATGCCGATCTCGCCAATGATCTTGGCAATCTGGCACAGCGCTCGCTGTCGATGATCGCCAAGAACTGCGAAGGCAAAGTACCGGAAAAAGCCAATTTCCATGAGGAAGATACGGCTATTCTGAAGCTGGCTGAAGAAGCGCTGGATATTGCCCGTAATGCGATGAAAGTTCAGGCTATTCATCAGGCGCTGGCGGCAATCTTCAACGTTGTATCGGAAGCCAACCGTTACTTCGCGGCTCAGGAACCTTGGGCTCTGCGTAAGACCGATCCGGTTCGCATGGGCACAGTTCTCTATACGACCGCTGAAGTGCTGCGTCGCGTTGCGATCATGACACAGGCCTATATACCGACATCTTCAGCCAAGCTGCTGGATATTCTGGGTATTGCGGAAGACAAGCGCAGCTTTGCCGATCTCGGTGAAGTATTGGTCAGCGGTGCTGAACTGCCGGCACCAGAGCCGATCTTCCCGCGTTATGTGGAAACTGAAGAGTAATATCTTATATCAGATACGGGCGAATTATCGCCCGTATCATTTTCCCGAGCGCTAAACCTCGGGCAGGACTTTTATTATGCTTGTAGACAGTCATTGCCATCTCGATTTCGCTGATTTTGCAGAAGAGCGTGACGCGATTATTCAGCGTGCTCTCGATGCCGGTGTCGAAAAGATGATTACCATCTGCACTCGTGTGAAGAAATTCGATCAGATTTTAGCGCTCGCGGAGAGCTATGATCCGGTTTATTGCTCGGTCGGCACTCATCCGAATAATGCCCATGAAGAGCTGGATGTAACAGCTGATGAACTGGTACGTCTTGCGCAGCATCCGAAAGTCGTGGCAATCGGTGAAGCTGGTCTGGATTATCACTATGATTATTCAACACCGGAAGCCCAGCGCCAAGGTCTGCTGACACATATTGAAGCGTCGCGCCGTACACAATTGCCGCTTGTGATCCATGCCCGCAGTGCGGATGAGGATATGGCTGCATTGCTGCGCGAGGAAACCGCCAAAGGCGCGTTCCCGTTTATTCTGCATTGTTTCTCGTCCGGCATTGAACTGGCACGTACCGGTGTTGAGCTAGGCGGCTATGTGTCTTTCTCAGGTATCATCACTTTCAAGAACTCTGCTGAAATTCGTGAAGCCGCAAAAATCGTGCCGCATGATCGTCTGCTGGTAGAAACGGACGCCCCTTATCTGGCACCAATGCCACATCGCGGTAAGCGCAATGAACCATCCTTTGTTGCCCATACTGCTGCGGTTCTGGCAGATGTAATCGGTGTGAGCGATGCGGATATCCGCCGGATGACCGGTGAGAATGTGCTGCGTCTGTTTACCAAAATACCTCGCTGATAATGTTCGTTCAAACTATCAGATAATCATTTCAACCTTTTGATATTTAATTATTAAAAGGCGTATAAAAGCGGAACTGGCACATGTCTGACTTCTATCGCTTTACAGTTCTTGGTTGCGGCTCATCTCCGGGTGTGCCGCGTCCAAACGGCGATTGGGGAAATTGCAATCCGCTCAATCCGAAGAACCGCCGTCGCCGCGCATCGCTGATGGTGGAGCGGGTCAGCAGCACCGGCACAACGCGCGTGGTGATTGATACAGGGCCGGATTTCCGCTCCCAGATCCTTGACGGGTTAGAAGGTAAACCTGACCGTCATCTTGATGCGGTGGTCTATACGCATCCACATGCCGACCATATCCACGGCATTGATGATCTGCGCAGTTTCATGCTGGATAACAAAAAGCTGATGCCGGTCTATGCCAACCGCTTTACGCTCAACCGGCTCTACGAGGCTTTTGGCTACTGTTTTGCTACGCCTTACGGCTCCAGCTATCCGCCAATTTTGAGAGCGCATGAAATCACGAATACGGAGGATTTCAGCATTAACGGGGCAGGCGGCACAATCCGTTTTCAGGCAATGCCATTGGTGCATGGTGATATTACCAGTCTTGGGTTCCGTATCGGCAATGTTGCTTATTGCTCTGATGTGAATGCTTTCCCGCCGGAAACCGCTTCATCGCTGGAAAATCTGGATGTTTTGCTGATCGACGCATTGCAATATAAAACACATCCGAGCCATTTCAGCCTTGATGAAGCACTGGAATGGATTGCACGTCTGAAGCCTCGCCATGCTATTCTCACCCATATGCATGTGCCGCTGGATTATGATGAAGTGCGCGCTATCTTGCCTGAAAACATCGAGCCAGCCTTTGACGGTCTGGCATTTGAAGTAAAAGCGTAAAATTTCGGCAAATACTAGAGCGCTATGTGCCAAACTTGGCACGCAAAGGTAGCCCTAATACTCTAAAATGAGAGCATATTTTTATTTCAAACTGGTTCAAGTTTAGAGAATTATGCTCTAATTTGATAAACTGGCCGCAACTTTTCGTGGAGTTGTGATTTTTCGCACAAATCGGGTGAGTGGTATTTCTATCAGTTTATAAATTATGATGCCGGTAATTGCAGAGCCAATGAATGCGACTGCGAAATAGAATGTGCCGTAAAGCGGTGCAACCGGTACAATTTTACGGATAACTGCCAGAAACAGAATATGGCTCAGGTAAATACTGTAAGAGGCCTCTCCTAACAGAACGCCAATACGGCCAATGATTGTGACTGGTTTGAATCGGCATAATAAAGCCATGACGACACAGAGGAATGGCATAACATATTCCAGTGGTTGCAAATAAAGCGGCCAGCTTGCTTTATCCGTTGACCATGAAAATGCGATAGCACAAAGAACGGCTAAAAACATCCAAAGCAGGTTGAGATTGGCTGTCTGAAACAAAGCAAGCTTTCTGTAAAGAACACCCAGCCAGACACCCGCAACGAATAAGAGTAAGAGCGGATTAGCGTAGAAGCCAAACAGTGTTTTCGGGTCGTTTATTTCTGAGGACGGTAAGGTCGTCATTCCCCAGATAACTAGCGCGAGCATTATAGTTGTAAAACCGTTCAAGGCTGTTCTTTTTGGCAATGCTAGAAACGCAGCAAAGATCAGATAGAAAAACATTTCATAATTGAGAGTCCACCCAGGTCCTAGAACGGGCTGTATAATGTCTCCTGATGAGGGATCGACAGGGACTATAAAATACATGGATTTTAGCATATATAAGACTGAGATTTCTTTACTTGCAGTAGCAATAAACAGTCCAGCGGCAATGAAGGTCATGACCCAGTAAAGTGGTACAATACGAATAATACGGTTGACCATAAAACGTAAAGATTCACCGGTTTCGCCGAACTTTTTGTCATTGGTCAATGCCATTACAAAGCCGCTGATAACGAAGAATGACATAACGCCGATGCCGCCAAGCTTCCACGCCATAGCATGATAAGGCTGCTGAATATTATAAACAGTGAAAATATGAATAAGGCTGTGATCTGCAACAACAAGCAGCGCCGCCACTGCACGTAATATTTGTATAGAATAAATTGTATTTGCTTGATTTTTATTGTCAGACACTATGCTACACCTGAAATCCATATTTCAAACATTTATGGTGTATTGTTGACATGTTTTAAAATTTAAATAATTGATGGGGGGGATGATTAATATTGATGAAAGGATATAAGAATTGCATGTAAAATACTCTTTTTGAGAGGTTCCGCTTATATAAGGAATCCGGTAAAAATCATTTTCCTATGAGGAGGAAACTGATTTATGAAATTTACATTTGCTGAGCCTCAGCGCGCGCATAATCCGGCTATGTTTCTCTCGGCTGGTGCACGAAAGCCTAATCCCGAAGTACCTGAGCGCATACAGCGACTTCTGACCGGCGCAAGTGATGCCGGACTTTCAATGATTGCAGCGCAAGATCACGGCCTGACTGCGGTGAGTGCTGTGCATAGTCCTGAATATCTGGAGTTTCTGCAGACCATTTACGGCCAGTGGCAGACAATTAATGGTGCGTCGGATGAAGTCATTCCGAACATCCATCCGAATCGCCGTGATTTTTCCTATCCGACATCACCGGTTGGCCGTGCAGGGTACCACATGGCCGATACGGCATGTCCAATTGCTGCGGATACGTGGAATTCAGCCTATTGGAGTGCACAGACTGCGATTGAAGCCGCGAAACTGGTGCAGAATGGTGAGCCTGCGGCCTATGCACTGTGCCGCCCGCCCGGACATCATGCCTATGCCGACATGGCTGGCGGCTTCTGCTTTCTGAATAACTCCGCGATCGCCGCGCAAATTCTGCGTGAGAGCCATGATCGTGTGGTTATTCTTGATGTTGATCTGCATCACGGCAACGGTACTCAAGGCATTTTCTACCATCGTGCAGATGTGATGACGGTTTCCATCCATGTTGATCCGTCGGTGTTCTATCCGTTCTTCTGGGGATATGCGTCAGAGCGCGGTGAGGGTGCGGGGCTTGGTTATAATTACAACCTGCCTTTGGCGCGTGGCTCCGGCAATCAGGAGTTTCTCAATGCGCTGGATCTGGCACTGGATCGTATTCGTGCCTATCGCCCCGGTGCTTTGGTGGTGGCTCTCGGGCTTGATGCTTCCGAGCATGATCCGTTTGGCGGCTTTACCGTTAATGAGCAAGGTTTCACCAGTATTGCTCAGAAATGCGCCAGCTTGAAACTGCCGACTGTGATTGTGCAGGAGGGCGGCTATATTTGTGATCAGCTCGGCGGAAATCTCACGCATTTCTTGCGTGGATTTGGCGGCTGATTTTTATCAGGATTACTATAAACGGGTGATTATATCTCACCCGTTTATATAATATTTTATCTTCTTATAATAAATAATGAACCGTAAGCTGAATATTGCTGTTTCGCTGAAAATGCGTTTATGTATATTGAATCACTATTTATAAATTCACGCACTGCATCTATTCAGATTTTTAAATTTGCATTTTCATTTTCATTGTTTTTCCTTCTCATGATTTTACATTGCATTCAGGAATAATCCGGCCTTCAATCATCCTTAAAAGGGGATATCTGATGTGTTTAGCCTGTAATCCCGCCGTCACAGCCATTCTTAAAAATGCAGCCTCACGGCGCAATTTCCTGAAATATATGGGCGTGGCCGCGACATCCGTTTTTGCTGCTCCGGTCTTAAATGGTGGTTCTGCATTGGCCGCCTCACCAACTGAAGGCCCCGCTGATATCATTTTCAAGGGCGGCACAATTCTCACTGTTAATAAGGATAATGCCCGTGCAGAGGCTGTCGCTATTCGTGGCGATAAGATTATCGGTGTTGGCAAAGCAGATGATGTGCAGGCGTTGGGCGGTGCTCAAACGCGGATCATTGACCTTCAGGGGCGTACACTGACACCGGGCCTCATTGATCCGCATATGCATTCAACATTTGTGGTGCTGGACGACTGGATTGATGTCAGCCCGATGGCCACACCGAGCTTTGCCGAGGTTTGGACGCAGTTGCGGGAAGGTGCGGCAAAGGCCAAATCCGGAGACTGGATTCGTGCCAAAAATTTTGACCCGAGTATTACGCTGGATGCGCGTCCGCCGACTTTGGCAGAACTGGATGCTTTAGCGCCGAATAATCCGTTTTTCATGATCGAGAGTAATGGTCATATTGCTTATGCCAATAGTTTCGCAATGAAACTGTCCGGTGTTACCGAGGCAACCAAAGACCCGTCAGGTGCACGTTTTGTACGCGATACCGACGGTAAGCTTAGTGGCAGGCTGGAAGAGAGCGCGGCGCAAGAGCCGTTTATTGCAAAAATGCCCCAGCCGACGGCGCAGGAAATTCAGAAGCGTATCCGTAATATGTTTGATCATGCGGCATCGGTTGGCTGCACCAGCCTGCATGATTGCAGCATTGGTATGCTCTCCGGCACGAATGATATTGCTCTGCTTGATGCAGTTATGGCTGATAATCCACCGGTACGCTATCGCGGTATGCTGATTTCTACGCTGATGGATGAGTGGGACAAAATCGGGGTCAAACCCGGCCATGGCAATGATTTGTTCCGGATTGGTGGCATCAAAGCTTGGGCGGATGGTTCGAATCAGGCGGAAACCGGTTATCAGCGCGAGAATTATCTCGGCAAAAACAGCCGTGGCACACTGAATTACAGTCTTGAGCAGATCACAGCAGTGATTGAACGTGCGCATAAAGGCGGTTGGCAGGTTGGTGTGCATGCCAATGGCGATGCGGCTATTGATACGGTGCTTGAGGCCTATCAGGCAGTGTTGCAAAATGAGGGCACCAATGATCTGCGGCACAGGATTGAGCATTGCAGTGTGTTCCATCCGGAGCAGATGGAGAAAATGGTGCAGCTCGGTTTGTCACCATCATTTCTGATCGGACATGTACGGTGGTGGGGGAAAGCTTTCCGTGATCGCATTCTGGGGCCGGAACGCGCAAAATATTATGATCCATGTGCTTCTGCTCTGGCTGCAGGATTACGAATTTCCTTACATTCCGACTGGAGTGTAACGCCGATTGAGCCCTTACGTTATATGCAGGACGCAGTGAGCCGCATTATGAATGAAGGCGGTGGAGTTTTCTTCTCTGATGAGTGTATCTCAGCGGATGCAGCATTGCGTGCTGTGACTCTTGATGCTGCATGGCATTGCCACATGGATGATATTGTCGGCAGTATCGAAGTCGGCAAATATGCAGACTTCGCCATTCTCGAACAGGATCCGACCAGCGGTGTAGCCGATATCGGTAAGATTAAAGTCAGTGAAACATGGATGGCAGGGGAACAGCGTTACTCAGCATGATATTTTCGTGAGTACCTGTTTTTGCAGAATATTTTGATTTAGAGCGGTTTCAGTAAATGTTGAATCGTTGAAACCGCTCTAGCCTTTGTCTTCACACGCATTTTATCCGAAAACCGCTTTGCACTTTTCGGAATGCGCTCTAGTATACCTCAACTATAATTGAGGTATGACTATGAACTCCGGCAAGCTAAAAGATACGCTGACGGTGGGCGATGTTGCCCGCCGTAGCGGTATTCCGGTTTCCACAATCCATTTTTATGAAACAAAAGAACTGATCGCCGGCTGGCGGACAGCCGGAAATCAGCGGCGTTATCATCGGGCGGTGTTGCGGCGTATTGCGATTATCCGGATTGCGCAACGGGCAGGGATATCGCTCGCTATTATTCACGATGCACTGAAGGATTTGCCGCATGATCATGTGCCGACTGCACGCGACTGGCGGCAATTTACCAATAAATGGAAAGACATGCTGGAAGAACGCATTGTCAGCCTGATGCAATTGCGTGACCAGATTGCCACTTGTATCGGCTGCGGTTGTCTTTCACTCGCAGACTGCCCTTTGCGCAACCCGGATGACCGCTTGGCACAACAGGGTGCGGGGCCGCAGCGTTTGGTACAAAAGAATCTCTGAATTTGCGAATAAAGTTTTTTATATTTAGCGCTTGACCTCAATATAAGTTGAGGTTCTATAAGCGTGTCGGTGCTTGCGACAGCTTGTCAATTTGGCAGTTGTCGCCGGCATTCTTTTCAAGTGCCGCATGATTTCCGCATTGGTTTAAACCGGCGCAGACATGTGGTCGCAAAGATCCCTTTGCGTTTTATCGCTTTTGGAGAGCCGACATGAATAGATATGTAACTGATATAAAACCGGCTGCTGCCACTCTGTTCGCGGCACATTTCAACACCATGAAGATCATGCGCCTCTCAGGCCATAAGGGGTGATGAAATGCCGGTTATGATTACAAGAATACTGGATGCACAGTGGTTCGATGTTTTGGCACGTGTTCTGCTGACACTGGTGTTTTGGACAAGCGGTCTGGGTAAATTATTCGATTTTACAGCCAGCGCAGGCATTATGGATGACTTCGGCCTGCAACCGGGCTGGGCCTATAATATAGCAACACTGATCCTGCAGATCGGCGCTTCGCTGATGATTATCTGTAACAGAGGTGTATGGCTCGCTACAGGTGCACTTGCTGTTTTTACAGTGCTGACAATTCCGATTGCACACCCGTTCTGGGCAAAGAGCGGTGAGGAGGCTTTTCGGGATATGACGGTAGCACTTGAGCATATATCTGTGATTGGCGGATTGGCAGTATATGCTGTCTATTATCGCCATAGTACCAAGACGACTCAAGATGCTGACGCATCACGCCTTGAAAAGTTCAATCACCACCCGAGCTTAATCAAAACCCCATGAATTTTGCACATATGGTTTTGGTATAAAATAAAATATTCGGACTCTTGAGACTCTTCAACTTTCCTAGCTCTCCGGAGTGCTGACTTCAGAGAGTTAGGGGGAGCTGATTAATTCATGTAATTCGCTATAATATTAATGAAAAACAGGGAAATACTGAAGATAGTAATCAGGGATATGATCCAGACACCAAAAGCTTTGATTTCAGCATATTGAGCCCCGGATTGGCTTTTCAGATATTTTCTTTCAGCAAAAGCTGCGATTACAACTGAAAGTGGTAGTCCTATTAATAATAGCGACACTATCAGTGTTGTTGCCTTGAAAATCACAGTGTGCTCCTTTTTCTTCAGATCGTTTTCACGACTGTTCTTTAAAATTTACAATGCATTATCAAAAAATCAATATTAATAAAGAATGTTTTATTTATATGATTTTATGTCAAAAAAATGTTTCATCAATATTTATAATGCTTAAATTACTGATACTTAAACTAAATATTTTTCTATAACTATAGTATAATTTCCCTCTCTTAATATTGAAAATATTTTTAAAATCTGCCATTGCGTCCGCATTAGCGGGAGGGAACCGCATGCTGGCATTTCCAATACTCTGTGATGCTATAAGGCAGAGAAGACAAATTCGTTTTATTTATAAATCACTTCGCTGGATGGTGGAACCGTATCTGCTCGGCTACTCGCCGGATGGTGATATGGTTTTAAACGGCTGGGTTGTATCGCATCGCCATGAAACCGGCTGGCAGCAATTTCATGTGCCGCTCATTTCAAATGCCGTTTTGATGCAGAAGCGTTTTTTGCGGGCACGGTCGGATTATAATCCTTACGATAAATCAATCGCACAGGTGGTCTGGCGTTTTGAAGGTTTCAATGCATCAATCGATGTCGGCGACATCTGAGTGATCATGCAGCAATCTGTTGTGATTGCTGCATGAATCAACATAAATTAAATAGCTCTGAGGTCCTGAATCCAAGGGCCTGCATTGCGGGCATCGGCTTCATGGGGTTCGTCGCGCCATGTTTCTGCAAGGCTTGCCTGATACCAGTTCTGCATGGCGGGCTGGCTGCGCAGGAAATCAGCATAGTTTGCTGCTTTGTCGCTGAGCTTGATACCATAGGTTTGGAAGCGGAAGGCTACCGGTGCAAAAAAGGCATCGACGGCACTGAACTTTTCACCGGCCAGAAACGGTCCACCGAACGTATCAAGACCTTCAATCCAAAGCTGTTCAATGCGGCTGATATCCTTCAGCAGAGCCGGTTCGGTCTTTGCGCTGATATCAATGCGCAAACCGATATTATTGGTACAAATGCTACGTAATGTATGAAAGCCTGAATGCATCTCTGCGGTTGCACAACGTGCCCAGGTTTTGGCTTTTTTGCCCTGCGGCCAGACCGGCGGATAGTCATCCGCTACATATTCAGTAATGGCGAGGGAATCCCAGACAGCAATCACACTGCCATCTTTTTGCTGGTCGGAGAGGCAAGGCACCTGACCGGTAGGCGATGGATTTTTATGCCAGTCCGGACTGCCGAACGGGATCAGAACTTCCTCAAAAGGGATTTCGAGATGTGTCATCAAGAGCCACGGCCGGAGCGACCATGTGGAGTAGTTTTTATTCGCGATAATGAGTGTGTACATGGCATGAAATCCCTGATGCAGATGCAACACTCATTCCATGAAATACGAGTTTGTCATAGAAAAAACAGTAATCTGTAGCAAAAATTGATACAAACCTGACAAAATCTTATAAAATCGAAGCAATGATAAGGAGACTTGAATCGGTAGAATGCTCTCGTGTGTTCCCGTGCAGTTTCGAAAAAAAGACGGACAAAATTTATGCATATCAGACCTTTTGCTTCAGAGGATCGTTACAGGCTAACAGAAATTTGGCGCGCAGCCGTTGAGGCAACCCATGACTTTCTGACTGTTGCTGATATTGATTATTACGAACCGCTTGTGCGGGATAGTTATCTGCCTGCTGTGGAGGTCTGGGTTGCAGAGGATGCACAGGGCGCTTTGACCGGTTTTATCGGTCTGTCTGAAAACAAAGTGGAAATGCTTTTTGTTGATCCGTCCGTTAAAGGGCAGGGCATTGGCCGCACATTGCTTGACCATGCGCATAGCCTGAAAGGCCGCCTTGACGTTGATGTGAATGAGCAGAACCCGTTAGCAATGGGGTTCTATCTGAAATATGGTTTTGTCCAAAACGGACGTTCAGAGACAGACGGCGAGGGCAAACCCTTCCCGATTATTCACTTGGCGCAACCTCAGACTTGCTCTTGATATAAGCGAGCAGATCATCAATCTGGCTTTCCCAAAGTCCCCAGAACCGCATGCTGGTACCGGGCATCATCGTTTTCGGCGACGTCAGAAATTCCTTGAGCGTTGCATCATCCCAGATCAGGCCGTTTTCGCCGGCCTGTTTCATGGCTTCAGAATAACGAAAGCCTACGATCGTGCCTGTTTTGCGCCCTTGCAGATCCATCAGGTGCGGGCCCATCCGGTTGGTCGGATGATCCAACGTATGGCAAAAATAGCATTTCTTATAAATCTTCTCACCATTCTTCACATCGGCTTCTGCCTGTGCTGCTAGTGGTGCGAGCAGCGAGAGAATGAGGATTGAAGTTTTAAAAGCACGAAACATTGCAGATACCAGCCGCAACAATCCACATAATCAGAATGAAAGCGATGAGGTTCAGTTCTGCGACCCAGCCTGCAAAGAACAGCAGGATACCACCAGTCATAATCAGCAAGACACCACGCCTTAAAGTGCCGCGCAGCCCCCACCATTTGGTATAATTGCCTGCAAAGCGGGCGAAGATCACCATGACAATCGCAACACTTGCAAAACATAGGCTGAATGTAACGGAAGACAGGTCGAGTATATCCATCAGCAGGCGAGGTGATGTCGAGAAATAGACGAAAAAAGCGCCCATTGCTGCACTGAAACCGGTGGTATAGGTCCAGAATGGCCGGTTTGTCAGAATGGACTGCAATTTTCTCCATGATTTCTGCTCATAGTCACGGTGCCTGATCGGGCGTGTTTCAGGCCAGCGTATTGCGGCATGAATAAAAGCTAAAGCACCGCATGCAGCCAGTAGCCAGAAAATACTGCGCCAGCCAAACTGAATATCCAGCAAAGAGCCAAGCAGCGGTGCCAATGCCGGTACAAAAGCCAGCATGGAACCAAACAAGCTGTAGATCACAGCGCTTTCCGGACGTTCAGCATAAACATCCCGCACCGTGGCAAAGGTTGCCACCAGCATGGCTGCAGCTCCGGCTGCCTGTAACAGCCGTAAAGCCAGAAACAGATTGGCCGAGCCGGTGAGTGCAAGACCTGTTGATGCCGCGCTGAACAGAAGTGCGCCGCCGAGCAAAACCGGTCTGCGTCCGACCTTGTCAGACAGGGGGCCGAAAATCAACTGGCCAGTTCCCAGCAAAGCCATATAGAGGCTGAGGGTCAGTTGCACCATTGCCGGATTGGTTTGCAGGGCTTCTGTCATATGCGGAACCACGGGCAGATAAATATCCATCCCCATGGAGGCCAGAAGATCAAAAGGCGCCATCAAAAAGAGCGCGGCACCAAGTGTAAAGTGCCATTGCACCGGCAGATTTCCCTCTGCGGGTTGCAAGGACCTGTTTTTTAAAGAAGACATGAGTTGAATCCACATGAATGTGGCATGCACACAGAACACCATCCGCAACAGTGCTTAAAGCATCCGGCGGAGCATGGTTCTGAATGTTACGCCGTAAATTTACTTCAGATGATAAAATTTACGGCTGGCGGGTTGCGGATTCGACTTTGCTCATAATGCGCATTCTTTAGGTCATTTGTTGGGATATTGTCAAAGCCCTGTTTTTGCTTTGCGCGGATGCTGATTTCAGTTTGCCGTAACAAACGCGCGCATATAAAATATTGCTGAGGTATCTGAGGAGCTGAATATGGCTAAGCTGGTTGTTGAGAAATATAGTGATGGACAGTTCGAGAAGAGAGTGAATGTTCCGCTCGCACTGGTGCGGATTGCTGCACGCATTTTGCCGGATGCAGCGCTCGCGCAACTGAAAATTAAAGGCATTGACCTCAGGACGCTTTGTGCAGCAATCGTTGCAAACCAGCCTTATCAGACAGTTTTGGATATACGTGAAAAACGCCGGAACAAGATAGTTGTGATTTCGCTACAGGACTAATCGCACCATCCAATCTCACAGAGATACCGCTCTGTGAAAACTCGCAGATAAACACAAATGTGAGTGATTAATCGGCCATGCGGCACTATGATCGCGGGAAGAATGTCGGTCTTTGATTGACTGGGCGGTGTATTTTTGCCAAATCAGCGCAAATGATTTTCATAGAAGCACAGGATGATCCCTGTATAATGCCTCTGTGTTTATTGCAGAATGTTGCGGCGTAATTGTAAGTCCTGTCAGGCAAATGCTGCGATGTGAGTTTGAGATTATGACGTGCATCAGATGCACAGGAAAGGTTTAGGGCTATGACAGCCGATTTCCGCGAGCTTCGTGTTAATATGGTTGATACGCAGATCCGCACAACGGATGTGACGGATCTTGCTGTTCTGGATGCTTTTCTGGCAGTTCCGCGTGAAGAATTTGTACCTGCGCAGCGCCGCGAACTGGCTTATATTGATGAAGATCAGGTTCTGGCAGAAACAGCTGAAGGCGTGCGCTATCTGATGGAGCCGTCACCGGCAGCCCGTCTGGTGCAGCTTGCTCTGGTAAAGAAGCAGGATGTGGTTCTGGATATCGGTTGCGGTACCGGCTATCTCGCAGCGGTTTTGTCTCAGCTGGCAAGCTCAGTGATTGCTCTTGAAAGCAATCCTGACTTTGTAGCGGCCGCGACTGAAAAACTGCAGACCCTCGGTTGTGACAATGTTGTTGTCGTTAGCGGTGAACTGACAGCCGGCTACGCCAAGGAAGCTCCGTTTGATGTGATTATCATCGAAGGCGCTGTGGATTTCGTTCCGGAATCGCTTCAGGCGCAACTCAGAGATGGCGGCCGTCTGGTTGCAATCGAAGGGCAGGGTAATATGGGTGTTGCTCATATTTACGTTAAAGAAGACGGCATTGTTTCCCGTCGCGGTGTCTTTAACGCGGCAGTGAAATTGCTTCCGGGCTTCAGCCGCTCTGCAGAATTTGTGTTCTGATCAGTCGTGAAATATTTTTTTAAAAAAGCCTGCCAGAGTTCGCTCCGGCAGGCTTTTTGTTTAACACAGATATTTGAGCTTAAAATTTGCGTATAAACTGGTATGTTTCGTTTGCTGAAAGCACATTAAACTGCCTGCAAGGCGTAAAATTGTGCAAAATAGGGCAGATCGGTAATTGTTGTTTTGGCAACAATAACAATTTGTTTATTAATGAGTTAGCCTGACGGGTGGAAAATCCGATTTTTACCCGTTATTAGCAAATACCCGAATGAGTTTGGGAATTTTGATTCGAATTGTATGGGGTAAACCGTGGTCAATTTCAGCAAACAGGTTTTAGCTGTTGCACTTTTAGCGAGCACGGTACTCGCACCAGCACCTGCCATGGCGGAAACGCTGTTTGGTGCTATGCAAAAAGCGTATCACAATAATGCGGCACTTAATTCGTCCCGCGCGGGTCTTCGCGCTGTTGATGAAGATGTGGCCATTGCCAAATCCGGTTACCGTCCGACTTTGAACGGTACTTACAAATATGGTCGTAGCCGTGATGGTACGAGAGATTTGTACTCGACCTCTGGCGAGGTTGGTATTCAGCTGAACCAGACCTTGTTTGATGGTTTTCAAACAAAAAACAACGTGGCGGCGGCCGAAAGTAACGTATTTGCCCAACGCGAAAATCTTCGCAATGATGAGCAAAACCGTCTTTTTGAAGCGGTAACAGCCTATATGGATGTTTATCAAAACCGTCAGATCGCTTCACTGCGCCAAAAAAATCTGGCTGCAATGAACGAATTGGTTCGTTCTGCCAAAGCACGTCTTGATGTCGGTGAAGGTACACGTACCGACGTTGCTCAGGCTGATGCCCAGCGTTCATCTGCTATTGCGCAGCTCAATGCAGCTCTGGCTAATGTTAAATCAGCCGAAGCTGTCTATCGTCAGGTTACCGGTGCGGCTCCTGATAAATTGCAGGCAGCAAAGCCTGCCGGTAAATCCATGCCAAAGAGCATTGCTCAGGCCTATGCTATAGCTGAATCCGGTCACCCGGGCATCAAAGCAACGCAGTTTGCAATGGATGCAGCCGGTCATAATGTGAAAGCCAAAGAAGGCGCATTGTTGCCGACTGTTGGTTTCACAGCCTCTGCGTCTCACTCTACAGTTTATTCCGGCCTGCCAATGGCTGGCGATGGTAATTCCGCATCGATCGGTGTTGGTGTTACTGTTCCGATCTATTCCGGCGGTAAAAATTCTGCGACAGTGCGTAAATCCAAGGAACAGCTCGGACAGGCACGCATCCAGATTGATGTTGTGCAGGATCAGGTTCGTGCAGCTGTTGCATCTTCATGGTCACAGCTTGAAGCTGCTAAAGCTTCGCTCTCAGCCTATCGTGATGGTATCTCTGCTGCACGCCTCGCATTGGATGGCGTGGTTGAAGAGCGCAATGTTGGTCAGCGTACCACACTCGATGTTTTGAATGCGCAGAATGATCTGGTTGATGTTCAGATCCAGCAGGTTCAGGCTGAGCGTGATGTTGTTGTGGCGAGCTATGCTGTTCTTTCAGCTGTTGGTCGACTGACTGCAACGCAGATCGGTTTGCAGGTTGCAGAATATAAGCCTGAACAGCATTATGATGCTGTGAAAGATAAATGGATTGGTTTGCGTACGCCAGATGGCCGTTAATCGACTGATTTATATGTTTTAAAAAAGCGGCGTTCAATACGCCGCTTTTTTTATAATAGCTGTTAGAGCGAGATAATGATGATGTTGAAATTAATCATTCCTCTTTGGCTGTGTATTGTAGGCCTGCCTGCTCAGGCCGCAGAATACATAACATCGTCTTCTGGCTTATCAGGCACGCTATTACTGCCCGTACAGCATGAAAATTTTTCAAAGATGAGGGTTGTTCTGATAGTGGCAGGCTCGGGTGCTGTCGATCGTGATGGGAATGTTGCCAATCTCAAGAATAACAGCTTGAAATTTTTAGCTGAAGCACTGGCAGATAACGGAATAGCCAGCTTGCGTTATGACAAACGTGGTGTTGCAGGCATCGCATCTGCAATGATCCCTGAAAGGGATTTGCGCTTTTCCAATAATGTCAATGATATGCTGGATTGGTATGAGCTGCTTGAGAAAGATGAGAGGTTTTCCGACATCCTTTTGTTGGGGCATAGTGAAGGGGCTTTAGTTGCAACTCTGGCGGCACAAAAAATCCAGAAACAAAAAAAGGCGAAACTTAAAAGCATTATTTTATTGACTGCTGCGGGCTCGCCAGCTGCAGAAATATTAAAGACACAGCTTAACGCTGCGCAACTGCCCCATGATATGTTGCAAAGGGCACTGATAATATTGCGGGACCTGCAGAACGGGCAGAGAGTTGATACTGTGCCGCACGAGTTGAATGCGTTGTTCAGGCCTTCAGTACAGGATTATGTTATTTCATGGTTTGCATTGGATCCGGCAAAGGAGTTGGCGCATGTTACTGTTCCGGTGCTAATTGTGTCTGGAGGGCAGGATATACAGGTGCCGATAACTGAAGCCAGAAAACTGGCTGCTATCAGAAAAGGCCGATGGGTACATATCGAAAATATGAACCACATACTCAAGCCGTTAGATACCGACCGTGTCAAAAACCTTGTCAGCTATAGCAATCCTCATCTGAAACTTGCACCGGAATTGCTTCCCGCATTGGTGAGTTTCATACAAGAGCAGCATTAGTGGGTAACTCTCCGTTGAAAGAAAAGTTAAAAAACACTTAAGAAATCTGTGTTTTACGCAACGAAGGCCTCAGCAGGGATTCTCAAATCACGAATGCTTCTGTAGTTTAGTCGTAAGATTCGTTGAATTTTGAAATTGAAGAATTTTTACGCATAGCCGCTGAAGCGCAGCATTCGCTGCTGAGACTTTTCCGGAATATGCGCCAGACAAAGGATTCTGCACGATATGGCACAGACTTCCAGCGCAACACGTGAACCATCCATGGAAGAAATTCTGGCTTCCATCCGCAGAATTATTGAGGACAGCGATGTTACCAAGCAGGCAACTGCTGAGCTGACTGCCGCACCGAAAGCACCGGAACCAGCCGCTGAAGATCGTCGCGGTGAGGTTACTCAATTTCCGCGTCCGGTGGCTGTTGAAACCATACAGACTGAAGCGCGCGCTTCTGCGCCGTCTTTCTCACTGGATGCCGTTTTGCGCGGCAGCATCAGCGAGCAGCAGACACCGGAAGTGACACGCGCTGAACAGCATGAGCGCAATGTTGCGCATGTGCGGATTGCGACAGTTAATCCGCCCGTGCCGCCGGTCGTTGTTGCTGCTGCAGAGCAGCCAAAAAGCGATGCCATAAAAATGTCCGAGGCGCTGCTTATGCAGGTGGCTGAAAAGCGGGTCGTTTCCATGCCCCAGCCAACTGCAAAAGAAGAGGCCGCACCGGTGACAGAGAGTGCAACTGAAACTGCAACACATAGTTTTTCTACCACGACTGAAGAAAAGCCGCTGATTTCGCAGGCCGCTGAAAAGCAGGTTGCCGCGTCTTTCGGAAGTCTCAGTCAGGCTCTGCTCGAAGAGCAGAAGCGTTTGCTGAATGACAAAATGGAAGCAATGTTGCGTCCGATGCTGCAGGAGTGGCTGGATACCAATCTGCCGCCGCTTGTCGAGCGTCTTGTCCGTGAAGAAATTGAACGGGTTGTTCGTCGCGGTTAAAACATGTGACTTTGCGGTCAATATAAAGAAAATTATAGCCCCGCTGCCGCTGTAGTCGGGGCTATTTTTATGGCAACAGTCACCCTATATAGATTATAGAAATATCGTGATTTGCAATGTGAGGCACGCAGTCTGTCTTGATTCTTTGTTTTAAACTTGCTTTGAAACCCACAAAGAGTCTTGTCCGTTATGAATATATGATTATGCCTGCCTGAGGCGGCGCGTAACATAAGTTTCATACTGCCTGCCTTCATATAAAGAGACAGAGTTTTTATGTTAGAGAAAACCTACGATTCCGCGGCCACAGAGCCAAAAATTGCTGAACTTTGGGAAAAGGCCGAGGCTTTTAAGGCCGGTGCCGGTTCCAAGCCTGGTGCGGATCCGTTTGCGGTGGTGATCCCGCCGCCGAATGTTACCGGTTCTCTGCATATGGGCCACGCGCTCAACAATACAATTCAGGACATTATGGTGCGCTTTGAGCGTATGCGCGGCAAGAATGTGCTGTGGCAGCCAGGTATGGACCATGCCGGTATTGCAACGCAGATGGTTGTTGAACGCCAGTTGATGGAACGGCAGGAGCCGAACCGTCATGCGATGGGGCGTGAGAAATTTGTTGAGCGTATCTGGCAGTGGAAAGAAGAATCCGGTGGTCTGATTTTCAATCAGCTGCGTCGCCTTGGTGCGTCCTGTGACTGGTCGCGCGAGCGCTTCACCATGGATGAAGGTCTGTCGAAAGCTGTTCTTGAAGTTTTCGTAACGCTCTACAAAGAAGGCCTGATTTACAAAGACAAGCGTCTGGTCAACTGGGATCCGAAATTGCTGACCGCTATTTCCGATCTGGAAGTTGAGCAGCGTGAAATCAAAGGCAATCTCTGGCACTTCCGCTACCCGCTGGAAGGCGTGGCTTTTGATGCCGAAAATCCGGATACTTATATCGTTGTTGCGACAACGCGCCCAGAAACCATGCTGGGCGATAGCGGTATTGCGGTTAATCCGGAAGACGCGCGCTATCAGGCACGTATTGGCAAAAATGCTGTTCTGCCGCTTGTTGGCCGTGCACTGCCGATTGTTGGCGATGATTATGCTGATCCGGAATCCGGTTCCGGTGCGGTAAAGATTACGCCTGCCCATGACTTCAACGACTTTGAAGTTGGTAAGCGTAATAATCTTCGTAAAATCAACATTATGTCGCCGGAAGCTAAAATTCTTCTGAAAGACAATGAAGATTTTGCTGAAGGTCTGACTGCATCCCCTGAGCTTGATGCTTTGGTTGAGCGCTTCCATGATGAAGACCGCTTCAAGGCACGTAAAGCCATCGTTGAGATGATGGATGAGGGCGGCTATCTCGAAAAGATCGAAGATCACACACATATGGTTCCACATGGTGACCGTGGCGGCGTGCCTATTGAGCCGTTGCTGACTGACCAGTGGTATGTGAATGCTGCGGAAATGGCTAAGCCAGCGATTGAAAGCGTTCGTGAAGGCCGCACGGCAATCGTGCCTAAAACATGGGAAAAAACTTATTATGACTGGATGGAGAACATTCAGCCTTGGTGTATTTCCCGTCAGCTTTGGTGGGGACATCAGATCCCTGCATGGTACGGCCCGGATGGTACGATCTTTGTTGAGAAGTCGGAAGCAGAAGCTGTTGCTGCTGCTGAGAAGCATTATGGTGCGTCAACCGAGCTGACCCGCGATTGCGACGTTCTGGATACATGGTTCTCGTCGGCTCTGTGGCCGTTTTCGACCCTTGGCTGGCCGGATAAGACACCGGAACTCGATACCTATTACCAGACCGATGTTCTGGTAACCGGTTTTGACATCATCTTCTTCTGGGTTGCCCGTATGATGATGATGGGTCTGCACTTCATGAAAGAAGAGCCGTTCCATACCGTTTATGTTCACGCTCTGGTGCGTGACAAGAACGGCGCGAAAATGTCGAAATCCAAAGGCAATGTTATCAATCCGCTTGATCTGATTGATGAATATGGTGCCGATGCGCTGCGTTTCTCGCTGGCAATCATGGCGGCCCAAGGACGTGACGTGAAGCTTGATCCGGCACGTATCGCCGGTTACCGCAATTTCGGTACCAAGCTGTGGAATGCGACACGTTTTGCGCAGATGAACGGCGTGAGCCGTGAGCCGGACTTCAAGCCGGAAGATGCAAAGCTGGCCGTTAATCGCTGGATTTTGACCGAACTGACACGGGCTACGAAAGCGGTTACCGAAGGCATCACAACTTACCGCTTCAATGATGCGGCAGGTTCAGCCTATCGCTTTGTCTGGAACCAGTTCTGTGACTGGTATCTGGAACTTCTCAAGCCGATTTTCATGGGCGATGACGAAGATGCAAAGCGTGAAGCACAGGCCTGTGCTTCTTATTGTCTGGATGAAATCTACAAGCTGTTGCATCCGTTTATGCCGTTCATGACGGAAGAACTGTGGAGCCTGACAGCCGGTGAAGGCCAGAGCCGTGATACACTGCTCGCGCATGCACCATGGCCGGAATTGAGCTTTGAAGATTCATCGGCAGCTGACGATATCAACTGGCTGATTGAGTTGGTAAGCGGTATCCGTTCGGTTCGTTCAGAAATGAATGTGCCGCCGTCAGCTCAGGCACCGCTTGCGGTTCTGGAAGCCAACGACCTGACAAAAGAACGCCTTGCACATCATGATGCAGCGATCAAACGTCTGTCGCGTGTTGCTGATATCAGCCTGTCTGATGCTGCGCCAAAAGGCTCTGCACAGCTGGTTGTGGGCGAGGCAACCTACTGCATGCCACTTGGCAGCCTGATTGATCTTGGTGCGGAAATGGCGCGTCTTGAGAAAGAAAACGCTAAGCTGGCAGCGGAAATGGAAAAGATCGACAAGAAACTCTCAAACGAGAAATTTGTTGCCAATGCCAAGCCGGAAGTGGTGGAAGCTGATCGTGCCCGTTTTGCGGAATTGCAGGAAGCACAGAGCAAGATTGCTGTCGCGCAGCAGCGCCTGAAAGATGCTGAATAAGCCGGTCACTGCACTTCGTTGAATGATTGTTCCGCCCTTGAACCAGTTCGGTTTGAGGGCGGAATTATTTTATCCTGCTTTTGAAACGAATTCCGGTCAGCTTTTGGCTGCAATCCGCATGAAACCGCGAAACCTGTAATCTCATTGATTCTGTATGGTATTTTTAAAATCTCTAACTATATGAATTTTTTATATTAATTTAAAAAACGCTGTAGCTTTCAGATCAAATTATCTGTAATTTCGCTGACTGGAAACATGATGAAATCAGGTTGCTGCAAAGCCCGATATCTGTGTTTGGGGTCGAATATTATGATTTCAGGACAATAATAAGCGATTGTCTTTTTTGCGTGATATTTTTAACACAGAGCGCATTTGGGAAAGAGAAACTGGCAAAAAATGGCATTTTAACGGCTGTTTTGCGCGAAAAATCATAAAAAATCTTCGCAAGGCAGTCCAATTTTCGCTTTTTGGGGAAAGTGAAAACGAACCGTCAGTTCGCTCGCTGTTTCTTGGCCTTGCAGAACCTATTCGGCATGTTACGCTCACGTCAAAATTAAGTATAAAAATTGAGGGACACTATGCTTAAAACTGCATTTAAAGTTTCTGCTGTATCGCTGGCATTATCGGGAGGGATATTGACTGCACATGCCGGCGGTTTGGAGCGCAGTTCGCAGGATTTCGATATTCTGTTTGAAGAAGGTAATATCGTTGAAGGCGGGGCGACTTTTGTAGCACCACAGCGTAAGCTGAAAAATGTTGGCGGTTCCCAAGTTGGTCTTGCGACACGAGGAATGAATCCTCAAACTGGTAAACCTTATGAGACTTCGGTCGATGAGGCGACATCCTATTGGGTGCCTAAAATTTCTGCACGTTTTCAGCTGGCAGATGATCTTGCCTGTGCTGCCCAATATCGCGAACCTTGGGGTATTGAGACGGATGTTGGTATGGGTACAGAGCGTATGTATACCGCCATTAAGCAAAAAATCTCTTCGCGAGATTATGGTCTGAACTGTTCCTACCGTTTTGCAGTGACAGATAAAAGCTTCGTCCGTGTACTTGGTGGTGTGAGCTATCAGGAGTTGAAAGGCTACCAGACTCGTTTATTGCCGCAAATGCAAACACCAGTAGGCGTATTACCTTTCCGCATTGGTACTTTGGATGTTGAGGATGAAGGTTTCGGCTGGCGTCTTGGTGCAGCCTATGAAATTCCAGAAATTGCTCTGCGTACCAGTGTTGTTTACCAATCAAAGGTAAAATATGAGCTGAGCGGAACTGTTTCCGGTGTATTTCCTGGGCCTGCTGCGCAGGTAATGGGGGAAGTATCAACACCTCAGTCGGTTGATATTAAATTTCAGACCGGTATTGCACCGGGCTGGCTGGCTTTGGCTGGAATCAAATGGACTGATTGGTCAAGTGTGGAACGCGTTAGTTTTGTTAATACCGGCCCTGCATATGGCGGACCTGCTTTCCCGACCGGTCGAGAGGTGACGGCTCTTAATCTTTATTATAAAGATGGCTGGACACTGATGGGCGGTATTGGTCACAAGTTTAATGACCAGTGGTCAGGCGCGGCAACAGTAACGTGGGATCGTGCAACAAGCACAGGTTTGACATCTCAGACGGATGTTTGGCTGTTTGGTCTTGGCGCATCCTATAAGCCGAAGGAAAACTTTGAAATTCGTTTGGCTGGTGCATTGGGCTGGCTTGGTTCCGGTACTTTGGATGACCGTGTTGTGAATAACACACCAAGCCCGACAGGTTCAAAAGCAGATTTCTCCAATGATCTTGTTGGCGGTATGACTATCCTTGCAAAAGTTAAATTCTGATCTGATTGTCAGATAAACAAAAGGCGCTGTGATTGTGGTGATCACAGCGCCTTTTTATATGCATATTTAATGCCTTATTTTTCCAGACGTGCGAGCAGGGACGATGTATCCCAGCGGCCGCCGCCGAGTTTCTGCACATCTTTATAATATTGATCCACCAGAGCAGTCAGAGCAAGTGTTGCACCATTACGATCGGCTTCTTCTAGGCAAATTTTCAGATCTTTGCGCATCCAGTCTGCTGCAAAACCGAATTCATATTCGCCTTTGATCATTGTTGGCGTACGGTTTTCCATCTGCCATGAACCGGCAGCGCCTTTGGAAAGCACATCAATAACCGTCTGAATATCAAGACCGGCGCATTTACCGAAATGAATGGCTTCTGCCAGCCCCTGCACAATACCGGCAATACAAATCTGGTTCATCATCTTGGCAAGCTGGCCATTGCCGACAGCCCCCATCAGTCCGACTGAACGGGCATAGGCACTAATGACTGGTTTGGCTCTGTCGAATGCAGCTTCATCGGCACCGCACATCACAGTGAGAACACCATTCACAGCACCGGCCTGACCACCGGAAACCGGTGCATCAATGAAATGGAAACCGCGTTTACGGGCTTCTTTATCAAGCTCACGGGCAACTTCAGCGGATGCTGTTGTATTATCAATGAAGACCGCATCTTTGCTCATGGTGTGGAATGCACCATTTTCGCCAAGCGTTACCTCACGCAGATCATCATCATTGCCGACACAGCAGAAAACGTAATCCTGCCCCTTGGCAGCTTCAGCAGGCGTTGCCGCAAAACTGCCTTTAAACTCCTGCGCCCAGGCCTGTGCTTTAGCAATTGTACGGTTGTAAACTGTAACCTCATGCTCGCCACGGGTTATAAGGTGCCCCGCCATCGGATATCCCATTACGCCGAGGCCAATAAATGCAACTTTAGCCATTTCTCTCCCATTTCATCATTCTGCAGAAGACGTTTTGTTATGGTATTCGTAAGGAAGAATGTCGGTTTTAGCAACAGCGAGAGCAGAGCTCTTTCATTGAAATTACAAGCAAATAGAGCGCGGTAATGATAGCTCAAACAGAGTTTTTTCCTCCCTTAAATGTGAGAATTCAATCCCATAACTGTGTGCTGAAGCTATAGATCACATTGGGTTTTTGCAGTAGTTTTTGCGGAGCATGAACAGGAGAACAGAGTTATGAGTCAGAGCGATGAAGCGGTAAATGGTGCTTGCCATTGCGGAACAGTACAGTTTCGGGTGAAACTATCTGACGGGCTTAATACAGCGCGCCGATGCACCTGCTCCTATTGCCGGATGCGTGGAGCTGTTGCCGTTTCTGCTCAGATTGGTGGCTTGGAAATTACCAGCGGCGAGGAGGCTCTGACACTTTACCAGTTCAACACCAAGGCTGCGAAACACTATTTCTGCTCTGTTTGCGGGATTTACACGCATCATCAGCGCCGCTCCAACCCTCAGCAATATGGCATTAATGCCGCTTGTCTTGAAGGTGTCAGCCCGTTTGATTTTGACGAAGTGATTGTTAATGACGGCGTTAATCATCCGACAGATGATAAATCAGCAAATCGTCCGCCTTATGTCGGGATATTGAAATATATCCGCTGCGAGTAATGCCAATCAATTACTAATGATCGCCCAGCGTTCATGGTCGCGCCAGTCGCCGTTAATAAACAGATAGCGCGGGGAAAAACCCTCTTTATGAAAACCCGCGCGCTGAACAAGTGCAATTGAACGCTGATTATCCGGCTGGATATTGGCCTCAATGCGATGCAGCCCGATTTCTTCAAAACCATAAGCAACAGTTTGCTTCAGAGCCTCGGTCATCAATCCACGTCCTGCCAATTCCACCATGCTGTAATAACCGAGATAGGCACTGCGGAAAGCCTTCATAAAAATCTGGCTGAAGGTGAAAACACCAATAATACTGCTGCTCTCCGGTTCACGTGCGATCAGCGCCAGTGACGCGCTGCTCTGTAAATTGCAAAACCATTCTTCAAACCCGACCTGATCAGTGAAATTGCGCATCCACGGATGATGATGGTCGCGGCTGGCAATATTTCCTGCAATCAGTTCCGGAGCGTCTTTTCTGCTAACCGGTTGTAAATTTATCATTTTACTCTCCGTATTGGCTTTATTTTATGCCGCAGAAGACGCCGGAAACTCAATCCCTACATTGAGAGAAAATTGCATTTTATTACAGTAGCATTGCGTCTGCATAAATATTATGCCAGCGATTAATTGTTGAATTATTGGCTTTAACAGCAGGAGTACAGTTTGACGGGAAAGCGGTCTTGGCAAACCTATCTGATTATCACAGCCATCTGGTTGCTGATCGTGCTGTTATTTGTGGCTTATTCAGCCCATCAGAGCATTAATCAGGCGCGTGATGAGGTAAAGCAGACGGGTATGGCATTGCACCGCGTGCTTTCGCAGCGTGCAGCACAACATGATGCGCATCTGACCAGTCTGAATGCTCTTATCCTCTCGGCCAATCCGCCGCCTGTCGATGCTCTGCGTCAGGTGTCGCGCAATATTATCCGGTTTTACCCACGCATCAGCATTATAGATGTGCTGCTTTTGACCCGAGAGGGCGCACCAGTGAGTGCGCAACCGTTTTTGATGGTTGACGAGAGCGAGTATGGCACTGTCGCTGAGGATTTTGCCGCGTCAATCGCCGTGCAGAAACCGGGTGAGGTACGCACTTATATTTCTGACAAAGTTGCCGACCGCTATTATCTCGGTAAGAAGTCAGACAATTCCAATCCGGGTTATGCCATTGTTATGGCTATTAATCCGGCTCTGATGATCGAACCCAATGAGCGGCCTGACTGGGCAGACCTTAGCCTTTCCATTGATGGCAAGACTATTCTCCAGCAACATTCGGGCTCGCCGGCCTCTTCATCTTTTTTCCAACCGCCAGTGTTTTCTCAGCAGATTGACAGTCAGAACCAACCGATCATTCTGACATTAAGCCGTCCGATAGCGCTGTCTGAAGTTATTGACCCGTTTCGCGTAGGTGTGCTGGCAGCTTTTTCGCTATTGGTACTACTGATATCCTATTCACTATGGCAATCTGTGCGCGCTGCCAAAAAGGCTGAGCAAAAAGCACAATTACTGGAACATGAAACACGCCTTGCCCATGCGGCGAGGGTGAATTCCATGGGGGAGTTAGCATCTGGGATTGCCCATGAGCTGACACAACCGCTCACCGCATTGCTCAGTCAAAGTCAGGCAGCACTGCGCCTTGAGGCTTCCGGCGAGCGACCAGACCTATTGAAACAAGCTTTGACGGCCAATGTGCGCGAGGCATCACGTGCCGGTGAAATTTTAAAGCGTATGCGTAACTATATGAGCAATCATGAACCGCAACGCAAACAGATGGATATCAGCCAGAGCATTCGCGATGTGAGTGAATTACTACGTACTGACCTCACGCAGCGTAATATAACCTTGCTTATTCAAACAGAGAAAAACACGCCCGCGATTATGGGCGACGCTGTGGAGATGGAGCAGGTTCTCTATAATCTCATCCGCAATGCCGCTGATAGTCTTGTTCAAACGGAGAAAACGGACAAGCAGATCTCTGTTACTGCCCGCAGCGGGCAGGGACAACTTGTGATCACTGTGTCCGATAATGGCAGTGGCATTGCTGATGATGTGTTGCCACGCTTGTTTGAACCGTTTTTCACGACACGCAATGGCGGTATGGGGCTGGGGCTTGCGCTTTGTGCAACATTGATTGAGCGGATTGACGGGGAAATCACCGCGGCAAACCGGCCTGAAGGCGGGGCTGAATTCACGATTACGCTGCCTGTAGCAGACGCATCATCAATAAAGGTCTGATTATGAAAAACCTCAATATTTATCTGATTGATGATGATGAAGCGGTGAGGGATGCGCTGTCCTTGCTTTTACAGACCTATGGCATGTCTGTTGAGAATTTCCGCGATCCGGCAACTTTTCTGGCACATGTTGATCCGCAAAAGCCCGGCTGTTTGATACTGGATTTACGTATGCCGATGATCAGCGGGTTGCAATTGCAACAAAAACTGCTTGAGCGCGGCATTGACTGGCCTGCCATCATGATTACCGGCCATGGTGATATCAATGCCTGCCGCCGTGCTTTCAAAGCCGGTATTCTGGACTTTCTCTCCAAACCGGTCGATGAGCAAGTATTGCTGGATGCGCTGGCCTTGGCCACTGCAAAGCTGGATAAAATTCTGGAAAAAGCCGAGGCGCAAAAACTACTGGCGAAACTGACCGACCGTGAGCAGGAGATTTTTGATCTGATATGCAAAGGCTTCGGCAGCAAGGAAATTGCGGCAGCGCTCACTATTTCTGTCCGCACAATCGATGCACATCGAGCAAATATAGCTGAAAAACTGGAAACCAGCTCGGTTGCCGATTTTGTACGGCTGCAATTATCAGGCAATGATATGGCGCATCCGTAATACTACCTATAAAGTTCAGGACTATCGCGGATTCCGGATATTTGTGAGTTTCACTAGATTAATGATCAGAAAGCCGGTTGCTTTCATCAACAATCAGGAGACGATCATGAAACGCATTTTGTTTGCCGGAGCTGCGGCACTTGTACTGACCTCTGCTGCATCTGCGCAGGTTTTGCAGGAAAAAAACATGCCGCTGAACCTTGCGGTAAACATTGCCAATGAAACAATCGCTGCCTGCTCTGCAAAGGGTTACAATGTTTCCGTTGCAGTTGTTGACCGTGCCGGTGTGCTGCGCACATTGCTCCGCGCTGACAATGCCGGCGCGCATACACCAGCTGCTGCAACTGCAAAGGCTTACACCTCTGCATCTTCCCGCACACCAACCGGTGTCATGGCAGAAAATATTCAGAAAAATCCAACCGCCGCTGAACTGGCTAATATTCCGGGCTTCCTCGTGCTGGGGGGCGGTGTGCCGGTGAAGATCGGTGACGAAACCATTGGTGCAATCGGCGTTGGCGGCGCACCGGGTGGCCATCTGGATGAAGCCTGTGCCGTGGCTGCGCTGGATAAAGTCAAAGACCAGCTTAAATAATAAATCAGCCGCCGTTCTGTTGTTTCAGGACGGCGGTTCAATCATTATGAAATCCCGATAAGGAGAGCGTGGTGTCCCGTTTTTTATCAATACGTGCAATCCTGAAAAGCACTCTGCTTATTGCCGGTCTGATAGTGACAATGACAGGAGTTTCCATGTCTGCAACGACGAGCAAAGAACGCCAAATGCTTGAGGCGGCAGCTTCCGGTGATGTGGCCACTATTCAGCAACTGCTGAAAGACGGCGTGAATGCGGATACACGCAATGATCATCGCCAGACGGCCTTGTTGCTGGCAACGCATAATAATCAGATTGAAGCTGCAAAAGTGCTGATTGATGCTAGTGCGGATGTCAATGCCAAGGATATGATACAGGACAGCCCTTATCTTTATGCCGGTGCACGCGGTCATCTGGAAATTCTCAAAATGACTTTGTCCCATGGTGCCGATCTGAAAAGCATTAATCGCTTTGGCGGTACGGCTTTAATTCCTGCATCTGAGCGCGGCCATGTAGAGACAGTGCGCACATTGATTGAAGCAGGTGTCGATGTGGATCATATCAACCGCCTCGGCTGGACAGCGCTGATTGAGGCTGTGATCCTGAGTGATGGCGGTCCGGCTCATGTGCAAATTGTGAAATTGCTGAAAGATGCCGGTGCCGATCTGTCCATCAAAGATAATGACGGTGTAACAGCGCTGCAGCATGCAAAAAAGCGTGGCTATACTGAAATTGTCGCGGTTCTTGAAAAGTAAAATAATAAGTTTGTAAAATAAATTTTACTCTTCATGTTACGCTGGAATTAATGGCTATAATAGGTTTTGATACAGAGCCTATTATAGCCTTAAGGATAGTGAATATGCCGGTTCAACAGCAGTCAGAAAACAATGCCTCGCGAGAGGATATTGCTGCAATCATTGCTGAACGTAACCAGCATTTTCATTTGCAATGGTTTAAAGACCTGTTTTCCGGCCGCTTATCGCTTGGCGACACATTCTGGCTGGGATATTTGGGCAGCACTCTGATTATTACGCCTGTCACATTTGTTATGGCAGTTCTGGCGCGTGGTTTTTTACCCGATACCTATTTCAGCTTTGGTCTTGCAATTTGGTTTTGCCTGCTCGGCTTTTATTATATCGCATTATTTATAGCGGTAGCGCGCAAGGCATTAAGCACACCTGAAGCTAAAGGCTGGAGATGGGCAGCTGTTTTGTTCGCTCTGCTGGCGACAATGGGTTTTCTCACCAGAATTTATGCTTATCTGATTACGATTTGAGCAATTACAGTACCAGCAGGCCGATACCGCTGAGAATATCTGTTGCCTGACTTTTTGAGATAATTGCGCCTTTGAGGACTGCGGCATCCTGAAAGCTCAGGCTGCCAAGGTCGCAGCCGCGTAAATCCGCGCCTTTGAATTTGCTCAGACGCAAAGTTGCCCCTCGCATACGGCAATCCTGAAACACGGTTTCGCGGAAATCACATTCTCTGAGATCGGCCTCACTGAAATCCATATTGGTCAGGATTTTCTTGCGGAAAGAGACACGTGGCAGGAAAGTTGCAATCAGCAAACATTCTTCAAAATCGGCACCGATCAGGCTGCACTCGGCAAAGTCCGCACCAGTCAGTTTCGATTGCTGAAATTTAGCACCATTGAGATTGGAGCGGCTCCACAGCGTATTCGACAGATCACAATTATGGAACTGTGCGCTGTTGCCGTCGATATTCGACAGGTTTACGCCACTGAATCTGCATTTATGAAACTGCGTATCATTGATCACTGCAGCTTTCAGATTACAGCCAATGAAGGTGCAATCCGTAAACACGCATTCGGACAGGTTGCCACCGGATAAATTCGCACCGTCAAATCTCTGGCCGTTAAAGTTGCGGGTACCACCAGCAATCTGAGTGAGAAGCGTATCTATCACAGGCATAGCGCTCTCAGCGCCTGCGGGTCAGAACAACAAAGGCCACGCAACCGGCCAGACCGAAAGCGATAACTCCCTGAATCAGGAAAACCCACTGTATCGAGCTCATGAGATCACCTTTCATTTGCTTGGAAACTATGATCTGCGCAGTGCTTTATCACTCTCGCGCGGCGCTGTCAGCTTTTTAAATATGATTATAACAGCGGTTTCAGTTAAAGCTGAATCGTTGAAACCGCTGTAACTATTTGTTTTTACTAATTATCCGACGCAAAACCGCTTCGCACTTTTGTTGGAAATGCTTTAAATACCAGAATTAAAAAAAACGGCGATGTGCAAACATCGCCGTTTTAATCTTAAGCTATCCGGTTTACTCGGCCAGCCATTCTTTAATGCGATCAGGATTGTCGGCAATATATTTGTCGACAGCCTTATCATAGGAAGTTTCCTGTGCCTCAAACATCGCTTTTTCGAGGTCTGCCAGCGGGATATTCATCTTCTCCAGCAGGGAGGCAACTTTCGGATTGTCTTCCTTAAAGCCTTTACGGGCGAGGGCATTCACATGCTCTGCGGCACCCAATGCACCCTCCGGATCTTCCAGATAGCGCAGCTTGTATTTACCGAACATCCAATGCGGGCTCCATGCGGTTGCCACGAACCAGCCTTCCGAGCGGGTTGAGCGGTCAACAGTTGTTAGCATCGCTGCTTCACTGGAGATCTGCAGCTTATAATTCAGGCCGTATTTCTTTACAGCTTCTTCTGAAAGGCGGGTCAGACCGGCGCCCGGATCAATACCCTGAATCTGGCCTTTAAGCTTTTCGTGAATTTCAGCTTTTTTCAGATCTTCAATCGACTTGATATCGCTTTCCGGCACATAGGCAGGAACAACCCAGCCTAGTTTTGCGCCTTCATAGAGCGGGCCAAGGTCTTCAACTTTACCTTCAACGCGCTTGTAGTAATCAGCATGTGTTGCAGGCAGCCATGCCATCATCATGGCATCAAGATCGCCGCGGCTTACGCCCTGATAGAGCGGTGCAACATCGGTCTGCACCAGCTCGACTTTTTGATCCAGATTATCCTGAATAAGTTTAGCTGCGAGTTTGGTGACAAATTCAGCGTCGGACCACGGAGCCCAACCGATTTTCACCACTTTGGCATCGCTTGCAGCAAATGCTGAAGTTGCCATAGTTCCCGCCAGCAATGCCGCCAGGCTTAGACGTGTCAGTTTCCCGAACATATCTTCTCCTTTAAGGTTTTGTATTCTCAGATTAAACTTCCTGCTTGCGCAGGGATGTTGTTTGCATGCTGTCCGTGTGCTTGCGTAATGCTGCAAGGCGCTTGAACAGACTTGGCTGAGGTTTGCCGAAGCTCTGGGTAATACGGTCTAGAACCACAGCCAGAATAACCACGGCCAGACCACCTTCAAAACCGGTGCCGACATCCAGACGCTGAATACCGGTGAGAACAGTATTGCCCAAACCACCGGCACCAATCATGGAGGCAATCACCACCATCGACAGCGACAGCATAATGGTCTGGTTGATACCGGTCATGATCGAAGGCAAGGCATTCGGCAGCTGTACTTTGAACAGCAGCTGTTTAGCCGTACAACCGAAGGCCAGACCGGCTTCGACGAACTCTTCATGCACCTGACGGATACCCAGATTGGTCAGGCGCACCACAGGCGGCATCGCAAAAATCACAGTCGCAATGGTGCCGGGCACTGCACCCAGACCGAAGAACATGGCCGCCGGAATGAGATAAACGAAGGCAGGCATGGTCTGCATCAGGTCAAGCACGGGACGAATGATCGTTGCCAGTGTTTCATTACGCGCCATCGCAATACCCATCGGGATACCGATAACAATCGCAATGAATGTTGCGGCAAGCACCAGCGACAGGCTTTCCATCGTGCCGGTCCACAGCCCCATATGATGGACAAGTGCCAAAGCCAAAACAGTGAAAAGTGCAAATTTCCAGCCAACGCGCCACAGCGACAACAGAGCCAGAATAATTATTCCCGCGACCGGTGGAATGGCCAGCAATCCACCCTGAATACCACCGGTAACGAAACCGATGACGGCTGCAATCATATCAAGCGCCGGTGTGAAGTGGTCGAGAATATAGTTCACGGTGATATCGGCACCTTTGCCGATACTAAAATTCATATCCATGTTTTTCCCAATCGTTTCAGCTCAACCGGCGCGGTCGAGCGTTTCCAGCAATGCCGACTTCGAAATCGCGCCGACATATCTGTTTTTTTCATCAACAACCGGAACCGGCCAGCGGCTTTCAGCAACGCGGCCAAGCACGTTGGAAAGGGGTTCGCTTGCATCAATCGGAACGATATCGCTCAGGAATGCTTCCCTGTAGGGATGCGGCGATTTATTTTTTACTTTCTCAATCAGGGAATCCTGACTGATCATGCCGTGATAACTACGATCACGACCGAGAATAACAGCAATGTCACGTCCGGTGATTTCCATCTGCTCCAGCGCAGAAGCCGCTGCAACACCCTGACGATCAATAATCGTCAACAATGTTTTACGTGCCACATCACCGGCAGAGAACACATGCGAGACATCCACATTCTTGAAGAATGAACGCACATAGTCATTGGCCGGATTGGAGACAATCTCATCCGGTGTGCCGACTTGAACGACCTTACCGTGCTGCATGATGCAAATACGGTCGCCGATACGCATGGCTTCATCAAGGTCATGGCTCACGAAGATGATTGTGCGGCTGTTTTCCGATTGCAGACGGATCAGTTCATCCTGCATTTCTGTGCGGATGAGGGGATCAAGTGCCGAGAAGGCTTCATCCATCAGCAGAATGGTCGGTTCATTCGCGAGTGCGCGGGCAAGACCTACACGCTGTTTCATACCACCGGAAAGCTGATCAGGCATGCTTTGTGCATAAGGCTCCAGACCGACGGCGGTGAGCGCTTTCATTGCGCGCTCATGGCGCTCGGCCTCAGCCATACCTGCAACTTCAAGACCAAAGGCGGCATTGTTGAGCACGGTTCGGTTCGGCAGCAGAGCAAAGGACTGGAATACCATGCTCATATCGCGACGACGAAGATCAATCAGCTCGCGTTTCGACATTTTGGTAATGTCGCGGCCATCAACGGCGATAACGCCGGAGGTCGGCTCAATCAGACGGTTTAACAACCGGAGCAATGTAGACTTGCCGGAACCCGACAGTCCCATGATGACGAAAATCTCGCCATCCATAATTTCGAAGCTTGCACCGTCAACGCCGATTGTGCAGCCCGTATCTTTGTGAATCTCAGTTTTACTTTTTCCGGAACGCAACTGGTTCATTGCTTTTTCCGGCTTTTCACCAAAGACTTTAAAAACATCTTTTAAAGATAATTTTGCTGTCTTTGTTTCGTCCATACTTTTTTCATTTGTATAAATATTCATATGGTAAGTTAACCCTGCTTTGTAAGCAGACCTATTCTCCTTTTGTATTCAAAAATACATCAAATCAACATTTTCAGACTTTAATAACACTGAAATAATAGTCTTAAAAATGCAGATAAATCGAATTAGATTGAAATTATATATCGTAAAAGCTCAAAAAAGTCCACCCAAAGCAATAAAATACATCCAAAAGCCTGCTATTCCAGTGGGTGCAGTGCTGTAAACTTAGATGCGTTTGAGGTGGGAGATGAGGAGAGAAGTGCTCATAAAACGCTTGAATTGAAGTAAGATTCTCATGTTAGCGCACAATATAATTCTTCAGTAAAAAGTAGACTTTATTTGCGTTTACAAACCCAATGGTTAATAAAATATTTTTTATAATTATTTATATATATGATTGAATATAATATTTTTGAAGAAAGTTTTCTCTTCTTTATTTTAGTAATTGATGTAACATCGAGGTGAAGATAAACACCGGCAGGTAATATATGAATAAGGATTGGAGTTTTTTTATAATTACCGAACCTGAAAAGGGGCGCTTAATCAAGATATCCGACTGGTCGGATTTATCTATGTTTTTGCTTTGCCATTGGCCGGTTAAATATGGCGCAGCTTATACCGCAGCTGTATGTAGTCTTTCTCAGGATTATTATAAGAAAAATAATATAGAAGTCATTATTCGATTATTTATTGCAGCACTTAAAGAAGCTGAAATTCCATACAAGCTGGAGATGGCCACAGCAGCGCATGGCCAGTCCGATATCAGATTATCTGTGCCTGTTTCCGGGCAATTGCCAGTCACGCCAGTCTGAACTCAGGAAAGCGGGATGGCAATCTCAGTACGATTGCGACCATTACGTTTCGCTTTGTAAAGCGCCTGATCTGCCGTTTCAATCAAATGACTGAAATCCGGATGACCATTGAAGGTCGAAACACCAATCGACAGCGTAATATTTTGTGTATCCCCATCAGGCAACTGGAATTGCTGCACTGAAATTTTTTGTCGCAACCGCTCTGCGGTTTCAAAAGCTGATGCAGCGCTTGCCTCAATCAGAACAACCAGAAACTCTTCACCGCCATAGCGGAATACAAAGTCGCTTGCGCGACACTGCGTGAAAATGCTTTCTGCCACCTGCTGGAGAATATGATCACCACCACCATGTCCGTATGTGTCATTGATGCGTTTGAAATTGTCGATATCGACCATCATAACGCTCAGGTCCATGCGGTTTTGCGTGGCCATTTTGACTTCGCGGGTCAGAATGGATGGCAGAAAACGGCGGTTCAAAGTGCGCGTCAATGGATCACGGCCGGTTTCCATTGCTGCGGCAGCCTGAAACAGCTCGGCCAGCAGAAATTTAATTTCACCGGTTTTATTTTTAAAAGTTTCAATCAGATCGGCCAAAGCGGCATCGCTATTTGCACTGGCTACTGTAATAGCAGGCAGTAAAATATTGTCGATGTAGCGCATATCACTGCGGATATTTTCAAGAACAGATGAGCCGTGAAAGATCATATCGCCCTTATGGTGCAGCCACAGGCCGAAATCTGAGCTTGCAAGAGGCGGCAGTGCCGTATCCTGACGTGCGCCATAGAGACTGAAGAGAACTGACTGGCTCCATTCCATGAGTGCTGCACGCTGGCTTTCGCGTTCCAGCGTAACATCCTGTGTGAGCGCAAAGGCACGATAGGCTTCATCTGTCTGGGCATCGCTTTTGGTGTTCGTCACAAAAGCCTGACTCATGATCTCAATGGCAATATTAATCGCGTTACTGGTATAACCCGCCAGAATTGCAAAATCCTCGAGACTGATATCCTGATCGCGCAGCTTCAAAATGATTTCATTTTTCAGCAGACGTGCACCTTGCATCACCACATGGATCGGCACCTGAATACGCGCATGGACTTCACCGATTTTGCGCTGCTCAGCAACAAAAACTTCAATATCCATTGTGCGTTCAACAAACAGACGGCGCAGCCAGCCGCGCATGGAATGCTGCAGCCGGTCATGCACAACTTCCTGCGAAAGGAAGGGGCTTGCATCAGGATTTTGTAGCAGGCGATCATAGAAAACACGTACCAGACGATCTTTGTCGGCTTGGATCAAAGCTGCCATGCGCTGAGCCTGTTTATCAGATAGACTGCGGGTAAGTTGAAGCCACTCTTGCTCTGAGGGCATCAGAGGGGGCTGATGAGCATCATAACCGGTTATCTCTGGTTTCAGAGGAGGGATATTCATAACCGCTATGTCTCCGTCATTTATATGCTTTGGCAACTGTGCTTTTCGGGCGGGAAGCCCGATGAATGCTGTATGCTCACAAATAAATTCGTTGCAATAAAGCAAGATCAAAAAATGTGAACGATCTCACTGTTTTATATTGCCGAGTACTTGCGAGTTCTCTCCGTCGCTGCAACAATTATCCAAATTTTCATCATGGCGACTGCCGGCGTTACATAAAAAAATTGCCGGAATATGCCTCATTTATTGTCCTCATATAATGTCTGCTGAATGAATGAAATACTTAAAATTAGATTTTATATAAAACTTCATAGAACCGATAATCCATTATTTTATATATAAAATAATTTCAATCTTTACAGTCTCGAATTAGCCCGTCTTGCGATCTTAAAATATATTAGATAGACTGATCTACCTAATTAATTTGAGTCAGAGATAAAATGCCAGCATCTTTAAAGGCGCAGAAAGCAGTTTCTGCACGTGAACGTCTGCTCGAGGCAGCAGGAATTTTGTTTTATAATTATGGGATTAACGCTACCGGCATTGATATGATCACTGCCAAAGCCGGCGTAGCGAAAATGAGCCTGTATAATAATTTCTCATCAAAAGCCGATCTTGTCGCTGCCTTTATTGCAATGCGGCATCAAGAATGGCTTGATCTGTATGAAGCTCGTTTAAAGCAGGCGCATACCGTGCCGGCTCGCATATTGGCCGTGTTCGACGCCTATCAGGATCATGCGGAATTTGACTATGAGAACGGATTTCGCGGCTGCGGGCTGCTCAATGCCGCAGCAGAATTAGCGGTTGGTGATGAGGGCAGGGAAGCTGTGCGCAGGCATAAGCAAGAGGTAGAGGGCTTGCTGGTGCAGCACCTTGAAAGCTGGCGCAGCGCCGCAGGTGCGGCTTTGTCCAAAGAGCAGGTGGATCTGACGGCTGAGCATCTTTCGTTTTTGCTTGAGGGTTCTTTCGCTCGCGCAGGACTTGAAGGCAATAGCAACCGTGTTCTGAGTGCAAGACGCCTTGCAGAAAGTATTTTGGCAGCCCTATGAGCGAAGTATCCGTTATCCGCACAGATCGTGTCGGCCTCGGCATCATCTGCGTCTTAATCGCGTCTTTCTTGTGGGGCACCACCGGCACAGCCGCAACTTTTGCGCCGGAAGTTGGCCCCTTAGCGATCGGTGCGGTTGCGATGGGGGTAGGCGGGCTGTTACAAGCCCTGCTCGCTTTACGTGCGCTGAAACGCGACAAAGCTAAGCTGCGAGCACAATGGTTGCTGGTGCTTTTCGGCGCGGTTTCTGTCGCGGTCTATCCGCTGGCTTTTTACTCTTCGATGTATCTTGCCGGTGTCACGGTAGGCACTGTCGTGACCATTGGTTCCGCACCATTATTTTCTGCACTGATTGAATGGGTTATTGATAATAAGACACTGAGTAAACAATGGCTTGCAGGGGCGACGCTCGGGCTGAGCGGTATCGTATTGCTGTGTTTTTTTGGCGGCGGTGCACATGAAACCACGTCTGCCATCACCACAACAGGAACAACCGTAGCAGGTGTATTGTTAGGTCTTGTCGGCGGTCTGACCTATGCACTTTACGCCTGGGCAGCACATCGGCTGATGTGCAAAGGGATTTCCGCGAAGGCCGCAATGGGATCAATTTTCGGAGCAGGCGGGCTGTTGCTGATGCCGGTTTTGCTGATCACCGGCGGTGCCTTGCTGACCTCATGGAATAATGCGCTTGTTGGTGCCTATATGGCCATTGTCCCGATGTTTACGGGCTATGTGCTGTTCGGCTATGCGCTGGCGCGTATATCCGTCAGCATGGCAACCACAATCACACTCACAGAGCCGGTTATTGCTGCTTTGCTGGCAGTGGTGATTGTCGGTGAAAATCTGTCGCCGTTGGGCTGGCTCGGCGCATTGCTTGTTATATTCTGCCTTGTCATTCTGTCAGCACCGAAGAAGGGGCAGGTGCTTTAATCCGGTCAGGGAAGCGTTTTGAGATAATCCTCAAATCGCTTCCCCGGCTCTTCACGGTAAAGCCTGCCTGCAAGCTGTATGGCCTCTATACGATCCACACGCAGATTACGAAAATCCGAGCGGTCTTCACACCAGACAGTCAGCAGCCAGACCGCATCAAACATTGTCAGGCCAAGCGGCCGAACAATGCGCTGACTGTGTTTATCCTGCAAATCGCAATACGTGACTTCCAGCACGGCCTTATCACGCAAGGCGACGCGCAGGAGTGTAAGATGCTCTGCGGCCTTATCATTCTCCGGACTTTGCCGTGCCACAGCGCGTAAAGGCAGCCGCGAATAATTCTCCCCTTTATCATGACCGATTGCTGCACTGATTTTGGCTGAGACACGACGGGCAGCTGCAGCCAGATCATCATCCCCACGCGATGTAATCAGACGGGTTCCGAGCATCAGCGCGTCGAGCTCATCGGGGTCGAAGTGGAGAGGGGGCAGAAAATAACCCTTCTCCAACTGATAGCCGATACCAGCCTCGCCACGTATCGGTGCGCCCATAGCCTGTAATGTTGCCATGTCGCGATAGATTGTCCGGACAGAAACATTGAGTTCCTGTGCCAGTGTTTCCGCTGAAACAGGTTCAGTTCTGCCGCGTAAATGATCAAGCAGTGCAAAGAGACGAAGTGTGCGCATGACTGAGGCTTATACCATCCTGACAAAAACTGTCAGGGGTAATGTTTTATAGGCTGCTTATCACATAAGGAGATTATAATTATGCAATCCGGCGACAAACAGGTTTTTCAGATCCAGAAATCATTCGGTCTTGAACTGGGGCGCTTTCGTCTCAAAGAGGGTATGAGTGAAATCGCCCTGCAAGAGGCTTATCAGGCAATGGTCACAAACCATTTGTCAAAGCAGAGCTGCTGGTGCGGTCAGCATCTTGTTAAACTGAGTGATGGTATTTTTCTTGATGTGGCCTTTGCTCTGACTGAAGATCATGCAAAGGCAATTTGTGCGAGCTGGCGCGATCAGCCCGTTTGTGATGCATTTCTGGCATTCATTGAGCCAATCAGCATGGAATTCGGAACAGTTCTCTAAAAGATATCCGTATAATGCAGAGTTTAGCTATGGGCAAAAACACGGGCCCATAGCTATTTAACTTACTGCGCAGCAGCAAATTCAGTCATCAGCTTTTCGAAATCTTCAAAAGGCGGAAAGCCTTCATAGCTATGTGTTGCCGGCGTATGTGCCCAAGGCAGTTTTTCCTTGGTCATCGTTTCGATGAACGGCACAAACCACTTACGCTCCTCGAACAATGACGGGCGGACATTGACAAATGCATCGACGCCATCAATGCGCGTAAACATCCACGTCATGCAATATGCGCAGAAATAATGATGCTGCTGAGGCCCGTGCAAGCCGCCGATAACCGGCTCACCTTGGGTCACTTTAAAACCGGAAGAAGGGATCATAGCGGTTAATGAAAAAGCACTGCTGCTCATTGACTGGCAGCCGGTACAATGACAGGCCGCAGTCATCAACGGTTCTGCAGTCACTTCAACGCGGACTTCTCCGCAACGGCACTGTCCGCTTAAAGGTAATCGGGGCATTTTCATCTGCCATATCCTTCTGTAAGTAATGCCATGATTTTACAGGTTTATTACGTTTTTAGCTACCGCGTTTTATGCCGTGCTCTATCAACCGGTCAATAATCTGGCTGTAGCTGACACCGCTCACGGCCATAACTTTGGAATACATACTGATATCTGTAAATCCAGGTATTGTATTGATTTCATTGAGGATAATGCGCATATCGTCTGTCACGAAGAAGTCCACGCGCGCCATTGCATCACAGCCAACAGCCCGAAATGCTTTCTCAGCCATTTCACGTATTTGTGTTTCAACAGAGGAGGGCAGGTCTGCCGGTACTTTTAACGCCGCACCAGCCTCATCTATGTATTTCGCGTCATAACTGTAAAATCCATGGCTTTCTGCCGGTGTTATCTCACCGCAACGAGATATAATGAGACTGCCGTCTGCATTTTCGAGCACAGCACACTCAATTTCACGGCCGCGAATAAACTCTTCAGCCAACAGCTTTTTATCATGCAGGAAACCGGCGTCGAGTGCAGTCTGATAGCCGGATTCTGAACTCACTTTACTGACACCAACGGACGAACCTTGGCGCGCAGGTTTAACGAAAAAGGGCAGGCCGAGTTTTTGCTGTAAGTCCTCGAATTCCGGCACGTTGCCCTGATGAATAGTCACCGAATGCGCAACGGGAACAGCGGCTTCTTTGCTCAGACGCTTCGTCATATCTTTATCAAGGGCTGCCGCTGAACCAAGAATGCCGCAACCGACGAGGGCCACACTAGCGACTTCTGCTAAGCCCTGTACGGCACCATCTTCACCATGTAATCCGTGCAGAACCGGAAAAAGAGCATCAATTTTTGGCAATTCGCGGAAGCCAAGCTGGTCATCCAGCCCGATCATACGCCCGTAACCACCGGGAAGAAGGCAAATCTGCGTACCGGAAGAGGGCTGTGCCAATTGTCCCTGCTCATATGAACTCAACAGCCATTGCCCTTCGCGTGTAACAAAAACCGGCATAGCCTCATATTTATCCGCATCAAGCGCCTGTATCACATTGGTTGCAGACAGAACCGACACATCATGCTCCGGCGAGCGACCGCCAAAGAGCAAAGCAATACGTAGTTTTTTCTGTGTTCCGGTCATATGTCATCCGTTGATTAAGCAATTGTCTCAGTGCTTGAGATCATTTTACGGAATATCGACAATATTAAGTTGCAGTACAACCTGTAGATAACTATTGGCAAAAGGAGTAGCGTCAATTCTTCTCAGGATCATTAAATGCTGTTAAGATTTTATAGATGGTTCATGAAAAGGAATTCATTGTTAGAACGCAAAAGTGCAACAGAATTTGAATCCCTGTATGAAGCATTTTATTCTGCTGTAGAAAGAAAAAGTAAGTTATCCCTTGATCCGATGACATTAACGACAATCATCGGATTTAGTGCAGGTGGGTCAGTCAGCTTACGATCAATAAAATCTCGCAATATATATATGACAAATGAGTTAGCTTCGTACACACAACAATGTAGTTCAGATGGTTTGATAAACTACGAATTGATAACTATTGACGATTTTGAAGAAGACATAGCACGACAAATTTTGACTGCTATTGGTGCTATGAGCCTGTCGACGATATTGGGAAACAGGCACACGATTGATGTATCACAGGTTCTGGATTGTACCGAACCTGTAATCATGAAACTCAGTTTATACTCAAAAATAATATTGAAGGGTAAAGCATATGGGATTTATCGGGTCTCTGCGGTGAAAAGTATGCAGCGTCGGCGCAATAGAGGATATGAATAAGTGAAAGCTGAGGAAATTATAGGGATAGCTTTGTTTTCCGATGATGCCAGCGAAATTATCAAAGTGATCCAAAGAAACATTGATCGATTGGATGAGTACATACTAGCTGCATGCGCCCATGCAATCGGACATCTGGCTAGACGCTTCACAGTTGACGTGTCTGAATTACGCGGTCGTATTATGCAAGGTGCTGTTGAATTCGGCGGCTCTAAATTCTTAGCTGGGGCAATTGTAGATATGGATGATGATATAGCGCATTTTAAAAGAAAATAAGAATTTCATTTCCCGCATTTAGATTGCATAAGATAGATTATGGAACTTATTCATATAAAGATAAACGGCAGAGTATGTATCTGCCGTTTATAAATGCCTGATTTCAGGCCTTATGCCTTTTGAGCAATGTACAAATGCCCAGAAACTGGCTTGCCTTGCTCACTGCGCACTGTGATATCTGTCACGCGCAGCATTTTGATACCGTGGCTCAGCAACAGCTTCTCAACATAATCTTGCTTATGGGCAAAACGCTGATGCGGCCCGACTGTATAATCACGGCCCGCAAAATCCTTGTCAGACAGTGTTTCGCTTGAAAATGCGAAAATGCCATTGCGATTGAGGTTCAGCGGAAGCTTTGAGAAAAACGGCTCCAGATCGCCCATATATGGCAGCACATCGGTCGCGATAATAATGTCCCATGCCGGCGCTGTGGTCTGGTCAAGGAAGTTCACAACTTCACCGACATACAGCACATTGTAATCGCCTTTTTCGTCAGCAATGGCGATCATATTCTCAGCAATATCGACGCCTGTACGGTGCTCGGTCATTTCAAACAATGCATCAGCACCAAGTCCGGTACCGCAACCGAGATCCAGCATACGCGCATAATGGGCATCAGGATTCATTTCGTCCAGTTGATCAGCAAGCTGCAACGGCACATCATAACCAAGCTGATCCACGAGGATGGTGTCGAACATTTCAGCATGCTGGTCGAACAAAGTCGCCACATAAGCATCAGGCGCTTTGTTTGGCACTTCACCACGTCCCATGCTCGCCAGACGCACAGCAGCACCGCCATGATCATCCGGATCAATCTCCAGAGCCTTCTGATAGGCTTTGGCTGCGCCGTCAAAATCACCCGATTTTTCAAGCTTCAAAGCCTCATTATAGGCCTGTTCCAGCGCTTCTTCATCAAATAACGGGCTTGCGGACATGATTAAAAACTTTCTGTGTTTTGAATGCGCATATCATGCATTCAGCCAAAGCGTTCTCCGCTTTGGCTTGAGATAAGGCGAAATAATAAGCTGCCGTTTCTTTGGCGCAAATTAAAGCATTTATCAATCTGTAAGAGAACAAGACTGAAAGAGAATAGGGGGATCCCCTCTCCTGTTCACAGTCCCTGCTCTGCTGCATCGCCTTCAATCAGTGATGCTTGTGCAGCGTAGCGCCTTGCCAAGACAGCGCAGGCCATCAGTTGAATTTGATGGAAAATCATCAACGGCAAGACGACGCTGCCGACCATTGCCGCCGGAAAAATCACGCTTGCCATAGGTGCACCGCTGGCCAGACTCTTTTTCGTACCGCAGAAGATAATGGTGATCCGGTCTTCCCGTGAAAAGCCCAGCATTTTAGCTGAAAAACCCGTAAACCACAGGATAAATGCCAGCAAGGCGACATTCACGGCAATCATAATCGACAGGTCATGGCCCGAAACTTCCGTCCATAAGCCCTGCACCATCGCTTCGCTGAAAGCGAGATAAACCACCATAACAATGGAGCCGCGGTCTACCAGACCCAGTGCCTTATTATGCTTGCGGATAAAGCTTCCGATCCAAGGCTGCATGATTTGACCGGCAATAAACGGAGCCAGCAATTGCAACAGGATAGACAGCAGAGCATCCAGCGAGACACCGGCATCATTTTGTCTGGCAAACAACAGACCAACCAGCAAAGGTGTCAGGAACATCCCGATAATATTGGACGCGGATGCAGAAACAATCGCGGCAGACACATTACCTTTAGCGATCGCCGTAAAGGCAATTGACGACTGAACTGTTGATGGCAAAACGCAGAGAAACAAAATACCTGCGTAAAAAACCGAGCTTGAAAAACCCGGGATAACCCAGCCGAGGGACACACCGATCAGCGGAAACAGTGCAAATGTCACGCACAGCACCATAAGATGCAGTCGCCAATGGACGATGCCTTTTACAACAGCCTGACGGGACAATCTGGCACCATGCAGGAAAAACAGCAAACCGATTGCGATTTTTGTTGCCAGCGAAAACCAGTGAGCGGCTTCGCCCTGAACCGGCAAAAATGATGCTACGATAATAGCCAGAATAAGGGTGGAAATGAATTTGTCGGGAAGAAAGCGCATATGTCCGATCGCATTTTTGCATCAAATCATTGCGGAATTGCACAAAACATGGCCGGATGCCCCGATTGCCATCGAGATGCAGAGATTTCCGCATGATTTTCTTTGGTGCCTGAGATGAAAAGACAGTCTGTTTCAGACTCGGATTTCAAGCATGCAACGATGAGACTATGCTGACAAGGTTTTTATTTTGAGCGATTTGTAATTTGCTTTGCGCTGTTGCAACAGCGCAAAGCAACCATGATTAATGAAGATTAGTCCGCATATCCGTTCGGATTTTTAGACTGCCAGTTCCACATATCAGCACACATCTCGCGCAGGGTTTTCTTAGCACTCCAATCGAGTGCTTGCTTAGCATGTGCAGGGTCAGCATAGCAGGTAGCAATATCACCAGGACGGCGCGGTGCCACTTCATAGCGGATATGCTGGTTGGAAACGTGTTCAAAAGCCTTAATCACATCCAGAACACTATAGCCCTCACCCGTACCGAGATTAACCGTCAGGCATTTAGGTTCATTCAGCTTGTCGAGCGCTTTCACATGTCCTTCGGCCAGATCCATAACATGGATATAATCGCGTACACCGGTTCCATCCGGTGTCGGATAGTCGTTGCCCCAGATGCTCAGTTTTTCACGGCGTCCGGTAGCAACCTGCGCGATGATCGGCATCAGATTGTTCGGAATGCCTTTCGGGTCTTCACCGATCAGGCCGCTTTCATGTGCACCAACAGGATTGAAATAACGCAGAATGGCAATGCTCCATTCCGGGTCGCTGTTATAAAGATCGCGCAACATTTCTTCGACCATCAGCTTGGTGCGGCCGTAAGGATTGGTTGCTGACAGCGGATGGGTTTCATCCAGTGGCAGGCGCTGCGGATCACCGTAAACAGTTGCGGAAGAAGAGAAAACAATCTTCTTAACATTACAGCTGCGCATGGCTTGCAGCAGACGCAAAGTACCGACCAGATTACAGTCATAATAATAAAGCGGCTTCTGGGTGGATTCCCCGACAGCTTTCAGACCTGCAAAATGCATGACAGCAGTGCAATTATAGGTGCGCATAACGTTTTCAAGAAACTCACGGTCACGGATGTCACCGGTTTCACGCTTGGGCATTCTGCCCGTGATCTGCTCAATGCGCTGAAAAACACCTGGCTGGCTATTGTCAAAATTATCGACAACAACAACATCGTGTCCGGCTTCAAGCAGACTTACGCAAGCATGGGAACCAATAAATCCGGCGCCGCCGGTTACCAGAATTGTCATCAGTTTCTCTTTGTTCGGTTACAGACGGTTTTCATAAGCTGAATTTTATGGCACCAGTAGGTTCAAATTTCCACATAATCAACTGGATATATTGTCCGGTCTCTGTTTCGTCAGGATTTACTATGCAGCCCTCCCGCAATATTCAAACCCTTATAGATATAATGATTGCGCTGCGTGATCCGAAAACCGGATGTCCGTGGGATGTTGAGCAGGATTTCAGCACGATTGCCCCTTATACGCTGGAAGAAGCCTATGAGGTCATCGATGCCATTGAGCGCGACGATATGGATGATCTGCGCGAGGAACTCGGCGATCTTCTGTTGCAAGTGGTGTTCCATTCCCGCATTTCAGAAGAAAAAGGCGGTTTCAATTTCGGCCATGTTGTCGAGGCCGTGACCACCAAAATGATCCGCCGTCATCCGCATGTTTTTGGTGATGAAGAAGCACGTTCCGCCGGTATGGCCAAAGGTTCGTGGAACCGTATCAAGCAGATTGAAAAAGACGAACGGCTTGCCCGCCGCACTGCGCTTGGGCTTGAAACAACTGAGAAAAAAGGCTTCCTTGATGATGTGCCGACTTATTTGCCGGCATTGGTCAGTGCGCTGAAATATCAGCAAAAAGCTGCCCGCGTTGGCTTTGACTGGGCAGAGGCAGCCCCTATTCTGGACAAGGTTGCCGAAGAAGCGCAGGAACTACGCGAGGCAATGAATAATCAGGATAAAACCAATATCGCGGAAGAATATGGTGACCTGTTGTTCGCCATGGTCAATCTCGGTCGCCATCTAGAACTTGAGCCGGAAATGGCCTTACGTGCAGCGAATGAGAAATTCAAACGCCGTTTTCACTTCATTGAAGATGCGTTGAACAATGATGAAAATTCTCTTGAGGCAGCAACTCTTGATGAGATGGAAGCGCTTTGGAATAAGGCAAAACAGGCCGGAAAATAAGATTTCTATCTTCCGGCCTGTATTTATAAGACAGATTATTCGCCCCATTTGGGGCGGAACATCTGATAGACCTCAGCAGTTGTGGCAAAATCCATATAACCGAGACGCGTGACTGGTCTGGACTTGGTGATATCAATCAATCCATCGACAAGGATTGTCTCATCAATATGCACACCGACAACCTCAGCAATCACCATATAAGCATCAGCAAGGGCGCCATCCCTGCCCTTTAGCTGGCGAATATCCACCGCAACGCATTCCAGCGATGCGTAGGCTTCAGCCACGCGCAGTGCCTGAATTTGTTCGCAAGGTGCGGCAGTCAGACCGGCATAATCAAACTCGCTGACGCCGCGTGGTGCATTCACCGATGTTGCATTCATCTGTTTTGCCAGATGTTCGCCCACCATATTAGCGGTAAACTCACGCGTTTCTTCGATAAAAGCCACGCTGTCTTTATAGCCGGAGGAGCTGAACATCAGCAAAGGCGGCGTATCGCAGACAATATTAAAAAATGAATAGGGGGCAAGGTTCAAAGCCCCCTCTTTTGAGCGTGTTCCGATCCAGCCGATCGGGCGCGGCGCTACAATGGCCTTGAGCGGGTTGTGCGGCAGGCCATGGCCTTTTTGCGGCTCATAAAACATCAGAAAATCTCTGTTCTTTTCATTCTAATCGCAAAATCAGCCCTGATACGGGCCGGTATATTCGCTCACAACGGATTGCAATTCAGGGCGCGGACGATCCGGAGCTGTGGCTTTTGGTGTGCCTATATGGACAAAACCGGCCACTTTTTCATGTGGCGCAACACCGAGCAGGCGCTTGCCTTCTTCATCATCGGAATACCAGTTGGTGATCCAGTTGCTGCCATAGCCAAGCGCATTCGCAGCATTGCAAAGCTGCATAGCGCAAGCACCGGAGGAAAGGAATTGTTCCCATTCCGGAATACGATGCGTATCACGCGGGCTGCAAACCACACCGATAACAAGCGGCGCACGAGAAAAGCGCTTCAGCTCTTTTTCACGATGGCTGTCGGAGAACTCCTCATTATTCTCCGCTGCGCGCTGTGCAGCGCGTTCTGCCAGCATTTCACCAACCTGAATACGCGCATCACCGCGATAAATGATAAAGCGCCATGGATTAAGCTTACCGTGATCCGGTACGCGGGAGGCAATTGTCAGAATCTCTGTCAGTTCCCCTGCGGATGGTGCAGGCTCAATCAGACCTACAATCGGGGTGGAACTACGGGTTTTAAAGAAATCAATGAGATCCGACACTTTATTTCCTGTTCATTCTGTTCACTGGCACTATAAGCATGTCTTTATTGCTAATTTGCAGCTTTAAAGACAGAGGCCGGATGCAGTTATATGTGTGTTTAATGCAAACTCATGACATTTTAACACTATCAGCCTTGAAAATGCCTTTACACTGCGGTCAAAGTTTAACGACTGTGACTATGAAATTCAAATGAGTACCGGCTTATGAAATCCCGCCCTGTTCAGCATGCCAGAAAACGATCCGCTCATAGCGCATATTATGCGCAAAGCCGGAGCCTCTGCGCTGCCGCGTTGATTTCAACGAGTCTGATTTTCACCGGTTCGGCACTGGCTCAGGATTTATCCCAGCCGCAGGAGGGGTTCTCCATGCGTGTGGTGCCGGGGGCACAATTTGACAAGCTGCAATTGCCGAAAATCTCTGTGCCTGAGGGCGAAGAACCGGATAGCAGCACACCGCCAACCGGCGCGATTATGTCGCCCGCCTCACCTGCGGCCGGCATTACACCCTATGCTGATCCGCGTGCACCGCAAAATGCACCACTGGCAAACCAGAATGAATTGCTGCTGGAAGCGCAATTGACACCAGATAGCATGCCTCTGGAAAAAGGTCTGGTCTGGCGTGTTTTCTCACCGGAACCGAATGCTGAAGACAAACTGCCGTTGATTGCCACCGCAACAGGCGGCACCGCGAGTTTCTCCCTGCCCCAAGGCAGTTATCTGGTTCATGCCAGCTTTGGCCGTGCGGGTGCGACCAAACGCATTACAATCCGCAATGCGAGCCGCCATGAGAAGCTGATCCTTGATGCCGGTGGTTTGAAGCTCAGCGCCAAGTTGCCGGACGGTAAGGAAATTTCAGATAAATTCCTGCGCTTTTCCATCTATGAGAACGACGATGAAGGCAATGAGCGCTCGCTGATCGTGCCGAATATCAAACCCAATACCGTGGTGCGCCTCAATAGCGGCACCTATCATGTGGTTTCCAATTACGGCAGCGCTAATGCAACTATCCGTGCTGAAATTGTGGTGAGTGCGGGTAAACTGACAGAAGCAACTGTTGAGCATAATGCGGCCGAAGTGACTTTGAAATTGTTGCGCGATGTCGGCGGTGAAGCACTTGCGGATACGTCATGGAATATCGTCAACACCAATGGTGATATCGTTTTTGAAAGCGTGAGCGCTTATGCATCGCTGGTGCTGGCTGCCGGTGATTATATCGCTGTAGCCAAGAACAAAGACCGTTTGTATCAGCGCGAATTTACCGTCGAATCCGGCAAGAATGAAGATGTTGACGTATTTGCCAAAGCGGAAAACGAAGTCGACAGCGACCAGATTGATTAAAAAGATGGGTGCTGAATGTCAATGCCGGATTATGATGATAAACTCGTTATAAATTGCGCTACATGGTTCGAAGTTGAGGCTGCAATTCATAAGGTTGCTATTCAAAATCCCAATGTTGAACAAAATACGCTCGAAAACGCGTTGCAGTTCGTAAAGTTTTCTACAGAGCGATACCAAGTTCCGAATGAAATATGTTTGGGTTATTGGCCGACAATTCGAATTATATGGTTGTATTCAATACCACCAATAGAAATTGAAGTTTTCGATATCCGTTATGAATACTATGCATTTGAGGACAAATGGACTGATATTCAGGAATTTGAAATCATGCCGGATACTATTCCTGAAGCTCTAAAGTTGCTTCTCGATACGACCGTCTCTCACTCAAATGAAATTAAATAACCTGCAATCACGCGATTGCAGGTTATTTAATTTAAATCAATGATTTACATCATATTTTTAATGTTTTGATCAATCTCAGATGCCAGCTCCCTGACTAAAACCCTGCCCTTCATGGGTCAGTGTATTGACGAAGCGGCGGGTGCGTTCTTGTTGTGGTGAACGGAAGATAGCCTGTGCTGTACCGCGCTCAACAATCACGCCATTATCAATAAACAACACATCCTCCGCAATACGGGATGCCAGCCGCAGATCATGGGTCACCATAATCATTGTTGTGCCCTCTTTTGCCAGTTGTGCCAGCACATCTACTACCTCACCGGAAAGCTCCGGATCAAGCGCTGATGTCGGCTCATCGCAGAGCAGGATTTTAGGTGATGGTGCCAAAGCACGGGCAATAGCAACACGCTGCTGCTGACCACCGGAGAGCGTTGCAGGCCAGGCATCTGCCTTCTGGGACAGCCCTACTTTCTCCAGCAATTGCATCGCCCGTTCACGTGCTTTTTGCTTTGGCCATTTCTGAACGGTAATCAGACCTTCGGTAATATTCTCCGTGACGGTACGATGCGGAAACAGCTGGAAGTTTTGGAACACCATACCGGAATGACGGCGGATCAAATGAATATCCCTCTGGCTGGTTTTGCGTCCCAGTTCAAAACTCAGCCTGTCACCGGCGATTTCAATGGAACCGGAGGTCGGTACTTCCAACAGATTGAGGCAACGCAACAATGTGCTTTTGCCTGCACCGGAAGGGCCGATAAAAGCCGTCACACTGCCCTCAGCAATAGAAAGCGAGATATCATTGAGAACGGTGTTGTCGCCGAATTTTTTAACAATATTCTTCAGTTCAATCATCATGAACGGACCTCCAGAAAGCCGCCATAGCGTTTCAGCCGTGCTTCCAGACGGGTTTGCAAATAAGACAGTACAGAGCTGAGTGCCAGATAGAGCAATGCAGCCTCAACATAGAGGATCAGCGGCTCATAAGTGACCGCAACGATACGCTGCGCGACCTGAAACATTTCCGGCACGGTAATGGCTGCGGCCAGCGATGTATCTTTCACCAGAGAGATAAAGCTGTTGGACAATGGCGGTACGGCATTGGGTGCTGCTTGCGGCAGAATTGTGCGGCGCATCGCCTGCCCCCACGTCATGCCTGTTGCATAGGCGGCTTCCCACTGCCCTTTTGGCACTGCAACAATAACACCACGGAAAATCTCGGAGGAATAAGCGCCGATACTCAGGGTAAAGCCGATTAACGCTGCCGGAAATGCATCCAGCGTGACACCAAGACTTGGCAGGCCATAGAAGATCAGGAACAGCTGCACCAGCAGCGGTGTGCCACGAATTAGCCAGACATAAAAATTAACAATTGCAGCAATCGGGCGTGGCGCAAACAGCCTTATGAGCGCTACAAACAGCCCGAGTGTGGTGCCGAACAGAAACGACAGCAATGTCAGCGGAATAGTAAAGATCAGAGCAGCCCATAAAAGCGGCCCTAAAGAGTCAAGCATCAGAGATAAAATGTCAGCCATTTATGCGTCCCCGCTATGTTTGTTGCCCCTCAAGCGGACTTATGTGGTTTCACAGGTTCCGGCCCTCAGTTGCGGGCGCGGAAAGCCGGCGATCTGTGACCGCCGGCTTTTTCCTTTCAAAATCGCAGTTTTTGAGGAAACTGCTCTTGGGAGAAAAACTTATTTAGAGACGTCTGCACCGAAGTATTTTTCGGAGATTTTGGCATAGGTGCCGTCGCTTTTGATCTGCTCAAGCGCCTTGTTGACTTCTGCCAGCAGGTCTTCTTCACCCTTGCGCAGGAGCACGCCGGAACGATCAGCATTTTCAAGCTCGGCTGCTACTTCCAGCGGCACATCAGGCTTTTGCTTTTTGAAGTCGAGGAAGGACAGGCTGGCATTAACAGTTGCTTCCGCACGGCCACTCAGAACCAGCTGAACGGACTGGTCAAAACCATCATTGGCAACGATCTCTGCACCATATTCACGGGCGATTTTACCGTAGTTACTGCTCAGAGACTGGGCGGCTTTACGCCCCTTCAGATCTTCGAACTTTTTGATATCTGTATTGCCGGTTTTCACGATCAGCACGGCTTTGGATGCAATATAAGGCTCGGAGAAATTATATTTCTTCTGGCGTTCCGGTGTAATGCCGACCTGATTGATCACTGCATCATAGCGGTTGGCATCGAGTCCGGCGATCAGACCGTCCCATTTGCCTTCAAGGAATTTGGCTTCAACACCAAGACGCTTCGCGATTTCCTGACCGATTTCCACGTCAAAACCAACCAGCTTGCCGTCTTTGTCATGATAGGTGAACGGCGCATAGGTGCCTTCAGTACCGATTTTCAGAACACCTTCGGCTTTGATCCGGTCTAGCGCCGCATCAGCGAAAGACTGGCTGGTCATAACGCCGGAACCAAGAACGGCTGTCTGCAACACGCCAACTGCAAGAATAGACTTAAACCAGCTCATATTACCTGTCCTTTTTACGAAACCTTTGATTGCAAAGGATTCTTCCATAATCAAAGAGCACTTATTATCTGTGCCTGACTGTTCTACGGTGCAGTTTGGATATGCAGTCCGTGTTGCGATTAAGATGTCATGACAGGTTGGAACGTCACAGATATATTTGCGCCTGCGGAAACTCAGAATGCAAAAATAAATTCCTAATTTTGCGTGCTTGTAGAAAATTTTACTCAGTGGATAATTTTAGCGGCAATCATGAAAAAATGCATTCTACTTAATTGCTTATTCTCTGCGGTATTTTGCTCAATAATGCGCGAAAGAGTATTTCGTTGCCTGACGCCTGAAGATTTTTGCTCAAATCAAACTATAATAAAGAAAATCATTCATCTGGGCTTCATCGGCGCATCGCTATAAAGAGCGTGCAATGCACTGAAGCCATTTATTCTGTATCCAGCATTTCAGGAATTTTATCCTATGTCCACGACTGCACAAACAACATTGGTTAAACGCATTCATATTGCAGCAGCAATATTAATGGCTCCGGATAACCGGATTTTGCTGGTGCGCAAAGCGGGGACATCTGCCTTCATGCAGGCTGGCGGCAAAATCGAAAATGGTGAATCGCCGGTGGCAGCTTTACAGCGCGAGTTACAGGAAGAACTGGGGCTGACAATTGCTGAAGATCAGGCGCATTATGTGGGCGCCTTCTCTGCTCCTGCAGCCAATGAACCGGGTTTTACAGTTGAAGCTGAAATATTCCGCATTGCCCTCAATCAGCCGGTCGCAAAAGCTGCGGAAATTGAGGAAATTATCTGGGTTGATCCGCTGCAAAAAGTGGATTTGCCACTGGCACCACTCACAGAAAATTATTTACTGCCACTGTGTAAGGAATTTATGCCTGTCACAAAACAATAAACAGATTGCCTGCTTTTAGCCCTAAAACTTCCGTAATCTATTGAAATATAGCAGTTAAACCGATTTCATTATCAGGAGAAACTATGACACATCGTAAAACAGCCGCCCTTCTCGCTTCTGCATTTATTGCGGTTTCTATGGCCGGAGCGCTTTCACAGCCAGCCTTTGCTCAGGAGAAAAATGTGTCAGAAAAACAGCAAACATTCGTTGTCGTCACCGGTGAAGGTGAAGTTCAGGCCGCACCGGATATGGCCATTCTTGATCTGAGCGTTCTGCGTGAAGCTAAAACTGCGCGTGAAGCTTTGACAGATAACAACAAAGCAATGTCAAAAGTACTCGGCGCCATGAAGGAAGCCGGTATCGAAGACCGTGATCTGCAGACTTCCGGCGTCAATATTCAGCCGACTTATACCTATCCGAATGATAAAAACGGCCTGAAAGCTCCTAAAATCATCGGTTATAACGTGACCAACGGCCTGACCGTTCGCGTACGTGACCTCAATAAGGTTGGCGATCTGCTGGATAAATCCATTGATCTCGGCGTAAACCAGAGCGGCGGCCTGCGTTTTGTCAATGATGATCCGTCAAAAGCTCTGATGGATGCCCGTAAAAAGGCGATGGAAAACGCCATGGAAAAGGCTAAAATCCTGACCGAAACTGCGGGTGAAAAAGTTGGCCGCGTGCTTGAAATTACCGAATATGTAAACAATGGCCGTCCGATGCCAATGGCGCGCACCAAGATGATTGCAATGGCAGCAGAACCTGCCAGTGACTCCGTACCGCTTTCCGCAGGTGAAAACAGCTACAATGTGAATGTTACTGTGAAATTCGAAATCACACAGTAATATAAGACACATTATACAACTCTCAGAACCCTGCCTTCATGGCAGGGTTTTTTATTGATATTATGTACTGACACCCGCGTGATAAAACGCATAGCCGTCACGCCCGTTGCGCTTCACCTGATATAAGGCCTTGTCAGCTTCATCGAAGATATCTGTTTCTTCAGTGTCTGGTGTTTCAGAATTGCGCAGCGCAATACCGATGCTCACCGTTATGAACACAGGCTTGGTATTCACCGTAATCGGCACCGCTGATAGCTTATCTTTGATACGATTCGCTAAGGTTTCAGCCTGTTCTTTAGTGCTGGCGGGCAAAAGAATACAAAATTCATCACCGCCATGACGGCTCATAATTTGCCGGACTTTAAGCAATGATGAAACAGTCTTGCCAAAATGCTTCAGGATCACATCACCTGCGCGATGCCCCATATCGTCATTGAAACTCTTGAAATGATCAACATCGATCAGCAGCAAGGCATAAGGCGTTTCATTATCTTTGAACTGCTGATCGGCAAGGCTCAGCACATCATTAAAACGCTTGCGGGTTGGCAAACCGGTCAGATCATCCATACCGGCAAGACGTTCCACTTCCTTACGCAAAGCATCAATCGTGAGGATGAAAAAGCCGAATGTCAGCAGACCGGCGCTGAACTGCATCACCAGAAAATTATAGGCATAGAGAATGAGGAAGTACGAAACATCGATATCTTTCGCCGATATGCGTAGGGTCAGATAAAGATTGTAAGCCTGACAGGCAATTCCCAGCAAAACTGCAACTAAACAAACATAGGCACCCGGGCTTTTGTGGCGACGAGCAACCAGAAAAATAAACATGCAAACGAGTGCGGCAAGATAGGTCAGGCCATGAACCGCCGCGAGCCATAACCAGTTGCTGTATTCAGCAAGAGCTGCAAACAGACTGATCGACATTATTACCACGAGCTGACGCAAAATGCTGTAGATTTTGATCCCGTAAAAAGCCAGCAGTCCGGTATAAAACAGCCAAAAACCTGCAATAATCAAAAAATTGCCCGCAACAGCCGGAAAAGCGCCTCCAATGCTATACTGCAAAAGAAGCAATAATGCTCCTAAGCATGTTAGCAGCGATCCTGCCATCCAGTGTCTGGCAGCATGAAAATCACGATAAGCAAGCGCAACACCACCCCAGATTACCGCTACAATTGCGGAATTCATGATCAGGATGATGAATAAAGTGTGGTAATCCAGTGAAGGCATGGAAATTGACTGTTCCAATATTATTCCGGAGCCGGAACTCATAACTGAGAACTATCTATTTTACACCTGTGTAATTTATTTTTTTATTAGACTAGAGCAGTTTACGTTCATGTTGGATCGTGGTGCTCGCTCTAGTTTCTTTAGTTTGTCCCATTATCTCGGACTGTCCAAGTTGATCCAACTTGACGGTAAAATGCTCTAGTCTTTTTTAGCGTCCTGATTTTGCTCGGTATAGGCTTTCTTTGCTTCTTGAAGCAAGTCTTTCTTTGTATCGCTACTAAAGTTCAGTACGCGTTCAACAGAAGCGTCATTCAGCTTCAGGACATCCACATCCAAATAATTGCCGGAACCGGCTGTGAGTTTGGAAACAATCATTTCAGGATTGCCGTCACCGGTAATATCAGCAAACTCAACATAGGGCTTACCACTGTCATCAAAGACTGAGCCATCGCGTGAGAATATACCGCCGCCGAGATAATCAATCAGCGTATCATCTTTATACAGTGCTACCGTGTAGCTGCCAATTGAGGCAGGTTCCAGATCACCTTTGGAGATCACAGCAACTCTTTTATCCGGAAGCGGTACAATAACTCCGCCATCCGCCAGAACGGGAGAAGCAAACAGGATCGAAGCGCCGAAGGCTGCCAGAATGTGTGAGTATCTCATCGGATTATCCTTAAGTTTTGAAAACTATCAAAGTAACTTCCAAAAAATATGCAGTGATTAAGACATTCATGTGGTTGGCATTATACGCAGCATAAAACATACTCATAGGGTTTTGGTATTAAAGCGGCCTTTGTATGCTAACTCTGGCGCACAAAGCTCTATTGTTTGAGTGCTGCCTTTTCCTCATCCGCTGATAAAGGCGCACCGGCATGGATGGACTGTAAATACACATCCACAGTTTCCTGCACCGAGGCTGGTATAAAGCTTTCCGTGTCCTGTTGCGAAGCCAGTGCAAAACGCAACTGCCATGCATCCTGCTGATAGCAGGAAACGACAACGTAACCGGATTTATCCGCTCCACTCAAGCTGAATTCACGACAGAGCTGGTTTTGGCCATCACGAAAACTGGCCGTAATCTGCATGGTTGTATTCTGCCCGTTCAGAACAACTGTCTGTCCCGATGCAGTGTTTTGCAATTGCTCATGCACAACCGGCGCGGCGAGTGATGCCAATGTTATCTCGCTTGAGGCATCATTCTTGACACTGCCCTGACCGATGAAATAACCACCAAAACCCGTCACCGCAGCCAGTATCATTGCAGCCGCGGCTGATGACCAACTGGTCGCAAAAAATACTTTTCGTGGTTTGATTTGAAACGGGATAATTTCCGCAGTCTTCTCAGGCTCAGCAACGTCAGCACGCGTACCCTCTGTTGCTGATTTAAGCTGTTTTTCCTGCTCGTGTCTGGCTACCATTCCATGCACAGCTGCCAGCAAAGCCTCCGGCACCGGTTCATCCATCATCGGACGCAATGCATCCTGCGCAGCGCTGCGTGTTTCCATAAACAGCGCTACCCGTGCAACGAGATCATCGTCCTCTTCCATGGCAACTTCAATCTGTGCCATGGTTGCGTCATCCAGCTCGCCATCAGCAAAAGCCATCAGCTGCTCATCACTGAAATTATTATGCGGTTGGGATTGTGTCATTGATTACCGCCTTTCACAGGGGATAAACGCAGGGGATCCTTGTCTATTCCCGTTCGTTCAGCAAGATTTTTACGTGCACGTGCCAGCCTGCTCATGACTGTCCCTATGGGGATTCCAAGCAATTCAGCCGTCTCTTTATAGGACAGCTCCTCGACACAGACCATAAGCAGCACCTCGCGCTGCTCGTCAGGCAAAAGATCAATCGCTTCAGACACAGTTTGCAAAGTCATGCGTGCAATGGCTGCCTCTTCGCCGGAAGGCGTGCCCAGATCTTCGTGATTACTGATATCTTCACCCACACCGGCTGTTTTTTGCCTGCGTAATGTATCGATCCAGATATTACGCAAAATCCGAAACATCCACGCATCAAAGCGTGTTCCGGGCTGAAAACTATCTTCTGCTGCCAATGCTTTTTCACAGGCAGCCTGCACCAGATCATCTGCCAGCTCACGGGAGCGGCACAAAGCGATAGCAAAACGGCGCAAATTCGGTAAAAAACCAATTAAACGCTGTGAAAAACTAAGTCCGTCATCTGTCATAAGAAGATTCTGTCCGAAAAATCGAATAAAACACCGAGCCATACGTTCTGCCTTTGGGCAATGTAACGGACTTGCCCATCAACAGAAAACTGGAACAGATCAATGTTAAATTGTCTCTACGGGCATATGGTCAGGCTCTCCCGCTCTGCCAGCCTTGCATTTGTCCTGACCGGTGTTGTTACAGCTGCGCCTGCACTGCTGCCGCCGGATTTTTCTTTTGTGGGTGTCGCCCATGCTGATGATGACGATGATGGTGGTGACAGCAGCAGTGGCGGCGGTAACAGCAGTGATAATGGTGGCAGTAACCACTCCCGTAAGCAGGATAACAAACGCTTACGTGGCCCTAAGAACCTGATGGATTATCTGGAAAAACGACGTCAGGTTCAGGCCGCTCCGGTTCGAAAATCCCGCGCGGTTCAAAAGCGAAAACAGACCGCGAAGCCTGTTGTTGCAACCGAGCCTGCTTATGAGCCAAGCCGGTTAGTGGCATTGGGGCTTGATGCTGCAGCAATTGAGCAATTGCAGGCAAGAGGTTTTTCAGTCGCTGACAGAAGCCCATCGAACCTCACTGGTACAGAATTGGTGCGCTTACAGACTCCGCCCCGCATGACGCTTGAGACCGCAAGACGTGAGGTTAGTGAACTGGCTCCGGCAGCTGAAGTTGACTTCAACCATTATTACCGGCCGGAGCAGGAAACTGTAACGCCGGAGCCAACGAATACGGCCCCCGCAAACAAAAGTGTCTGTAACGGGACTGACTGCACATTGATGCGTCATCTTATCGGCTGGGAACAGCCACAAGAGACTGGCAATGTCTGTGCAGTTTTTCCGAAAATTGGTTTGATTGATACGGCTGTTAATCCGGAGCATGAAGCTCTTAAAGATGCCCAAATTGATATTATACGCCTGAGTGATGGCCAGTTACCACAATCGGGTACGCAGCATGGCACAGCAGTGGCTGCCTTGCTGGTTGGCGCAGAGAACAGCCGCGCACCAGGCTTGCTGCCACAGGCAGAACTCGTCGCGGTTGATGTTTTCCATGGCACCCAAAACGATACCAGCAGAGCGACCACTTATGATCTGGTCCGAGCAATTGACTTGCTGGCTGACAAACAAATCCCTCTGATCAATATGAGCCTTTCAGGACCTGATAATCGTTTGCTGAGGAAAGCTGTCGAAGCAGCAATGCAGCGCCGTATTGTTCTGGTTGCTGCAGCAGGCAATGAGGGGCCGCATGCCAAGCCGGTTTATCCGGCAGCCTATGCCGGTGTAATCGCGGTAACGGCTGTTGACCGTGACGGTAATCCCTATCGCCGCGCTGTACGCGGTGAACATATTGATCTTGCCGCTCCCGGTGTCGGGGTCTGGACGGCAGCTTCTATTTCCGGCGCACGACAGAAAACCGGTACTTCTTTTGCTGCACCATTTGTAACGGCTGCTGCTGCCAAATTAAAAGCACAACAACCGGAAATGGATCATCAGCAAATTACCCAAGAGCTGACGAAACAGGCAAAAGACATGGGTAAGCCGGGTCATGATCCGGTTTACGGTTGGGGATTGCTGAATGCACAGGCTTTATGCAGCAGCTAATTATTTCATAAGCCATCATAAATAAGCCCTGCATATCAACCGATAGCAGGGCTTATATTTTTTAGAGCACTATGCGTTTCAGGCAGCTATCCGATTATTCATCTGCATGCCAATCATCACCATACGCACAGCATCTTCTGATGCATGAGCGAGTAATTTCGGTGCTGCATCAATGGCATCTTCCAAAGAGCACGGACGGCTCAGAATGGATGCAAAGGCATCAATGCCATGATCAAGATTAAGGCGAACACCCTTCCCGATTGTGCCTGCCAATGCGATTACAGGCGTGCCGCGCTTCTTGGCGCGTAAAGCCACCTCTGCCGGAACTTTGCCGAAAGGGGTCTGTCCGTCGAGGCTGCCTTCGGCCGTAATCACCAGATCGGCATCCAGCAGATAACGATCAAGATCGAGATACTGCATAACAATTTCATAGCGCGGGTGCAGCTTGCCACAGAGCAGGCCAAGAACCGCCGCGCCCAGTCCGCCAGAGGCTCCCGCACCTTGCGCCGCACCAACATCAATGCCAGTCGTCCGGTTGATGTGCTGCGCATAATTTTCCATGGCATGTGCAAGAACTTCAACCTGATCCGGTGTTGCTCCCTTTTGGGGGCCGAAAACACGGGCAACGCCGCGCTCTCCCAGCAACATATTGTGCCAGTTCACAGCTGCATCAATCTGCACCTGCTTCAGGCGCGGATCACGATTACTGATATCAATCGCGGCAAGCTGGCTGAGTGCCGCGCCACCGGCACCCAGTTCACGCCCTGCACTATCAAGTAGTTTTATGCCAAGTGCCTGCGCCATCCCTGCACCGCCGTCATTAATACCGCTGTCGCCACATCCAAGCAAAATACGCTCGGCACCGGCATCCAGTGCAGCCTTCACCAGTTCGCCTACACCATAGCTGGTGGTAAGACACGGGTTGCGCCGATCCCGCGGAACCAGAGTTAATCCTGCAGCTGAAGCCATCTCCAGCACAGCAGTGCGTTTTGTTTTTCCTGTAGAGCCGCGCGTACCCAGAAAACCGAAATGTGCTTTTACCGGCAGACCGACAGGGCCGGTTACAATCACTTCATGCAATGTACCTTGCGTGGCATTAATCAAGGCTTTGGTAAAACCTTCGCCACCGTCGGCCATCGGTGCTTTAATAATCTGCGCATCCGGTGCTGCCCGCCGAATGCCTTTTTCAATCGCATCGGCAGCTTCATCCGCGGAAAGGCTTTCTTTAAAACCTGATGGGGCAACCAGAACAGTGATAGACATTGTGACAGTTTCCTTTGCAAATTGTGACAATTGAATTGCAAGGGAAGAACGGCAGGCCACAGATTTTATTCCGCAGATTTTATTTATTTTATAAAAATAAAAAAAGCCCCTGTCATTGCAGGGGCTTTTAATAAGTCATTGGAATTATTTCAGGTTCATACCCTGAAGAGGCCATATGAGAAGTGCAAAAATCATCAGCAATGTAATGAAAGGTACAATCAGCCATAGAGCCAGCCGTAACAGATCTTTTTGATTGAACGGCTGCGGATCTGATGTTCCGAACAAAGTGACAGGCTTGGCTGAAACCAGCAATGTTTGACAGAAACCGCTGGCAAGCGTGATGACCATAATCAGCGGCGTTAGTGGTATTCCTAATCCTGCCAGTGGCAGTGCCAATGCGGGGATCAAGACAATGGCCCGTGCTGTACGGGAATTAATAACAATATGCGCAAAAGTTGCCGTAACCGCAGCAAATCCGATAATCAAAACCGGATAACCGGCCAGACCGGCACCAAAGAAACTGAGCATACGCTGGGCAATCAGTTCGGCAGTGCCGGTTGTCAGCAATGCCTCACCGATCACTAAAGTGCCTGCCAGAAACAGCAATAAATTCCATTCCACCAACTTCAGCGCTTTTTTAAAAGATACCGGAGATAGCTTTTCCGAAGTTACCAGTAATGCTGCAATCAGGGCGATAATCGGCATATCTATACCGTGCAAACCTGTTGTTGCGAACATCACCACTGTGAGGCCTGTGACCAGTAACAGTATTTTCTGCTTGCGCGACAACGGAGAATTCTCTGCGTTATCCGCTAACTGAGGTAATGATTGCTTTCGCTCATCTTTGTTTAAAAACAGATGCAGAATGAGCGCGCAGGCAAACAGGCTGATCAGCAAAGAGAATGGCGCTGCGAAGGCAATCCAGCTGAGAAAATCCATCTCGCGGCCACCGGTGCGGTTAATGAAATCAGCAGCAACCAGATGCGCACCGGCACCGGTCAGTGATGCACCCGCAGACAGCAAAATGATAGAGGGAAACAGCAGCGCTAATGCGCGTTTGAAATTCGCATTATCAGATGCGCCTGCAATGGCAAAATAAACCGGCAACAATATTGCAGCACGAGCCGATGTTGACGGAATGATAAAGGCCGTCGCAAAGACAAATAAAGTCAGCAAATAGAACAGCGTTTTAACAGAATTTACCCTTGCGAGATTACGCAACAGTAGTTTTTCAATCAGTCCTGATGCTTGTAAAACGGCAGCCAGAATAAAAGCCGCCAGCATCAGCCAAATGATATCTTTGCCAAGAGCCCCATAAACAGCGTCGTTACTCACCGTTCCGGTAATAGCAAGGGCGATAGCGCCACTGAGTGCAACCGGCGTTTCCGGTAGATCAAGAACAACCCAACAGACAAGTGTGGTCACAAAAACGGCAACAGACACACGCATTGGCATTGTCAGGCCATCAATAGCCACAAAAATCAACAATGCGGAAAAGACCAGAATTAAGGCTGCAACAATTTGTTTAACCTGCTGCACGGGCATGGAGGCCACAGGTTTTTTGTTTATTGTTAAACCACTCTGCTCTTTGACGGGGTTAAGCTTGGTGATGTTACTGACCGTATTTTCTGCCATAGCCTGTGCTCTCATTTGTTCTTTAGTGAGGGCTAACGGCTAAGCTCTGCGTTTATTCCCAAATGTTTTGGCTATTTCTCAGATAATTTTAAAAACCAAAAGCTAGAGCGGTTTACGTTCATGTTGGATCACAGTGCTCGCTCTAATCTGATTTGAATATAAAAAAATTGGCTGCACATGGCAGCCAATTGAATATTTACTCCGCCGGAACCACCGCATGTCTTGGCAGTGCGAAAATCAAATCAAAAATATACGTAAAAACAAACGTATAAATCAAAAAGAACAGCAGCAGAACCGCTTCCATCTGGAAGGCTTTCCAAAAGCCTACAGAGTACCAGGCCATATAAATCGGAACAATAATCAGACAAAGACCAAATTCGAAGCCAAAGGCGTGTCCTGCACGCACAGCAAAGCTACGGCCGGCTACCTGACGGCTAGCCTCCCATTTTTCAAACATCAGATTATAGGTGTAGTTCCAGGTAACTGCGATCAAAGAGATCACAACAGCAATTGGCAACGACCCTTGCGCGTCACCGCCACTCAAAAACATGAGTAGTAAAGTTGATGCAGCAATAGCAATGATTTCAAAAATAGTAACATAGATAATGCGCCGCTTAAGCGGCGATAGAACGAACATTGTCAGCTCCTCAGCTAGCAAATCTAACTTACGAGCCGGCACGCCCCGGCACAAATATAAACGAGAAAATGAGCAGATCGCGGTTTTCCTATCTGCAAAACGCAGAAATAAGCATCACTTTCTGACAAGTCAACCTTTGAGCCTGCAGAAGCGAACATAAGGTTTAGTGATTAAACTATGAAATCCGGTGATGTGCTTTTTAAGTTTCGGCACATCACCGAAAAATCATTTTTCCAAAGATCCGCTGGAACTTTCTGAACGGTGATAGGTCACCTGAGGATATGGAATATTGATATCACCATGATCAAATGCAGCTTTAACCAGCTCAGTTGTCGTATTACTGACGCTGAAATAATGAGCAGATTCAATCCAGTAACGGCAGCTGATGACCACAGAGCTGTCAGCAAGCTGAGATACGAAGTAGACCGGCTCAGGAGTGTTTAAGACCCCTTTCTGATCGGTTATAATTTTTTTGATAATACCGAAAGCTTTCTGGACATCATCTTCATAACCAATGCCGACTTTAAAATCATGCATACGGACTTTATGACGGCTGTAATTGGTGACAGGAGTATTCCAGAGCAGTGAATTAGGTGCCATAACGAATAGCCCGTCATAGGTTTTCAACTCTGTAGAGAATAGCCCAATTTCAGTGACTGTGCCGGAAATGGTACCTGCATTGACAAATTCACCAACTTTGAACGGGCGCAGGACAAGCAGCATAATACCTGCCGCAATATTCTGTAATGTGCCCTGCAGTGCAAGGCCGATAGCCAGACCTACAGCACCCAAAGCAGCCAGGATAGATGCGGTTTGAATGCCGAACTGCCCCAGCACCATGACCAGTATAACGATAAGCACACCATAACGAACAGAAGCGCTTAAAAAGCCGATCAGCGTATGGTCAAAACCCTTCAGCTTGGACAGGGATTGGCGTGTCCATTTTTGTAATGTACCGGCGATGATCCAGCCCACACATAAGATAATGACCGCGCCGATAGTGGATAAAGAATAGCTTAAAACCAGATTGGATATTTGAAGCGCAAGGGCATTCGTACTTGCAATTAATTCTGCTGTTTGATCCTGCATTTTTCAACTTCAATTTTATCTTAATGATTGTAATGAAACGTCTAAATTACTCTTTAGACATGCGTTAATTAGCGCTTTCATGCATTTAGACAAGTCGCAATAAACTGCATTATAAGAGTTTCATACAAACAAAATAAAATTACGACCTTTAAGCCAAATTGCCGGTCTTAACTGCTCACAGATCGCGAAAATATATTAATGATCAGAACGCCTGTGATGATAAAACCTAAGCCTATCAATGCCGCAAAATCGAGTTTTTGCTGATACCATATCCATGATATTGCAGTAATCAAAACAATCCCCATGCCTGACCATATAGCATAGACTATACCAGCCGGCATAACTCGCATCGGAAACGACAAAAGACCGAAAGCTGCAACATAGCCGATAACCACGATCAGACTGGGAACCAGTTTGGTAAAACTTTCCGAGCGAGCCAGAGCGGTTGTCGCGATCACTTCCGCTACAATAGCGGCTGCCAGAAAAATATAATTCCTTATCAAGAGCCCACCTTCGATCTGGAAAAATGGTATCGCAGGTACTTAACCTGACATTTCAAAATACAATTTTCCTCTGCATATCATCACAGTTTCTCGGCACAAAATGAAAGAAGCGGCATTATTGGAACGCTACCCTACCAATGTGCAATCCCTTTTCCGATCAGCCCTCAAGTATAACTGTTAAGGATTACAGCTTGGTATCTTATAAATTTCTGCGCCTGATAAAATATCAAAAATGGAGGCAATTATGAGCGATACAATGTTAGCTTTTATAGTGTTTATAGGTGTAACAACTATTGTAGCAATATTAATTCAGCCATTTTAAATTTTACATATAAGCTATATTTACACTTAAATTATATAAATTTAAAAATATTTACGAAGCCAGAACGCCATTCAAATTACAGCAGCCAAAAGAAGTTATGCATCGAGGATGCAAGGTTTGGAAAACCTCTCCGCTATGCTCCAGAAATTGTGCAGTCTTAATCATCTCATTGGTTGAATCTTCCCTGCGCCCTACATGCAGCGCAAACTCCCAACGGCTTCTGATTCTTAAAATCAAAGCCATAGCTTTGAAAAGCAAAGCAATTTCAATCACTCAGCTCATAAAGACTACGCAAATATTTTAAATTCGTACAAAAAATTCTATAATCACGTATTTTTAAACATGGTTAATTTCTGGCAACTTTTCCAGTTCCCTCACCTTCTGCTATAGGCTAGCTTACGCTTAATTTTAGTCTCTACGGGGAGCAGATATGGATATCCGTCCATTTCACCAAGATGATGCCGCGCATTTGTGCAACTGGTTTGCCAGTGAGGCTGAACTCATTCAATGGGGCGGTCCCCTTTTGAAATATCCCCTTTGCGAGCAGCAAATTGAGCAAATGCAGAGCGAGACTGAAGGTCATAAACCACAGCGCCTGATGTTCAGTGCCTTCTATAATCAGGAACTGGTAGGTCATGCGCAGCTCGTTCTTGACTGGCAGCACGGCGTCGCCCGTCTGGGACGCGTTGCAGTGAACCCTACCTATCGCGGTCAGCGCCTCACCCAACCGTTTTTGCAGCAGATTATCGAGCGTCTCTTCGATCAGCAGGAATTTTCCCGTCTCGAACTGAATGTATTTACATTCAACCGCGCAGCCATTCAGACCTATCGCAAACTCGGCTTTCAGCTTGAGGGCATCCGCCGCTCCTGCCTGCAAGTCGGCAATGAACGCTGGGACACGGCAATCTTCGGTATGTTGCGCAGTGATATCAAAACGGCAGAAAGCCTTCGCGCCTTAGCCAGTTGATAATCAGGCTTTCATAGCAGAGCGGTCAATTTGCCATCTGGATTTTTTTGGCCGCAATCTCTACCTGATTGCCATCATGACAGAAAACGCCCCTGCACAGAGTCGCCCTGCGACTAATCGCAATGATTTATCCGCTCAGTTTCTTAGCGCTGATGGCTCCCCGCCGGTTGAATGGCAGGTTGCTGATGGCCTGACTTCTTACCCTGTTGCTGAAGCTTTTATGGAAGCACGCGTTGCCGCCATTCGTGATGGCGGAGCCAATGAGCTCGTGTGGCTTGTGGAACATCCGCCGCTTTATACCGCCGGTACCAGTGCGCGTGATGAAGATTTGCTAACGCCGGATCGTTTTCCGGTTTACAAGACCGGACGCGGCGGTGAATTTACCTATCATGGTCCGGGGCAACGTGTGGCTTATGTCATGCTTGATCTTAAGCGTCGCCGTGAGGATATCCGCGCTTTTGTGGCAGCGCTGGAACAATGGATCATCACCACCCTCGATAGTTTCAATGTCAAAGGTGAACGGCGCGAAGACCGTGTTGGCGTCTGGGTTGCGCGACCGGAAAAACCGCGCCTCGCGGATGGTTCAATGGCGGAAGATAAGATCGCTGCAATCGGCATTCGTATGCGCCGCTGGGTCAGCTTTCACGGCATTGCCCTTAATGTGGAACCGCAGCTTGAAAACTTCGGCGGCATCGTTCCTTGCGGTATTGCTGAATATGGCGTGACCAGTCTGGTTGATCTGGGATTGCCTGTCACGATGGACGATCTGGATATGGCATTGAAGCAAAGTTTCAATGATGTCTTTGGTGATGTGAAATAATAGAATATTCAAACAAGTTATTGTTTTATATAAAAAAGGCGGCACTTAAGCCGCCTTTTTTCTTTTCTCTAAGCTGAGAGTGCTGCCTTTTCTGCCTCAGTACTTCGCTTGCGCTCACGGATAAAGACGTAAATCCCTGAGCCGATAATAATCGCAATACCAAACCATTTAGACAGGCTCGGGAAGTCTCCGAAAAACAACAAGCCGACCGTGACCGCCATAACAATTTCAACATATTGGAATGGAGCCAGAATAGAGGCCGGTGCCAACTGGAATGCACGTACCACCAGCAAATGACCACTGGCCGCGAATACACCAATCATGAGCAGCATGAACCACGGAAACAGCGTGTGCGGCAATGCAAATTGCAGATCTGGAATAGCAGTCGTATGGCCAAAGATCATAACCGCGGCCCCCATAATACTGCCGCCGATACCAGCATAAAACTGCATCACAACCGGACGCTCATTGAGGCCGAATTTGCGGTTGAGCACCAAATAGACCGCGAATAAAAAGGCAGAAATCGCCGGTAAAACCGAGAGCCACCCGAAAACGCTCCAGCTTGGCTGAATAACGATGACTGTGCCAAGCAACCCAACAAGTACAGCACTCAAGCGACGCCAGCCCACCTTCTCATTGAGGAATATCATCGAGAGAACGGTCAGAATAAGCGGTTCAACAAAGAACACAGCCAGCGCATCGGCCAGCGGCATATATTTGACCGACGTGAAAAAGCAGAGACTACCGAGAGCCAGCAAACAACCGCGAAACAGATTGCCCCAGAGATGTTGGGTTTTTAGCCCAAAACCACGGCTAAAAATGATAATCGCTGCAAAGCTGAGGATACCCTGCACAAAGAACCGCATAAAACTGATTGTGCCGGGAGGAATATTCTCTTCCATTGCCAGCCACTTGCCGGTGGCGTCCATCAGCGGCACAATAAGCATGGCACAGATCATGGTGATCATTCCGCGCACATGCGGCTGCAACCGGTTCTGCATTGTCATTCCTCTGCGGCTACGCCGCTTTATCTCGGGCCTCTGCGGTTACACCGCGTTTATTTCGGGCTGATCGGGCAGCGTTATTTCCATATTCAGCGTTCTCATCACGGCTTAGCCGCTAACGCAACACCTCTCTCCGTCCACGCGTTTTATTGTCCCTTGCCGTCACTTTAAGGCCACAGCAGCACACCTGAAGACGGATGCCGGATTTGACAATTACCGTGTAATTGTCCAAACAAAATAAAATCTGCGGAAAAGTCAGGATTACCGGCATTTAAACAGGAACGTATAGCGAACCTTTGTCGCTTTACTCGTTGAAACATGCCAAAATCTCGGTGATTCGATTTTCCATAATTCCGGTGCGGTTTTGAAATTCAAAACTGAATATTCCGCTCCGTAATTTTGTTTCCCGCATTTATGCGACGCTGAATCTCTGTTCAGCAGCAAAATGCTCCGTAATCTATTTGAACGAACAGGCCGGCCATTCCACATGGATAATAGCGACGATCTTTTTGCGAATATTCTCAACAATGCACGCGGGCGACAGGTGTCTCAGCCTGAGGTGTCCACGGATATTGCTGAAACTGTCGCCACCCCTGTGCCTGCACAGCCTGCGCCTGTGAGCAAGCCAGAAATTGCTGCAAGTACGCCTGCTCCGGCAGCGCCTGCACCAAAACCAGCTGCTTCAACACCAGCCGCTGAACTTCGTTCTGCTCCGAGTAACTCCGATGGCAGCGATTATAATGCTTCTGCCATTCGTGTTCTTGAAGGGCTGGAACCGGTACGTCTGCGTCCCGGTATGTATATCGGCGGTACTGATGAAAAAGCGCTGCACCATCTGTTTGCCGAAGTCATCGACAACGCAATGGACGAGGCCGTTGCCGGTCATGCCAATTTCATTGATGTCAATCTTGATGCCGAAGGCTTCCTGACAGTCAGTGATAATGGTCGCGGTATTCCGGTTGAGCTTCATCCGCAGGTGCCCGGAAAATCAACGCTTGAAGTGATTATGACCAAGCTTCATGCCGGTGGTAAATTCGACGGCAAAGCCTATGAGACCTCCGGTGGTCTGCATGGTGTTGGTGTTTCTGTGGTCAACGCCTTGTCCGACCTGCTGGAAGTCGAAGTCGCCCGTGCCCGCCGCCTCTATCGTCTGCGTTTTTCCCGCGGGCTGCCGCTGGGTGATCTGGAAGAACTCGGTGAAGTCCATAACCGCCGTGGTACGCGGGTGCGTTTCCATCCGGATCCGGAGATTTTCGGCAAGAACGTCAAATTTGACCCAGAGCGCCTTTATCGTATGGCGCGGTCAAAAGCCTATCTGTTTGGCGGCGTAGAAATTCGTTGGTCCTGTGATCCGTCACTACTTGATCCTAAAAAAGGCATTCCGGATAAAGCTGTTTTCCATTTTCCGGGCGGATTGAAAGACTTTCTCTCAGCCTCTCTCGGCAAAGAATTTATGGTCACCAGAGAAATTTTCTCCGGTAAAACAGAAAAACAGGGCGGTCACGGTGCTGTCGAGTGGGCGGTGGCATGGTATGGTGGTGACAGCTTTGTTCACTCCTATTGTAACACTATTCCAACTGGTGAAGGCGGCACGCATGAAGCAGGTTTGCGCCTTGCACTGACACGCGGCCTCAAAGCCTATGCGGAACTGACCAACAATAAACGCGCCTCGGTGATCACCACTGATGACGTGATGATTTCTGCTGCCGGTATGATGTCGGTTTTCATCCGCGAGCCGGAATTTGTTGGACAGACCAAGGATAAGCTGGCGACTGTTGAAGCGCAGCGTATTGTTGAAAATGCGATCCGCGATCCTTTTGACCATTGGCTTGCCGCCTCCCCGCAGGAAGCGTCGAAACTGCTCGACTGGGTTGTTGAGCGTGCGGAAGAACGCCTGCGCCGCCGTCAGGAAAAAGAAACCACCCGCAAGACAGCAACCCGTAAGTTGCGTCTGCCGGGCAAACTGGCTGACTGCTCGCAAAATTCCGCAGCCGGTGCAGAATTGTTTATCGTTGAGGGTGACTCGGCGGGCGGTTCTGCCAAACAAGCGCGTAACCGCACCAATCAGGCGATTTTGCCGCTGCGTGGTAAAATCCTCAACGTGGCCAGCGCCGGACGCGATAAGCTGACGGCCAACCAGCAGATCGGCGATCTGGTGCAGGCGCTTGGCTGCGGCACCCGCAAGAATTACCGTGAAGATGATCTGCGCTATGATCGTATCATCGTCATGACGGATGCTGACGTGGATGGCGCACATATTGCTTCGCTGCTGATCACCTTCTTCTATCAGGAAATGCCGCAGCTGATTACCGGCGGTCATCTGTTCCTTGCCGTACCGCCGCTGTATCGCCTCAGCCAAGGTGGCAAGGTCGCCTATGCCCGTGATGATGCGCATAAGGACGAACTGATGCGCACAGTCTTTACAGGCAAAGGTAAAGTTGAGCTTGGCCGCTTTAAAGGTCTTGGTGAAATGCGTGCTGAGCAGCTTAAAGAAACCACGATGGATCCGAGCAAGCGTACTTTGCTCCGTGTGGAACTCTTTGAGGATGAAAACGGCTCGACTAAAAACACTGTCGATGACCTGATGGGCACAAAGCCGGAAGCCCGCTTCCGCTTCATTCAGGAAAATGCGGAATTCGTTCAGGAACTGGATATCTGATGAATTAAAAGCCGGTGTTATCACCGGCTTTTTTTATGAGCATCTCTAATCAGAACGGGACAAAAACGCGAGCTTACTGCACCAAGTTCCCCGCTCAGTTGGCTTGCGCTTTTCGAAATGTGCTCTGACTTATGTCCGTAAGCAGGATACATTAGTCAATAAAACACCTTGGCTATCCTTTACCTCAAATGCCAAGGATAATCGCATTTGAGCTAATTCAAGCCTCAACAGCGCTCAATAATCATCCAGATCAGGAATACGGCCAAAAGCGATTTTACCGCCGATATAAGAGCCGGGGGCGATTGACGGGCCGAGGCTTAAAGCATCCGAGCCGAATTGTTTGCGCACGCGGTCGAGCGTGTCAGATACCTGTTCCCAGCGTTGCTGGCGCTGCTTTTGCTGCGGCTCATCAAACAGGTCATGACTATCCACCACCTCGCCGGACAGATGATGCAGATAAATATGCACGTTCTTGATCTGTCTGAAATTAGCGTTGCGAAATGCCGGATGCATCAGTAATCGCCTGTGCAATTGCCCCAGACAGGTCAGAAAACAATGATCATCGCGTGACGGCGGAAAAACGCCCTCAACAGAGATCGATTCCTGTCCTTTTATCCGCCAGCCATAGACCAGAGCACCGGCGCGGTAATGCTCTTTACGCAAACGTCGTGAAGCGCTCATACAAAGCAAACGAGCACATTGCAGAATTTTGTCCGGTTGGCGCCAATCCCGCGGCAGCACACGGCCATGTCCGAACATCCGGCGTTGCGTTTCCTGTTTCTCGACCGCATAGCCATGCAATCCGGCGATAAATCGCTCGCCTTCAACACTACCCCAGATTGCCCGCCCCTGTTTCGGACTGATTTTCCAGAGCTCTTCAACTGTCGTGATGCCGGAGCGTAGCAGACGTGCCTCTACACCTGCGGCAATGCCGGGCAAATCACGCAATTGCAGTTTCAGGAAACGGTAGGGAATATCTTCCGGCCGCACGATTACCAAACCATCCGGCTTGTCGATTTCAGCCGCGATCTTTGCAAGCAACTCATTGGGTGCCACGCCAATGGAACAAGTCAGAGCGGAGCCAAGCTTTTCACGCAACGCTGCTTTAATCGCCAATCCCAGAGCCTCAGCCTGACGGGATTCTGACGGCAGCAAACGGCAAACCAGCTCATCAATCGAGCGCACATCACCGATCGGCAAAACCGTATCAATAATATCCAGTATCTTATGATGCAATTTGACATATTCATCCGGCCGCGCCTCAATAATTGCGATATCGGGGCAGCGTTCACGGGCTTCGCGCACAGACGTGCCGGTTTTCAAGCCGAACTTCTTGGCTTCTTTACTAGCTGCGATCAGGCCGGTGAATTCACTGGCATGCGGCACAACGCCAACCGGCCTGCCCTGCAAGGCAGGATTCATCTGCTGCTCGGCACTGGCAAAAAAACTGTCAAAATCGAGATATAGCCGTTCAGGCAGATCAGGTTTACGCATAGGTTTCGTTCCGCACTAACTACAGAACAAAATAGGAACATTTAACGGATTTAGCAAGCTGATATTACAAATCGGCCTGCATTTTCACCTTTTCCACAACACGCGCCAGACTGTCCGACCATTCCTCATAACGGCGAATAATCTGGAAGCCGCATTTTTCATAAAGCTTTATCGCCGGAAGATTACGCGCATGAGTGCCGATTTCCGCGCTCTGAAACCCGAGCAAAACAATCTGCGCCAACAGTGCATCAACCAGCAAAGTACCTATACCCTGTCCGTGATGCGCCGGATCCACCCAGATGTCTGAAATATAATTCTGATTACTGTCGCGAGCGCCCCAGCCGCAGATCGCACCATCCTGCTCGGCAACCAGAATGTAATCTGTGTAATCCTGCACTGAACGTAAAAAAGCCAGTTCAGCGCGTCTGCGCTGATCCGGCTCTTCGGTTTCAAAGCTGAATATATGGGAAGACCATGCATCAGCCCCGATGCGGGCAATAACCGCCAGATCAGCGTTTGTTGCCTGCCGGAGCTGCATACGGTTTTACCACCAGCGTTTTGCTGTGAAGCTGCCTGCAGACTGCTCAATCACATGAGCGGCCTGGAACAGTGCTTCTTCTTCAAACGGACGGCCAATCAGCTGCAAGCCCAGTGGCAGACCGGTTTCGGACAGACCAGCCGGTACAGAAATACCTGGCAGACCAGCCATGTTCACGGTGACCGTAAAGATGTCATTGAGATACATTTTCACCGGATCAGCAGCCAGCTCTTTATCGCCCAGCTTGAAAGCAGCCGATGGCGTTGCTGGTGTCAGAATTGCATCCACACCGGCAGCAAACACATCCTCAAAGTCTTTCTTGATCAATGTGCGGATTTTCTGCGCCTTAACATAATAGGCATCATAATAACCGGCTGAAAGTACATAGGTGCCGATCATGATACGGCGTTTAACTTCCGCACCAAAACCTTCCGCACGGGTGTTTTCGTACATTTCAACAATGTCTTTACCCGGAACACGCAGACCATAGCGAACGCCGTCATAACGTGCGAGGTTCGACGATGCTTCCGCCGGAGCAACGATGTAATAAACGGCAAGTGCCTGATCTGTATGCGGCAGTGAAATATCAACCACTTCCGCACCGGCATCTTTCAGCCACTGAACGCCCTGCGCCCAGAGCTTTTCGATTTCAGCCGGCATACCATCAATGCGATATTCGCGCGGAATACCAATTTTCATGCCTTTTACGGATTTGCCAAGCGCTGCTTCGTAATCAGGAACCGGCAGATCAACAGAAGTTGTATCTTTCAGATCAACAGAAGCCATCGACTTCAACAGGATTGCACTGTCACGAACGTCGCGGGCAATCGGACCGGCCTGATCGAGCGAAGATGCGAAAGCAATCGTGCCCCAACGGGAAACACGGCCATAAGTCGGCTTGATACCAACAGTACCGGTGAACGCCGCAGGCTGACGGATCGAACCACCGGTATCAGTTGCTGTTGCACCGGCGCACAGGCGTGCAGCCACAGCAGCAGCGGAACCACCGGATGAGCCGCCCGGAACCAGCTTATCTTCCGAGCCTTCTGCGCGCCAAGGGCTGACAACAGGGCCGTAATAAGATGTTTCGTTGGAGGAGCCCATTGCGAACTCGTCCATGTTCAGCTTGCCAAGCATAACCGCGCCGTCTGCCCAGAGATTGGCTGTGACGGTTGATTCATATTCCGGCTTGAAGCCGTCGAGAATATGCGAGCAGGCCTGAGTGTGATCGCCTTTGGTGGCGAACAGATCTTTCACGCCGAGCGGAATACCTTCCAGCGCACCGGCCTCACCTTTTGCCAGACGCTCATCCGAAGCTTTGGCCATCGTGCGGGCCTTGTCATGAGTAACACTGACATAGGCATTGAGCGCGCCATTGGCGGCATCAATTGCATTGAGATAAGCATCGGCCAGTTCGGTTGCTGTAAAGGCTTTGGCCTTCAGCTTGTCGCGCGCCTCGGCAATCGTGAGTGCGGTTAAATCAGTCATGGTTTAAATCCTGTTTAGGCTTTTCATCTGCCGCTTTCTGTCTCAATCACCGCTTTAAACGGGAGCAATATAGCTCTTGATTGACGGAAAACAGCTGTCGGACGGTTGAGCGCAGATTATTCGATAACTTTTGGCACCATGAAGAAGTTCTCTTCACTGATCGGTGCATTAGAAACGATCTCTACAGCCATATTGCCGTCAGAAACTGTATCTTCACGCAGGCGCATGGCAGTCGGGATAACCGAAGTCATCGGCTCAACACCATCAACATTCACTGCATCCAGCGATTGCACAAAGCCCAGAATGACATTGAGTTCACCGGTCATTTTCTCGGCCTGTTCTTCACTGACCGCAATACGGGCAAGATGCGCAACGCGCTTGACTGTAGTTAAATCGACGGACATGTCGTTCTCCGATAAATGCGAAAATGCGGACTTAGCTGCCGGTCTACCCAGCATGAATACAGTCCGCAAGAAATTTCTCTTGTTCCGGCTATAACCCTGCACTTGCTCAAGTGCAATATTTGACTTGAATTTTCAGCCCCGAGAAACAGTTAAACTGCCGCCAACATCCAGCACTTCAACTTTTGTACCGGATTTTTCCATGCCGTGTACAAAATCATCTGCCGTTGCATCAAGCAGCCCGAATGTACCGAAATGGCACGGGATTGCGGTTTTGAGCGTCGGGAAATAACGCTGGCAAGCCAGTGCTGCAATTGCACCGCCCATGGTAAAGCGGTCACCAACCGGCACCAATGCCACTTCCGGCTGATGCAGCTCATTAATCAGCGCCATATCCGAGAAAATATCCGTATCGCCCATATGATAAAGTGTCGGTGCATCTTCATCATCAAAATGGAACATCAGGCCATTCGGATTACCAAGAGAGTGGGAAACGCCGTCTTCTGTTACAGTTGCGGAGGAATGCAGCGCATTCACAAAGGTTACTGAAAAGCCGTTGTGAAAGACTGTACCGCCGGTATTGCCCGGATCGACTTTCTCTACACCGCGATGCGCAAGCCAGTCACACAGATCAGCATTGGCGATCACTGTCGCGCCTGTTTCTTTAGCGATGCGGATTGTATCGCCGACATGGTCGCCATGGCCATGGGTCAGTGCAATATGGGTTATGCCTTTGGTCACTTCAGCAAAATCCAAAGCAGAACCGGTCGGGCTCTGGCTGATAAACGGGTCAATCAGAATTGTCGCCTGCGAGGTTTCAACGCGAAAAGCAGAATGGCCGAGCCAGGTTATGTTCATGATATTCCCTTTGCCGATGCATATTGATATAGGCACAGTTATGATGCACTGCACTGCCTTTGCAAGATACTACACGACATTACCGGATCGGAAAAACAAGATATGGCTGTATCAACAATTGAAGAGCTTGCAACAAGCTTGAGCTACGGGCAGCTTGTCGCCGGTCTTGATCTGGGTACCAAAACAATCGGCATTGCGGTTTCTGATCTCGGCATGTCATTCGCGCATCCGCGTCCTGTTTTGAAACGCCGCAAATTTACACTCGATGCACAGGAACTGCTGGAACTACTGCAAAAAGAAAAAGTTGCAGCTGCCGTTATCGGCCTGCCGGTCAATATGGACGGCACAGAGGGCCCGCGCGTGCAGGCTACAAAAGCCTTTGTGCGCAATATGGAAAAGCTCACCGATATTCCGTTCATCTATTGGGATGAGCGTCTTTCAACCGTTGCGGCAGAGCGCGCTTTGATCGGCATGGATGTTTCCCGCGCCAAACGCGCAGAGCGAATTGATTCCGCTGCCGCTTCATTCATTCTGCAAGGCGCTCTGGATCGACTGCACATACTGCGTCGTGACAGCGAGCAAGATTAAATAAATTTAAGAATATTAGATCTTGCTCCTATAGCGGTTAGAGCTTTTACAAAGATATCTCCTGATGTTTCTTTTAAGGAGAATGTTATGAGCTTTATCAAATCCTTTTTCCGTGGCAGCTACAATTCTCATGGCGGTTATGGTGGTGGCCATGGCCACGGCTCAAAGCATGGCCGTAATGAAGCTTTCTATTATGGCATGCCACAACAAATGGAACTGCCGCCTGCAAAAACTCAGAACTGTCCTGACTGCCGCAGACCTCAGGCCACAGATGCACGGTTTTGCAACAATTGCGGCTTGTCCCTCGTCCCAGCTCAATGCAACTCTTGCAATCAATCGATAATGGCGGGTGCCAAATTTTGCGGCAATTGCGGCCAGCCAGCCGCCGCTTAAAACATTTCCGAATATTTCAATCATATCTGAAGCAGTCAGAATTTTTAAAAATCCTGGCTGCTTTGCGATGTAAAAATAATAATTTAAAATCAAATGCTTATAAAAAACCACAATAATAAAAATTAGCTATTGCTCCTATAGCGACTAGAGCTTGTTTATATAGATCTCCTCAACCACAGGAGATTATTATGATTAATTATGTACGTCAGATATTTCAGCGTAGTTATGTTTCACGAAGCCGGAATGACGATAATGGCACAAATGTAATCTGCCCTTCCTGTAGCAATATTCAATATGCGGATGCACGTTTCTGCAATAAGTGCCGCTACATCATATAGTGCAATTTAAAGTCATCCCGTGCGTAGTATAAGTTTGAATCATTCTCGTATCATGGTGCACATTAATGCGATTGACTGTGCACCATGAAATAATTACATAAATTTCACAAAAACAACGATTTCAAATTAAATGTAAATATAATTTCAAACAACATAAATACTATCATATATATAAACATTTACATCACTGGAAATATAAACTAAACAGTAATTGTAAATTATTTTAAATAGGATTTTATTATTATGGCAAGTATTTCCCCTATATGGATTCATGTTAAAAATTCACTTTCGGACAATCTTATTAATATTGCCGCAAATGACGCTACAAATAACCTCATTATTTTTGAGCCAATTGCCTATTCAGACCAAGTTGCCAATATGCTAATCCTTGCTACAAAAGCCCTATCAATTAGCAACAGTCCTGTCGCACCTGGCCCGTTCACCATTGAGTATGAAGAACAGAATGGCTTAAATCTTTTCACAGGAATAAGTGCTCCGTTTGTATAAGGATTGAAGTCGCATTTTTCGACTTAACGCTTTTCAAAAGAGCAGAAATACCCGGCTTATTTCTGCAATTTAATCCTTAAAAACGAAGGGGCAAAACATAAGTTTTGCCCCTTTTGATTGTGCTGAGGGAATAGCCGTTCAGATAAATGTTCCGAATAAAATACGGTGATTTATTCTTGCGGATAAAGCGCATTGATAATGCCCAATGCATCATGTCGGGCATCAATCATGCCATAGGTTGTGCGCCACTGTCCGCCAAGACGGGTCTCGATAAAGGCATCCGCAATATGATCCGCGCCGAGTTCTTTCAGGCAGGCCGCACTGGCCGCAAGCGCCATTTGCTCGGTGAGCATACGCGCAGCACCTTCATCGGTCATGGTCACCTGCATCGCAGCCCGCAACACGGCAACAGTACCCTGCCCACGACGGCCAAGCTGTGTGCCGATCCACTCCAGCACATCGTCAAACAAACGTGGTGCGCGGTGCAATACACGCACAATATCGAGCGCCATCACATTGCCGGAACCTTCCCAGATCGCATTGACCGGAGCCTCGCGATAAAGCCGCGCCAGAGGACCTTCTTCGACATAACCATTGCCGCCGAGACATTCCATTGCTTCATAAAGCAGCGCCGGTGCAATCTTTGCCACCCAATATTTGACCACTGGCGTCATAACACGGGCAAAGGCAGCTTCCATACGATCATTGGCCGCCATATCGAAAGCACGGGCAAGACGCAGTGACAAAGCTGTCGCTGCAGCCACATCCAGTGACATATCCGCCAGCACACGTTGCATCAGCGGCTGATTAATCAGCGGCACACCACCGACATGCCGGTGGCGGGCATGATGCACCGCTTCACTCAGACCGGCGCGCATCAGACCGGCAGAGGCCACTGCACAATCCAGACGGGTCAGTGTCACCATATCAATGATGGTCTTCACACCCTGCCCCGGCTCTCCAACCATCTGGCCAAGTGCATTTTCAAACTGTACTTCGGAAGAGGCATTGGAGCGGTTGCCGAGCTTGTCTTTCAGGCGCTGGAAACGGAAACCATTGCCACTGCCGTCCGACAACAAACGCGGCACAAGGAAACAGGACAGGCCGGACTTGTTACCACCGGCAGCCTGTCCATTGGCCTGCGCCAGCACCATGAAAGCATCCGACATTGGTGCAGACATAAACCATTTATGGCCGTTGAGACGGTAGACGCCATTACCCGCATGATCGGCACGGGTAGTATTGGCGCGCACATCAGTGCCGCCCTGCTTTTCTGTCATACCCATTCCAAGCGTCAGACCGGCTTTTTTAACAGGCGGCTTATTGGATGCGTCATATTTGCGGGTGAGAATACGCGGCGACCATTCGTCATAAAGCGCCGGCGAAGTCATCAGCACAGCAAGAGAAGCACTTGTCATGGTCAGCGGGCAAAGATGTCCGCATTCCAGTTGTGCCGTCAGATAAAAGCGTGTGGCACGCGCCTGATGGCGACGACCGGACTCTGGTGATTGTTGCGGACTGTTTTCCCAGATCGAGGAATGCAGCCCATGCGCCACAGAGCGGCGCATCAGAGCATGATAAGCCGGATGGTATTCTACCTGATCAATGCGATTACCCAGACGATCATGGGTTTGCAGGCGCGGCACTTCTGAATTGGCAAGACGTGCCATTTCCTGCGCATCAGCGGATAAGACAAAACGGCCGGTCTGTTCCAGCTCTTTTTGCAGCGTTTCGGGAAAACGCGTTGCACATTGTAACAGCAGCGGATCGCTCAAATAGGCATTATATTGCTGTACAGCCTGCCCGTTGAGGCTTTTTGTCACGGAATATGGAGACGAATCCGGCGCGTAATTGGTACGCTGCGGCACCTGATTGGTTACTTCAGAAACGTCTACAGGAGTGTTAACCGACATATTCCATCCATTTAGCCGGAGATTTCAGCCGCCGGTTTTAGTATTTAAATCTATACGCGAATCTCTAATATCCGCCTTGTGGCATTGTTTGCGGCAAAATTATAAATATCCCCTCAATATTCCGCTTTTCTCCACACAGTTTATTCGACAAAGCCGCAAAAGCATATATAAGGCCGCAAACAAGTTTTTCTGAAAACAAACTTAGGGAATAGCTGTGATGACAGAACAATCTCCCTCGCCCCTTTTTCCCCACCGCCATTTGCTCGGGATTAAAGACCTATCTCCTCATGATATAAATATCCTGCTTGATCTGGCCGACAGCGAAGTCGCCGTATCCCGCCAGCCGGAAAAAAAGAAATCCATTTTAAGCGGCCGCACACAGATCAATCTGTTTTTTGAAAATTCCACCCGCACACAATCATCTTTTGAACTGGCAGGCAAACGCCTCGGCGCCGATGTGATGAATATGTCTGTCGGTAATTCTTCCGTCAAAAAAGGTGAAACGCTGATTGATACAGCGATGACCCTGAATGCGATGCAGCCGGATATTCTGGTGATCCGCCATGCTTCTGCCGGTGCTGCCGCGCTGCTCGCGCAAAAAGTGGGCTGCTCCGTGGTCAATGCCGGTGACGGTGCGCATGAGCATCCGACACAGGCACTGCTCGATGCCCTGACCATCCGCCGCGCCAAAGGCAAAGTCGGCCGTCTGATCGTGGCAATCTGCGGTGATGTTCTGCATTCGCGTGTGGCGCGCTCCAATATTCTGCTGCTTAATGCGCTGGGTGCGCGGGTGCGGGTGATTGCACCGTCCACCCTGCTGCCATCCGGCATTGAAAATATGGGCGTTGAAGTCTTCAACTCCATGAAAGAAGGCCTGAAAGACGCTGATGTGGTGATGATGCTGCGCCTGCAGCGCGAGCGTATGAGCGGCTCTTTTGTGCCGTCGGTACGCGAGTATTTCCACTTCTACGGGCTGGATAAAGAAAAGCTCAAATATGCGAAACCGGACGCCTTGGTAATGCATCCGGGCCCGATGAACCGCGGTGTGGAAATTGCCTCGGATATTGCTGACGGCCCGCAAAGCGTGATCCAGCAACAGGTGGAAATGGGCGTTGCTGTTCGCATGGCCGTCATGGAAGCCCTGCTTGATCCCCGACGAAATCCTGAAAATTTTAACGGTGTTGGAGCCTGATGATGAGCACTACAGTTTACACCAATGCCCGCATCATTGATCCTTCACGCAACCTCGATGAAAACGGCACGCTGATTGTTGCAAACGGCATTATTGTTGCCAGCGGCGCAGATGCCAATCATCAGGGCACACCGGAAGGCGCAGAAGTCATAGACCTTAACGGCAATGTCCTGATCCCGGGTCTGGTCGACAGCCGCGTTTTTATCGGTGAGCCGGGTACAGAACACCGTGAAACAATCGCTTCGGCCAGTCAGGCCGCAGCAGCCGGTGGTGTAACCTCCATGATCATGATGCCGGATACCGATCCGGTCATTGATAATGTGGCACTGGTCGAATTCGTCAAACGAACTGCACGCGACAGCGCTATCGTCAATGTCCATCCGGCTGCTGCGATTACCCGTGGCTTGCTCGGCGAGGAAATGACCGAAATGGGCTTGCTGCGGGAAGCCGGTGCGGTTGCCTTTACCGAAGGCCGTAAATCACTGGCCAATACGCTGCTGCTGCGCCGTGCGCTGACCTATGCGAAAGATTTCGGCGCGGTTATCGCCCATGAAACCATGGATCCGTATTTAGGCGGCGGCGCTATGAATAGCGGGCTTTATGCCAGCTGGCTCGGCCTGTCCGGCAGCCCGCGTGAAGCAGAAGTGATCCCGCTGGAGCGCGACCTGCGTCTGGCAGCCATGACCGGCGGCCATTATCACGCCGCGCAGATTTCCTGCGATATGTCGGTGCAGACTTTGCGCCGCGCCAAAGAAACCAACACAAAAGTCAGTGCTGCCGTTTCAATCAATCATTTGTCGCTCAACGAAAATGATATCGGCGAATACCGCACATTCTTCCGTCTTTCACCGCCTCTGCGTAATGAAGATGACCGTCAGGCGATGATTGAAGCTGTGCGTAACGGCACAGTCGATGTGGTTGTCTCCGCGCATAATCCGCAGGATGTGGACACCAAACGTCTGCCTTTCGCCGATGCGGAAGCCGGTGCAATCGGTTTGGAAACCCTGCTGGGTGCAGCTCTGCGGCTTTATCATAATGAATCTCTGAGCCTGATGCGCCTGATTGAAGTGCTTTCCACCGCACCCGCCAAACTCTACGGCCTTGATGCCGGTACACTGAAAGTTGGTGCAAAAGCCGATTTTGCTGTGGTTGATCTTTATGAACCATGGGTTGTGAAGGCCGATGAATTGCACTCACTCTCGAAAAACAGCTCTTTTGAAGATGCTAAATTTCAGGGGCGTACTATCCGCACAGTCGTCAACGGCAAAACGGTCTATGCATTATAATATTGTTTTGATGCGGATTTTATGCCTAATTTCTACAGTCTCTGTGAAGGGACGCAATATTTCGAGGGGATATTATGCTTGAACCACTGATTATCACCGGCGGCGTTGCAGGTATTTTTGCCGCGCTGATTTTTGGCTATCTGCTTGGTTCAATTCCCTTCGGTCTGCTGCTTACCCGCATGGCCGGTCTGGGCGATGTACGCTCTATCGGTTCCGGCAATATCGGCGCAACCAATGTGCTGCGCACCGGTAACAAGAAAATTGCTGCTGCCACCCTGCTCTGCGATATGCTGAAAGGCACGATTGCAGTGCTGGTTGCCGCCTATTTCGGCCGCGATTATGCCCTTGCTGCCGGTCTCGGTGCTTTTCTCGGCCATCTGTTTCCGGTCTGGCTTGGCTTTAAAGGCGGCAAAGGCGTTGCCACCTATCTCGGTATTTTGCTGGGGCTGGTCTGGCCCGGCGCACTGGTTTTTGCCGCTGTCTGGATCGTTATTGCGCTACTTACCCGCTATTCATCGCTCTCCGCGCTGATTGCCAGTATCGTGGTGCCGGTATCCATTCTCTATCTCGGCCTGACAAAAACCGCACTGCTCTTTGCCATTCTCACCGTGATTGTTTTCATCAAACATCGTGAGAATATCAAGCGGTTGCTCAGCGGTACCGAAACCAAGATAGGATCAAAATAAAATGATCAGAGAGACGGGTTCGCAGGTAAAAGGAATTCGTCTCTCAGACCAGCAGAGGCTTAACTGGCTGCGGCTTATCCGCAGTGACAATGTTGGCCCTGCCAGTTTCCGCGATCTGATCGCCTATTGCGGCAGTGCTGCTGCCGCACTTGAACGCCTGCCTCAATTGGTGCGTTCCACGGCCAAACGCCCGCTCCGAATCCATACAATTGAACAGGCTGAACAGGAGCTGGAAGCGATTGACCGCGCCGGTGCGCGACTGATTGGTATGGGCGAACCGGACTATCCTCAATATTTGCGGCAAATGCTCAATCCGCCGCCGCTCGTGACTGTGTTCGGTAATACAGAACTTTTCAGCAAGGCGCCGGTCGCCATAGTTGGCGCGCGCAATGCCTCCGCCACTGCCTGTGCCTTCACAAGCCAATTGGTGCGTGATCTGGGCGCAAACGGCTTTGCTATTGTTTCCGGCTTTGCGCGCGGTATTGATGCCGCTGCCCACAAAGCCAGCTTAGAGACCGGCACGATTGCCGTGCTGGCCGGTGGTCTGAACCGCCCTTACCCGCCGGAGAATTTACCGCTGCTTGAGCAAATCATAGATCGTGGCGGCATCATTATTTCAGAAATGCCATTCGACTGGGTGCCACGGGCGCAGGACTTTCCGCGCCGCAACCGCATCATTGCCGGTTTATCTCTCGGCCTTGCGGTCATTGAAGCGGCTCAGCGATCCGGCTCACTGATAAGCGCAAGGCTGGCGGCTGAAATGGGCAGACTGGTCTTTGCCGTCCCCGGCTCACCGCTTGATCCGCGCGCTAATGGCACCAATACGTTGCTGAAAAACGGTGCGATCATGCTCACGGAAGCGCAAGATATCTGCGACACACTGGCACCGATGCTGCGTAAGGACGGTACGGCACCGCAACAAGCCGGTTTTGTTTTCACAGAAGATTCTGCACAAATTCTCGCGCAAGCTGCGCCCCTTTCTCTTGAACCTTCGAATAACCGGCCAAACGGCAGCGCTGATATTGAACGCATCCGCAATGCGCTCAGCAGCACGCCTGCCAGTGTGGATGCAATTATCCGTCATACGGAGCTACCAGCCTCCGCCGTACATCTGGCTTTGCTGGAGCTAGACCTAGCCGGTCAGTTACAGCGCAGCAGTGACGGGCTGATCGCCTTACTGCCAGCATAAAATAAAGACTGTTCAGTTTTTGGCTGACTGCCCGAATTGCGAGCGCAGAACATCCGAGACTTCCACCCATGCCATTTCAATAAAATAGGCAAGCATTGGATAACGGTTATTCTGAGCGATCTGACGGAGTTGTAATAATGTGTCATGAACATAGATCAACTCTTGATAAGTCTGCTCTCTATTTTCCTTCATGGCTTTACTCTCGGCTAAACAAATAGATGAATAAGTCGGTTTAAAATTAATTTTCAGGCAAATTGAATAAAAACTCTGCGCTGCGAACACTCAAAAATTCAACCTAAGATTACGTAATATCTATTGTCAACCTGTCGTTGTTTTGCGTAAAAAACTGTGTTTGCTCTTGACCAATCTGTTTTCGCTGTTCATTTGAATGAGAACAATCCTGCCAGCATGATGATTTTCAGCACTTGATTTTCAACACTGGCGCAATCCGGGCATATCCGGCTGTGTACGTTAATCTGGACCCGCAATATGAATGTCGTTGTCGTTGAATCGCCCGCCAAGGCCAAAACAATCAATAAATATTTAGGCTCAGACTATAAGGTTCTGGCGTCTTTTGGTCATGTCCGCGATTTGCCGGCAAAAGACGGCTCTGTTCGTCCTGATGAAGACTTTGCCATGAGCTGGGAAGTCGATGCAGCCTCCTCCAAGCGCCTTTCCGAGATCGCTAAGGCGCTCAAGGAAAGTGACAGTCTGATTCTGGCAACTGACCCTGATCGCGAAGGGGAAGCTATTTCATGGCACGTACTGGATGTGCTGCGTCAGAAAAAAGTGCTCGGCTCCAAGCCGGTTAAACGCGTGGTTTTCAACGCCATTACCAAAAATGCGGTTCTGGAAGCGATGGCCAATCCGCGTGAAATCGACGTACCGCTGGTTGATGCCTATCTGGCGCGCCGTGCCCTTGATTATCTGGTGGGCTTTACGCTGTCGCCGGTTCTGTGGCGCAAATTGCCGGGTTCACGCTCGGCAGGTCGCGTGCAGTCTGTGGCACTGCGTCTTGTTTGTGACCGCGAAACCGAGATTGAACGCTTCATCCGTGAAGAATACTGGAATATTGCTGCCCTGCTCCAGACACCGCGCAGCGATAATTTCACTGCCCGCCTGACTGTTGTGGACGGCAAAAAACTCGGCAAGCTCGACATTAAAAATGAAGAGCAGGCAACCGGCATCCGCACCATGCTGGAAGGTGCAAGCTTCAACGTCATGAGCGTTGATGCCAAGCCGACCAAACGCAACCCGGGCCCGCCATTCACCACTTCTACCTTGCAGCAGGCCGCCAGCGGCCAGCTCGGTTTCTCCGCATCGCGCACCATGCAGGTCGCGCAGCGCCTTTATGAAGGTATCGAGCTGGGTGGTGAAACCACCGGTTTGATCACCTATATGCGTACTGACGGTGTGCAGATGGCGCCGGAAGCGATATCTGCTGCCCGTAAAGCGATCGGCAACACATTCGGCGACAATTACGTACCGGAAAAGCCGCGCTATTACTCGACAAAAGCGAAAAACGCTCAGGAAGCGCACGAAGCGGTGCGTCCGACCGACTTCAGCCGTCATCCGAAAGAAGTGCGTAAATATCTCGATGAAGATCAGGCACGTCTCTATGAGCTGATCTGGAAGCGCGCTATTGCCAGCCAGATGCAGCCTGCCGATATTGAACGCACCACGGTTGATATTGAGGCCAAAAACGGTTCCCGTTCAGCTGTATTGCGTGCCAATGGTTCGGTTGTGCGTTTCAACGGCTTCCTTGCGGCCTATACGGATCACCGCGAAGAAGAAGATGAAGACGAGGACGGCGCACGTCTGCCGCAGATTAATGCCGGTGAGACACTGAAGCGCGAGAAAATCGATGCAACCCAGCATTCGACAGAACCGCCTCCGCGTTATTCCGAAGCTTCGCTTATCAAGCGCATGGAAGAGCTTGGCATCGGCCGGCCGTCGACCTATGCGGCAACGCTCAAGACTCTGAGCGACCGTGAATATGTCACGATGGATAAGCGCAAGCTGATCCCGCAGGCCAAAGGCCGTCTGGTTACAGCGTTTCTTGAAAGCTTCTTCGAGCGTTATGTGGAATATGATTTCACCGCAAGTCTGGAAGAAAAACTCGATCTGATTTCCGACGGCAAGCTGGCATGGAAAGACGTGCTGCGCGACTTCTGGCAGGATTTCTCCGGCAATGTCGACAGCACCAAAGAACTGCGCGTTACCAATGTGCTCGATGCGCTTAATGAGCAGCTTTCCGCCCTTGCCTTCCCTGATCGCGGCGATGGCATGGATCCGCGTATCTGCCCGACTTGTGGCGAAGGCAATCTGTCGCTGAAACTCGGTAAATACGGTGCTTTTGTCGGTTGCTCCAACTATCCGGAGTGCAAATTCACGCGCCAGCTTGGTACTGAGGGTGAAGGTGATGCAGCCGGTGCTTCTGATGAACCGAAGGTGCTTGGACAGGATCCTGTAACGGGCGAAGACATTACTGCGCGTACCGGTCGTTTTGGCCCGTATATTCAGCGCGGTGAAGGCAAAGAAGCCAAGCGTTCCAGTCTGCCGAAAGGCTGGTCATTGGGTGAACTTGATCTGGAAAAAGCCTTGCAGCTGATCAATCTGCCGCGTGATGTAGGCCCTCATCCGGAAAGCGGCAAGATGATTACCGCGAGCCTTGGCCGCTATGGTCCTTACATTGCCCATGACGGCGCATTCGCCAATGTGGACAGCATTGAGGATGTGTTTGAGATCGGCATCAACCGTGCTGTGACGGTGCTGGCAGAAAAAGCCGCTAAAGGTGGCCGTACCCGCGCCACACCTGCAGCTTTGGCAACACTCGGCGATCATCCGGATGGCGGTTCAATTACCGTTCGCGACGGGCGCTACGGCCCTTATGTCAATTGGGGCAAGGTCAATGCCACCCTGCCAAAAGGCAAAGATCCGGCAACAGTGACAATGGAAGAAGCGCTGGAGCTGATCACAGCCAAAGCCGGTTCTGCCAAGAAGACCACCAAAAAAGCCGCACCAAAAAAAGCTGCTGCTCCGAAGAAAACCGCCGCAGCTAAAAAGACAGCCAAAGCGGATGACGCAGATGCTGAAGCAAAACCGGTGAAAAAGGCCGCTGCCAAAAAACCGGCAGCTAAAAAGCCTGCGACCAAAGCAGCCGCTAAACCTAAAGAAGCGGATGCGGCTGAATAAGCAGCACAAAGCACGTAAATCAGAGGGCACCATAGTTACTATGGTGCCCTTTTTATTTGCATCAGCTGAGCCACAGCAAATGTTTCCATTTTGTGCCGAAATGCTTTAAAGAGTTTTCAGGACTTTATAAAAAGTAAATATTAAGGATGACCGGATTGGCTCGCAGAATAGACCCTTCTTCTGACCGTAACAGCGGCTCAGGCGCACATAAAAAACAGAAGGGCGCAAAAAACAACAAGACCTTTTCCGGTAAATCCAAAGTGAAGCCGCTGTCAGAAGCCTATCTTCCGACGAAGCAAGATATTCTCACTTTCATCACCGAGAACCCTGATCGCGCTGCCAAACGCGATATTGCCAAGGCATTCAATCTCAAAGGCGATGCGCGCATCTATCTTAAAGATATTTTGCGCGAACTGGCCGATGACGGACAGGTGGAAAAGCGTGCCAAGCGTCTGTCACGTCCGAACAGCCTGCCACCGATTGCAGCGCTGACCATTACCGGTCGCGATAGTGACGGCGGTCTGGTTGGCCGCCCGATTGAATGGAGCGGTGATACAGCTGCGCCATTGGTACTGCTGCGCCGCACCAATAAAGACAAAGGCCCGACCGTTGGTGTCGGTGATCAGATTCTGGCAAAGATTTTTGCTAACTCCGATAAAGGCGGCCTGCCTTACACCGGACGTGTGATCAAAAAGCTTGAAAAGCGCGATAATGCAATTCTTGGGGTAATCCGCCAGTTACAGAGCGGCGAATACCGCCTTGAGCCGGTCAACCGCAAACAGACAGAAGTCAGCATTGCAGCTGAATTCCTCAATGGTGCGGAAGCTGGTGATCTGGTTGAAGTTATCCCGCATCAGAAAAGCCGTTTCGGCCTGCCGCAAGGCAAAGTCGAACAGGTAATCGGCTCCATCGGCAGTGAAAAAGCTCTGTCGATGATTGCGATTCATGAATATGAAATCCCGCATATCTTCCCTGACAAAGCCATTGAGCAAGCAGAAAACGCCAAACCTGCTACAATGAGCCATCGGGAAGACTGGCGCTCCCTGCCTCTGGTCACGATCGATCCGGCTGATGCGAAAGACTATGATGATGCGGTCTTTGCGGAAGCAGATACCGATCCGGCCAATCCCGGCGGCTTCGTCATTGTCGTCGCCATTGCCGATGTCAGCTATTATGTACAGCACGGTTCTGCGCTGGATCATGAAGCACAAAAGCGCGGCAACTCGGTCTATTTCCCTGACCGCGTGGTGCCGATGCTGCCGGAGCGTATTTCCAACGATCTTTGCTCTCTGCGCGAAGGTGTGGATCGTCCGGCAATGGCTGTACGCATTATCATCGGCGCGGACGGGCGCAAACGCTCGCACAGCTTCCACCGTATCATGATGCGCTCGGTTGCCCGCCTTGCCTACCAACAGGCACAGGCTGCGATTGACGGCGCTCTGGATGAGAAGACCGAGCGCGTTATTGATATCAGCCTGAAGCCGCTGTGGAGCGCCTATGCCGCACTGAAAAAGGCACGCGACAAACGTGAGCCGCTTGAGCTTGATCTGCCGGAGAAAAAACTGATCCTTGACGATCAGGGACAAGTGTTGAAAGTTATCGTGCCGGACCGGCTCGATGCCCATAAACTCATTGAAGAGTTTATGATTCAGGCCAACGTTGCTGCTGCCGAAGTGCTGGAAGCCAAAAACCAGCCGCTGATCTATCGTATCCATGACGTTCCATCTCTGGCGAAGCAGGAATCCCTGCGTGACTTCCTCAAAACACTTGAGATCAGTCTTGCACGCGGTGCGGAACTGCGTCCGGGTCAGTTCAACGGCATTCTCTCCCGCGTTAAAGGCACAGATCACGAAGAACTGGTCAATCAGGTGGTGCTGCGCTCGCAAAGTCAGGCAGAATACAACACCGAGAATATTGGTCATTTCGGGCTGAATTTACGCCACTACGCGCATTTCACCTCTCCGATCCGCCGTTATGCTGATCTGATCGTGCATCGCGCGCTGATCCGCGCGCTTAATCTGGGACCTGATGGTCTGAGCAATGATGAAGTTGGTGAACTGCCTGCAATTGCCCTGAACATTTCCCAGACAGAACGCCGTGCAATGCTGGCGGAACGTGAAACCACAGATCGCCTGATTGCCCATCATCTGGCCGAACAGGTTGGCAATGAGTTTCAGGCACGCGTTCAGGGTGTGACGAAAGCCGGTCTGTTCGTGACCCTTGCGACATATGGCGCCGACGGCTTTATTCCCATTTCCACTTTGGGTCGGGAATATTATCACTATGATGAGGCCGGTCACTCGGTCGCCGGTGAGCGCTCCGGCAAAGGCTACCGTCTCGGCGACAGTGTGGAAGTCCGTCTGGTTGAAGCCCAGCCGGTTGCCGGTGCCTTACGTTTTGAAATGCTGACTGAACCGCGTTTGCTGCCGGCAGCCTTGCAATCGCACCACAAAGCTACCAAATTTAGCCGTAAGACGGGAAAATCCCGTACCGGCGGTCCCGCTAAAGGCAAACCATCCCATATTTCGCGCAAAAGCAAAAGATAACCCAGAACAGACGTCGGGGAGACTATGATGAGCAGCGATCAGACCATATCACAGACAGACACCCAGATTTTCGGCGGTGAAAATACAAAATCTGCACGTGCGCCGCGCCCTTTGGGTCAGGCGATGCAGCGTGGTTTTCTTTGCCGCTGTCCGAATTGCGGTGATGGCAAATTGTTTCGCACATTCCTGCGTCCGGTTGCCAATTGCTCTGTCTGTGATGAGGATTATACCCCGCAGCGTGCGGATGATCTGCCGGCCTATCTGACTGTGCTGATTGTCGGTCACGTAGTGATTGCGCTGTTCATGATGGTTGAAACCATGGGCGGCCTGTCGCTCTGGGGACATCTGGCGATCTGGGGGCCGGTAACTATTCTGATGTCTCTGGCTCTGCTGCAACCGATCAAAGGTGCCACCATCGGCCTGCAATGGGCGCTTTACATGCATGGCTTTGATAAAGAGAGCCAGCAGGAATATATCTGACGCAAATGTCTGATCGCATTCCGGAAGACGAATTAATCGCAATGTATAATGCTGAAGATGCGGCTGCTACGCGACGTAGAAAAGCCGCATCTGCCAGTGCCATCCGCCCTAAAGACGCGGCTTCCCTCATCCTCATTGACCGTAACGGCAAAGTACCGCGCATTCTCATGGGGCGCCGTGCCCGTGCAATGCAGTTCATGCCGGATGTTTTTGTGTTTCCCGGCGGCGGTACAGACCCGCAGGACGGCAAAATCACTGCCGCCAACAATCTGAGACCGCAGGATGAAGAAAAGCTGCTGGCAGGCCTTGGCACCCGTGCCAGTACGCATCGTGCCCGTGCTTTGGCTATGACAGCGATCCGCGAAACCTATGAGGAAACCGGCCTGCTGCTCGGCACCCCTCATGAGATGGCTCAGACGCACCCGTGGGAGGGTTTTGCCCGCAATCAGCATCTGCCTGATTTATCGCAGCTCCGCTATGTGGCGCGGGCGATAACGCCGCCCGGTCATACCCGCCGCTACGATGCGCGATTCTTTGCCAGTTTTCTTGATGAGCTTAGTCCGGCTGTTAAAAATTCCGGCCTTATTCCCGCTGACATCAGCCTTACAGAATCACCTGCCTATAGTGAGCCGGAACTATCCGATTTGAAATTTGTGAGCTTTGAAGAAGCTTTAAATCTCAATATTGCAGCGATTACGCGCATTATTTTACGGGATATTGAAAAACTCCTGCTCGAAGACATGAATTTGTCGTCTATATATCCGGTTCCGCTTTATCGTAAACGGCATGGCCGTCATGTCCGTGAGGTGATTTAAATTACATGCAGCAAGACCATCTTCCATCTGAAACCGTATCAGAGGTGATTCAACCCACACAGTGGCGCTCCCTCGGCGCGGCCATTGCCACCATCAGTGCCGTTGGTGCTGCAATCGGTCTTGGTATTCCCCTGCTGAGTGTGCTTCTGGAAAGCCGTGGCTATTCGGCCAGTATCATTGGTGCCAATACCGCTGTTGCCGGTCTTGCTTCACTGTTCGGTGCAGCACTTTCAGCGCGGATCGGCTCATATTTAGGCGTTGCACGCTCTATGATGCTGATGCTGCTGATCAGCGGCCTGTCTTTCCTCGGATTTTATCTGTTTCCGAATATTATTGCATGGTTTGCTTTGCGCGTTTCGCTGCATTTCGCCCTCACCGTGCTGTTTGTGCTGTCTGAATACTGGGTCAACACATCCGCCCCGCCTGCCAAACGCGGGCTGGTTTTAGGGATTTATGCAACCTGTCTGTCGCTCGGCTTTGCCGTGGGGCCGTGGATGTTCTCGATCATCGGCAGCGGCGGCTTCACACCTTTTGGTATCGGCATTGTTATCATTACACTGGCAGCCATTCCGGTGATGATCGCCAGCAAAGACAGCCCTGAATTCGAAGAAGGCGAACACGTACCGTTTCTGCCGTATATTTTTGCCGTTCCTGCGGCGACTATGGCGGTTTTTGTCTATGGTGCGGTGGAAACTGGTGGCTTTGCGCTGTTCCCTGTCTTTGGTACCCGTGTCGGCCTCAATGAAGGCGATGCAGCGCTGCTGCTGACCATGGTAGGCCTCGGCAACGTGCTGATGCAAATTCCGCTCGGCCTCATCTCAGACCGCATCCGTGATCGCCGTATTTTGCTGCTGATTTGTGCGTTGATCGGTTTCGCCGGTATGATGCTGCTGCCTTATGTCATTACCAACTGGTATCTGATGGCATTCCTGCTGCTGATCTGGGGCGGTGTGGTTGCCGGTCTCTACACCGTCGGCCTCGCCCATCTCGGATCACAATTGCAGGGCCGTGAACTTGCTTCGGCCAACGCAGCCTTTATTTTTTGCTATGGTATCGGTATGTTGGCTGGTCCTCAGGCGGCCGGAGTCGGCATGGATCTGATGGGCGCAACCGGTTTTCCAATCACTTTGTCACTGTTTTTTGCAGCATTTATCATAATTTTGCTCATCAGACTGACAGTTCGTAAACAGCGGGCTTGACTTTTTGGCGTGTATCCGTAGTGTCGCGCCAAATTCCCGCACCCGGATGAAATCGCCGGACAAGCAGGCGGTTTTATTTTTTAAAAGAGCAGGATAACGTTATGGCTAAGGCTACAACAATTAAAATCAAGCTGTTGTCGACCGCAGACACAGGCTTCTTCTACGTAACCAAGAAGAACAGCCGTACAATGACTGAGAAAATGACAAAGCGTAAGTACGACCCAGTTGCTAAGGCACACGTCGAATTCAAAGAAACCAAAATCAAATAATTCTGGTTTCGGTTATTAAAAAACCCGGGCTGTTTAGCCCGGGTTTTTTATTGCCTGAATGCAGACTTCTCTGATGCGCTTTGAGTAAGAGCCGTGATCAGAGCGAAATTCTTTAAGGCACCCAATCCGTTTGCTGTAAAACAATACGATAACCATCCGGATCTTCGAAAGTGAGCCCCTTCTTATCCCAGTAAGGATTGAAGGAAATCACGGGTAAAAAACCGGCCACTTTCATACGGTTCACAGCATTTTCCCACTCGGCATGATCCGGCAAATAAAAGACCAGCAGATTCTCTTCGGTTGGCGCTTTACCGGCCTGATGCTTATCGGTGCGTGTGAACGCAAAATGATAGGGCGCATTTTCCTGCCCCATAATGATTGCGTCAAAACCGTCATGATCCTGAAAACGATCAAAAACCGTCAGCCCTAAGCCATCCCTGTAGAATGCAAGCAAAGCATCCAGATTATCTGTCGGTCTTACAATGCGGAACTTAGGAATAGTCATCATTCACCTCAATAAGGCGATATGCTGTAATTACAGGTCGCCGAGATAGGATTTGATCGCTTCAATAAAGCGCGGCACGGAGATCGGCTTGGAAATATAGGCCTCACAGCCACCCTGACGAATACGCTCTTCGTCGCCCTTCATAGCGAAGGCTGTGACTGCAATCACCGGAATGGCTTTCAGCTCATCATCCTCTTTCAGCCACTTGGTCACTTCAAGACCGGAGACTTCCGGCAGCTGAATATCCATCAGGATCAGATCAGGATGATGAATACGCGCCAGATCCATTGCTTCCAAACCATTGCGCGTGCGAATTGTTTCATAACCGCTGGCTTCAATCAGATCGCGGAAAAGCTTCATATTCAGCTCATTATCTTCAACGATCATTACTTTTTTGGTCATGAAAAATTACCTTATTATTCAGAGTGCCATCTGAATATGTCGCACCTTGCACAAGCAGCATTCCGCAGTTTTTGCGCCACGTCAATGTTTGACGCAAATCACCGGATCAAGCCTGTCAATACCGGATATCAAAAGCATAACATTGATCCGTGGTCAAATTGCCCCTAAACAGCTTTCATACAGATAAAGATGCAATTACAGTTGCCAAAACGTAAAAATAAGCCGGAAAGCCAAAATGTCGAAAACCATCTTGAATCAAAGTGATGCTGAAAATCTGGCCATTGAAGCTCTGGTCTTTCTGGCACAGCAGCCGGATCTGATGAATCGCTTTCTGTCCCTCACCGGCATTGAAATCTCATCGATCCGTGAAGCCGCCGGTGAACCGGCCTTCCTGACTGGTGTTTTGCAATTTTTTCTCGCCCATGAGCCGACATTGATGCAATTTTGCGAGGCAACCGGCCATAAGCCGGAAAGCATGAATCAGGCACTGCGCTTTTTACCAAATGGTGACAGCGCCTACGATCAATCCATGTAAGCTATTTATAAAACCTGCTTGTGATTTGCGCAGAAAAATCACTGGTACAAGTGACCATCAACCTGTATTGTGCAAATGTTCCGCTTATGTTCGGTTCGCGATACAGGTTTTACAATGGTCAACGGTGTTTCCGGTTATTTTGCTGAGGCCGATCCGCAGGCAGGTTTCTGCCGCGATTGCCTGACCGTGCAGAAAAAACGCCGCTCTGACCCTCGCCCTCGATGCAGTTCTTGCGGCAGCCCGCGTCTCGTGCGCCATGAAGAACTCTACGATCTCAGTTTCGCGCATATTGATTGCGATGCATTTTATGCTTCCATTGAAAAGCGCGACAATCCTGATTTGCGTGACAAGCCCGTGATTGTCGGCGGTGGCAAGCGCGGTGTGGTTTCCACCTGCTGCTATATTGCCCGTATTCATGGTGTGCGCTCGGCCATGCCGACTTTCAAAGCCATTGAACTCTGCCCGCAGGCAATCTTTGTCCCGCCGAATATGGAGAAATATCGCAAGGTCGGCCATCAGATTCGCCAGATGATGTTTGATCTCACGCCTCTGGTCGAACCGCTCTCCATTGATGAGGCATTTCTGGATTTGCACGGTACGGCCAAATTGCATCGTGCCCCGCCCGCTCTCGTGCTGGCAGAATTTGCCCGTCGAATTGAGCAGGAAATCGGCATCACGGTTTCTGTCGGCCTGTCCTATTGTAAATTTCTCGCAAAATTGGCTTCAGATATGGAAAAGCCGCGCGGTTTCTCGGTGATCGGGGAAAAAGAAGCGCAGGATTTTCTGAAAACCAAACCGGTCGGCATGATCTGGGGTGTTGGCAAAGCACTTAATGCCAAACTCAATGCAGACGGTATTCAGACCATCGGACAATTACAGCAGATGGAGGAATCCGCGCTGATGAAGTCCTATGGCGTGATGGGGCAGCGGATGTATCGCCTCTCACGTGGCATGGACACGCGTACAGTGCAGCCGGAAAGCGAGATGAAAAGCATCTCCAATGAAACCACTTTTGATATTGATATCGCCAAGGCTGAGGAACTTGTGCCGGTACTGCGCGCGCTCTCGGAAAAAGTGGCAGGACGGTTGAAGCATGGCGACATAGCAGGGCATACAGTGGTGCTGAAGCTCAAAACCAAGGATTTCCAGAGCCGTACCCGCAATCATCGCCTGAGCGATCCTACGCAGCTTGCCGACAGGATTTTCCGCACCGGTCTTTATATGTTGCAAAAAGAAATCGACGGCACAAAATATCGCCTGCTTGGCATCGGTGTCACCGATCTCACTGATCCGGTGAAAGCCGATCCGCCTGATCTGGTCGATATCAAAGCGGGCAAACGCGCTGCGGCAGAAACAGCGATTGATAAGCTGCGGTCGAAATTCGGCTCGAAGACCGTGGAAACCGGCTATACATTCGGTAAAGGCAACCTCGCCCGCCCGCAAACACCTTCAGACAAGTAACTGCACGCAGCTAATGATACGGAAGATAAAGTAATGATCATCAGAACTGCCCGATTGAGTGACGCTGAATCCATGAGCCGTATTTTGACGGATATTATTGCAGTCACACAGCGGCAGCGCCCGCATGATCAGGATTTTGTGCGCGATACTTATATCAATAATCCGCATGGCATTCTGTGCAGTGTCGCGGAAGATGAAAGTGGCGAGGTTTTGGGCTTTCAGTCGCTGATACGTGCGGTTGAAGACAATATATATGGTGTTACAGCTGGTTGGGGTATTATCGGCACCCATGTCAGCCCGAACGCAGCCCGTCGCGGTGTCGGCAAGGCTCTGTTCGCGGCGACCAGACTCGCAGCTGAAAATGCAGACCTGCAAAATATTGATGCAACTATCGGCGCGGATAATGCCAACGCGCTTGCTTATTACAACGCAATCGGTTTCCAAAGCTATCGTACCGGCGACAATACAATCTGCAAGCGTTTCAGCGTTTTCTCTTCATAATTGCATTCCATTTCCCCAGCTTTGTTAGCGAATAAAATGCTAATAAAAGCTATGTCATCATTTCTTCACGGAAGTGACATTTGCTTGCAACAGAGAACGGCGAAACCTCCCCTCAATGTCTGAATCCAAAAGTGGCAGGCCATAGCGAAAATGGTGATTTCAAGCACCGGAGCGCAGCGTACTCATAAGTACGTAAGCACCGGAACGCAAAATTGCCATTTGCAGCAAGGCATGTCGGCTTTTGGAGCAGAGATTTAGATTTTATCGCAACATTCGGGGATCTCTATGTCGCGCCGCTCAATGAGACTTTCTCTCATCACCGCTCTTACTGCCACACTGGCAAGCTCTGTTGCCTTTTCCGCTTCGGCTGAGCCGGTTTTCAACCGTATTGCCAGCTTTGCGGTAACAGACAACCTGCCGAAAGATGCAGATGCCAAAGCAGCAACCTCTTCGGAAATCATTACGGTTTCGGAAGAGGGCAACACGCTGATTTATTCCGACAGCCCGTATGGTGGCATCGGTTTTGTTGACATTACCGACCCTAAAAACCCGAAAGCCGGCGGTGTCCTCAAAGTTGAAGGCGAACCGACTTCGGTCACTGTCGCCGGCAAGCGCATCCTCGCCGGTGTCAACACATCAGAAAGCTATGTCAAACCATCCGGTCGTCTGGATGTGATTGATATTGCTTCGCGCAAGGTAGAAATGAGCTGCGATCTCGGCGGCCAGCCGGATTCCGTTGCTGTTTCTCCTGACAAGAAATTCCTCGCAGTCGCCATTGAAAATGAACGCGATGAAGAACTGAACGACGGTGAACTGCCACAGCTTCCGGCCGGTAATCTGGTTATTCTCAACCTCAAAGACGGTAAGCCTGACTGCAAAACCATGAAACTCGTGGATATGACTGGTATTGCGGAAATCGCGCCGGAAGATCCGGAGCCGGAATTTGTTTCCTTCAACAGCAAGAATGAAATTGCTGTTACGCTGCAGGAAAACAACCATATCGCGATTATTGATGCTGCCTCCGGCAAAATCACATCGCACTTCTCTGCCGGCACAGTTGATCTCGACAAGATCGATACCAAGAAAGACGGCCAGATCAAATTCAACGGTGAAATGAAGAATGTTGCCCGCGAGCCGGATACCATTAAATGGGTTGGCGATGACCGTCTGCTGACCGCCAATGAAGGTGATTATAAAGGTGGCTCCCGAGGTTTCACCATTTTCGATACAAGCGGCAAAGTGCTCTATGATTCAGGTAATACGCTGGAGCATAAGATTGCAGCCCACGGCCATTATCCGGAAAAGCGCAATAAAAAAGGCGTTGAGCTGGAAGGCGCGGAAGTTGGTCGCTTCGGTGATACAGATTACCTGTTTATCGCCAGTGAACGCGGCTCGATGGTCAGTGTTTATAAAGACACCGGTAAAGACCCTGAATTTGTGCAATTGCTACCATCCGGCATCGGCCCTGAAGGTGTTCTGGCGATCCCGTCACGCAACCTGCTGGTCACTGCCAATGAAACCGATCTGGGTGAAGACGACGGTGCCCGCTCTCATGTGATGATCTATGAGTTGCAGGATAAACCAGCCGCCTACCCGCAGCTGGTTTCGGAACTGACCGAAGACGGCACACCAATCGGCTGGGGCGCCCTGTCCGGTCTGGTTGCTGATGAAAGCAAAGACGGTATTCTCTATGCCATCTCGGACTCCGCCTATTATGCTGCACCAACCATCTACACGATTGATGCCAACCAGAAACCTGCGAAAATCACTTCAGCTCTGCTGGTAAAACGCGGTAAAGATGCAGCGCAAAAGCTTGATCTGGAAGGCATTACCACGGATGGCAAAGGCGGTTTCTGGCTGGCCAATGAAGGCGATCAGAAGAAGCTCGTTCCGCATGCAATTCTCAATGTAAATGACAAAGGCGAGATCAAAAAAGAAATCGCTTTGCCTGAAGACCTGCTCAAGCACCAGACCCGCTTTGGCCTTGAAGGTATTACACGTACTGGTGAGGGTGATAATGAAACGCTCTGGATGGTGGTACAGCGCGAATGGGCTGATGACGACAAGGGCAATGTCAAAATCCTCAGCTATAATTTGAAAAGCGAAGAATGGGCTGCCGTTGCCTATCCGCTGGACAAGAAAGAAAAAGGCTGGGTTGGTCTTTCTGAAGTGACTGCCCATGACGGCCAGCTTTATATTGTTGAGCGCGATAATCTGATCGGCAAAGAAGCTGTCAACAAGCGCCTTTACAAAGTGGCTCTGGCAGACCTGAAACCGGCTAAAATCGGTGAGAAACTGCCGGTCGTCAGCAAGACATTGGTTTATGATTTCATTCCTGATCTCAAAAAACTCAATGGTTTTGTACCGGACAAAGTTGAAGGCTTTGCCATCGACAAAAACGGCACTGGCTATGTCGTGACCGATAATGACGGTGTTGACGGCTCCAGCGGTGAAACCCAGTTCTTCACTGTCGGGAAAGTCAGCGAACTGAAAGTACAGTAAGCCTCCCAAGGCTCTCTAAAAGAAAAGGCCGCTAAAAAGCGGCCTTTTTGCATTATTGGGCGGGAATGGATTTTGCCAAGAAAGCGATAATCATGTCCGCCACTTCACGGTGTATCGCCTTACGGCTGCGCCCTGCACCGTCTTTGCACACAATACCATCGCCTGGCATTTCGGCCTCAATCATTTCTACGGCACCAGCCTTACAATTTTGCATAAAGCTGAAATGTGCGGCATCCGCGATCTCGATATATTGCGTAGTTTTATCGGGAATATTCGCTGCGATATAGCCGGATTCCATTTTGGCAGGCAGGTCACCAATATCAACGCCAGCACCAAAGATCAGTGCAGGCACTGAAATACTGTTCAGGCTCTTCGGCGTAAAACCACGTGCCAGCCCCAGATCAAGTGATACAATTGCACCGACGCGCGGATCAGCTTTCATGGTTTTCAGCTTTTCAGCCGCAACATCACCTTGCGGGTTGATCAGCTCATCTGCTAAGCCGCAAGTGCGCGGATTGGGATTGTCTTTACAGTCCTTCTCAAAACGCTCCCGATCAAACTGTACTCCGGCCAAAGCCACGACTGACCAGCCACCGAGAGAATGGCCAATCGCAGCAATGCGTTTAGACTCAACCCTGCCCGCCAGAGCGCTGTCAGAGGTCACAGCATCAATCACGCGGCTCAGATCATGCGGGCGTTCCCAGAGCTTCGCAGCCTGCTCTTTATCGCGATTAAATGTGGTCGTGCCCGGATGATCCGGTGCGGCAACAATATAGCCCTGCCCGACCAGCTCACCCGCCAGCCAGTTGAGATTACGCCAACTGCCGCCATAGCCATGAGACAGAACCACAAGAGGATGAGCGTTCTTATCCGGTGCAGCATCCTTAATAGCCTCAATACCAATAAATGCCGGATTTTCGCCAATCATCTCGACTGGTTTTGTGTCAGGTGTCGGATACCAAAGCGCTACTTTCAAATCACGATTGCCGCTCTTATCCGTCAGCTCGGTTTGCCGGAAACCAACCTGCTCTGCCATGGCTGCAAAGCTGCCTGTCAGCGTCAAAATGCTTAAACCTGCCGCCAATGCAGCCATTGTCTGCTTCATCATCATAATCTCCGCTACCTGATTTCTGTCGTCACCGGCGATAGAAGCAAATCACATAAAGAGCGACCTGAAACATGATCAAGGTCGCTCTTTATCATTTCATTATTTCAGCGGGATATAGATCTCAGTCACGCTTTCAGGGTGCATAGGTCCGAGAAAACGCGCACCGCTATATTCGAACTCAATGCCTTCATCAGGCTGCATACCTGCGCTTGGCAGCCATTCCGAATATGCGGCACGGAAAGTTTCCGGCAAAGTTGTTACCTCACCGTGATGTTCAACCTTAGCATAATAACGCCCCGGAATTTCCATCGCGATCAATCCATCAGGAATAGCCGCATCTGCGCCAACCGGCAGGCCTGCAATGTAGCGCCACTGCCCGTCTGCCAGCGGCTGGCAAATGCCGAAAGTGCCCACAGGCTCTTCCAGACGCTCGATCTCATGCTCGCGCGCTTCAAAACGATCCCACATTTGCGGAATACTGCCTTCGTCCTCAGGATACCAGCACATGCCGATAATGCGTTGTGCTGCGAAGAAAACCCGTTCAGGTTTTTGTAAGTCAGGCATTTTGCGCTCCGGTTGTGCGAGATAGCGATGAAGATGGCCGAGCGTTTTCTGACGCCTGTTTATATCAGCTTCCAGCTGAACGGCATGGTTTTGCAGCACTGCATGCATCTTTTCTACACTGTCCAAGCCGCCGTCAGCGGCCAGTGTTTTGATCTCATCCAGCGCCATACCCAGCTGTTTCAGCCATACGATGCGACCGAGCATTACAATCTGCTCCGGCCGGTAATAACGGTAGCCGTTATCCTGTCCGTTCAATGTCGGGCTAAACAGACCAATACTATCATAATGGCGCAGGGTTTTGGTGCTAACGCCCTGTGAGCGCGCCATTTGTCCGATTGTCAGCATGCTATCTCCTTGTGAGTCTGATCGCACAAGCTATGCAGGGTTGCCCTTAGGGCAAGGTCAAGCAAGTTTCACTGATAATCTGATTTCCATAAAATAAAAGCGCTCCCTGATTAACATCAGAGAGCGCCTTGTTTGTCAGGACAGTCGTTTATTTGGCAATCAGTTGCGTTCTGATCTCACCGCCAGGGTGTTTTTCCGTATGGATGTTGAAATACCAGTGGCCGGACAGCAGTTGCTTTTCCTGTGCTTTGGTCAGTTTTTCTGAACCCTCAATCGGGCTTTTCAAGTCTTTATTTTCAATTGCAATAATCACATCGGCATTTTGCTTGGTTGTTGCTGGGCCGTGAAAATGAGCCATGCTCGCTGCACCACTCAGACCGCTATAGCTGACATGCCATTTCAGCACTTTGCTGATGGTGTTATAACTGGCTTTAAGCTGCCCTTTGGCTGTTGTCGTAATATGCGGCACTTCTTTATTGCCCGACAAACTGCTTTCAAAATTCAGTGTTTTTGCATAAGCGGCACCGGAAAACAGTGAAACAGCAATAATAAACGCCGCAGAAACCTTTAAAATCCTCACGATAAAAACTCCATAAAAAACAATAAATACAGTTATTTATACGGAGATATTATAGTTTAAATTTAACCTTATCGCAAATGTCGATCAGTTTCTCAGACCAAAGCCCTGCAACAAACGGCGGATCGCATAATCCGGTTTGCCGGATGTGAACACCGCCAAATCCTCATGATGATGCAGGCTTTTATCCTTCGCCTCCGGCAACAGAGAGAGCATACGTCGCGCGATAGCTTCTGCCGGATCAAGCCAGTCTACCGGCCACGGCGCCAGACGACGGAATACATTAGCCAGAAACGGATAATGTGTGCAGGCCAGCACGACAATATCAGTACGCTTGCCATCCTGCTCGATAAAGCATGGTGTGATCTGTTCCAGCACCAGCTCATCATCAATCTTTTCACCGCGAATATGCGCTTCGGCCAATGTTGCCAACCGGTCAGCCCCAACAAGGCGCACATGACATTGCGAGGCGAAAGATTGGATCAGATCGCGCGTATAGGCACGTTTGACCGTACCCGGCGTTGCCAGAACCGAGACAAGACCGGAATGTGTACGCTCAGCCGCAGGCTTAATCGCCGGAACTGTGCCAACAAAAGGCGTATCCGGAAAGGCCTGCCGCAGATCATCAAGCACCAGTGTCGACGCCGTATTACAGGCGATTACACAGAGTTGCGGATGAAAACGGCGGATCAGCTCTGCGAATAATGTAACGATACGTTCGCGCAGAGCCGGTTCTTCCCATGAGCCATAGGGGAAGCCAGCATCATCCGCCACATAGATAAAATGGCGATCAGGCATCAGCACCCGCGCCTCACGCAGCACTGTCAGGCCGCCGATACCGCTGTCAAAAACGATAATCGGCGCGTCCTTACTACTACCAACATGCGTATGCGTATATTGCGCGAGATGATGCATATCAGACCTGCCTCAGCAATTTTCGTCCGGTTTATCCTGCTCGGTATTCTCTGCCCCGTCCTTATGCACGGCATCATTAGGTATTCTGGCACGGCCTTCGGGCGCGCCGGAGCCACGCGGGCTCTTTGGCGAGAAATAATCCAGCGATGTCAGCACACCGCGCAGCAAACGGACTTCGGCTTCCGCAAATGCCGGACGGGTTAGCACTGCCCGCAGATTATTCACCATAATCTCTTTACGCGCTTCCGGACGGAAATAACCTCGCGTATCCAGAGCTTCCTCCAAATGATTAAAGAAACCGTGTAGATATTCTTTATTGGCCGGTTGCAGTTCAGGACCACGGAACACCGTATCCGTTTCATTTTCCAGACCGGATTTCATCCACTCATAGGACATCAACAACACAGCCTGCGCGATATTAAGCGAGGCAAAGGCCGGATTGACCGGAAATGTCACGAGTTCATCGGCCAGGCCAACTTCATCATTTTTCAGGCCAACACGCTCACGGCCAAACATGATGCCGGTTTTCTCACCGGTGCGGAATTTCTGGCGCAGGATTTTACCTGCTTCCACAGGGCCGCGCACCTGTTTGAAACCATCACGCTCACGGGCAGTCGTAGCATAAACAAAGTTGAGATCAGCCAGTGCTGACGGCAGATCATCATAGAGCACAGCGCTGTCGATAATATGGTCAGCCTTACTGGCCGCAGAGCGTGCCTTGTCATTCGGAAAGGCTTCACGTGGATTGACCAGACGCAATTCGCCAAGGCCGAAATTGGCCATAGCACGTGCCACCATACCGATATTTTCCGGCAATTGCGGCTCTACAAGAATGATTGCTGGGCCTTCTGAAATCATCGGGCGCTGTTTGTCTGTACCGGCCATTATCTTCTCAAAACTAAAATTGTCTCACGCAATAAGAGATATCCGCCTGCGCTTTTCGCGCTTTTCTTAAACGCAAGAGCGACGAAATTCAAATCATGCGTGACAATTAAACGGCTGCATTTCAAAAAACTGAATCGCTGCCAGCCGGTTTCCCGACCACACGATGCCTGGTTTTTGTATCCGTCACGCCATCGTGAATGTATATTTTGTATTTTAAGATTGTAAAAAACCGTTATCAGCGGAGTTTTTTATTATTCCTGTTCTCAAGCGGCGGTTAGCACTTTGCCTGCCGCCTAAGCAGTGCTATGAGAAGCGCAACTTCATGAAGGAGAGGTTTTTATGGCAAAGATCAAAGTTGCTAATCCCGTCGTTGAGCTTGACGGCGATGAGATGACCCGCATCATCTGGCAGTTTATCAAAGACAAACTCATCCATCCATATCTCGACATCGATCTGAAATATTATGATCTGTCGGTAGAACACCGCGATGCGACCAATGATCAGGTTACCATTGATGCAGCAAATGCCATCAAGGAACACGGCGTTGGTGTAAAATGCGCCACCATCACCCCTGATGAAGCCCGCGTTGAAGAATTCAAGCTCAAGAAAATGTGGAAGTCGCCAAACGGCACAATCCGCAACATTCTCGGCGGCGTAATCTTCCGCGAACCAATCATCTGCAAAAACGTACCTCGTCTGGTTCCGGGCTGGACACAGCCAATCATCGTTGGCCGTCACGCATTTGGTGATCAGTACCGCGCGACTGATTTCAAATTCCCGGGCAAAGGCAAGCTGTCGATCAAATTCGTTGGTGAAGACGGCGAAACCATTGAACACGAAGTCTATGATGCACCATCTTCCGGTGTAGCCATGGCTATGTACAATATCGACGAATCCATCCGTGAATTTGCCCGTGCATCGCTGAACTACGGCCTGCAGCGCGGTTATCCGGTTTATCTATCGACCAAGAACACCATTCTAAAAGCCTATGACGGCCGTTTCAAAGACATCTTCCAGGAAGTTTTTGACGCTGAATTCGCTGAGAAGTTCAAAGAAGCCAAGATCTGGTACGAACACCGCCTGATCGACGATATGGTTGCTTCGGCTCTGAAATGGTCCGGCGGTTATGTCTGGGCTTGTAAGAACTATGACGGCGACGTGCAGTCCGACATCGTGGCACAGGGCTTCGGCTCGCTCGGCCTGATGACCTCGGTTCTGATGACTCCGGATGGCAAGACTGTTGAAGCAGAAGCTGCACACGGTACTGTAACCCGTCACTATCGCCAGCATCAGAAGGGTGAGGAAACCTCAACCAACTCGATCGCTTCGATCTTCGCATGGACCCGTGGTCTGGCGCACCGCGCTAAACTCGACAACAATGCCGAGCTGAAGCGTTTTGCTGACACTCTGGAAAAAGTCTGCGTAGACACTGTTGAAGCAGGCTTCATGACCAAGGATCTGGCTCTGCTGATCGGTCCGGATCAGCCTTGGCTGTCCACAACAGGCTTCCTCGACAAGATCGACGAAAACCTGCAGAAAGCAATGGCTGCTTAATCAGTCAGCAGTTTTAAAACCCCGCCTGATCATTCAGGCGGGGTTTTTTCTTGATCATAAAATCACTTCATTGTGCATCATGAAGATTAATCATCACCGGCACAGCATAAATCCGTTATAAATCCCGTATGCAATAATACCGGAATAACAAAGCATGACTATTCAGCCCGAAAAAAATGAAAATGCACTGGCCGTTGTTCTGGCTTTGGCAATGGTTCCGGCGCTGGGGTTAGGCTTTGCGCGTTTTGCTTATGCGCTTGTGCTGCCGGATATGCGGGCTGATCTGCACTGGTCTTATGCCGATGCAGGCTGGATGAATACCAGCAATGGTATCGGCTATTTGCTAGGCGCTTTGCTGGCATCACGCCTGTTGCGCTATATCAGTGCCTATAAAATGATGATTATCAATATCTGGCTGGTCGTTGCCTCACTCGCACTGTGTGCGGTTTTCCGTGATGTCATTATTCTCAATCTGCTGCGTTTTGTTGCCGGTCTCAGTGCGGGACTGGCTTTTGTTGCCGGCGGATTACTGACAACCGGTCTTGCACAACGCTATCCGGAACGCAGCTCCGTTATGCTCGGTATATTCTATGCAGGGCCCGGCATCGGTATTTTTATCTCCGGTCTCGTCATTCCTTTTTTGATGGCCTATCTCGGAGAAGGTTCATGGCCTTATGCCTGGGCTGTGCTGGCACTACTTGCTGCACCTCTGGCAATGTTGCTGATCGGTGCGCGCGGTCAGAATGTGACCGTTTACAAGCCAAATCAGAAGACCAGCCCTTATCGCGTCAATTATAAAGCAATGAGCGGGATATTAGCGGGCTACCTGTTCGTTGGTGCCGGTTATATTGCCTATATGACCTTCATGATCGCATGGGTGCAGAATTCCGGTGGTGGCGCTATGCTGCAATCGGCTTTCTGGTTTGTGATCGGCCTTGGCGCCATTGCTTCGCCGTGGGTTTGCGCCGGTATTCAGAAAAAAGTCCTGCACGGCTACGGCTTTGCCCTGCTTTCCCTGATCACGCTGATCGCATCGCTATTACCGATATTCTCATCAGGCACCACTTTGCTGATGGTTTCTGCGGCCAGTTTCGGCTGTGCTTTCTTTGCAGTGGTTGCCTCCACCACTGTCTATGTGCGTCGCAATTTACCGCCGCAAGGCTGGGCAGCCGCCATCGGTATGATGACGGTTATGTTCTCGATTGGGCAGATTGTCGGCCCTGTGTTGATCGGCTTCATTAATGATCTGACACACAATCTCTCAAGCGGCCTGTGGGCATCGGCAGGCCTGTTATTGCTCGCAGTGATTTGCGGTGTCGCGCAGCGCGATCTTGTACAGGCTCAATGACCGGCAGATAAACGGCGATAGTCATTGGGCGGAATATCATGATATTTCGCCCAGACACGCCGCAAATGCCGTGCAGATGTGAAGCCGGATTTCTCGGCAATATTCTCCATATCCAGTGACGAGTTTGTCAGGATGTCTTTAGCCAGCGTTATGCGGATCAGATTGACATAGGCATTCACAGTCAGTTCTGTCTGTTCCAGAAATAACCGGGACAGATTGCGCACACTCATAAAGCCGGTATCCGCCAGTTCTGCCAATGACCAGTTGCGCGCCGGATCAGCGATAATCGCATCCTGCACCCGATGAATAGCCGGATGAATGTGATTGCGCCCGTTCAGCCACGGCGAAAATTGCGGGTCGGAACCGGTACGCCGCATATACACAACCATATAACGGGCAATATTGAGTGCCACGACCGGCGAGGTTAGCTTTGCCACCAGATGCAGCATCAAATCGGTTCCGGTCGAAATCCCCGCGCTGGAATAACGCTCACCATCTTCGACAAACAACCGGTTATCCAGCACACGGGCAGCCGGTGCTATCGCACGCAATTCATCAACAGAGAGCGCATGGGTTGTGCAGGCATAGCCGTCAAACAACCCTGCCCGCGCGGCAATCAAAGCGCCGGAACAGATGGTCACGAGATGGATAGAAGGCCTGAAAACCGACTTCAGCCATGCAGCAAGTGCTGCATATTCCGGTTCAGGATCGGCAGCCTCTGCCGGTGCTGTAATGGTACCGCATAGAATAATATAGGCATTATCCGGCAGCACTTCCGGCAAAGGCTCCAGCCCTACAACAGACAAGCCGATTGAACTGACCTGCTGCGGACTTGAAGATACAAAACGATAGTCGAACCGTATTGCATTTTGCTCTGCATTAGCGCGGCGCAACACTTCCACAGGGCCAGCTACATCGAGCAGCAGAATGTGCGGCGGCACAACGACATAAACCGGTATGATTTGCATAGTGTTGCCGCCATGGTCTTGCATGCTCTGTTCCTTAAGCTGCCGTGTCCTGCAATGCCTGTTCAACAGTTACAATGCGGGCAAAGCGCCCGGCCAGAACCAGTTCTGTTCGCATTTTGATATCCTCAACAGAAAAGACCTGCCCTGATGCGTGCTGCATCGGAAAAGTCAGCGTTGCTTCAGTCACATAATCAACCTGATAGCCCAGATCAGACGCATGCCGCGTTGTTGTTTCACAGCATTGCTCGGTTCTGATACCGCAGATAATCAGCTTGCGAATGCCATGTTCTACCAGCCAGACATTCAAACCGCTCTCAACCAGAGCAGAATGGCGTTTTTTGTAAAACAATACCGTTGGCTCAATCTGCACATCTTCCAATGTGCGTACAAAGCCGCTTTCCAGCTGAAACACGTCATCATTATCGGTGTGCAAAATCTGCACGACAGGAATATTACGCTTTGCAGCACTATCAATCAGTGCCTGCACATTGCGGATAAACGGACCGGCAATATCATCCTGCCACACAGGGCGCTGGCGGAAGGATTCCTGAACATCAATAACAATCAAAGCTGTATCTTGAGCGGACATTTTAGGTAACTCCTGTAAAGTTGTATAACAGAAATTACCGCGCTAAAATATAATGAAAAAGCCAACATCAGGACAATGACAGGACATATCCGGCCATAATAAATGCAAAAACTCTCACGCAGGAATGTGATAAATAATCAGCGTGAACTTGGGATCTTCTTCTACTCCAACAGCTTTGCCGCCAAGGCTTTCTACAAGTTTGCGACTGGCAACATTCTGTTCGGCAACCTGATAGCTGAAATAATCCGGCTGAAAATGTTGCCCCACCCAATGCATAATCCCCTTCAGAGCTTCTGAGGCATAGCCTTGTCTTTGTAACCCCTCACATACCCACAAGGCAAGACGCGGAACCGGCGCAGTGAAATTATGCGCACTAAACAGCCCTATCAAAGAACCGTTATTCTTCATTCTCCCTACAAAAACATAGGAGTTGCCTTCTTCTTGTATTGCCTGCCAGTTTTGCCAAATTTGCTTAAAGTCTTCTGCGTTTTTAGGCGGTTCCCAAAGCATATATCGCGAAAGTTCCGCAGTCATACACGGCCAAATATCGTCTGCATCTTCTGCTGTGAACGGACGCAAGATCATGCGCTGTGTTTTAATTACTGTTTTCATCGGGTTTCCTTTTAAAAGAAACCCGATGATATGATCTCAGCATTGTTCAGCAATTCCAAGAAATTATGACTTGCTGCATATGCTTCATGCCGGAATATGATAGGTCACCGACATATATTTTGGCTTCTGCTCGGAGGAGACAAGCTGTCCGCCGAGTGCTTCGGCAATCTTGCGGCTCGCCCGATTTTCTTCAGCAACCGGATAGATGAAATAATCTGCCTGCAAGGCTTTCTTTGCCCATTCGAAAACTGCGCCAACTGCTTCTTTACCAAAGCCCTGCCCGTGCACATCTTCGCTCATCCATACGCCAAATTCCGGTGTGGCTGTTGTAGCGCGATGCACGCCGACCACACCGATATAGCGCCCGCTTTGCAGGTCTCTGGCTACGAAATGGTAATCCGTACCTTGCAGAAAACGCTCCTCCCATGAAGGCTTATTAGACAAAAACTCCTCAAAAGAAGCAGGTGGTTCCCACGCCATAAAACGCGTGAGCGTCGGCGTGATATGGCTGTACATTTCCTCAGCATCCTGCGCCGAGTAAATCCGCAGCTTCAGACGTTGCGTTATTAATTCCGGTCTTGTCATTATTCCCTCCTATAAATTAGAGCGCATCCCGAAAAGTGTGAAACGGTTTTTGGAAAAAATGCGCGTTAAAACAAATGATTAGAGCGCCGATCTGATACAATCAGATCGAAACACGCTTTAAATAAAAAAGGGCGCCAGAGGCGCCCTTAAAATCTGTTTCCTGATGATCAGATCAGTTACCGGCTTTCGCCTTTTCCTGTTCTGCCTTCATCTTGGCTTCAAATTCTTTCTGACGCTTCTGAACTGCATCCTGAAGATCTTTCTGGCGCTGTTCAATTTCATTCTGCTGCAGACCCTTGCCGCTCAGAGCATCGGAAAAACCGGTGAGCTGAACAGTGATCGGATTTGGCTTATTCTGGAAATTTACGGATGTAAGGGTCAGCTTGCCGCCTTTTTTCAGCGCGTTGACCATTTCATCTGTCAGCGGAGCTTCAGCGATACAACGATCTGGGAAGCAAATGCCGTATTCGATTTTTGTGGTTTTGTTGGCATCAATCTGCATGCCGATACCCGCAGGGATCAGACGGCCGGTCGGTACGGAAACCTGGAAAATCTTACGGTTAATCTTGCCTTTGATTTCAATCAGGTTGATCGCAGTCAAAAGCTGGCCGGAATCTGCAGTCACGATATTCTGCGTGTTGCAGATATCGTTATCTTCCTGCTTCGAGCAGACCTTGAACCATCCCTGCGGCGGCAGCTGTTGAGCTGAGGCCGGAATGGATGCAGTTGCAAGCAGGGCAACAGCGCCGGCAATTGCGGATGCGGCAGCGAATGTCTTCGTGTTGGTCATGATCAACAGGTTCCTTTCAACACTCTGATCTGAATTCTGAATGCACTGTCTTGCAAAAACAAACAGCGCTTATTTGCTCTGGGAGGCAGCTGTATCGCAATGCAAGACAACATTATCCGTTGCGGATCAGCCGGTGATCCGCATTTCGCAGCTATGAGTGCGAATAAAATACGGCAACAGCGTGACCTCACGTTACTTGCGGTGTTACACCGCCTGTATCGTTTTATCCAGTACCGAATTGTTAACCATAGTTTTTTAACGTCGATTTGCACTATAAAAACAACGCATTTGCGGATTATCTGACCTGAAAAACAAAAGCGGAAGGCGAATTACGGGTATTATATTTCTGTGGTTTGCTGCATATTCGCGCCAAACAGGCATTTTAAGCGGTGCATCTGATACGAATCAAATTTACAAGAGTTTACGGATATTTCCGAAACAGAGTAAACCTCAATAAAACCAAGCCAATTCCTGACAAAACTACGCATATTGACAAGATTTCGGATAGTGATTGACCAATGAGACAGCCATACCAGCCTTTCCCTCGCACCATTAACAGGCGTCATCTGCTTGCCATGCTGGGAACATCTGCTTTGGCGGCCGCGTCCGGAGTTTCGCTTACGGATATTTCGGCTCAAGCGCAAACCGCGACTCTACAGACAGATGCAGTGGCACAAGGCTCTGCACCTTCCTATGCTCTTTCTATGCACGGCGATGTTGGGCTAAAAGCGGATTACAAAAACTTCGCCTATACTAACCCTGAAGCCCCGAAGGCGGGCAAAATCACCTATGGTGTCGTCGGCACTTTCGACAGTCTGAACCCGTTTGTTTTACAAAGCATGCGCACCACAGCGCGCGGCATGTTCATTGACGGGGACTTCGGCAATCTGGTGTTTGAGCCGCTGATGCAGCGCTCAACCGATGAGCCTTTCACACTCTATGGCTTACTTGCTGAAAGCGTTGAGATCGATGATGCACGCAGTTTCATTGAATTTACGCTGAACCCGAAAGCCCGATGGTCAGACGGCAAACCGGTAACACCGGATGATGTGCTTTTCACCTATGAAATTCTGACAGAAAAAGGCCGCCCGCCATTTAATGCCCGTATGATGCAGATCGACAAGATTGAAAAAACCGGCGAGCGTGGCATTCGTATTACCTTCAATGATAAGGCGAACCGGGAATTTCCATTACTCTTGGCAAGCACTATGCCGGTGCTGCCTAAACATGCCGTTGATCCGGAAACTTTCGGCAAAGCTTCTCTGAAACCGCCGGTCGCAAGCGGTCCTTATATTATTAAAGATGTAAAGCCGGGCGAGCGTATTACCTATCAGCGCAATCCGGACTACTGGGCAAAAGACTTGCCAAGCCGCGCCGGTTTCAACAATTTTGATACGATCACCATTGAGTATTTCCGCAATGAAACCTCCTATTTCGAGGCTTTCAAAAAAGGACTTGTCGATGTGTATATTGACGGCTCGCCTAATCACTGGAGCAAAGCCTATAATTTCCCTGCAGTAACACAGGGCAAGATCATCAAAGACACTTTTGTCAAAGGCACACCGGCCAATATGCTCGGCTTTGTTTTCAATACACGGCGCGAGAAATTTGCAGATGTTATAGTGCGCCGTGCGCTTTCAGAACTGTTCGATTTTGAATGGGCAAACCGCTCCCTGTTCGCCGGTCAATATGACCGTATGGCCAGTTTCTGGCAGGGCTCGGAACTATCATCTGTCGGCCGTCCGGCCTCTGATGGCGAAAAACAACTGCTGGCAGCCTATAATGACAAGTTGTTACCGGAAGCGCTGAACGGCACATGGCAGCCAGCTATGACTGATGGCAGCGGCCATGATCGTGAGCCGGCGAAAAAGGCCTATGATCTGTTGATTGAAGCGGGCTTTACCTTCAACAATGGTGTGGCAACCACACCGCAAGGAACGCGCTTGAGCTTTGAAATCATGACCCGCTCGGTCGATGAGGAAAAGCTTGCATTGGCCTATAAGCGCAATCTCGCACGTCTCGGTATTATCGCTGAAATCCGCAGCGCCGATGATGCGCAATATCAGCAGCGCCTGCAGAACTTCGATTATGATATGATTATCGGTGCCCTCACCGCGTCTCTCTCTCCTGGCAATGAGCAGTGGATGCGTTGGGGTTCCGGCTCGCGTGATGCTCTTGGCAGTTTCAACTATCCTGGTGCACAGGATGAAGCACTTGATGCAATGATCGAGGCTATGCTCGCCGCCAAAGACCGCTCTGCTTTCGTTGATACTGTGCGGGCATTTGACCGGTTACTGATATCCGGCAGTTATTATCTGCCGCTCTATTATTTGCCTAAACAGCAGGTTGCACGGTGGTCACATATTAAATATCCGGAAAAAACCTCGCTTTACGGCTATCAATTCCCTACATGGTGGGCTGAAACCACCTCTGCTAACTAATGATGACTGGTAATTCCATGACAAACAAACAAATCACAATCGATGTCATTTCCGATGTCGTCTGCCCGTGGTGCTTTCTTGGCCGCCAGCGTTTGAAAGCTGCACTGGAAATGCTGCCGGATCTGAATATTGAAGTGCGCTGGCGTCCATTTCAGCTTGACCCGACTATTCCGGCAGGCGGCAAAGAGCGCAAACGTTATCTGGTAGAAAAACTCGGTTCCCAGAGCCGCGTAAATGAAGTGCATGACCAGCTGATTGCCATCGGCAAAGAAGAAGGCATTGAGTTCGACTTTGATGCGATTGAAGTGGCACCAAATACGCTGGATGCCCATCGCCTGATCCGCTGGGCTGGTGAAGTCAGCGCGGAAGTACAGGATCGCGTTGTCGGCGAATTATTCTCACTCTATTTTGAACAGGGCGAAAATATCGGCAGCCATGAAATCCTCATCGAAGCCGCGGAAGATGCCGGTATGGAATATACCATTATCGAAACTCTGCTCGAAGGTGACACGGACAGCGATAATGTTCGTGCGGAAATCGCCGTAGCAGGCCAGATGGGCGTGACCGGTGTGCCATGCTTCATTCTCGATCAGAAATATGCGGTCATGGGTGCACAGAGCGCCGAGGCTATGGCTGATGCTATCCGTCAGATTGCGGAAGGTTATGAGCCGGGTCTGAGCGAAGATCGCTGATCTTTAAGCCTCTGTAACAATCCTGTTCAAGGCTCTTTGGCACACGCCGGAGAGCCTTTTTCGTCTTTATAAGTAAAACCGAGGAGCATTTCCCATGACAGAAAAAATAGACAATGATGTGCTGAAACGCTCAGTGTCTGACCATTGGGAAGCCAATGCCGAGACATGGACGAAACATGTCCGCGCCGGTTACGACATTTATCGTGACGCGCTGCATACACCGGCTTTTTTGGAAATGCTGCCGGACATCAAAGGCTTAAACGGATTGGATGTCGGTTGCGGTGAAGGTGCGAATACCCGCTCACTGGCTCGTGCCGGTGCCAATATGACCGGTATTGATATTGCTCCGACTTTTGTGCGCCATGCGACAGAATATGAACAAAAGGAACCGCTCGGTATCCGTTATCAAATCGCAGATGCCCTGCACCTGCCGTTCGATGATGCACAATTTGATTTTGCCAGCGCCTTTATGTCAATGATGGATATGCCGCAACAAGGTGATGTGCTGAAAGAAGTGTTCCGCATTCTCAAACCGCAAGGCTTCTTCCAGTTCACCATTCTGCATCCGTGCTTTGTGCCGCCGTTTCGTAAGAATATTCGTGATGAGAGTGGTAAAGCCGTTGCGGTACAAGTGGCAGATTATTTTGCCAATATCGACGGCAACGTGGAGACTTGGTGGTTCTCAAGCCTGCCTAAGGAAGAGCGTGAACAATCCAAACCATTCAATATTCCGCGTTTTCACCGGACATTGAGCGAATGGATCGGCATGATCAACGCGGCAGGTTTCATTCTCGAGGCCAGTGTTGAACCAATGGCTTCGAAGGAGCTAGCCGCAAGAGAAGACGTTGTTGCCGATACACGCATTACGCCGATTGCATGGATTGTGCGCCTGCGCAAACCATAAGATTAGCCGCGCAGGAAGCGTTCCAATATGCGGTTAAACAACTGCGGCTTTTCCAGAAAAGCCGCATGGCCGACCTGTGGAAGCAGGAAAATCGTCTCTTCCCAGAGGTTCTTATAATTCAGCGATGCAATATGCGCATTATTGATAAAGGCATCTTCTGCACCGTTGAGAATAGCTAGCGGTACAGGGCAATTTTCAGCCATATGCTGCTGGTCGGCGATATTATCAGCCAGAATATTCTCAAACATTGTCTGACGTGTCAGCCCGTCTGTTCTGCGTACAGCATCCACCACAAAATCCGGTGTCGGCTTATCAGGATGCACCACATGGCGCGCATAGGATTGTGCCTCCGCATCGTCCAGATCACGCTGGCCACCATATTTCAGCGCTTCACTTGGTACAAAAGCCCGACCGACCGCATCGGGGTCTTTAGAAAACGGCGGCGTACCGGTAATCATCAGACGGCTGACCGGCACCTGCTGCGCAATCATTTCCAGACCGATATGCCCACCCAAAGACCAACCGAACACGGCAGCTGAGGATACATCCAGCGCCTTTAGCACATCGGCTGCCGCCTGAGCATAACCATGCAATGTATAGCTCTTTTGCGGCTCGGCAGCATCAGCAGAAGCGCCATGTCCCGGCAGGTCAAAAGCGATCAGCCGGAAATCATGTGCCAGAGAAGATTCAAACTGCTTGTGAAACACTTCCTTACAGGCAGAATTGCCATGAATAAACAAAACCGGTGCGCCCTTGCCTGCGCTTGTCATGACTTCAAGACGGCCATGTCTGGTTTCAACAAGCTGTTTTTGCATTCTATTCCCCCTGTTTTGCTTATTCTCCGGCGATTTTTGCCAACTGCGTCATGATTACGGCTGAACCGGTCAGGCGTTTTTCCGCCGTCGGATAATCGCGGATAAACACAATACTCTGATCCGGCCGGATCTTCGCCAGCGAGCCGTGTGCCGCAATCATCTGCACCAGACCTGCCGGATTCGGGAAGGTCTTCTCACGGAACTGAATAACAATCCCCTTCGGTCCTGCATCCAGTTTCTCAACATTGGCCTTGCGGCACAGCGCCTTGATAAACACGATCTTGAGCAGGTGCTGCACTTCTTCCGGCAGCGGACCGAAACGGTCGATCAGTTCGGCACCAAAACCGTCAATTTCCTGCGTTGTTTCCAGATCGGCCAGACGGCGATAAAGCCCCAGACGCAATTGCAAATCAGGCACATAAGTTTCCGGTATCATCACCGCCGTGCCAACCGCAATTTGTGGCGACCAATGGCTATCCACCACAGGGCCTTCGGATTTCAGCTCAGCAACGGCCTCTTCCAGCATCTGCTGATACAGCTCGAAACCGACTTCCTTGATATGACCGGACTGCTCATCACCCAGCAGGTTACCCGCACCGCGAATATCCATATCGTGGCTGGCAAGCTGGAAACCAGCGCCCAGTGTATCCAGCGATTGCAGCACTTTAAGGCGGCGTTCGGCTGTCTGCGTCAGCGTTTTGCCTGCAGGCAGCGTGAACAGCGCAAATGCACGCTGCTTGGAACGGCCAACGCGACCACGAAGCTGATAGAGCTGTGCCAGACCAAACATATCCGCACGATGCACAATCATGGTATTTGCGGTTGGAATATCCAGACCGGATTCCACGATGGTTGTGGAAAGCAGCACATCATATTGCCCGTCATAGAAGGCATTCATAATGTCTTCCAGCTCACCGGCAGGCATCTGCCCGAAGGCCACAGCAACTTTAAGTTCCGGTACATGCTGGTCGAGGAATTCTTTGATCTCCGCAAGGTCGGAAATACGCGGGCAGACATAGAAGCTCTGGCCGCCACGATAGCGCTCGCGCATCAGGGTTTCACGAATGACCAGCGCGTCAAAAGGCGAAATGAAGGTACGCACCGCCATACGGTCAACCGGCGGTGTGGTAATCAGCGACAATTCACGAACACCTGTAAGCGCCAATTGCAAGGTGCGCGGGATCGGCGTTGCCGTGAGTGTCAGCACATGAATATCGGATTTCAGGTCTTTCAGGCGTTCTTTGTGCTTCACACCGAAATGCTGCTCTTCGTCGATAATCAGCAGGCCGAGATTTTTGAACTTGATCGAATTACCGAGAAGCGCATGAGTACCGACAACAATATCCACTGTGCCTTCTTCAACGCCCTTCTTGGTCAGCGCCAGTTCTTTGGCACCGACAAGACGAGAAGCATGCGCGACATTGATCGGCAGACCATTAAAGCGCGTGGAGAAGGTTTTGAAATGCTGGCGTGACAGCAGTGTGGTCGGCACAACAACCGCCACCTGATAGCCGTTGAGTGCTGCTACAAAGGCCGCGCGCAGCGCGACTTCGGTTTTACCAAAACCAACATCGCCGCAAACCAGACGATCCATCGGCTTGCCATCGCCAAGATCATCAAAAATAGCATCAATCGCGCGTTGCTGGTCTTCTGTCTCATCATAAGGGAAACGCGCGGCAAATTCCCCATAGACACCCTCCGGCGGGGTCAGCACCGGCGCACCACGCATTGCGCGTTCCGCAGCAATACGGATCAGCTGTCCGGCCATTTCCAGCAACTGTTTCTTGAGCTTGGCTTTACGTGCTTGCCATGCCCCGCCGCCGAGCTTATCCAGAACGGCGGACGAGCCTTCCGAGCCATAGCGTGACAGCAGTTCAATATTTTCAACCGGCAGGAACAGGCGGTCGTCACCGGCATAATGGAGTTCAAGGCAATCATGCGGCGCACCGGCAGCAGTGATTGTGCGCAAACCCACAAATTTACCGATACCATGATCGACATGCACCACGATATCGCCTGCGGTCAGGCTACCGGCCTCGGAGATAAAATCCGCATCGCGCTTGCGTTTTTTTGTACGGCGGATCAGACGATCACCGAGAATATCCTGCTCGGCCACCACAACCAGATCACCGGCATCAAAACCGCTTTCCACCGCCAGCACCGTTGCAGTGATCTTATCACGCGACAGGGCTTTGACGGTGCGCAGGTCTTTAACCGTCTCGATCTTTTCCAGACCATGTTCGTCCAGCACCTGCAACAGACGGTCAAGCGATCCTTCCGTCCATGCGGCGACCATGATCTTTTTGCCACTTGCGCGAAGTTCAGCGATATATTTGGTTACCGCCTCGAACAGATTAACGTCTTTAGCAGCGCGTTCCTCGGCAAAGCTGCGGCCTTTATGGGCACCTGCATGAATAATATGCCGGTCGCTGGCTTCCGGTGCCTCAAATGGTGTGAGGTCATAGCGCTTGCCATTGGCCTCTGCCGCCTCTTCCACCTTGCGCAGCGACATATAAAGCTGGCTTGGTGCAACCGGCTTATAAGGAATGGCATCTGCGGCTTCTTTGCCTTCTGCCTGCTTCTGGCGGGCATCATAATGATCAAGCACGAGCTTGTGACGCTCAGCAATGGCTTCCGGCACCAGATGATCGAACACAACCGGCATTGGCCCTGTATGATCGAACAGCGTTTCCATCTCGTCATAGAACAATGGCAGCCAGTGCTCCATACCGGCAAAGCGACGACCTTCCGAGATCGTAGCATAAAGCGCATCATCGCGTGACGGCGCACCAAAGGCAGCAATATAATTCTTACGGAAGCGGCTGATCATATCCGGCGAGAGCGTAATCTCGCTCATCGGCTGGAGTGTGAACTCCTTGCGTGTCTCGGTAGTACGCTGAGAAGCCGGATCAAACGCGCGGATGCTCTCCAGCGTATCGCCGAAGAAATCCAGACGCAGCGGTTCTTCTGCTCCCGGCACGAACAGATCAAGAATACCACCACGAACAGCAAATTCACCGACATCACGCACAGTCGGCACGCGCTCAAAGCCGTTGCGCTCAAGGCGCTGGGTCAGTTCATCCATATTCACGCGGTTGCCCGGACGTGCGGAGAAACTCTGTTCAGCCAGCACAGCGCGCGGCGGTAGTTTCTGCAACACCGCATTGGCTGTGGCAATAATCAGCGCCGGATGTTTCTGCTCCCGCAAAGCGCTCAACTGGCTCAGCGCATTCAGACGTCTGGCAGAGACTGTTGCACCTGGGGAAACGCGGTCATAGGGCAGACAGTCCCATGCCGGAATATGCAATACCGGCAGTTCCGGCATGATAAAGCCGATCACCTGCTCAATATCGGCCACGCGCTGCCCGTCGCGTGCGATAAACAGGACAGGCCCCTTATCACCCGCCTCCTCCAAAATCTTGGCCAGCACAAAGGCTTCATAACCATCGGCGACACCATCAATCAATACATGATTGACGAGAACCGGTTTCAGACCAAGTTTGGAAAATACGGGCATAGGATGTCTCTGCTATATTACTCGAGCTTCTGATTGAGAAAAATCAATAGTCGATTTTATCGCGGAACAAAATAAGATCACGGAACAAAATCGTGTCAAAAGCCTCAGGTGTTTTGTCTTCACCGGTAATCCACTTGAACAGATCGCGGTCAAGCACTTCGAGCAATCGTTCAAATTCATTCAAAGTATCTTCGTCCATTGTTGCAATATGCTGATCTGCATATTGACCAAAGATCAGATCCATTTCTTTCATACCACGGTGCCACGAGCGGAACAGCAGCTTGCGGCGACGCGGATCCAGCTGTGCGCCTGCTTCGGTGCCCGATAATTTACTGCCTGTGCTCATAACATTCTCCGGATTAACATCTGTGCATTCAATAACATTACCAGCCATATAACGCGGGATGAACGCGATGTCAGCCTTGCAAGTCAATAAGAAGCGGGTAAGTTAGTTTTTATGCGTCCAAGTCTGCTTGATCCCCTGTTTGCATCGGTTCGTACCCTCACCGGTATCGGGCCTAAAGTCTCTGCTTTGCTGCTGAAACTGCTCGGCGCGGAAAGCGCGGCGATGCTTGAGCCGCGTGTGGGGCAATTGCTGTTTCTGGCACCGAACAGTGTGATCGACCGGCGCAACCGTCCGGGTGTAGCTTTTGCGCAGGAAGGTGCCGTGGTCACGTTGGAAGTGACAGTTGATGAATATCAGTTCTCACCCTCCACTGCCAAATCGGGCGCCTTTATGCGCGGCTCCGTGCCCCACCGCATTTATGCTCATGATGACACAGGCGAAGTAACACTGGTTTTCTTTCGTGCCCAGCGCCCGTGGCTGGAAAAAAGCCTGCCGCTTGGCGAAAAGGTTATCGTCTCCGGCAAGGTGGAATGGTTCAACGGTCGCGCCTCAATGGTGCATCCCGATCATATTGCGCCGATTGACGGCAGCGATGATCTGCCATTGATCGAGCCCGTCTATCCGCTGACCGCCGGTCTTTCACCCAAAACACTGGCACGCGCGATGCGCGATGCGCTGACACACATTCCCGATCTGCCGGAATGGCAGGACAAGACGCTGATGCAGCGGGAGGGCTTTCCGTCTTTCACGCAAGCGCTGCATCATCTGCATCTGCCGGAAGAGCCGGAAGATATTGCGCAGGACAGCCCTTCACGCCGCCGCCTCGCCTATGATGAATTTCTCGCCGGACAAATGGCACTGGCACTGGTGCGCGCCAAGACCAAGCGTCTCTCCGGTCGCCCGCTCAATGGCACAGGCAAAATCACCGCGCAAATATTGGCCAACCTGCCCTATAGCCTGACGAAAGGTCAGGAACAGGCGGTTAAAGACATTATCGGCGACCTCAAGCAACCGGAGCGCATGCTGCGTCTGCTGCAAGGTGACGTCGGTGCCGGTAAAACCGTGGTCGGTCTGTTGTCTATGGCTCATGCGGCAGAATCGGGCGGACAATCCGCCTTGATGGCACCGACAGAAGTGCTGGCGCGACAGCATTTTGCAACCATTGCGCCGCTGGCTGAAAAAGCCGGATTGAAAGCTGCTTTGCTGACGGGGCGTGAAAAAGGCAAAGAGCGCCAGCGCATTCTCGACGAGCTGGCTGATGGTACTATCCATATCATTATCGGCACTCATGCGCTGTTTCAGGATAAAGTTGAATATCATGATCTGGTGTTTGTCATCATTGATGAGCAGCACAGGTTCGGTGTGCATCAGCGCCTGCAGCTGACGGCCAAGGGCACTGCGCCGGATATGCTGGTGATGACTGCAACGCCGATCCCGCGCACGCTGGTTCTGACCGCCTTTGGCGATATGGATGTTTCCAAGCTCACAGAAAAACCGGCAGGCCGCCAGCCAATCACCACAGCAATTGTGCCAAGTGAGCGGTTGAGTGAAATTGTTGACCGAATGCGCAAGGCTATCTCCGAGGGACAGAAAATCTACTGGATCTGCCCGCTGGTGGAAGAATCAGAACATGTTGAGCTTACCTCTGCCGAAGAACGCTTTCAGTCATTTCTACCGGTGTTTGGTGACAAGCTTGGCCTCATTCATGGTCGCATGACCGGACAGGAAAAAGACGATGCCATGCTGGCCTTCAAGCGCGGTGATACCCGCCTGCTGATTGCTACCACCGTTATTGAAGTTGGTGTCGATGTGCCGGATGCCACAGTGATTGTGATCGAACATGCCGAGCGCTTCGGCCTGTCGCAATTGCATCAGCTACGCGGTCGTGTCGGGCGTGGTGATAAGCCATCCACTTGCCTGCTGCTCTATAAAGGCCCTCTGGGTGAGATTGCCAAGGCACGTTTGCAAGTGATGCGCGAAACGGAAGACGGCTTCCGCATCGCCGAAGAAGACCTGAAACTGCGCGGTGAAGGCGAGCTTCTCGGCACCCGTCAGTCCGGCACGCCGGGCTTTAAACTCGCCTCTATGGAAGCGCATACTGATCTTTTGGAGATCGCCCGCAAAGATGCTCGGCTGATGCTGGAGCGCGATATTGATCTGCAATCTGAGCGCGGTCAGGCGCTTCGTCTGCTGCTTTATATTTTCGGCCGTGACGAGGCAATCAGACTGCTACGCGCGGGATGATACTGCATCAGCCAGCAATCTTGCAGCTGCCCTTCATGCATTTCATGGGCGGGCAGCAAGCGGAGTTTTTCAAAGCCGCATTTCTCATAACAGGCAATTGCGCGTGAGTTGCGGCTTTGCGGGTCGAGAACAAGGCGATGTGCGGCCTTTTCTGTTATGAGATAATCCCGCACCAGTAAAACAAGCTGCGTGCCAAGTCCCAGCCCCCAGAAATCCGGCTCGCCGATAAACTGATCCAGCCCGTAGATTATATCTTCAACAGGTAATTCCAGTGCCTGCTTATCTTCGCTATCCAGCGGGTAGAACTGCACATAGCCCAGCGGCTTATTATCCAGCCACACCAGACACGGTGTGGTTTCCCCCTGATCTTCAATAAAAATTTCGATGATGGATTGCAGATCGAAGTGCTTGTCGCGTCCTTCATAAAATTCCAGCACACGTTCATCCTGCAGCCAGCGCAGCATCACCGGCGCATCGCTTTTCTGCAAATCACGTATTGCCAACCTGCCTTGCTGTACCAGCATAACCACTCTCCCCCTTGCTTATGATCTATAAATAAAAAGCCCGCTTATCTGAGACAAGCGGGCTTTGAAAAAACAAATTGCTGAAAGCTTATTCAACAGTCACGGATTTCGCCAGATTGCGCGGCTGATCCACGTCTGTCCCCATGAAGACAGCAGTATAATAAGCCAGCATCTGGATCGGCAGCGCATAAACCAGAGGCGAAATGAATTCCGGCACATCCGGCATAATCAGCACGGAATGGGCATCCACATTAGCGTGCTTTGCACCTTCTTTGTCCGTGATCAGGATGATACGACCGCCACGGGCTGCCACTTCCTGCATGTTCGACACGGTCTTTTCATAGAGGCGATCGAATGGTGCAATCACAATCACCGGCATGGTTTCATCAATCAGGGCAATCGGTCCGTGCTTCAGCTCACCGGCTGCATAGCCTTCTGCGTGAATATAGGAGATTTCCTTGAGCTTGAGCGCACCTTCAAGAGCCAGCGGATAGGAAGTACCGCGACCGAGATAAAGCACATCTTTGACATTCATCAGATCGCGGCAGATGGCCTCGACCTTTGGTGCCAGTTTGAGCGCTTCATGCAGCACACCGGAGAGATTGCCGAGCTGATCAACCAGCTCCTTCTCTTCAGCAGGTGTGATTGTGCCACGCGCCTTGGCAGCAGACAGCGCCAGTGAAGCCAGAACCGAAAGCTGACAGGTGAAAGCCTTGGTCGATGCCACACCGATTTCAGGGCCAGCCAGTGTAGGCAGAACAATGTCTGATTCACGGGCAATGGTAGATTCGCGCACATTGACCACGGCGGCAATCGGCAGCCCCTGTGAGCGGCAATAACGTAGCGAGGCCAGCGTATCGGCGGTTTCACCGGACTGCGAGACAAACAATGCAAGCGTATCGGTTGAAAGCGGCATTTCGCGATAGCGGAACTCCGATGCAATATCGATTTCAACCGGCAGACGCGCATAGCGTTCCATCCAGTATTTGCCGATAGTTGCAGCATAATAAGCCGTGCCGCAGGCAGACATTGCCATGCGATTGATCTTTGACCAGTCGATACTATTAACATCGGTGCGGATCGACGAGGATGAGAAATCCAGATAATGCGCCAGTGTGCGGGAAATCACTTCCGGCTGTTCATAGACTTCTTTTTCCATGAAATGGCGGTAATTGCCTTTATTGACAACATAGGCAGCGCCGGAGGACTGCTGCACAACACGGGTGACCGGATGATTACCCTCATCATAAACAGTTACGCTGTCACGGGTCAGAACTGCCCAGTCACCATCTTCCAGATAGCTGATTTTATCGGTGAACGGTGCCAGTGCAATAGCATCGGAGCCGAGGAACATTTCGCCTTCACCATAGCCGATAGCCAGTGGTGAACCGCGGCGCGCAGCAACCAGCATTTCATTTTCACCGGTAAACAGGAAAGCCAGTGCAAAAGCACCGCGCAGGCGGCCAAGCACTTTACGCACGGCTTCAACCGGTGCATCACCGGAACGGATATTGCGGGCGACCAGCTGCGCCACGGTTTCAGTATCCGTATCGCTCTGGAACTTTACGCCCTCGGCTTCCAACTCCGTGCGCAGTTCGGCAAAGTTTTCAATGATACCATTATGAACAATGGCAACCTGTTCAGTCGCATGCGGGTGAGCATTACGCTCTGTCGGCGCACCATGGGTTGCCCAGCGTGTGTGGCCGATACCGATTGTGCCGCTCAGCGGCTCTGCTGCCAGACGGTTTTCCAGATTAACCAGCTTGCCCTCGGCACGGCTGCGCGCAATCTGATTGTCCACCAGAGTGGCAATACCGGCTGAATCATAACCGCGATATTCCAGACGCTTCAGCGCATCCACAAGCCGCATAGCAACCGGCTGATTGCCGACAATACCAATAATTCCGCACATTCTGTCTGTTCCTGTTGCGTCTTTGCACTCTGGCCTGCCATTCAAAGCAATGCCCGTACAAACTCCATCATCATATTAAATCTAATAATGATGATTTTATGATAATTATTTGTTTTTGCTTGCCTTAATGGCCTTGTATTTTTCGCGTAAAATTTCTGCGCGGCCTTCTTTATTCACCTGACGGGCACGTCCCAGAGCCAGTGCATTTTCAGGCACTTCATCTGTAATCACACTGCCGGAAGCCACATAAACGCCATTACCAATGGTCAATGGCGCAATCAGGGCGGAGTTAGAACCAACAAAGGCATTGCTGCCGATTGTGGTTTTAAACTTATTATAGCCGTCATAATTGCAGGTGATCACACCGGCACCGATATTGGTATCAGCGCCCACGGTTGCATCACCGATATAGGACAGATGATTGACCTTGGCACCGGCGCCGATATCTGCGTTTTTGACTTCGCAGAAATTGCCGACCTTGGCCTTTTCGGCCAGTTTTGCCCCCGGACGCAGACGCGCAAATGGCCCGACGCTGGTATTGGCGCCAATATGCGCCCCTTCAATATGCGAAAATGCGTGAATCACCGCACCGCTTTCAACGGTCACTTTGGTACCGAAGAAAACATTCGGCTCAATCAGCACATCCGCTTCAATCAACGTATCATGGGCGAAGAACACTGTTTCCGGAGCAATCAGTGTCACACCGGAGAACATAACATCACGGCGCTTGCGTGCCTGCCATAGCGCTTCAGCCTCTGCCAGTTCAGCACGATTATTAATGCCGATAACATTCTCAACCGGTACATCAATGGCAATAACATTCAGCCCTTGCGCATGTGCCAGCTTCACCACATCGGTGAGATAATACTCGCCTTTGGAATTATCATTTTTGACAGCAGAAATCAGCTGCAGGGCATATTTGCCGCTCAGCGCCATCAAGCCGCCATTACAGAAGGTGATTTTGCGCTGCTCGTCTGTCGCATCTTTTTCTTCGACAATCGCTACCAGTTTGCCGTCCTGCTCAATCAGGCGACCATAGCCTGTCGGGTTTTCCGGCCGGAAGCCCATCACCACAATATCCGCGCCCTCGGCCAGCTTGCCACGGGCAGCGCGCAGTGATGTTTCTTCGATCAGCGGTGTATCGCCGAAAACCACCAGCACATCATCATGCGCTTCGGCCAGCGCTTCGCGGGCAGCAAGCACTGCGTGCGCTGTACCCAGACGCTCGGTCTGCTCATAGAAACGCGCTGTATCGCTGATTTTGCCGACAGCTTTTTGTACATCCGCTGCGCCGCGACCAACCACAACAGCCAAATCGCTGCTTTCCTCATGAGGGGCACCTGCGCCCTGCACAGCCTTAACCACATGGCCGACAAGCGGAAGACCGGCAATCTCATGCAAGACTTTGGACATGGAAGATTTCATGCGGGTACCCTCACCGGCAGCGAGGATGATGGTCAGGCAGGATCTGGAAGCCATATTAATTCCGTGTTTCATAACTGGCAGAGAGGTCTGATTTATCAGAACCACTTTAAAGGCGAAACGTATAGATTCATTTACCTAGAGCATAATTCCTTAAACTTGGATCTGTTTAAGATGAAATTATGCTCTCATTTTAAAGTGTTAGAGCGAGTTTTGCGTGCCAAGTATGGCACACGGCGCTCTAAAACAAGGCAAGCGCGGTAGTTTTGCATGAATCAGTGCATAAACTCGTTTTTAAACAGGTTTTAGTGCTGAATCACAAAATGCCGGTCACTTTTATAAAATGACCGGCATGATCTGTGATTATCCGATTTTACCAAGTATCGGGAATGTCTCAAGCAGCCAATAGGCAAAGGCCTGCATACCGCCGGTCAGGAACAGGATACCTGCCAGCACCAGCAGAACGCCCATAACCTTCTCGACCTTGCCCATATGCATACGGAAGCGCGCCAGAAAGCGCATGAAGCGACCGGAGAACAGCGCGGCCAACATAAACGGAATACCTAAGCCCATTGAATAGACGAAAAGCAAGAACACACCGTCAGCAACGGAAGCCTGCACACTCGCCATGGACAGAATTGGCCCCAGCACCGGCCCGATACAAGGTGTCCAGCCGAATGCGAAAGCCAGCCCCATGACATAAGCACCAAGAGGTGTCGCCGGCGCGGAATTGGCCTGAAAACGTGCTTCTCGCGACAAAAACGGAATGCGGATAAGTCCGAGGAAATTCAAGCCCATAAGAATAATGATCAGACCGGCGGCAATGGCCATCTCCTGCTGCCACTGGCGCAGGAAGTGACCAATAGAGGTAGCGCCTGCCCCAAGCGCCACGAAAACAGTCGTAAAGCCGAGAACGAATGTAAAAGCCGTCGTCAAAAGCCGGATGCGATTACGCATGGCTTCCGGCGATTCTTTATCATTGCGGAAATCATCCACACTCACGCCCGCCATATAACAAAGATAAGGCGGCACCAAAGGCAGCACGCAGGGAGACAGGAAAGACAGCGCACCCGCGCCTAAAGCCGTGAGAATGGAAATATCAACTGCCATATTCTTATCCTGTCATGCTGCTGTAATTCTGCCGGTAGAACCCGTAGCTTAAACTCTGCTTAAGCCGGATTATAACCATCCAGTATCTGTAAGCACTATCAAGTGAGGCTCTTATAACGGTAAACCGCCGCGATAGATATATGCAGCCTGTCGCCTCTGCGCGTTGAGCCAAATACCTTCTTGTTAGAATCATCGGTATAAAAACAAGGACTTGAAAGAATCGATTTTCTGATTGCCCGATCAAAACAATTCTTTTTATCCCTAATTGCATCATTTACTGCGTAATAAAGCGACCTTTCCACATGCATTCAGGGCTACTTGCCGTGAAGTTTTGGGGAAAATATAAAAAAACGGCATTTTCAGCAAAAAATATCGGTTGCAGGTGTTGACCATACCAACATCGCCCCTTATGTATCGCCCCACTTGCTGAGCATTACCGAGGTGCTCCGACAAAAGACCATGTGTCTTTACGAGATTGCAAGAGCGCGTAG
>UCCC01000002.1:0-258473 GCA_900470735.1 Hyphomicrobiales bacterium | reverse complement strand
TAACTGGAACCGCTGTAAACGCGTAAAATCCGTTAAAATCGTCATAATTCTGTGCTTCAAAACTTTTATGCAGCGGCGGCATTTATGGTGCGGACAGGCCGGAATAAGGCATCTTCTGGTTGTTTCTGCGCATGTCGGGTACTTATTTTTGTAACTATGCTGTAGAACAAAGAGAAATTTTGCCGGTTCTGTTTGAACAATGCTGTATTTGCGCTTAAATAGAGACTGAATTTGGATAATCCTGCTCCGGTGTTAATGATCCGAGAGAGCATTTAGGGGATATGAGATGGGTAGTTTTTCGATCTGGCACTGGCTTATTGTTCTGGCGGTTGTGCTGCTGCTGTTTGGCCGTGGTAAAATCCCTGAACTGATGGGTGATGTGGCCAAGGGCATCAAAAACTTCAAACAGGGCATGAATGAGCCTGAAGAAACCGATGTTGCTTCTTCCAAGACCATCGACAATGAGACCGGTGAACAGGTCAAACCGACTAAAAAAACGACTAAATCGTAATTACGGATCATTCTGCCGGATTGAGCCGCAAAGCGGTGCAATTGATTTTTAGCCAAAGTTCAGAGCTGAGCTTTGGCTAAAGGCGGACAGGTGATGAAATGGAACGCCGATGTTAGATATAGGCTGGTCGGAGCTTCTGGTAATTGCGGTTGTGATGATCGTTGTTGTCGGCCCAAAAGATCTTCCGAAAATGTTGCGTGCCTTTGGCAAGGCCACAGCGAAATTGCGCGCTACGGCAAGCGAATTTCGTACGCATTTCGATGAAGCCATGCGCGAAGCAGAGCTGGATGAGGTCAAGAAGACCATTGACGGCGTCAAGCAATATGATCCGCGTAAAACCGTAACGGATATTTTTGAGCCGGTACGTACTGCCGGTGATGACCTGCGCAACAGCCTGAATAATGCATCGCCGAAGCCGGATGAAACGCCTGCGGTTCCGATGGACAGCCCGCTCGATCTTTCAGAAATGAAAGAAGAAGAGGCTAAAGCTGCTCCTGTGAAGCAACCGGCAGCTACAAAAGCTGCTGCTGCACCCGTGGCAGCAGAGCCGGTGAAAAAAGCAACCAAGCCGAGAGTGAAAAAGGCAGTAAGTGAGCCGGCAGAAAAACCTGCGGTGAAGCCTGCGCCTAAGAAAACTGCTGTGGCAAAGCCTGCAGAACCTAAAAAAGCAGCGTCTAAACAAGCTGCAACGCCGCGTGCCAAGCCCGCTGCGAAAACGACAAAAAAGACAGGAACTGAACAGTGAGCAGTGATCAGGATGAAATAGACCAGAGCTCTGCGCCATTGCTTGAGCATCTGATTGAGCTGCGCCGTCGCCTGATCTGGTCGATTGTAGCGTTTTTTCTGGCTTTTATATTGTGTTTTGCTTTCGCTAAACATCTCTTCAATATGCTGGTTCTGCCTTATCAATGGGCGCTGGACTGGGCAGGGATGGATCGCAGCAAAGCCGCATTGATCTATACCGCACCGCAGGAATTCTTTTTCACGCAGGTGAAGGTGGCGATGTTCGGCGGTCTGGTTCTTGCCTTCCCGATGATCGCCTCACAGATTTACAAGTTTGTGGCGCCTGGTCTTTATAAGCATGAGCGCATGGCGTTTCTGCCATTCCTGATCGCTTCCCCGCTGCTGTTTTTGCTTGGTGGCGCACTGGTTTATTTCTTCTTCACGCCGATGGTGATGTGGTTCTTCCTTGCCATGCAGCAAACCGGTGTCGATGGTGAAGTGCAGATTTCGCTGTTGCCGAAGGTTTCGGAATATCTCAGCCTGATTATGACGCTGATTTTCGCTTTCGGTTTGGTGTTTCAGCTGCCGGTCGTCACATCGCTGATGGCAAAGGTCGGACTGGTAACAGCGCAGGGACTGCGGGATAAACGCAAATATGCGATTGTGATTGCCTTTGTTGTGGCAGCCGTACTGACCCCGCCGGATCCGGCGAGCCAGATCGGTCTTGCTATACCGGCGATCCTGCTCTACGAAATTTCGATCTGGCTGGCACAGATGATTGAGAAAAAACGCACACAGGCGGAAATTCGCAATAGTCTGACGCCCGAAGATGACAGTGAGCAGAAATCTTCCTGATTTTCTGATCTAATAATCAAAGATTAAAGGCAGCATAAGTGCTGCCTTTTCACGCATCACGCTGCGCGTAAATTTTACTGTGGTTGTGATATAAGATGGTGCCGTAATCGCGCATGGTGATTGCGGTAAATTGAAACCTAAAAATAACGGTACTTCCAATGCTGGACATTAAATGGATACGCGAAAACCCTGAAGCTCTTGATGCTGCCCTTAACAAGCGCGGAGCCTCTGCTGTGTCCTCCGATGTGTTGGCGCTGGATGAAGCTCGCCGTCAGCATATTGCCAAGGTGCAGGAAGCGCAGGAGCGCCGCAACGCCGCCTCGAAAGAGATCGGTAAGGCAATGGGCGAAAAAGATATGGCAACGGCTGATCGTCTTAAGGCGGAAGTTGCCGAGTTGAAAACCTTCCTCACGGAAGCAGAAGAAGAAGAACGTCGTCTCGACAAAGCGCTGAATGATGTTCTCTCGGGGCTGCCGAATGTGCCTTATGACAGTGTTCCTGTCGGCAAGGACGAGAATGATAATGTCGAGACACGCCGTGTCGGCAATATCCGCAATTATGGCTTTGAGCCGAAAGAACATTTTGAGCTGGGCGAAGCGCTGGGTCTGATGGATTTTGAACGGGCAACACGCATGTCCGGTTCGCGCTTCACTGTGCTTAAAGGTGCGTTGGCGCGTCTGGAACGCGCTCTTGGTCAGTTCATGCTGGATCTGCACACCACAGAACATGGTTATTCTGAAACCATGGTACCGCTGATGGTGCGTGATGATGCGGTTTATGGCACAGGTCAGTTGCCGAAGTTCTCGGAAGACCTGTTCCGCACAACCGATGGCCGCTGGCTGATCCCGACCGCAGAAGTGCCGCTCACCAACCTCGTGAATGGTGAGATCGTGGATACGGCTGAATTGCCGATGCGTGTGACTGCTCTGACACCCTGCTTCCGCTCGGAAGCCGGTTCTGCCGGTCGTGATACACGCGGTATGCTGCGTCAACACCAGTTCTGGAAAGTGGAAATAGTATCGGTTACCGATGCTGAAACCTCGGAAGCCGAGCTGGAACGTATGACCGGTTGCGCTGAAGAAGTTCTGAAGCGTCTTGGTCTGCCATTCCGCACCGTTACACTTTGCACCGGTGATATGGGCTTTGGCGCACAGAAAACCTACGATATTGAAGTATGGTTGCCGGGTCAGAATACATTCCGTGAAATTTCCAGCTGCTCGGTTTGCGGTGATTTTCAGGGACGCCGCATGAATACGCGCTACCGCGCTGCCGGTGAAAAAGCGACCCGTTTTGTGCATACGCTCAACGGCTCCGGTGTTGCTGTCGGCCGTGCGCTGATTGCAGTGATGGAAAACTATCAGGAAGAAGATGGCAGCATCACCATTCCTGAGGTTCTGGTGCCTTATATGGGCGGCATGACCCGTATTGAAAAAGCCTGATATTCAGGTCTGAAATAAGAAAATGCCGGAGGTTCAAATCTCCGGCATTTTTTATTGCTGCAAATTATCTCTGAATTTACAATTTTGAACGATGATGCCGCTTAGAGCATAATTTCTTAAACTTGAATCAGTTTAAGGTGAAATTATGCTCTAATTTTAAAGTGTTAGAGCGACCTTTGTGTGCCAAGTCTGGCACACGGCGCTCTAATGATGGAAATTGCGGGTCAGAGCTAGAGGCATGAATATTCATATGCAGGCAAATACGGGACAATATCGCATGAGCAGCAAAGAGGGCTTTGCTTCTTTTGTGCTGCGTATGCGCAGTCGTGGTCTGCATGATCAGCGTTTGTTTGCGGCTATTGAAGCCACACCCCGTCAGCATTTTCTCAATTCAGCCTATCAGGATTTTGCCTATAGCAACCGTGTTCTGCCTTTGCCTTGCGGCGAATCAATTGAAGGGCTTGATGATCAGGCGAGATTTTTATCTGCCTTAGCTATTGAGCCGGGGCATCGGGTGCTGGAAATCGGCACCGGTTCCGGTTTTACCGCAGCAGTGATGGCGCGGCTTGCCGCCCGTGTGACAACGATTGAACGTTATAAGACACTGGCTGAGGCAGCGCGTAATCAGTTTCAGGCACATCAGATTGAAAATGTCGTTTGTAAACATGCAGATGGCCGCAATGCTACAGCTGGCGGCCCTTATGACCGCATTATCGTCTGGTTGTCCTCAGAGGCGATGCCACGGCAATATCTTGACCTTTTAGCAACCCATGGCGTGCTGATTGCGCCGGTCGGGCAGGGCGACGGCCAGCAGGTAATGTGCCGTATGGCCAAGGTTGGCAGCCGTTTCGAGCGGGAAGATCTGATGACAGTGCGTTATCAGCCTTTTATCGAAGGCCCAGCTGCTTTTCTCTGAAATCATCCTGATATTAATCAAAAACATTGTAACGCCATATTTTCAGGGCGGAATGACGTCATTATTGCGTGACGTTATCCATGAAACATGCCTGATTTAGCGGATATGGTATCTGTTTGATGAATCTTTTAATTTTTTTACAGCAATCTTAACCAGCGAGTAACATTAACGCGCTTTAATAAGTCTACTTAGAGTTTCGGGTATGGACGGGTTGAATATGCGTAAAACTGTTTTGCATCATACGTCCGAGCGTCTTCTGCGTCATAGCGCGGTCATCCTGCTTGCGGGATTGGTTGCTGGCTGTAGCGGAGATATGACACGCTTTACGGATGGCCTTACGACTGGATCGACGAATAATCAGCGTGCGGTTATGCAGTCACAGAATCAGTCTTATCAGCAGAATAACAATGCGGGTAATTATCCGGTTGCACCTGCCACGCAGCGTATTGCCTCGGGCAATGTGCAGCGTAATGATTTGCCGCCGGTAGGGGCAGCGGCACCAATGGCTGCTGCACAGAATAATGTGCAGAACACGGTTCAGTCCGTGCGTGATCAGGCTTCGCAGCAGGTTGCTATGGCAGGCAGCAATATGACCAATGCGGTCGCTGCTTCTGCAAATAGCGCGATGGTGCAGCCGGGTGAAACACTCTACGGCGTTGCACGTCGTCTGAATGTATCGCCGAACGATCTGATGGCTGCCAATAATATTACTGATCCGAATATGCTTCGGGCAGGTCAGTCTCTGACAGTTCCGGGCGTGAAAGCTGCCGGTGGTGCCATGGTTGCAGCGGCAACCAACAGCGGTGCCCAGACCCTTGGTCAGCTGAAATCAAACGGTACACAGGCTGTGGCTGATGCCAAACAGGCTGCGACCAATAAAGTGAATAATGCCGTTGCTTCTGCGACGGGTGGTTACACCGTACAGAGTGGCGATACGCTTCATGCGATTGCTCAGCGTAATGGTGTGACAGCTGCGGCTCTCAAGCAGGCCAATGGTATGTCTGACGGCACGATTCGTGTTGGCCAGTCACTGGTTATTCCTGCTTCTGCTGCGGCTGCTGCAACACAGGTTGCTGCTGTGGCGAAGCCGGTACAGGCTGCCGTGGACACTACTGTTAAAACCGCATCGACACCTCCGGCTGCTGCTAAACAGGTGCCGGATGGTAGTGTGAAGCCTTATACACCGCCACAGGCCAGCAATAAGGTGATCGAAGAAGCCGAGCAGGATGTGGCTATGGCACCATCCGCAACCGGTATTTCGCAGATGCGCTGGCCGGTACGCGGTAAGGTTCTGACCAGCTTTGGTCAGCGTGACGGTGGTGTTGTGAATGATGGTATCGACATTATGGTACCTGAAGGCACAGCGGTTAAAGCAGCTGAAAACGGCGTGGTTATCTATGCCGGTGATGGTCTGAAAGAATTCGGTCAGACAGTTCTGGTGCGCCATGAAAACGGTCTGGTTACGGTCTATGGCCATAACAGCAAGATTAATGTTGCTCGCGGACAGAAGGTTCGTCGCGGTGAAGAAATTGCCCGCTCGGGTATGAGTGGTAATGCCAAATCGCCGAAGCTGCATTTCGAAGTGCGTAAGAATTCAACGCCGGTTAATCCGTCGAAATATCTGGAAACCTGATTTTCAGAAAATATTACAAGTTAATAAAAAAAAGCCCGCTGTATGATGCAGCGGGCTTTTTTTGATTATGCTTTGAGAGAAATACCGAGCCTGCCGGCCAGATCCTGCACATATTGCCAGGCAACGCGGCCTGAACGGTTGCCGCGTGTGGTCGACCATTCCAGTGCTTCTGCATGAAGCTGTTCAACGGGATAGTTGAAGTTGTAATGCGCGGCATAGCCGTCGACCATGGCCAGATAATCATCCTGATTACATTTATGGAAGCCGAGCCACAGGCCGAAACGATCGGAGAGGGAGACTTTTTCTTCCGTCGCTTCAGAAGGATTGATCGCGCTGGAGCGCTCATTATCAATCATGTCGCGTGGCATCAGATGGCGGCGGTTGGATGTCGCATAAAAGATCACATTTTCCGGACGGCCTTCAACACCGCCTTCAAGTGCTGCTTTGAGCGACTTGTAGGATGTGTCGTCATGGTCAAAGGACAGGTCATCGCAGAACAGAATGAAGCGATAGTCGCTATCTTTGATGAGGTTCATCAATGCGGGCAGGCTGTCGATATCCTCACGGTGAATTTCAACGAGTTTCAGTGGTTTGGATGCGGTTTTGTTGACAGATGCCTGTGCGGCCTTCACTAGCGAGGATTTGCCCATGCCGCGTGCGCCCCAGAGCAGCACATTATTGGCAGGCAGGCCCCGGGCAAAGCGCTCAGTATTTTCAACCAGCTGATCGCGGACATGGTCAACACCATGAATAAGCCCCAGATCAACGCGGTTGACCTTATGCACCGGTGACAGTTCCAGACGGGATGGCTCCCAGACAAAAGTGTCAGCTTGGTCAGCCTGCAGCGGTTTTGGTGATGGCGGTGCCATACGCTCCAATACAGCCAGCAGCTGATCCAGTTTTGCGCTCAGTATTTGCTCGGTCGTGTTCATTCTTATGCCTGTATTTTCTATCCGGAGCATTCTTGTATTCTGTCGGGTGAGGGCGGCAGGATGCAAGAATGCTCGGATCTTTAGGCAAAATGCTGTCGTTTTGCTTTCGCAGCTTTTGCCGGATTGTTTGAATCTGTTCCCAAAGAGATTTGTCCGTTACGGACGATGCAACTGTAGCAAGATTATTTTCTTTGAATAGTACCCACGGGTACGGTTGTGCAAAAATAATATAATTTCTGTCTGAGCAGTGGCCGCGATGAAAAAAATGCTGGCCGGACTGGTAAAGTGGTTCAGGAATTTGCATCTATGGTTGCATAACGGCGTATAACCGTTGTAATGCGCAGTGAACAAATTTGATGTCAGCCGCTGAAATACGGGGCTTTGACTACATAATTCCCTAACCCGACACCGGTTTAAGGAATTCTGCAGTCGAGAAACATCAGACAGTTTTCAGTTTGACGAGGAGTCACTTTCATGTTTGTTACCCCTGCTTATGCTCAGGCCGCCGGTGGCGGTGCTTTCGGCCCTGATATGCTGATGAGCATTCTGCCTTTCATTCTTATTTTTGTGGTTATGTATTTCCTGATTATCCGCCCTCAGCGTACTCAGATGAAAAAGCGCGCAGAAATGCTCACTAATATCCGCCGCAACGATACAATCGTTACTGGTGGCGGCATTCTCGCTAAAGTAACCAAAGTGATTGATGATAACGAACTGGAAGCAGAAATTGCTGACGGCGTTAAAATCCGCGTTCTGCGTTCGACAATCGGTGATGTTCGCACTCGTGGCGAACCGGTTGCTGACAATAAAAACAAGTAAGCATTTTTGCTGATTGGTTTGAAAAGCGCGGTTTATCCGCGCTTTTTACATTTTTATAATCCTGTTTTGTGCTGCAAAGCGGCATCATATTTTTTAAAATTATCTGCTTAAGCCCGCGTACCTGCTGAGATTCTTACGAATCACGTATAAGGTTAACCAAAGAGGTGGTGTGGGCAGGATTTTCCGTATTTTATTCAACGGTTGTTCTCATAACATTGCTGTAATTTCTGATCCCGACTGTTGCGCAACCTTGATGCGAAACAGCATAAATTTTGACGGATGGATTACCGATGCTCTATTTCCCGCGCTGGAAATCGGTTCTGATCTGGCTGGTCGTACTGGCCGGTTTTATCTTTGCTTTGCCGAATTTCTTCTCCGCACAGCAATTATCCAGCTTGCCTGCCGGTTTCCCAAAAGGACAGATCATCACTGGTCTTGATCTGACAGGCGGTACGCGTGTGGTGCTGGCATCACCGAAAGTGACTGCTGAAAATCTGGATAAAACCGCAGCGGTCATGACTGATCGTCTGACAGAGCTGGGCTATGATAATGCCCGCATCACTGTGCAGAATAAAAATCAGATTCGCGCAGAAGTGCCGGAGGTCTATGATGCTCAGCTGGTGAAGGATCTTTTGAGCCTGACCGGTGAGATTAACTTCCGTCAGGCGAAAGAAATCACGACGCCGGATCCGCTGGCTGAAGGGCTGGTGCCGCAGGATTCAGAGATTATCTATTCCTTCGATGAACCACCGGTTGGTTATATCGTAAAAAAAGCACCTATTCTGACGGGTGCGGATATTGCAGATGCCGAAGTCGGTGTGAACAGTGATCAGGATTCGGTGATTACGATTTCACTGACCGAAGCTGCTACAAAAAAGCTGGCAGATTTTACCGGCAATAATGCGGGTGCAGTACTGGCGGTCATTATTGATAATCAGATTGTTTCTGCTCCGCGTATCCGCGAGGCGATTACAAGCGGTGATTTGCAGATTACCGGTGATTTTGATCTGGAAACATTGAGCAATCTCGGCGTTGTTATGCGTTCCGGTCCGCTGGCTGCGCCGGTTGAAGTGCTGGAAGAGCGCAGCATTGCCTCGGCACTTGGCCAGAATTATACAAGCTATGGGTTGATCACCGCATTGAGCGCGCTGATCGTCGTTGCGCTGTTTATGGTGCTGTCCTATGGCCTGCTTGGTGTGATTTCTGTGATTGCACTCGGCGTTAATGTGATGCTGGTTGTAGCGGTGGTGTCGTTCTTCGGTGTTGCTGTAGGCTTGGCAACCATTGCCGGTCTGGTGCTGACTATTGGCATGGCGGTTGATAGCAATATCCTGCTGTTTGAGAAAATCCGTGAAGACCGGCGCAATGGCTATTCCGTTGTGCAGGCTATTGAATCCGGTTTTGCACGCGCCCGTGCCTGTGTGATCGATGCGAATTTGACCACATTGATTGCAGCTTTGGTACTGCTGATGTTCGGTAGCGGCCCGCTGCATGAATTTGCGATCATCGTGACGATCGGCGTAGTGACAACTTTGTTCACGACTTACACCTTCTCACGTTTGCTGATCTCGCTTTGGGTACGTCAGTCCAAACCGACAACCATTCCTGCGCGTCTGCTTAAGCTGGTGCCGACCAATACTAAAATCAGTTTTATGAAGCTGAGCGGTATCACCGGTGCCATTTCCGCTGTTGCCTGTGTTGCCGCGCTTGGTTTGTATTTCACGATGGGACTGAATTACGGCATCGATTTTGACGGTGGTTCTTCTGTTGAATTGCAGTCCCGTGATGGTGCCGTTGATCTGGAAGATATCAACCAGCGTCTGTCAGAGCTCAATATTGCCAATGCCCGTGTTGTGCAGGGTAAGAATGAAAATCTGGCAGAGTTGCAGATCGGTACGCAGGATTCCGGTGATGATGCCGAGCAGACCGTTGTTGTGAAATTACGTGATGAGTTCGAGCAGGATTATGAGTTCCGCCGCGTTGAAGTGGTTGGGCCGACTGTATCTGAACATCTGTCCCGTATTGGTAACGCTGCGCTTGGTCTGTCGCTGATTGGTGTTTTTGCCTATCTCTGGATGCGTTTCCGCTGGCAGTTTGCTGTTGGTGCGGTTCTGGCGACTGTGCATGATATTATCATTATGATCGGCGTTTTTGCACTGTTCCGTCTGGAATATAATCTGTGGAGCCTCGCGGCACTGCTGACCGTTCTTGGCTACTCGCTGAATGATACGGTGGTGGTCTATGATCGCGTGCGCGATAATCTGCGCCGCTATCCGCAAATGCGCGTGAGCATGCTAGTGGATGCTGCAATCAACCAGACGCTGTCGCGTACGATCCTGACATCACTGGTAACAGTGCTGGCACTGATTCCGCTCTATATTTTCGGTGGTGCAGATATCGGTTCTTTCGCGATTATGATGGCGCTGGGGATTATTATCGCAACCTATTCGTCGGTCTATATTGCGGGGCCGTTGCTGTGGTTGCTGGGTATTCGACCGTCTGACGTGATTGAACCTGCAGAAACCAAAACTGCAGGTTGAGACGTTAGCCATAAATAACAATAAGTTTTGCCCGCAACGATTAAGCTGCGGGCAAAACTGTTTAAAGCCTGTGGCAAAATACCCATATTGCTGTAGAAGGGGCGCAACGTGACAAATTTTGTGCCTGCTATAGCTTGATCTGAATAAAGAGAGACATGATGAACACTGGTATTGAAATCCGCGAAGCGCATTTTCCGGGACGTGCCCCGATTGATGCCTATGGCAATGGCGGGTTTCGTTTTGCGGAAATGTCGCATCGTGGTTCATTATTATGCTTGCCGTCCGGTGTTCATGGCTGGGAGCCTGCACAGCCACCGCTGCTGACAGTGAATGATCTGGAGCTCATCCTCGAGCAGGCAAGCGATATTGAAATTCTGCTGGTTGGTACGGGAATGGATCTGCGCCGCATTCCGGAAGATGTTAAGGCGATTTTGCGTGAGCATCGCATTACTTCCGACCCGATGAGCACCGGTGCTGCTGTGCGCACTTATAATGTGCTGCTGGCGGAAGACCGTGCCGTCGCTGCCGCCTTGATCGCTGTGGAGTGAGTTGTGGCTGAAACTGAAGATAAGGTTGCTCTGCCGGCAGCTGAAACTGATCATTACCAGCATTGTTTGCAATTTTTGCGTCAAAGTGATTTTGACCGCTATCTGGCAGTGCTGTATGCGCCGGAAGACAAACGGCCTGCATTGGCAGCGCTCTATGCCTTTAATGCCGAAATCGCCCGTATCCGCGATGTGGTGCATGATGCATTGCCGGGTGAAGTGCGCCTGCAATGGTGGCGTGATCTCATCAATGGTACCGAGCATGGTGCTGTGACCGGCAATCCGGTGGCTGCTTTATTGCTGCAAGCCATTCAGGAATATCAGCTGCCGCGCAGTGTCTTCGATGCCTATTGTGAAGCGCGGATTTTCGATCTTTATAATGATGCAATGCCAAGCCGTAATGATCTGGAAGGCTATTGCGGTGAAACAGCCTGTGCGATTTTGCAAATGGCAGCCATGATACTGGATGCGGATGCGGCGAAATCTTCTGCTGAGCTGTCCGGTCATGCCGGTGTGGCACAGGCGGTCAGCGGTTTACTGCGTTTGCTGCCGTTGCATCGTCGTCGCGGGCAGGTCTATGTGCCGGAGGATATGTTGCAGGCTGTTGGCGTAAATGCGGAACAGTTCATCAAAGGTGATGACAAGCAAGCCATGCAGCGTGTGGTGAGCGTTCTGACCGCGCTGGCGCGGGAGCATTATGCAGCCTTTGAAAAACAACCAATGCCTGCCAGCCTGAAAGCTGCCTATTTGCCGGTGCGTCTGGTACCCGTGGTGCTGAAGCGCGCAGAGAATAAGGCCGGACAGGTCGCAGAGCAGGGCATTGATCTGTCGCAGTTGCGACGCCAGTGGATTTACCTGAAATCCTCACTCAAAGCGTAGAGCCGTTTCGGTTCCTACTTTTGCTGGAAATGCTCAAAAAAAAGCCGCCCTTTGAGGCGGCTTTTTTATATTATTGCTGTTCTTGCAACCAGATTTTGAAATCACTCAAAGCGCGGGCGCTGAGGGCACGCTTCTTGGCTTGCGTTTTTTCTTTGCCGCGCAGACGCACGCCTTCCTGTTTTGGAACTGTAATTTCTGGAAACAGGCCGAAATTCACATTCATCGGCTGGAATGAGCGTTTGCCCGGTTCGTCATCGCTGACGAGATGGCCGCCGGTAATATGGTTGAGCAAAGCACCAAAGGCCGAAGTAACCGGAGGCGGAGCCAGAGTTTCGCCGCGCTGCTGTGCTGCTGCAAAACGACCGGCAAGCAAGCCCATTGCGGAGGATTCCACATAGCCTTCACAACCGGTGATCTGGCCGGCAAAACGGATTTGCGGGCGGGACTTCAGGCGCAGATTAGTATCCAGCAGGATCGGAGAGTTGAGATAGGTATTGCGATGCAGACCGCCGAGGCGGGCAAATTCTGCATTTTCCAGACCCGGAATCATGCGGAAGATCTGTGTCTGTACGCCATATTTCAGCTTGGTCTGGAAACCGACCATATTATAAAGCGTGCCGAGTGCATTATCCTGACGCAACTGCACAACCGCATAGGCCTTAACATCCGGATTATGGGCATTGGTCAGTCCCATCGGCTTCATCGGGCCGTGGCGCAATGTTTCAGGACCACGCTCCGCCATAACTTCAATTGGCAAGCAGCCATCAAAATAAGGTGTGCCTTCCCATTCCTTGAATTCGGTCTTTTCACCGTCAATCAAGGCCTGAATAAAGGCTTCATACTGCTCTTTATCCATCGGGCAGTTGATGTAGTCTTTGCCTGTGCCGCCGGGGCCTACCTTGTCGTAGCGCGACTGGAACCAGCAAACGTCCATATTGATGCTGTCGAAATGGATAATCGGTGCAATAGCATCAAAGAAGGCAAGAGAATCGGCTTCGGTTTCTTTTGCAATGGCTTCAGCCAGTTCTGCCGCTGTCAGAGGGCCGGTAGCAATGATTGTGTTGCCCCAGTCTTCCGGCGGCAGACCCTCAATCACTTCACGCTGGATAGTGATGAGCGGATGAGCTTCAAGCTTTGCAGTGACGGCGTCGGAAAAACCGTCACGGTCAACAGCGAGCGCACCGCCCGCCGGAACCTGATTGGCATCGGCACAAGCCATGATCAGCGAATTGGCCAGACGCATTTCTGCATGCAGCACGCCGACGGCATTGGTTTCAGCATCATCCGAGCGGAAGGAGTTGGAGCAGACGAGTTCTGCCAGTCCTTGCGTCTTATGCGCATCTGTACCGCGTACAGGGCGCATTTCGTGAATGATGACGGGAATACCGGCATTGGCAATCTGCCAGGCTGCTTCGCTGCCTGCCAAGCCGCCGCCGATAATGTGAACAGGTGAATAAGATGATGAACTGGACATGCTTTGTCCAATACCGCTTTTGCGGCTTTGCATCAATTGCCTGAATGTCTGATCACAGGCTTTTGCATGATGTGGAGAGCATAAAAAAAATAGCTTCGTCGCAGGAGGGAGGGCGACGAAGCTATTTTTAGGGGAGGGACTGATATGGAGGTATCAGTCAGCGCAGGTTTCTGAATTCCAATAGGGAATGGAATCCGACCGCGCTATATGCCTGCTGAAAAACGGGAGGAACGACAGCAGGCAATTTACATGACCGGTACGGGAGGAGGAATACCGGTCACGAAGGGGGGGGATGTTATAGTCTCAGGCGCCGGTGTCGGGAGGAAACTCCGGCGCAGCTATCTTGTTACTCAGTTCACTATCAGTTCCGGCGAATTCCTGAAGCTGACAGTTTTACCGAGCGGTCTTTTAATTACATGCCAGCAGTGTTGGACTTGCGGGCGATGTAAGGAATGTCGGAGCGGGAGATACCGAGATCACCGAGTTCACGGTTGGACAAACGGTTCAGTTCGGAAACTGTGTCACGGTAACGGCGCCAGTTGTTGAAAGAGCGAATGATGTTCATTTTTAAAACCCTCGATTGTGTTTAGTGGTGTTGTGTAATCTGTTGTCCTGTATATAGCCCGCGGCTTCAGAAATGAGGAGAGACAAGTTTGCATAGCTCCTCTGCGAGCCTTGCAAGCCTCATTTAAACGATTTAAATCGCGATTTTGTCGCTATTTGAACAAGATTTGGCTGTCGGGAAATTTTCGTTCGTTTAAAAGAAATTGCGCGCAATTTTTATGCGGATAAGCAATGTTCCTGTCACAAAAAACATCACGCATGGGTTGTGTATGATTTTGCTGATTTCAAGAGCTATGCGGGCAGAGCAGATGTTTTATCCGAGAAAGGCTTTGCCGGATGATCACAGATGGTCATAGCGATATCTGAAAATCACTGCAAAACAAAAAATACAGCTTTTCACACCCGATTATTGAGTGCTTGAAAGCGCTCGGGTTTCGTGTGAACCTCTCTGACAGACATGAGAATGGCTTGTTTGCGGGGGAGGTCAGGTCGCTTGTTGAGTTTGCCTGTACTGATTGGCATGATTGCTGCCGGTATTATCGGCGGTGTGCTGGCCGTTCATTTTCTGGGCGGCAACAAGCAGAGTGTTTTAAGTAACGATACAGAGGTGATTGCGCGTTTTCGGCAGGATTATCCGGAATGCGGGATCAGTGAAATTTATTTTACGCGGGATCGCCGCACAGCTTTTTTTGATTTGCCACAGCAGGGCACAGGCATTGTCCATGGGGTCGGCGCGAAGTTTCTGACACGTATCTTGAAGACTGACGATATTCAGGAAATCCGCAAGCAGGACGAAACCAGACTGTTTATGCGTATGCATGACTTTACATGGCCAGCGGCCAGTTTTTCTTTCAATGACAAAAAGACCCGTGACGTGGTCTGTGACTGGCTGGCAAGAACGTAAAATAAGAAGGGGAGTTGTCTTTATGAATGAACCGGCATTCTTCGACGTGACACTGCTGGCAGTGCCGCTTTATCTCCTTGCGATTATGATTGAGCTGGTTGCGGTGCGGTACTGGCACCGTAAAGGCGAGTTTGAAACCCGTGATGCGCTGACAAGCCTGTTGATGGGAACCGGCAATGTGGTTGCCGGTTTATTGCTCGGCTTTGTCTCGGTAACAGCGTTGTTGTGGGTATGGCAGTTCCGGTTTTTCGATTTAGGGCTGCATTGGTGGGTATTCGTTGCGGCCTTTATCTTCGATGATCTGCGCTATTACTGGTATCACCGCATCGCCCATCGGGTGCGCTGGGTCTGGGCGGAGCATGTTAATCATCATTCCAGCCAGCACTATAATCTCACCACAGCTTTGCGTCAGTCATGGACAGGGCAGATTACCGGTATGTTTATTCTGCAAGTGCCGCTGGTGCTGTTGGGCTTTCATCCGGCGGTGATTGCCTTTGTCTATGGTTTTAATCTGATCTACCAATTCTGGATTCATACCGAGGCAATCGGCAAAATGTGGAAGCCTGTTGAGCTTATCTTCAATACGCCGTCGCATCACCGCGTGCATCATGCAACCAATCCGCGTTATCTGGATGCGAATTTTGCCGGTACACTGATTATCTGGGACAGATTATTCGGCACATTCGTTGAAGAGCTGCCGGAGGATATGCCGCGCTATGGCATTGTACGAAATATCGGCACATTCAATCCGGTGCGGGTGGCATTTCATGAATGGGTCGGCATGTTGAAAGATGTACTTTCACCGGGGCTGAGCCTGCGCCAAAGGCTGATGTATATGGCAGCGCCACCGGGCTGGAGCCATGATGGCAGCCGCAAAACATCGGAAGATCTGAAGGCAGATTATGTGCGTCTGCATCCTGAAGAGGCAGGAAAACCGGGATTGCCTGATCTTCCTTCTTAATTTAACAGGATTATTAGGGCTGCGTATGTTCTATTGTATCAGCCACTTTTACTTGTAACGGCTTATACAGGAATGTCATTTGTCCTTATTTGTTTCGCTGGCACGACAGATTGATCAATGGCAGTCGCAAGGGCTGCTGGATCAGGAAACCGCAGACAGACTGCGTCTTGATGTGAAAACCCGTCATAACGGGTTTGGTATGGGTGGTGTGCTCGCAGTGCTGGGCTCATTGCTGCTTGGCGCCGCGCTGATCCTGTTCATTGCAGCGAATTGGGATGTCATCCCCCGCATTTGGCGTGTGGCGCTGATCCTGTTTATTATGTGGGGCGGTTATCTCGGCGGTGCATGGTTACAACAGCGCAGCGAAAATAAATTGGCGGCGATCTTTGCGCCGTCGCTCTATCTGCTCTCGGCCATTACCTATGGTGCCGGTATCGCGCTGGTCGGGCAGATGTATCATATGTCCGGTGATATGACGACAGCAGCTCTGGCATGGGGCATTGGCGTGCTGATCGCAGGTGTTCTCCTGCGTGCACCAATCCTGACGGCTGCAGCCTTAGGCATCGGCGGTTTTTATCTCTATACGGTTTTGAGCGAGCTTGGCGGACAGATTAATCTGGTTGCATCTTATCGCTGGGTTTTGCCGCTTTATATTGCCGCCTGTGCTGCCGCGATTATTTACACCAAGGCTGACAAAGCCATGCATTTGCTGGCGATGCTGACACTGGCCTATTTTCTGGCTTTGTATTTCGATCTGGAAAGCGCGGTTACTTTGATACTGATGATAGTGCTTGGCACTCTTCTGATTATCTGTCAGGGACGCTGGCCGGCTTTTGAGCGCTATAGCTATGGTTTTGGTTCACAGCTTGCCGGTTATGGTTTGGCTGCATTGTTGCTGGCGCTGTTTATCTTTCAGGTTGAGCACAAAGGGGTGTTCAATAATTATGAAGCAGGGGCTGATGCTGTCTATTCGCTGGCTGCGATTGCAGTCTGTGTGTTTGCCCTGATTATTGCCGGCGAGAAAAGCGGTCAGTTGCGCTGGTTCGCTTATGCCGGTTTCTCGCTGCATGTGCTGTATCTGGCCACAGTGACAGTGGGCACGATGATCGGCACATCCGGTGTGTTCCTGATCGGTGGTATTCTGGTGATGGGGCTGGCTTATCTGGTTACCCGAATGGAAAAATATCTGCATGGCTCGGCTGTCAAAGCGATGTCCGTTCAGGATGGAGAGCAGCAGCCATGAACCTTCTTAAAAAGCGCTGGCTTTATGTCGCTGCCATTATCGCGGCATTGTTGCAAACCAGTGTCATGCTGGCAGGCGTGCAGCAGCGTATCAGTATTTTGCGCAATGGCTCCGAAGTGGTGCTGCGGACGATGCCGGTTGATCCGCGTGATCTGATGCGCGGGGATTTTGTGATACTGAGCTATGAGATTTCCCGTCTGTCTGCACGCCTCATCAGTGGTGAACCGCCGCACAAAAGCGGGCTGAACTACATTTATGTTGTGGTAGCCAAGCAGGCCGATGGTGTGTGGACTGCAGACCGTGCACAATATACCCGCCCTGATGCGCTGAAAGATAATGAAATGGTGCTGCGCGGTGAGGTGGAAGCGCCGTTCCAGATCTATGATGATAATTCCACCATTCCTGTTGTCTATGGCATAGAGCGCTATTATGTGCCTGAAGGTGAAGGGCTGGCGGTAGAACATGCTCAGCGGGACAGTGCAGTGGATATTGTTCTGTCGGTGAATGAGAAGGGTGTCGCAGCCATCCGCGCTTTGCGTATTGACGGCAAACAGGTTTTTGATGAGCCGCTGTTCTGAGGGCTTGCAGAGGTTTAAAGTATTAGAGTGCCGTGTGCCAGGTCTGGTACACGGCACTCTGGCAGAAGGAAGAAGCGATAAGATCTGTGCATGACAGATTTATCTCGAAAATATTCTGTTTTTCCCTTTGCCCTCTGAAAATTGAATGCTATAGAGCGCCCACAACGCAAGCATTATTGCTTCGGTTGCGGATATGGCGAAATTGGTAGACGCACCAGATTTAGGTTCTGGCGGGAGACCGTGGGGGTTCGAGTCCCTCTATCCGCACCACTTTTATTTCCCTTCACATAGTTTAACCCATTGAGTTTGCTGTATTATTAGCATTGGTGAATTGTGCTGAGTTGTGTTTTTCGCTAAAACTGTGTTACAAATTGGGCTACATTTTGGGCTACAGGCTCATTTTTGGTTGTAGATTTGGGGTGCGAAATGGCGCGTATTTCACCTAAAAAAGCTCCGGATAGATTCCTTAAAAAGAGAGCTGGTGGTTATTATTATTACCGTCGTGTTCCGGTCAATGTAGCTGAGGTTGATGAGCGCTCACCTTTCATTCGTATCACATTGAAGACTGATGATCTGGCTTTGGCGCGTTCAAAACGTGATTTGCTTGAAGAGGCTGACAATCTTCTATGGGCTTCTATGATCACGGATGAGGCGCATGATCCGGCGCGCGCACGTTACAGTGCGACGATGCGCAGGGTTGAGGCTTTGGGGCTGACTTATCGTACATCGCATGCTTTAGCCTCTCAGTCCTCTTTAGAAGAGATTGTTTCAAGGTTGGAATTGACTTCGTCACAAAGGTTGCCACAAGAGCTGGCACAGGGTGCCGTTGGAGGAATACCGACGCCTGCTGTGACGGTCAGTAAGGCATTTGATATCTACTGCGATGAAATTGTTCCTGATGAACTGGTTAACAAGAGTGCTGTCCAGAAAGCTCAATGGAAAAAGGTGAAGCTTCGCGCTGTCAATAATTTCATCACTATCGTTAGTGATAAGGTCATGACGGATATCACTCGTGATGATGCGATGAAGCTTTACCGGCACTGGTTAGAGCGTATTGCACCAAAGGACGGCAGAGCAACGCATTCAGCTTCGTCCGGTAATCGTGATATCGGAAATATGCGTGTTCTCTATGAGGCTTATTTCAATTATGTCGGGGAAGAAGGGCGACAGAACCCATTTGCTCGCCTGAATTTCTCTGCGAAGAAAAAGCGCTCGCGACCGCCATTCCCTAAAGAGTGGCTCACAAATACGATTATGAAGCCCGGTAACCTTGAGACATTGAATGATGAGGCGCGGGGGATTGTGCTGGCACTAATTGAGACAGGGGCGCGGCCAAGTGAGTTGGCGAACCTCACTGCTTCCTCAATTCGCTTATCAAATAAAATCCCACATATCTCGATTGAGCCGCGTGATGATCCAGACGATCCGCGAGAGATAAAGACATCATCATCGGAGCGGCTTGTTCCGCTTGTCGGTGTGGCTCTAGCTGTATTCCAGAAGCATAAAGACGGCTTCCCACGTTATCGTAACCGTGAGAATGATTTGTCTGCAACGTTGAATAAGTATTTTAAGGAAAATAGCCTGTTCCCAACGGCAGATCACAAGATTTATTCGTTCCGGCACTCATTTGAAGACCGTATGAAAGAGGCAAATCTTGATGATGAATTGCGCCGTATTCTCATGGGGCATGCGATTGATAGACCGCGTTATGGCATGGGTGGTTCGTTAGAGTGGCGGCGTGATGAACTATTAAAAATAGTTTTGCCGTTTAATTTATCTATCGTGTAGTTCTTTTTAGGCAATTGCTTGTGTTCTGGATTTGGCGCGTTTTAGTGCGAGCGAAACTACATCTTCTGCATCTCGCAAAGCTTCCAATTCTGTTTCCAGACGCTTCCAAATGGGCACAAGCAACACGGCTTCGCCATTCGGAGCTTTAGCCATGATACCCGCAAGGATATCGAGCGCGTTCTCCACGCGCTCGGCTGTCATTGGTTTCTTTTTGCGAGCGTTTGCCATTATTCTGTCTCGACAGGCTTGCCGTTTTTGAGCTTGTAAAAAGTGTCAGGTTTAATGCCGTCACGGCCAGCTATTCCAGCCCATACAGAAATGATTTCCATATTATGGCTGCGTTCTACCAAGAAGAGAGCGCAGCCCTCTTTCCCGCGTACTTTTCCGTCATAGCCAGTTGCGGTGGCAGCGCTCCGCCATCCTGTTGCGGTGGCAGCGCTCCGCCATCCTGTTGCGGTGGCAGCGCTCTGATCTCCCGATGCAGTGGCAGCGCTCCGGTCTCCCGATGCGGTGGCAGCGCTCCAGTCTCCCGATGCGGTGGCAGCGCTCCAGTGTCCCGATGCGGTGGCAGCGCTCCGGTTCCCCGATGCGGTGGCAGCGCTCCGGTCTCCCGATGCGGTGGCAGCGCTCCGCCATCCTGTTGCGGTGGCAGCGCTCCAGTCTCCTGATGCGGTGGCAGCGCTCCGGTCTCCCGATGCGGTGGCAGCGCTCCAGTCTCCTGATGCGGTGGCAGCGCTCTGATCTCCCGATGCAGTGGCAGCGCTCCAGTGTCCCGATGCGGTGGCAGCGCTCCAGTCTCCTGATGCGGTGGCAGCGCTCTGGTATCCTGTTGCGGTGGCAGCGCTCCACTCGCCTGATACAGTAGCAATGCTCTGGGTGCCTGAAACTTCAACCAGTTCGTTTTTGCCTGTCGCATGAGTTGCATCAACGCGCTTAGTACGATTGACGATGTAGCGAACAGCAGAGGCAACCAGTTCCGGAATTTTCAACTCAGCTTTGATAGTGATTTCAGCTGCGGCGATTTTGGTATCATCGCCGTCTTTATGTGTTTCACCGGACAGCTCTACCTCACCATAGCGGCTGTTGGCCGGTGGGTAATAGCTGAAAACATTCAGCGGATATTCACAGGCATGGAAGCCGCTTTCGCAGGCGATTACAGCGCCTTCGTGCTTGAAACTCTTATTCAACTCAAACTGAAAATCACGGCAGCACAAAGCCGCGTCAAAACCTTTATAGGCGACGATCTTAGTCATTAGATTTATCCTTGGAGAGGTTTAAGGCCGCATGGCTTGTTTGAGCGCATACAGGGCATTGAGATACGAATTCACTGTCCGGGAGTTTGACTTCTGCTGTGTCGTTGCAATGCATGCAGCAAACAGGTGGATGATCATTATTTGTTAGAGAGGCAGATGGAATTGCGCTGTATGGGGCGGTCAGCTCCATGAAATGGGTTGGCTCCCATTTGAGACGCATGGCTTTTTTTAATGAAGCGGGGGAATTACTATGGCAGCCAATAGGTTGCTGTAATCTCCGAACCGTCGCGCACAATCTACCTTTGCCATCAAAAGCTCCGACAACGATCAGACGACCAAGCTCACGCTCGCCAAATGATGAAATGCCATGCCAATGGTCAGCCAGAGCAGATGGGGTGGGGGTAAGTGGGCGGATGGCGTCCTCGATCAGACTGATAAGGCCATGCCCGAAATCCTCTAACATTGCCTTTTCATGTGGTTGAGGTGTGTAGTCACCGCCTTCGCCGCGCCATTCATAGCTATCTGCTTCATCATGAATATTGATGGAACTGATTGCCTCAAGTGCCGTCTGCACAACCTGTTTCGGTAAATGCGCTGATGCATAATGGGAATTCGACATACGTGTTCTCCTTCTGCCGGAAGCTGCGGCAGTTGTGGCAGTGTCTGATTGTTGGGGTCGGTTATTGTAGGGTGATGCCGAAGTTCAGAATTTTGTCTGAAAGTTCGCCGCCCATTTTCAGATGCTCGCTGACAAATTCATGGGCTTCTTCTGCCGTCATTTCTTCCTCGTCGTTATTGAGGAAGTTTTCCGGCGTGTCGATTATGTCCTGATATGTCGGGGCGCATGTCTCGCAAAGACTGCATTCCATTGTGATATGGTGAGGGGTATTCGCTGGAATATTGCCGCCACACGCTTCGCAATATTTGCTGTCCTCATCTGGTGATGCTGTCATGACAACACCGTTTTGACAGAGAGGGAACGTGCAAGGTGAGCGGCTTTGAGGCCGTAGCGGGTGATTTCTTCGGGAGAATAGCCGCGCAGTTTGAGATTGTCCGGCGTTACCGGATCGCCTGCGGCTTCCATGTCCTGCATAGTCGCAGCCATGTGGGTGACAATGCTCAGCTCACCGTCTGTGGGGGCTGGGGCAGGGTGTGTTTGATAAATGATCATAATGACATCGCTTAAGGTTGATGAGATGCGTTATGCATATCAATAAAACTAAAATCTTCTTGCGGTGACATTATATGCATTACGCATATTAATCCGTCAACTAAAAATATGCATTATGCATATTTTGTAGATTGTAGGAGTAAGCAGATACAAAAAAACCGCCTATAAATGAGGCGGTTAGGAGTGTGTCGCAATAAAAAATTACAGTTTTAAATCAGTTATCGGATGTTCTGGATTTCTTGTGATGAATTTTTTAGCGGCTTTTTTAGGGACGATATTTGTTATCAAAGCAAAATAATGGACGGGAACGTCTCGCATAGTTGCAGCGTTTACGCTTTCCAAGTCAAACAGACCATCACCTCTGCCATGGTATGGTGTTTTGATGAGTACGCGCTCATCAGCTAACCAACAAACGCACGGTTCGCCAATGTGTTCTTCTGATGGTGGTTCTTTATGATCATAAGTTATGATCCAGCCATCATTGGCGATGCCTGTCATAGAATCCCCTTTAATTTCAAGCGCTTCTGTTGTTGGGGTGGAATTTACCGGTGCAGGTATTTCGCCGAATGAGCCATCACCCGTGGCAAATAATACACTTCCGTCTGGTCCTGCTCCCGCTAACCCAACGATTGGCACTACATTTTCTATGAAAGATGGCTCACCTTCGCCGGTGAGTAGCCACGCCTCACTGACGCGATAGGCTTTCGCATATGTAGCGGATGCACGAACAATGCCTCTGGTGCCTTGTTCGTGCTGAATGTAGCTTTCATATTTCCACCCAAAAAACCTTGCTGCATCTTTAGGGGTCTTAAACCCTCTTTGCTTTCTGGCTTGTTCAAGGCGTTTTGCCGCTTCCGGTCTATCATCATAGGTCATGGTATGCATTATGCACGCTGTCGATATGCGTTTCGACTTGACGGAATTATATGCGTTATGCATATAGTTGGGCATGGACATACAAATCGACATACGTGACCTTCGTTCGCGCCTTAAATGGAAGCGCTCTGATTTGGCAAAATACCTTGGATTAGATTTATCCACAGTATCGCGGTTAGAGAATGGGCAAGCACCGAACGGTTCGACAAATCGTCTTTTGCAATTGCTCAATCATGCTTCGGTTGATCGTGCATTTTTGAATGTCCTCACTAGCGTTCAACGGAGTGAAGATAATGCATTCAAATGTGCTTCCGCTGAATTGTCACGGAAAAATCCAAATTAATTCTTTCTGCAATCTCTGCCGCCTTACTCCACGGCAGATGTGGCCTGCTTTCGCGCTTTTTCCATTGTGCGCGAAGGCAGGTCTTTTCTTTGAGGTGATGGCATGAGTGATTTGCGCCCAACTAGTGGTAAATTTCGACGAGGCTTGAAAGCGGTTGTTCGTCGTTTGTTGGAAATGGCTGGTGGCGTAACCAGCTTTGAGCATATGACGCGGGTCAAGGCTCCGGCATTGTCAAAATATGGCTCAGCAGATGATGAGATGCATATGCCGCTCGACGTTGCAGTCGATTTGATGATCGACACCGGTTCGAATGGCATCCTGTCATTTATTGCTGCTGAACTTGGCTACAAACTGGTAGCTCTGGATGCACAGCACTTTGATGGCGAATTGCCATCCATTGCTGATGTGGCGCTTGTTATCCAGTCATTGAATTCGGTTGTGCAGGAATATGCGCAGGCCAGCAAAGACGGTGTTGTAACTCCAGCGGAAAAACGCCGTGTTTTCAATGAGATTGAAAAGGCGGTTCAAACGCTGCGTGTGTTTCAGCGCATGATTGATGCTGCAACGCTGACTGGCGGTGAAGCATGAGCGCTTCGTATGATCCGTATAACCCTGCGCCTATGAAAGCAAAAAAATCGGCTGGCGCGAAGGCGAAGAAATCAGAGCCTGAGCTGGTGAAAAATGAGCCTTTGCCGATCCGTGAGGTAGGTGAGGCAGTCAGCTCGGTCGCGGTAGGGCAGCTTCGTGCTTTTATTGAACGTGTTGAGCGGCTTGAGGAAGAAAAGAAAACAATCAGCGATGATATCAAGTGTGTTTTTGCTGAGCTGAAAGGCTCCGGCTTTGACACAAAAGCTGTGCGCACGATCATTCGTATGCGTAGGCAGGATGATGCTAAGCGGCAGGAAGAGGAAGCCATGTTGCAGCTCTACGCTGATGCGCTTGGCATGCCTTTGTTTCGGGGGCTGTTATGAGTGTTGATGTATTTGACGCTGCTCTGCGTAAAGCATCTGCCGTCAAGTTTGACCGGTTTATTACATCCGTTGTCAATGAGGCGGCACTGATTGCACATTTGCCGGGCGATCATGGCTACCGGCCAAGCCTAGATAAGATTGTTCGTCGGATTTGTTGTGTGTTCAATGTTGGTTTGGTGGAGCTGCGTTCGCCTCGCCGCGATAGTGAAGTCGCTATGGCGCGGCAGGCTGTCTATTATTGGGCATGGCGCATGACTGGCCTTTCGTCCACCCAGATCGGGCGGCGCATAGGCAATCGCGATCACACTACAGTTCTCTATGGTGTTAGAACATATCGGCGCAAACGGGCTGCTATGGGTCGGAATTTGCGCGAACTGCGGAGGGCTGCACAATGAGCATTGCAGTCATGTCGCGTCTTTTCAAAGCACAGATAGGTTCTCCAAGCCGCAAGATACTTGCGATCCGACTTGGTGACTTCGCCGATGATGAGGGGCGCGGAATTTGGCCGACTGTTGGACGTTTGGCAAACGAAACTGAGCTGTCAGAGCGTACCGTCCAGCGCCTTCTGAAAGAGTTCGTTGATGAGGGGCTGCTGATAGTGGTCGCTGAGGGCGGCGGTCGCCCCGGACAGGCCACGCGATATGATTTTGATATGATGAAATTGGAAGCTCTTGTGAGAGGTAAAACTGTGTCTAACGGGTGTCACCATGTCACGGGTGACACCACGACACCCGTGACACCGGATGCAGAGACGGGTGACACTGACGACATAGACGGGTGTCACCATGTCACCCAAACCGTAATAGAACCATTAAATAAACCATCACTTGAAAGAGGGCGCGCAAGCGAACTTGAAAACAGGGAAATCCGTAAGGCAAACGAACGGGCTTTCAAAAAAGCTTACCAGCAATGGCCGACATTCGTGACGGACAGTGAGCCAAAGGCTTTCAAGGCATGGATGCGTCTGAGCGCCGATGAGCAACAGCAGGCTTTTGAGGAATTAGGCCGCTATCTTGAGGCTTCCAAGGTTTCTGGTCGGAGCAAGTTTTGTACGTTTGCGGTTTATCTCAGCGAAAAGCGTTGGGAGAAGCTTCCTGCACCGGCGCAAGTTGCTGCAAATGCTTCGGCTCAGGTTCAGGCTGCGCCTTTTGGCAAAATGTGGGGTGCAAGGGTTTATGAGCTTTTACTGGCCGGTGCTACGCATGTCGGTCAGTTGACGGCTTTGGAGCGGAAGATGGTTGAGGCTGGTCAATTCACGGTTGAGTATCTGTTGGCTGATAAGCATGTGAAACTTGGTTTTCCAGCAGTGAATGACTTGTTTGAACGGGCTTCAAACCGCCGTGGCGATCTTGTTCCTGCCTATTTGCAGCCGGTGGCTGGGCGCATGGTTGCGGTGAAGGTTGGTGGCGATCTGTGGCAGGAGTGGGTTGATGCCCATGCTGCGCGTGGCTGGCCTTGGCTGCCTAACACCGGAGCGCTGGAATATGTCTACTTGCCGGAAGGCGGTCCAGATGTGTTGAATGAATTACAGGCTCTGTTGCGAGGAATTGAAAAATGATGATGCCAAATAACAGACCATTTGAGGAAGCCCGTATATTGGAAACGGCCAGACAGTTGGAGTTATCTGATCCGGCACGGCAGGCTCAGCGGCTACAGGACAAGTTTTTGGCTATTGCTGCCGGTGATGAGCAGGCAGATAAGCAGTGGTTTGTTCTTAAAACTGCCCCGCGCCGTGAAAAAGCTGTGAGTAAATCGGTGAATAACTTTGGTATTGAGACATGGTTGCCGATGAAAAAGGCAATCCAGCCACGCCGATATACCCGTCCTGCAAAGGAAATTGAGGTGCCTGTATTCGGTGGATATCTCTTTGTTAAAGCGGTTCCATGTGCTGAAAGTTGGGTGGGTTTATCCCGTATTGATGGCGCTGTATCCGTGATGTTCGGGCAGCGTGGCGCATTGGTTGTCAGTGAGCAATATATGAATGATCTCATGGGCTTGACTGATAAAGGGGTGTTTGATGATGGCAAGGCTCTGCCGCGCTATAAGGCTGGTGAGCGTGTGTCTTTCCCTGTTGCTCATGCCGGTGTGTTTGATGGTGTGATTGAGGGCTATGTTGGCACTCGTGCAGTGCGTGTTCTTTCCTTCATATTCGGGCAGCAGACAGCGATTGAAGTCCCTCTTGCCAATTTAATCAAATCGGCATAGCCATAGTCGCAGAGACGACTGTGGACTTGAAGCATATTGCTTCTAATACCCTGTAGCAGCCTTTAGGCGGAGCTCGGCACAGACCTCGGAGAAGCGACCGGAAGACCGGCAACCGCTTCTCCCCCAGTGCGAAGCTATGGGCGAAAATCAAAGTGGCAAAACTTACCAGCTTAAAGCCAAGGCTAACCGCCTTGCCAGCGCGATTATCTGCGCCTGTATCACGTGAGCCACAAAGCCGGTCACGTTTCAGGGATGAGAACCAGCCTTACCGCAAGTGGTATAAGACCAGCCGATGGCAGAAGCTTCGGGCAGAGATACTTAAACTGTTTGGTTATACTTGTGCCAAGTGTGGCTATGTCGGCCTACAGTCCAGAGAGTTGGTGTGCGATCACATCAAGCCTCATCGTGGTGATGAGCAGTTGTTCTGGGACAGAGGCAACTTACAGTGCCTCTGCACCACCTGTCACAACAGCGCTAAGCAGAAGGAAGAGCAAGGCTCACTGCATATGCGCGGCGTTTGGGATTGAGGTAATCCAATGAGAACTGAGCTGCAATCGTTTCAGTTAAAAGCCTCTAAGATTGGTATTACTGCGTGGTGCGATGGGAAGTATGTCGGCCTTGTAAATGTTGATGGCCAGATCGCGACAATCACCATTAGGACTGAGCAGTTCATTGAGAAGCCTAAGCAGGATCGACGCTGATTAGATGTACCTAAAATGGGTGCTGTGAAACATCAGCGTGAAACATTGAGGGGGGGGAGGTCGAAAGATCGAAAAGGCCTTTTCGCCTAGACCCGCGTCCCCCACATTCAGAGAATTTTTTCCCGTGAGCAAAGAAAATTCTGCAGCTGAGGTTGAGACAGACCTCTTTGGCGCACCTATCACTCAGATACGTGAAAGATGGGGACGGCCTTCCTTTGCAAAAACTAAGGAAAATCAAGAGCTTGTAGCATTGCTTCGCGCTGCTGGATGGCAGCAAGGCCGGATTGCCCGTTATTTAGGGTGTGATGAAAAGACTTTGCGAAAACATTTTTCCCGTGAGCTGTCTGACGGGGCTGATTTGATTGAAGGCATGGCGCTGGAAGTCACTTTGAAAAAAATGCGATCCGGTAACTCGGTCGCCACTAATCGCATTTTTGAGATTGTCGATCGTGGCCGGATTGAACCGCCTTCGCCAACTGAAAAACCAGAACCAAAAGCTGAGCCGTTGGGTAAAAAGGCTCAGGCCAGTCTTGATGCGGAAAACGCACACCGTAGTTCTCAGTGGGGTAATCTGTTGCAATGAGTGATTGGAGCTTTGCCTGTCCTGATTGGGTTGAGCGTTTAAAATCTGGTCGCTCTCTTGTCCCTGATTTGCCTCTTGATGATGCTGAGGCTGAACGCGCTGCTGGTATTTTCAATATGCTGCGCTTGCCGGACGTTCCGGGACAGCCTGCAATGGCAGATGCGGCAGGGGAGTGGCAGCGCGATATTGTGAAGGCTGTTTTCGGTTCTCTGGATGAGAATGGAAATCGGCGGGTTCCTGAGCTTTTTGCTCTCGTGCCAAAGAAGAATTCTAAGACTACCGGTGGCGCTGGCATTATGATGACCGCGCTACTGATGAATAAGCGTCCTCGTGCTGAATTCATTCTGGTTGGACCAACTCAGGAAGTTGCAGACCTCGCATTTCAGCAGGCTTCCGGCATGATTGATGCTGATCCCGATGGATATTTGCAGAAGCGGTTTCAGGTGCAAGAGCATCTTAAAACCATTGTCGACCGGCGTACCAAGGCTAAGTTGAAAGTTAAGACCTTTGATTTGAAGGTTATGACCGGTGCGAAGCCAGCAGGAATTCTGGTTGATGAGCTGCATCTCATGTCGTCAATGTCGTTTGCGTCACGTGTAATCGGGCAGATACGCGGCGGCACGATTGCCAATCCTGAGGCATTTCTGATTTTTATTACCACGCAAAGCGATGCACCGCCTGCTGGTGTGTTCAAATCTGAGCTGCAATATGCCCGTGGGGTGCGGGATGGAACGATTACTGAGAATGTGCGTCTCTTACCGGTACTCTATGAGTTCCCAGAGAGTATGCAGATTGACAAAGCCCAGCCGTGGGCTAACCCTGATAACTGGCCGATGGTTCTGCCAAATCTTGAGCGCTCTATCACCATTGACCGGCTAATATCGGATTATCGTACGGCCAAGGAAAAGGGTGTTGAGGAAGAGCGCCGCTGGGCTTCTCAGCATCTGAATGTTGAAATAGGCATGGCGCTGCACTCTGATCGTTGGATCGGTGCAGACTTTTGGCAGGAAAATGCCGATAAACGGCTTACACTCGATTACATCATTGAAAACTCTGATGTTTGTGTTGTTGGCGGTGATGTTGGCGGTTTGTATGACCTTTGGGGCTTGTCAGTAATTGGCCGGCATAAAGTTACACGGCACTGGATGCTTTGGACAAAAGCATGGGCGCAACCGTCAATCTTTGAATATCACAAGGAAATTGCCGAAAAGCTGCGCGATTTAGAGCGTGATGGTGATTTGGTGATCTGCCAGCATGTCACGCAGGATGCGGAAGAGGCTGCACAGATCATCGTGAAGTTGCGCGATGCTGGCAAATTGCCGGAAGAGGGTGCAATTGGTCTTGATCCGGCAGGCGTAACGGTTTTGCTGGATGAATTGGCAAATTACGGCATTGTCAGCCCTATGACTGCACCGGTTAAGCAGGGTTATGCGCTTTCCGGCTCTATCTTCGGAATTGAGCGAAAGCTTGCAGATAAGACTTTCATGCATTCCGGTAGTGAGCTGATGAACTGGTGTGTTGGTAATGCCAGTGCTGAGATGCGATCCAGTAACATTTACATAGATAAACGGACTGCCAGCGCGAAAATTGACCCGTTGGTCGCAACATTCAACGCCGCCGCAATGATGAGCCGCAATCCAGAAGCCAAGCGTACGCGCAAGTTTCAAATGCTGGTTCTCGGCTGATTAGGATATCCATTATGCAAAGAATGTATTCGGTTCTCACCGTGAAAGCGGTTGAGGAAGAGCGGCGTATTATCCGCGGTATAGCTACCACCCCTAGACTGGATCGGGCAGGCGATATTGTTGAGCCACTGGGCATATCGTTTAAAAATCCTATGCCTCTTTTGTGGCAGCACAAACACGATAAGCCTGTTGGGACAGTAACATTCGATACTCCCACATCGGATGGTGTCACCTTTGTTGCGGAACTGCCAGTCATAAATGAAGCTGGTTTGTTACGTGATCGCATTGAAGAGGCATGGCAGTCGGTAAAGGCTGGCCTTGTTTCCGCTGTCTCAATCGGGTTTCGCCCTCTGGAATACGCCTTTCTTGATGAGGGTGGCGTACGTTTCACAAAAACAGAAGTTTATGAGCTGTCACTGGTTACTATTCCAGCACAGCCGGATGCGGTGATTACCGGTCTGAAAAGCATGGATGCTGCGGCAGTAGCACTTATTAAGCAATTCGATATGCAAGCCCAGACCGCGACCGGTCAGAATGGGCTTGTAACGATAAAAAGCCCCGGCGCTGCGGGGAAGCCAGTTAAACCAGTCAATCTTACAATTCAGAAAGGAACGGATATGAAAACCGTTGCTGAACAAATCGCGGCGCTGGAAGCTTCGCGCAATGCAAAATCTGCTCGCATGGGTGAGGTTATGCAAAAGTCAATTGATGCCGGTCGTTCAACTGATGAAGCTGAACAGGAAGAATTTGACACGCTTGAAGGCGAAGTCTCCGCAATTGATGGTGACCTGAAACGTCTTCGCTCTCTGGAAAAAGCACAGGCTCTCTCGGCTAAGCCAATTATCGCGAACCAGATTAAAACCAGTCATGAAGGTACTTCCTTGCGCTCAGGTATTCAGATTGCCAAGGCTGAACCGGATAAAGGTATTCGCTTTGCACGCTATGCAAAATGTATCGCTATTGCGACCAAGACAAACCAACAGATTACGTCTGTTGCAGAGGCGCTTTACGGTAAAAGCGATCCAGATTTTATTGACATTACCAAGGCGGCAGTGTCTGCCATGACTACCGGTAATACTGATGCTTTGGTCGGTAATATTGGCGGTTTTGCTGATTTTGTTGAATTCCTCACTCCAATGACCATTCTGGGTCGCTTTGGCACTGGCAATATTCCTGCTTTGTCAAAAATTCCATTCCGCACGCCGATTATTGGTGAAGTCAGCGAAGCTGATGCGCAATGGGTTGGTGAAGGCAAGGGCAAGCCGCTTACCCGTATGACATACGGGCGCACGACGCTTGATCCGTTGAAAGTGGCAACTATTGCAGTCCAGACAATGGAACTCATTCGTGACAGTTCACCGTCCTCTGATGTGCTGATCCGTAATGCCTTGGCCAAGGCTCTGGCGAAGCGTCTTGATTTGACATTCCTTGACCCAACCGTTGCAGCTGTTGCCGGTGTGCGTCCCGGATCAATTCTAAATGGCATTGCGCCGGTCACAGCAAGTACCGCAACTGGTGCTGATGCGGTACGCGAAGACGCTCAGGCAATTATGGGCACATTCATTGCAGCAAATAACCCGCTCACTTCTGGTGTTTGGCAAATGTCCGGTATGACAGCCCTGAAACTTATGGGCATGCTCAATCCTCTTGGCGCTCGTGAGTTTCCGGGTGTGACCTTGCAGGGTGGTACATTCTTTGAACTTCCGGTGATCGTATCGAACTATGTCGGTGATTATCTGGCGTTGGTAAATGCAGAAGACATTCACTACGGCGATGAGGGCGGCATTGATATTGCTATGTCCACAGAAGCCTCGCTGGAAATGGATAGTGCACCAACATTGACTTCGGGTGATCCTACACCGGCAGAGCTGGTTTCCATGTTCCAGACAAACAGCGTGGCATTCCGTGCTGAGCGCACAATTTCATGGACGCGTCGCCGTCCTACAGCGGCAGCATGGGTTGATAAGCCTGCTTGGAACTAAAGCAATAACCCCGACACGGATTGTGTCGGGGTATCTCTTAATCTGTGGAGTTTTACTATGACGGCTTCCAATTATATGAACCGCGCTTTGCGTAGCCGTGATCCAAGATATGTGCTGATCCTCAGTAAGCTTGGTTATGTCGTGGCGGATAGTAGTGCTGGAACGGTTGTAAAAAACACGCCACAGAAACAGCCGGATAGTTCGTTAACAGAGTTGCGAAAGCAGTATCATCTGTTGACGGGTAAAAATCCTGCAAAATCATGGAATGCAGAAACCTTATCAGCGAAAATCGCTGATGCAATGGGAGGCTGACGAATGCGTTTTCTCCCATTCTTGTCAAAAGATAAGCAGAAGGCGGTTAGCCCTGTTTCGCGTGGAAAGCGGGGCTGGTTCCGTGTGCTGGAAAGTTTCTCCGGTGCATGGCAGCGAAATGTTGAAGTTGAATTTGATAGTGTTCTATCATTTCATGCTGATTTTACTTGCCGTACCATTATTGCTTCTGACATTGCAAAGCTGCCGATTAACTTAATGCAGCGCGATAAAAAAGGGGTTTGGAGCCAAGTTACACGCAAACCGTTTAGTGACGTTTTGCGCAATCCAAACCATTTTCAGAACCGTATTCAGTTCATTGAAAGTTGGGTTCTGTCTAAGTTGCAGCACGGAAATACCTATGTGTTGAAGCAACGAAATTCATCAGATCAGGTAGTACGATTATATGTTCTTGATCCAAGTTTAGTTGTGCCCCTTGTTTCTGATAGTGGCGAGGTTTTTTATCAGCTGAACGCGGATAGTCTCTCCGGTATTAAATCAACAATCACTGTTCCGGCACGTGAGATTATTCACGACCGTTTCAATTGTTTTTTCCATCCTTTAGTGGGGCTTTCCCCGATTTTTGCAGGTGGTTTGGCTGCCATGCAGGGGCTGGCTATTCAAAATGACAGTACGACATTCTTCCAAAACGGTGCACAGCCGGGAGGGATATTGACAGCTGAGGGCGATATTACAGAAGAGACTGCAGAACGATTGAAGGCGCATTGGGAGAGTGGCTATACCGGTAAAAACTCCGGTAAAGTTGCCGTTCTTGGTGATGGCCTCAAGTATGAGGCTATGAAAACCAAGGCTGTTGATGCGCAGCTTATTGAGCAGCTGAAATGGTCGTCACAGGTTGTTTGCTCTGTATATCACATGCCGCCATATAAGGCCGGTATCGGTGAAATGCCTACATATAATAATATTCAGAGCCTGAACGTTGAATATTATTCTCAGTGTTTGCAAGTCCTTATTGAGAGTATTGAGCTTTGCTTGGATGAGGGACTTGGTACTGGTGACGATCTGGGAACGGAATTCTATACCAAGAATTTGCTGCGTATGGATAGTGTTACGCAAATGGATGTTCTTGATAAGGCTAAAAGCATCATGACGCTTGATGAGCGTCGTAAAGAGCTTGATCTGAAAGGCGTTCCGGGCGGTGGTACAATTTACTTGCAGCAACAGGATCACAGCATTGAGGCGATTGCAGCGCGTGATGCGGAATTAATCTCTCAGGCTAAAAATAAAGATAGCCCGCCTGTGACAGATGATGCCAACCCAATTTCTACGGTATCAGCAAAATCACTTTTTGTCGGGCAATGGAAACTAAGAGAGGCCGAATTATGAGCCTGCAAAAAGCATTTGATGAGGGATTTGAGGCCGTTAAGTCTTACATTGATAAGACTTTTTCCAGTTTTGAAGACCGCATGGAAGCTATGCAACAAAAGCTGCAACAGCTTGGTGATAAGGCTGATCCTGTTAATGTTGCCAGTGCTTTGATCGACCGTGAGGGCAATCTAGTTCTCACCTTTAGCAATGGTGAGATTAAATCCCTTGGTATTGTGGTTGGTCGTGATGGTGAAACCATTAAAGGTGCTGACGGCCTTGGTTTCGATGATCTGAGCGAAGAGTTGGCCGATGATGGCAGAACAATCATTCGCCGCTATATGCGTGGCGATGAGGTCAAAGAATTTCGTCATACATTTCCGGTTGTTCTTGATCGCGGTGTTTATAAGGCTGAGCAGGAATATACTGCCGGTGATGGTGTGACGTGGGCAGGCTCTTTCTGGATCGCTCAAAAAGATACATCAGAAAAGCCAGGTGTTGATGATGGTTGGCGATTGGCTGTCAAATCTGGCCGTGCTGGTCGCGATCTGACTGAAAGCAAAGCTGCGAGGGCATAATGACCAAAGACCTTGTGACCTTGGCTGAGGTAAAGGCCGGACTTCGTGAGGAAGGCGGCGATGATGATGATTTTTTGGCTAGCCTGATTTCCGGTGCTTCCGGTTCAATCATTGCTTATCTCAAATCATCAGCAAATGCGTTCTTAGATGATGGCAATGTGGTTCCAAACAAAGTTCCGGCTGAGGTGAAACTAGCCACAATTCGGTTGGTCGGTATTATGTTCCGTAACCCAGACCACGATACGGACGGTGCATTCTCACAGGGGCGGTTGCCCTTCATGGTTTCAGCAGGAATTCATCATTTGCGCGTTCCTACACTTGCCTGAGGTTTGATATGAGCCACATTCCTTCTGCCGGTGATCTGCGCGATAAGTTTATTTTCCTCAAACGGATCACGACTGATGATGGTGCCGGAAATAAATCCGGCGAATGGACTGAGCAATTTTCGCGCAGAGCAAAGTTGACATTCCGTGATGGTAATGAGGCTGTGATTGCAGCCCGATTATCAGGTAAACAGCCTGCATTTTTGCTGATTCGTAAATCATCTGAAACAGATCTGATTACAACGGAATGGTGTTGCAGGGATGCTCGTACAGGAACGGATTACAATATTCGTGCTGTCAGTTTTGAGCCTGTTACACGGCAATATCTTAAACTGAATATAGAGGCCGGTGTGCCTTTGGGGTGATCCAATGGTTTGGGTGAAGTTTACTCAGGATTTCTCATATCGTCAGCCGTCATTCACAATCGCCTATAAAGCGGGGATGGTGAAAAACGTGGTACGCGATTGCGCTAATAAAGCCGTTGCGCAGGGCAGTGCTGAAAAGCTTCCTTCTCCTGTTAAGGCTGCATCCGGTGAGGTTGTTCATGGCGATCAAAGTAAAAATGATGGGGCGCGAAGCCCTGAGCAGGAAGCTCCGGCAGATAGCGCCTGAAATAGAAAAAGCCGCTGAGGTGGCGCTGCTGGAAGGTGCCGAAGATGTTGCGGCACAAATAACCAGCCGTGCGCCGGTCGGTGCAACACAGCAATATATGACAAGTATTAAAGCCGGATATCAGCGGGATAATCCCGATAAAAAGTCACTCTCCGGCCAGCCATCCAAAGACCCTAATGCTACCGGTGTTTATGCTGATTTTATTTGGCGGTTTCTGGAATTTGGTACGCGCCCGCATATCAATAAAGGCATGTATGCTGGTTCACAGCATCCGGGCACCGTGGCTCAGCCACACGTTTTCCCGACATGGCGTGCAGCGCGGCCAAAGATTAAGAAAAAGATCAGGCTTGCCGTTAACAAGGCTGTTCGCAAAGCGATGGGCAAATAAATGTCTTCATCTGATTTGGAACTGCAAAAAGCTATCTATGCGCGGCTTATTTCTTATGTGCCGTTGCAAGAGCTGGTTGGTACATCGGTTTATGATCTGCCATCTGCCAGTGATGCTTTGCCTTATGTCACGATTGGTGAGGCTGATCTGCAAAGGGCTGATGTGGCTTGCCAGCAGAGTGATGAGATTTATCTCACTTTACATGCTTGGTCGGCAAAGCCCGGATACACAGAAGTAAAAACAATTGCGGCAGCTGTCGTTAAGGCGCTGCATCATTACCCGCTATTGGTTGTTGGATACAGATTGATATCCATTGATCACACCAAAACGCGGACTTTTCGTGATCGTGACGGCATGACCAGTCATGCTGCCATAGAATTCACCGCATATATTGAGGCGCTCTGAGCGCTTTCACTTCCTCACAATTTACATTCAACAATCCGGCAGCTCTGCTGACCGGCATAGAAGGAATATTGCTATGGCAGATGGTCAGCAGCTTGGTCGTCTTCTCTTTATTAAAATCGGTGATGGTGCTTCACCTGAGGTATTCAAAAACCTCTGCGGCCTCAATACGCGCAGCTTCAATATGTCTGCCAATGAGGTAGATACTACGATTGGCAATTGTGAAAATCCTGCGGAAACTCCGCAGAAAACGGCAGAGCCGGGCATTAAGAACCGTACTTTTACCGGTTCTGGTAAGTTTGTTTCCGGTGCAGATACCGCAAAATTCATTCAGCATGTAACGGATGCAACCAAGTTTAATGCTGAAGTTAATGTTCCGGGGCTTGGCACTTTTACAGGGCCTTGGTTTGTCTCTGACTTTGAATTTTCCGGTGAGTTGGAAGGTAACATGGATTTCTCCGCTACCTTCGTTGCTGCCGGTCCATTGGCATTTGAGGCGAAGGTGTAATCATGGAACACGCTGTTAATGCTGCACGTGGTGAGGTTGCGCTGAAAATTGGCACTGTCAATCTGGTTCTTGCTGCCAGTATTGAGGGGCTTTCGGCAGTTTCGACTGCACTGGATTGCAAGTCTCTATCTGATTTGTTCGTGCGTCTCAGCGGGACGGAAGTTGCAGCCACACGGGCGGCAATCCAATTCCTCACTATTGAGGGCGACAAAGATGAGGCTTTAGCGGCGCTTAAACTCAAGCATTTCTCTGCCTGTGCTGATGCCTTTACCAAGGTTCTTGCTCATCACTTTGAGGGTGAAGGGGGAAACGCCCCAGCCGCCAAGGGCGCGAAACAGAACCATTCCCTTGGCGGCAGTGGCAAAAAATAGCCTATGGTGCTTTGCGTTGGACGCCTGAAACATTCTGGCGTTCAACGCTTACAGAGCTGGTTTTGGCTATGGATGGATTGACTGAGGCTAAAGGCATCAAGAAGACCGGTAGTGCACCTACGGATAAAGAGATGGCGGCTTTGTTGGCGAAGTATGGGTAATCACTCGTTTATTGTGTGATTACCGCTTTTACTTCTGCCTCGCTAAATACATTGCGACTAATGCAATCTTTTACAGCCATTATTTTGGGGTCTGATGGGCTTGTAGTATATAGCACATCTTTCCCTCCGGTCTGGTAAAGGGTTCTTATATTAGTAAAGCAGTATTTGTCTGCATCATTATCAGTATTCTTCTCTTTGAGTGAGTATGCCTCTTTTAGTTGGGTTATCATTTGCTGATGCTTGGTTATTGCTTCTGCTTCCGCAATTTTCTTGAAGTGTGTTTCTTTAAACCAATTTAGTTCTGGATATTTTTCGGAGCAGCTAAGTGCATGTTCTGCATTTTTGCTGCCGGGAATGGTTTGTTTTACTTCGTCAGCGCATTCCTTGAGTTTTATAAGTTCACCAGCTTTTCTTGCCATCTCTTCTTCTAGTGTATGTAGCTGGTAGCGATCGTAAATCCATATACTTGTGGCAATTGTAACCAGTATGGCAGTGACCGCTATCAGGATTTTTAGCCATTTATCCATTTTATGAACTCCGTCTGAAACACGGATTTTCTTATAGGGTTATTCCATTATGGTCGACAAGACTGATGACATGCTTATTAGCATGAGCGTAGATTTGGCTGTTATTCGCCGTGCCATGAAAAAGTTGGAAGGCGATATTGCGGCTACCTCTGGCAATGTTGTCAAAAAGTTTGAGGCGATGGGCAAGGGCATAGATAATTCTATGGTCACTGCTATGCAGGCTCGTATTGATAAAATTGCTGGCATTGGCGCAAAAGCTGCCAAAGAATGGAATGGCGCACTGTCTCAGCAGGGTGCTGAGCTGGATAAACTACGCCAAAAGTATAATCCTGTATTTGCCGCAGTGAATAGTTATAAAGCGGCAGTGGTAGACATTCAACGTGCACATAACCTCGGCGCTCTTTCAGCTGATGAAATGGCTGCTGCCATTCAGCGTGAGCGAAAAGCAACGCTTGATAGTATTGCAGCGATTAAGGGGCGCAATGCCGCTTTATCTCAAAAGCCTGCTAAAGACCCTGTCAATCAGTTCAACACGGCAAATTTGGCTGCTCAGTTTCAGGATATTGCTGTTACTACGGCTATGGGTATGTCACCTCTGCAAATTGCATTGCAGCAAGGTACACAGATTTCTGCGGTGTTGGGGCCGATGGGCGCGGCAGGCGCTGTTAAAAGTCTTGGGGCTGCATTTGTATCAATCATTAGCCCTGTGTCTCTGGCCACCATTGGGTTGGTTGCGGGTACAGCGGCAGCTATCCAGTTTTTTACCTCGACTAAAGAGGGGGCAAAGACTGTTGATGAAATACTCAAGCAGCATGAGACGAATATTAAGCGGTTAGGTCCAGCTTATGAAGATGCCTTGAAACAACAGAAAAAATACGTTTCTGAAAGTCCTGAGCTTATAGCATCTGACATAAAGGATGACTTTAAAGCCGCGATTGATAAGCGCATTGCTGATGCTAAAGCTGCTATTGAGGGCATTAAATCAGCCATGCTTTTAGAAAAGTTGGCTGGTGTAACGATGGGCGGTGTCGCCGATGAATTGCCGTCAAGATTTGCGGCTGCTCAAAAAGCTATTGCAGATTTTGATGCAAGTATAAAAGATGGGACGCCGAATGTTGGGGCGTTTCAGACAGCTATAGTGAGGCTGGAAAATGCGGGTTCCATCACATCCGTTGTTGCTTCTGAGTTGAAAAAAGTCACTGAAGAGGCAAAAAAAACAGAAGAAAAATTTAGTGATGTTTCTGGAACTATTGATCCTTTTGCTCTCGCTTTGGCGAATGTTGCTAAGGGAATTGATGGTATTTCGTCTGTAAAAGCACGAAAAGAAATTGAGGGGCTTTGGGATAAGGTGAAGAGTGGAGATGTTGCGGTTGCGACATTAATCAACGCAATTAATCACCTCTCATTAACAAATCCAGATTTAAGTAACGCTAAAAATGAACTTCAGTCGTTTATTGATAAGGCATTGCAGGCTCAATCTGTAGCGTCTGGGTTTGCGCGTACAACGCCCAAATCTAGTCGGAATGCTATTGAGCCAATAAGTGACGCTGACTTTAACAAACGGTTTGATAACCCGTATGATAAACTACGGGAAGAGTTGAAGCGGCAGAAATCTGACCTTGAGAAAAAGCCTAAGCGTTCGGATGCTGAACGCCAAGCCGAACGTGATGCTAATGCTTACCGTGATCTGGTTAAATCCGCTCAGGATCGCATTGACCAGATGCAGCTTGAAGAGCAGCTGATTGGCAAGACGGGCGTTGCAGCTGATACATTGCGGATGCGGCTTGATCTGTTACAGCGGGCTCAGGATAAGGGCAGGGAACTTTCACCGCAGCAACAGAAAGAGCTTGAGGCTCTGGCTCATGCCTATGGTGAGGCTGCTCAGAAAGTTGCTGCTTTGTCAGCAGCCGAAGAGCTGCGGTTTGAGCGTGAGCAGATGTTCCGTTCTCCGGCTGAACAGCGGGTTGCAGGCCAGCTCCGCAATATGGGGCTGGATGCCAACTCAGACTTTGGCCAGCTCATTGCCGGACAAATCCGGCTCAATGAAAAGCTGGCTGAGGGTCGTGATATGGCAAAGGATTTTGTCAGTGGCTTCACTCAGGATTTATTGAACGGTGTCAGTGCTATGGATGCATTAGCTAATGCTGCCAGCCGCTTAGGTAGCAAGCTTTTGGATATGGCAATGGATCAGGCAATCAATGGCTTGTTTGGCAATCTGATGGGGGCATTTGGCGGCGGCGGTGGCAATCAGATGGCAAAAGTGATGGGCGGCGCCATAGGTCTTTTTGCCGAAGGTGGATATACAGGACAAGGTGGGAAATATGATCCGGCAGGGATAGTCCACCGTGGTGAATATGTTATTCCAAAGAGCATGGTGGATAAAATCGGGGTCAGCAACATTCAGCAGTTATTGGCAGGATATTCAGCAGACAGTTTAGCTGGTGCTATTATACCGGTGCCTTCCGTCATTGATGGTCCGCGCGTGCCGCAATTATCTGCTGCAAATTCGAATAGCAGTATCTCTGTAGCTCCTGTCTACCATATTGATGCACGTGGCGCTGACCAAGCTGCTGTAGAGCGTTTACAACGTGGTTTGGAAAAGACGAACCGCGAAATGGAAGCGCGAGTTATCGAAACTGTTAGGAAAATGCCAAAGCACAATGTAAAATAAAAAATGTAATGAAAGTATTACAAATATAAGTGAGGTTTATATGGGTGATTATGAATATAAAATAGAAGATGAAAGCGGCTTAAGTTTAACGGACATTATTCGTTATGAAGAAAAAGACGGTGTAATTTTCCATGTGAGGTTCACGTTCCGGCTACTGGATACGAACACAGAAGCTTACGATCTAATAGATTTGAAATTACAACTTAGAGATACTGACCTCGACAACTTGACAATCAATGAAGTTAAAAAACGCGCTCTCGCTAGGGCAGTTACGATTGTAAAGTCCCTTAGTTCACATATCGAAGAGCAGGCTTGATGATCATGCGGTCAGTGGCCTAAATCGCTGGAGACCGCATGACCATTGTTTATCCATACGACATTCTTACTAGCTTTCCCGGATGGTCAACAGAGTTTGATCTGTTATTCCGTCAAGAGTTTAGCCGAACTGCTGGTGGTTCAACTCTTGCCAAAGATTTTGGCACCCCATTATGGAGGGCCAATTTCGCGACGCGCTCGCTTAAGCCTAATGAATTGGATGTTTGGCGGGCGCGGTTGAAAGCGCTGGAAGGCAGTTTGCAGCAATTTATGGGGCGGCCTTTTAGCAGATGCTACCCTATTGCATATCCAGACGGCGCCGGTCTTGGTGATGTCAGCAATGTAAAGATTGCCAGCATCAACGAAAACAATAAGGCATATCGGCTATTCGGTTTGCCTGCTGGTTATCAAACCAGTGTCGGCGATTACCAGCAAGTTGGAACTAAGCTGTATCAGGTTGTTGATGTGGATGGGCAGGATATTGAAGTTCGCCCACATCTTGCCCCCGGTACTGCGGTTGGCAATGCCGTAGCCGTGGTAAAGCCATCTGTGCCGATGATTATTATGCCGGGTACTTTAACTTCACCGGCTGAGCTGAGCACAGGGCGCGGCACAATCTCATTTCAGGCAATTGAGAGCAGATAATTATGCGTTACATTTCAGCATCTAACCAGCTTGCGCTTGAACAGCGCTTGTTGGTGGCGCGTGACTTCCTTTGGCTTGTTGCGCGTGATCGGCAGACCGGTGTGCCCGTCACAGAGGGCTTATGGTCTGATGTTGGTAATATCGCTGCGGAAGTGATTAACCCAGATACTGGCAGAGCAGAAGCGCGGGATTGGTACGGAACATCTTCTCTCGTTTCTATTGATGATATTCCGCTTGTTGCAAATCTTTCGGTGCAGAATGTCACAATCCGCATGGCTCAGGTTCATGAGGAAGTTGAACAAATTGTTCGTGATTATGACTGCCGACAGGCGCGGGTAGAAGTCTATCGCGGATTGTTCAACCCTGAAACACGGTTGATGGTGGCGCCGGCAGAATGTCGCTTTGTCGGTTTTGTCGATAAGATTGAGATTAAAACGCCGTCTGAAAATGAAGATGGTGCAGTCACTATGACCTGTGCCAGTCATACGCAGGAATTTACCCGCTCCAATACAGAGACACGAAGCCACGCTTCTCAAATCCTGCGTGACCCTAATGATACATTTTACAAGGATGCAGCTACGGTTGAGGAATGGGAAGTGTTTTGGGGTTCGGAAAAGGGCAAGGTGCCTACGCAGAAGAAACGTAAGAAGTTCTTGGGGATTTTCTGATGGTGCGTTTTGCAGATAGCTCTGACAAGTCTGCTTGTATCCGCCTGTTGCGCGAAAGCCATGAGGCGGCAGGCTTTGTGTTTCCGTTTCAGGCTGCTTATGCAGCGGCTTTATTTGACGGTCATATGAGCCATGCTCATGCTTGTACACTTGTTCTCGAATATGAGGGTCAAGTGCAGGGGCTGCTGATGGCCTCTTGGTTTGAGCATCCTTTTGGCGCTGGCCGCTATGCCAAAGAAACGGTGTGGTATGTCGCTCCGGTTGCGCGTGGTCGCGGTGCTTTCAAAATGTTGAATGCCTATGAGGCATGGGCAAGAGAACAGGGATGTGCGGCTATTGGTATGGCCTCACTGGTGACCAATGATGTTTCCAGTCTCTATGAGAGACGTGGATTTGCACCGGTTGAAACGCACTTTGTCAAAAGCCTTTAAAGGCTAAATTCCAAAGAGATTATTCATGGCAATTTTTACCGGTATCGCATCTGCGATTGGCGGCCTGATGGCCTCTACCTTTTTATCGGGCGCGGTTGGGAGCTTCTTGCTTAAGGCTGCTGTTGGTATCGGCCTGAGCCTTTTGTCGCAATCTATTGCTGGCAAGCCACAAGAGCCGGTGTTTGCCATTAACGGCTCCTTGCAAGCTGGTGGCGATCTGCCGCGATCCTTTTTGATTGGTCGTGCGTCAACGGCTGGTTCGCTCGTATGGGTTAATACTTGGGGGCGTGATGGTGATACGCCAAACGCTTATCTCACACAGGTCATAGCACTGTCTGATTTGCCTGTAGCTGGTTTGCGTGAGGTATGGGTCAACGGTCAGAAGGTCACGCTCGATTACAATACGCCTGATATGTCGTGGGGCTGGCAGGTAAAAGAATATCGTAATGGCGGTGATAATCTCTGGGTTAAATTTTATGACGGCACGCAGACTACTGCTGATAGCTTTCTGGTCAACACCTGCTCAAACGTCAATCGACAGTGGGATGCTAATCGGGTTGGTCGTGGTGTGGCTTATGCCATTGTGACTGCTCGTGTTAGCAAGCAGATGTTCTCCGGTATTCCGAATTTTAAATTCGCGCTGGATGGCGTAAAATTTTATGACCCGTCAAAGGATAGTACCGTTGGAGGTAACGGTTCACACCGTTGGGCTGAGCCAGCAACATGGGGCGGTGATGGCGATCACCTGCCTGCTGTGCAGGAATATAACCTGTTGCGTGGCCTGCGGTGGAATAATCAGTGGTTCTATGGTGTGCAGGGCATGTCTTCTGTGCGTTTGCCTGCTGATAATTGGATCAAGGCAATCAATAAATGTCGTGCGCCTATACAGGGTGCAAGCGGCGATGAACCGACTTATCGTGCAGGCGGTGAGATTACGATTGATGCGCCATTGGCAAATGCATTGGAGGCGTTGAATACATCCTGTCAGGGGCGTATTGCTGAAATCGGCGGATTTTATCAGATGTTTCTCGGAGCGCCGGATGCTCCGGTCATTCACTTTACCGATGATGATATTCTCTCAACCGATGAACAGACATTTACGCCGTTCTTTGGTTTGTCTGATACAATCAATGGCGTTTCGGCTACATATCCGTCTGCATCAGATGGTTGGGTGTTGAAGTCCGCGCCGTCATTGTTCCGTGCTGATCTGGAAGCATTGCACGGCAACCGGCGTTTGATGGCCAAGGTTGAATTGAACTTTGTGCCATATGCTGAGCAGGTGCAGCGGCTCATGAAGTCTGCTCTTGAAGAGGGGCAGCGGGCGCGGCGGCATACTTTGGTTATTCCGCCAAAGTTTTGGGCTTATGCTGTTCCGGGCGTTACATGGTCGTGGACTTCTAAACGCAATGGTTATGTCAATAAGTTGATGCGGATTGATGGCTCGGTAGATCGTGCCAATCTTGATGTGTTGGCTGATATGACTGAGGTAGACCCGTCCGATTATGATTGGCACAGTGGCTCTGATTATAAGCCGCCCATTGATGGGGCGGTTGGGCCAATGCGTCCGCAACCAACGCCTATCGTTGGTTTTGGCGCTCTGCCTGATGTTGCCAAGGACGCGAATGGAAATAATCGTCGTTGTGCAATCAAGTTGTTCTGGGACAACACTTTGCATGCTGTTGATTTTGTCCGATATGAAGTGCGTCTTGCTTCTGATTTATCGGTGGTCAATACCGGTAGGGCAGATGAATATGAGCGTGGTGCTCTGCTGATTGCACCGGGAACATTGCTGCCAGATCAGAGCTATCAGGTTCGTGCATGTTACGGCACATTTGATGGGAACAACCCGTTTGAATGGTCGGCATGGTTAGAGGTTCATACTCTAGATATTCGCCTCGGTCCTCTTGATATCTATCCAATTGATATAGAGGAATTGAATAAAGATATCTACGACCTGATGAAGTGGCAGTTTGATGCGCTTCGTTATACTCAGGAAGAGTTAGACCGCCAAGGCAAGATCATGTCTGATGGAATGTCAGGCGCGTATCATGACAGACAGCAATTAAGACGTGAGCTAACCGTCACAACAGGCGCTATTACAGCAAGTTATCTTGAAGCGATCATTGTTGCTACAGGGCCGAATAGTGCGCTTGCACAACGCATAGAGCGGGTTGAGGTCAAAATAGATAATGATGTCGCTCAGGCTGTGCAGACACTGACATCAGAAATCACCAAAGTTGATGGCAAAGTAACTGCGGTGGCAGATGCAACGCAGGCGCTCAGCACTCAGGTAGGTAATTTCAGTGCTAACGGCATGTTCCGAACAACCGTAGAAGCCACACCAGTTGGGGCTACGGGGCGAATTGGTTTGTCTGTTGCTGCTTCGGACGGCACGACTACCAGTACTGCCGCGATCTTTTTGGATGCGATTGCAGGTGGTGACTCGCGTGTTGTCATCAACTCAAGGCAGTTTGTTGTCACTGATGGAACTGAAAGCACTCAACCGCTGCTCTACATGGGCGGTGAGCTGTACGTGACAAATGTCAGGCTCGCGACCCTAAAGTTTGACCAATTAGAGTCAAACAACGGGAAGCTTCGCTTTCGTGGTTATGATAATTTTGCAGATATCAGGTTGTTATCATGACGCAGCTATTCATCGGCTATAAACCTAATGTCGGTCCGGTCGTTAAGGTCTTGCGGTATGATGCTGATGATGCGCTTACCTTGGCCAATAGTGCTTATGATCGGTATTACTTCAATAGCGAAAATCAGAAGCTCGCTATTGTCCGTGATCAGAACCTCACATACGTAAATTGGTGGAATGACCCGCCATCAGTTTCAGGAAACATCAAGCTATTCGGTGGTGATCAGAATACTGCCCGATATGTTGGTTTTTTTACTAAACTGTATTCCAGTTCAAATAGTGGCACGTGCAATATATATGCCAGACGGCAAAACATCTTCAGAGATGTGCCGTTTCCGCCTATGGCTGAGGTTCGTGTTCCTCCGAGTGATGGCTGGATCACTAGCGGTTCACGTGGTTTGCAGTGGGTGTTTGACGGTACTGGTACAGACCCCAGAGAGGTTGGCGTTTATTGCAGTTACCAGTATGCGGCAACGTGGGTTAAGCCAAGGTATTGGAACACTAATATTGACTGGCGTAATAGGTTCTCATCTGCACTTTCATTTATGGGGGAAGATGAATGGGTGCTTCATCCTGGCAATGGTGTTGATGGCCGTGACGGTAATAGTCCGTATAATATCTCATACGGTGAAAATGAGCTGTCTCGTGACAAGATGATCATCCATGCCTATTGGGATTTCCCTGCGGATGGAGCGCCGATGGTCAGTTATAATAACCGGCCAGACTTGGAGATATACCGATCCAATCAACAGGGTGTTATCATGTCCAGACCGGGCTATTCCGTTGATAGCTCTACCGGAACCCGACACAGAATTCTCGACAGCACAATCAATCTTGCATCAGTTGTTATGATTGGAACGCAGTACGGTATTCAACCGGGGCAAACAGTTGATATTCCATCAAACTTAAACATGCCAATGGCTTCAACTTCTATCGTTGAAATGATGGTCAAGGAAAGCGGTGAGGAACAATATGTTCCGCCGCATATTCTCTCCGGTTATGCGAAGGACAGAAGTTTATTCGTACAGCACAAGGTCAATCCGTATTCGATTTCTATTCGAAACAGGGGGACGCACAGCATTGATGTTACTTATGTCGTTTTTAACATTGATGCTGAGCCGCAGACTACCGGTGGCAGTGAGATTATCCGTAAGGTGAATATTAACGGTCGTGAAGAGGTTCAAATTAAGAAACCTAATAGCAGCGACACGAACCCTAAGGTTTCTGATCTTCTCCTTGATACCCGCTTTCCTACAATGCAGATCATTCAGGAAGGTTTCATCCCCGCGCATGCGTTCACGGATGATCCTGAAAACCCTTATTTATTAGGTCGGGTCGCAAAGCAAATTAACTTTAACAACAATGGCTTTAAGCCGTTCGTGAAGTTCAATCTTGTTTTTGAGGATAGAATACACCCGCCGATTATGAGCAGAGCTTATAATTACCAAACCAGCACCGGAGCCAATGGCGGCAGTAAGTTCTCATCCCTTGCAAGGGTCAGGGATAACAATGTGAAGTTCTGGATGAACCCAGACTCGTGGGCATCCATCCGGCTTTATGATGGCAGGGTTATTGTTGAGTGGTTTGGCTCAAACCCGTTGGGTATCAGATATTATATTTTTGGAGTGTCTGCATGAGCAGTCAAGTGAGCATTGATCCAATGGCGGCTTATGCTGAGGCTACCGCTTTGTCTAAATATTATCATGATCGCAATCTGTTGCTTGCAAATCAAAATGCGACATTGCTGCGTGAAAAAGCTGCTCTGGAAACAGAGAAAGAGCAGCTTCTGACAACCGTTAATAATCAGTTGGTAGAAATTGAGGCATTGAAAAATGGCAACATCGCAGATCAGACCTGATTGGACGGTTGGTACGCTCACCCTTGTTGCGGGTAGCAAAGATTTCACGACAGCCGGCTCAGCTCTTGAGGCTGCAGCCATACAGGGCGGCGATGAGATTATCACCGCTTCCGGCCATACTCTGATTATTGATACAATTACAGGTCAGAACGCCGGTACATTGATGGAAAATTGCCCTGCTGGTGCTGCGGGTGCAGGCCAGTCGCTACGTATTAGATTTCAGCCGGATGGGTCTCGGTATAATGGTGCTACTGCTGATCTGATACGTTTGCTTGGTTCTGGGAATGTGTATGCGTTTTCAGAATTGGTAGGTGTTGATGGTGGTGTTCCCGTTTTTACAGGGGCAGGCACATTGGACATTGTGCCTAAGGCTGAATTTGGGCCAACTGACACTAAAGGTAATCTGGCTGCGGTTGCAGCGCTGGATAATATCTCAAACCTGACTGAATTGGCATCGCTGGCAAAAGCCAATGATCAGTTTGTTGTGATGGATGCCGATGGCAAGATTGCGATAGTGCCGATTAAGCAGTTCACGGATGAAATCGCCAAGAAGTTTCAGTTGCCAGAAGGTGGCAGTGAACAGCAGCTGTTAAGCGGCACCGGTGGTTTGATTGAGCCTGCCTCTCTGCCGATATCGACTGATACTCAGGATGCGTTGAATTTAACGACTGCACTGGTCGATACTAAATCTTCCTACAACTGGATCATCAACGGTGATTTTACCATTAATCAGCGTGACGGCGTGAAAAAGCCTGCCAATGGCGTTTATGGTTTCGATCGGTGGAAAGGCCATGCAAACGGTATTGAGCAGATTGTTGAGGCTCTGCCTGCTGGCGAATACACATTAACGTGGTCAGGTGGCGGAAATGGTACATTCGGAGGGCAAACTAAAGCTTCTCCAATTAAAGTGACAGTGGCAGGTGGAAACACCTCTGTGGTTGTGCCTCAGACAGCATCTAAAGTTTCACTTGTTCAGGGTGATGCAACATCGAAAGATCCCTGGGAGGTGAGGTCTGCAGGACTAGAGCGGCTGTTATGTGGGAGATATTTTAAGAGGATACATAATGTTGCGTTTGACCCAATGGATTCCGTATCTGGCACATTGAACCGTAAAGCTTGCCTTACATTTGACGTGCATTTTAGAGTTAATCCGACAATCACTTATCAGCCATGGGAGGAAATGTCAGAGGTTCTAATCAATTACAACAGTACCACTACGGTAACGATAACGGGTAGGGTTTTTCAGTCCGGAAATTGGGGTGGCCTAATCACGCTATCTGGAGATGCGGAGTTTTATTAAATGGATGTAAGTAGTGCGAAATACACCATAACTGGCCTGATTATAGCAATGATCGACAGTCAAGAAATGACCGTTCCCGATGATATGGAAAACGGCCACCGCATCCTGCTTGCTGATTGGGAAGCTGCAGGCAATGTGATTGAGCCTTATGTACCAGAGCCTGAAGATCTGGCCGTAATTTCCATTCCTGCTGTGACGTTGTGGGAGCGGATGACCGAGGCGGAAGGTGAGCAGGTTGAGGCTGTTATGCAGACACAGCCGTTTCGTATCCGGCAGATTTTTACGACCGCGCAGACATATCGTTCCGATCATGAGTTGTGGCCGTTGCTTCAGCAGGTCGCCACTGAGTTGTTCGGCGCGCAGCGTGCCGGTGAGCTGCTTGCTCAATCTTAAAATATCACAACAACAAGCTGATATTATGTGCCGCTTCTAAGCGGATTTTTCATAGGAAAATTGAAAATGGATAGAACCGTGCCAGCTGGCGCGGCGATCCTGCTTGACTTCATTCGTAAGATTGAAGTTGGGCGGACTGATCGCGCGTCTTATGATGTCATTTATGGTCAGAACCAACATAAGCTGAAAAAGCAGATCACCGCCATGACGATTGGTGAGCTGGTTGATGAGCAAGCCAGCTTTACCAAGCGGTTTAAGTCCTCTGCCTCCGGTGGTTATCAGTTCATGCGCAAAACCTTGCAGGATTTATCGCGGGAGCTGCGTTTGTCTGGCAAGCAAATGTTTGATCCTGATCTGCAAGACCGCCTTGGCTATCACCTGTTGAAACGCCGTGGCTATGAAGAATTCATGGCGGGCAAAATTACCATGACAGAGTTTGCCAGGCGGCTGGCCATGGAATGGGCTTCGTTTCCGGTGCTTGCAGCAACTAAAGGGCAGCATCAGCAGCTCAAGCGCGGCCAGTCCTATTATGATGGTGATGCGCTTAATAAGGCTCTGGTGAAGCCAGAAGCCATTGAAGAGGTTTTGCGCAAGGTCAAAGCTGCAGGCAATGAGTTGCCGGTACCAGTTCCTGAAAAGTTGGAAACTGAAACCCTACCGCCTGAGCCTGAAAAGCCTAAGCCGGTCTGGAAATCAAAGCGGGCATGGTTTTGGAGTTATATCGGCACCATGTCGCCTGCAGCGCTCATGGGTGCATTTGATTGGCGGGTGCAGATGGTGATTGTTGTCAGCATCATCGGCATCTCAATCTATTCCATCCTCACCATGAAACAGGTGAAAGACAAAATCACTGAACTGGTTGAGGCGCTCTGATGTTGGCGCGGCTCAAGATCATTGCTGCCTTGCTACTGGTGGGGGCATTCGCGCTCACTGGTGCTATTCAGTTCGGCAAGTACAAACAGCGCCAAGAGGGCGTAATTCAGCAATTACAAAGCGATATCCGTGCTGAGCGGGAGAGGGTGAAAGACGATGCGAAAACACGCAACCTTTCGGACTATGATTTTTGCATTCAGTCTCTTCGCCGTCGCGGGGTGCAGTCAGCAGACTGTGAGCAATTGTGCAGGCTGGCGCAAGAATGATCTTTCAGCAGCTGGGCTGGTCGCACTGACAAAAGCTGACAGGCAAGCCGCAGAGCGTGTGGAAGGGAATGACCAAAATGGAAAACGGCAGGGGTGCTGGTAATGAAAGATCAGGTTGTTGAACGGGCAACAACGGCAATAGCAGCGGGGGCATTATCAAATCCGCTATGGCTTCCACATCTTGAGAAAGCACTTTCATTGGGGCTGTCCAGTTTGGGGATTGTGTGGTTGCTGGTGCAGATTGCGCACAAGCTAAAACATTGGAAATAATTGAAGCCGTGTTGGTCTTGATTGATCGGCACGGTTTTTTTGGTTAGCCAATCTGATTGCAACATTGCGAGAATAGCGCTTTGGCTAACTTTGAAATTACGCAATGATATCAATGTTTAAAGCACTCCCTCCGGAACCACCACTTCACCCAAAAGATAATCAGTTTTGAAAATATGCTTTTTATTTAGTTTTGTGGTGCGCTTCTGGGTTACATTTTGGGCTACAAAATGGGATACATAAAGATGAAAAATAAGCAATTTATCTAATGATATCAATGGTTGTGTTTAGGTGCGGCTGCTCTCTATCCGCACCATTTATTTATAAATTATCAAGAGATTTCAATGATTTATAAGAAAATTGATTTTTCTCAATCCACCCCTGCATCCACCTTTGAAACGCTGGTAGGATTACAGTTTTAAGCAGCTCTATTATGTGTAAGAGCGCTGGTTTTTGCTCTCATTCCTCCTCAGAGATTGCTCTACCCCCCTGCAGACAAAACCGACATAACCGACGAAACTGATTTTGAGCGGCTTTTTATAGTGTCGGAAAACTCCGGTTCTCTCGCGTTGTGATGTCAGATTAATCGGCGAAGCTCTCCGGCTATGACTGCCTCCGAAAGGTGGAGCCGGTCGTCATACTTCCTGCAATGCAGGCCGAACCAAATTTGGATTGGCTTTTGTGGAGTGACAAAACTCACGCTGATACGCCGCTGTTTTCAGCATGAATATTATGCGCCAGCCCCGCCCATGATACGGTGCGGTTCTTCTCGTTCATCCACATAATCATCATCGCAATCTTCAAAGTCTGCATCACCGTCACATTGATCTAAGAGCGCAATCGCATCCTCAATCCATTTTTCAAGCAACCGTCTGCGGAAAGTGTGAATGACAGGGCTATTGATCTGCTTCATCGCGTATCCCTTTCGCTTCCGGCAGTATCCAGAACGAAACATACCGGCTTACCTTGAGAATTTTCAGCGCCAACCACACGCGAATGAGTGTCATGTGGCTTTACCTGTCGGCTCCTGCCAGCCGGTCAGCTTATCCAGATAGATCAGCGCCTGTTGCAATGGAGCTTTTGCAATATCTTCAATGATTGCGTCCTCAGTGAAGGCTATACGAATGGCCTCCCTTACTTCTTCAAGGCCAGTCAATGGCTGCTGCCAGTTGCAGAGCATACGCATAGGCACACCATATGTTTCTTCCACCCATGCGTCTTCTTCTGCGATTGATACAAAGTCTCCGCGCTTTGAATGCCGGTTCGGCGGTTGCCGGAACGAGTGCGTTTGGCATTGGTTGCTCCATATCAACGAAAATCATCAATAAATGACAGTTATCACTCATTAAGGTTAATCGTCAACAGTTTTCGTTATTTCTTGATGAGATTAATTTGCTGCGCTATAAAGCAGCCATGATGACACCAGCACAATCAAGAGCCGCTAGAGGCTTAATCGAGTGGTCACAAGAGCAGCTTGCAGAAGCCGCGCACTTAGGGCTTTCCACTATTCGCGATTTTGAGAAAGGTCGCCGTGTACCCACGCACAACAACCTCACCGCCATTAAACGAGCGCTAGAGGATGCAGGCGTGCAGTTCCTCGAACATGGGGAAGTAGCTGGGGGCGCTGGTGTGGCGCTGAGAAGTATTAAAGAATGATAGCTAAATTCTCTTATCAAGGGTTTCAAAATGATGAAATGGAGCTTGTAGATTCAGCTGCAGCATCTGTTGCAAAGACAATTTTTAATACTATTAAATTTCCTGAATTACGGTCACAGACTATTACTATCATTTGTAACCGCGCAATAAGCTCTCCTATGTATGTAGCTAACGGCAACAATGAAGTAATCATTGTTAATTCAGAGCACGACCGCCCTTGGCAGTACGCATTCCAAATAGCTCACGAACTGGGGCACCTGTCAGCAAGTCAATGGAACAGACACCCAAGGGAAGAAGGGCATATGCGGATAGAAGAGGCGCTTTGCGAATGCCACTCTTTAAAAGCCTTGCAAGAAATGTCGAAAATAGACGGCGACTTGCAGTGTGGCACGGTAGCTTACTGCTCAATTTTAGATAAAAAATACAATAATGCTGAGGTTAATCCCGAATGGTTTTCACATAATGGAATAGCCTCGTCACAAGCAACTTCTCTAACAAGTGAAGCTTTATATATGTCGAGATACATTGTATAAAACGTATATAATGAAAACATTCTACGGGATAACCGCCTAATCAACCAGCTTCCTGTCGGGCTATCTCTTAATGAGCATCTCGTTGCATGGCAAGATCTATCACGTGAGGAGGATAGCGTCCCAAACGCTCTAATGCCTCTAGTCATGTTATAATAATAGAATGCCTGACTCAAAGAATATTTGATGCTTTACCATGTGATTTTATACATAATTTAATATTTAAAAATAAAATCATTATAAACTTGCAATATCATGGAGCTCTTTCATTTAAGCGCCTGATAATAAGTATGCACACCAATGAACATACCATCAAGGAGATAAACATAATTCCATTGTCGTGAAGTGTGCTGTCAGTTTTCAGTAATCTGGATATGCTCATACCTATAACAACACCAACGCCCAGCCCTATGCAATCAGCAGTTTGTTTCTTTAATGAAAACAACTTTTTCATTTCAATCCTCTCCAACCTTCACCCCATAATAATTGACCATGCCGTCAGGAATACTCCCAAAATAATTGGGATCAACACTATCCTCAACTTTTTCCCGAACTACAGCAAGCCCCTTACCAAGGCCATTATCTGACAACCATAGCTTTAAAAATTGCGCCTTAGTCTTTCGCACGTTCCCCCAAGCGGGGTCATTGAGCCAAACAAAATTATCATCAATATCGCGAAGCACTGAAAAATGTCCGCCATCAATTGACACGATATAAATGATTACTGGTATTTTTAGCTTTGCCAGCGTGTCATAATCGGACGCAAAATATATCGGCTTAAACCCTAATGCATTCACTGCATTGCCTATGTCTTTAAGGCTGTAAAGCCTTGGCCTATCGAGCCGCATAGCGGCCAAAACATCAAGCTCATTAGTCTTGAGACCATAATAATTATTCAGAATATTAACTAAAGATGTAGCCCCGCATGAGGCATCGAATGTTTGTTTTATAAGGCCTTGATCTCTTTTTTTCAGCCCAACTTTTTGTCGACCTTGCCCCATCTGAAGGCAATTCAACCCCATTGGCCGCGACTAAAAATAGTGCGTAAAATAAAACAGCCTTTGATAGGACTTGGCTACTAACCATGGCACCCGCCACAAGCCAATGAACGAGCTGTCTCAGCCATTGCCGCAGCGATACTCATACCATTTTTCTGTAAGCTATTAGTGAGATTATAAACAAGTATCCCAGTGCCGCTTGCTACAGCAGCCTCTCCTGCTGCCCCCACAGCAGGTGTAGCAAGTCCACCCGTTAGTGTTCCAACAAACGCACCCGAAGCAGTAGACGCAACCTCCCAGTAGTTAATTTCACCAGTTGTCGCGAGTTGTATAATGGCATCGGTTCCGCCAGCCCCTGCGCCAGCCGCAATCGCAACCACTACAGGCCCGATTGCGCCCTTTGTGTGCGCTATTTCTGCTTCTGTTAGATTTTTATAATTTTGCTGTTTCTCTATTATTTTGCCAAACATCTTTAACTGGTTCCACTCACTTTCCGTTGGCGCTTTTGCGCTGGAAAGTTGAGAATAAACAGCAAGAGGGATTATGCACGAGAACAATGCAGGCAGTAAGATTAGTTGTTTATCCATTAATTTCCCCATACTTAAAATTTTTGAATAATGTTGGACGCGATACCAAAACTATCGTTTCCAGCCACGCCGTATCTTGCGTTCAAATTGAGCACTTTATCTTTGCTGATGCGGTGTGACACGCCGGAATACACGACAGTTGAAAGGTCAGGGCTGTCAGAGTGCGGCTGCTTACCATTGAGTGAAATGGCTGTTGAAAACCCGGCGTTCAGGCTGGTCTCTTGATTTACTGAAAATGTGATGTTTGGAGAGACAATTAAATATTTCCCGCCAAGATTATGAAATTTACTAAGTTCGCCAGTGCCAATATCCGCATAGGCCACATAGGCCACCGCGAGAGTATAGAGCAGCGGGTCGCTTAAAATGCTCGCAGACGCGCCAATAGAGTATGACTTACCCAGCCGAACATTACCTTCAGAATTCTCAAGAAGATTGTATGTTCCGAAGACAGAATAGAATGGGGATTTTGTAGGTGAGTTGAGCTGATAACTCGCTCCAATCGATAAATCACCAAAACGATAATAGGTTTGTTCACTCTTACGGACGCCAAATTCCGATACAATGTCTCGCCCAATTAACGCTCGAACTTTCGAATTGACCGTTAAGCGATCAGAGAGGCTAGTCGTAATACCCGCGGTAAATGTTCCGACATGCTGCTGCCTGTTCTGACTTGTAAAAAGTGGGAAAATAACGGAACTCCCCCCATTCATAACGGGAGAACCAACTATTCTTAGTCCAATGCTGTTTTTCGCATAGTATCCATAATCAACACCAAACGATAACGCGAAACGTTTTGCCTTTGGACGGAAATCATCAATTACAATAGGAGTGTTACGCTGATCATTCTCCGCAAAAGCAGAAAATGGCGAAATCATGCCAGCTAACGTAACAATTGAATATTTTGTTAATCTTATAAATGACAATCTTATATGAAGAAAATTGTCATGTTATTTTATTGACTGATTTCAGCAATTCCTATTTATAGGAACCTAATTTACAAAATGCATTACTTAATGCACTTGCTATATAATTCCACCACTCACTTACTCGTTAAAGTAATGCCAGATACTGGTTGAAAATGCATTCCATAGCTATAAAACTCCACTGATACGCCACTGTTCTCAGTGGGGTTATAGCTGTTCTGAAACGCTAATTTCCTCTCGACATTTTTGCATCTGACGCTATGGTTCACTCATGCAAAACAATCCTCAGCCATTCGCCCTTATCGGTTACATCATCGCGGCAGCGTTATTGCTGCCGCTTGGATGGTGGTTGAAGGCGAATTATGCAGAGACACTTGGCTATAACATTCTTTCGCTTGGCGGCCTGCTTTACTGACCGACCATTACCGCCCCGCCACAGGCAGGGATTGCCAGCATGTCGGATATCCGGCAGCGAGAGGCTTTTCATGCCGCTGGTTGATAAAGCTGCCCAAACTGAAACAGAGCCACGCACAAGGCCGGAGAGAAGTGACAGGCCGGTTTCTATGCCTTCGCACACAATCAGCTTGTCAGCCCCGTCAGAGAGCCGCACAGCACCACCAGCAACAGAACCCAGCATTGCCTTGGCTGGTTCAATTGCGGCCTTGCTCATGCCGTCAGCGCGTAAATATGTCCGATGGATTGCCAGACGTTCAGCACCTTCGACCAGCGCCACCATTGCCGGTAACTGCTTGCCGCTTGGGTGCCAACACGAGTCATGAAATCTCAAGCACTCCCCAATGGGGGAAGTTATGCCACGAGAGCGCAGATAGATTTCTGCCGGCGCGCCATGAATGGGGTTACCCATATTCCAGCATTCAAGCGCCCGTGCTTCCTGCTTCTTGGCCTTGTCCAGTTCTTTCAGCCTGTTCACCTCCATTTCTTTAAAGGTCGGGGGTGTGTAATGGCTGGTGCCTTCAATCAGCCCCAAACCTTTCAGTGCGTCCAATATGGACAGGAAGTCACAACCGGCATGACAGCGCAGTAATAACCGCCCGTCATACCCATCTGAAATGCTCAAGGCTGGGCTTTTGGTATTGGCGTGCGCAGGACAAAGGCACAGACCATAACGGCCATGCCAATGCCCATTCAGCGCCTTGGTAATTGTTCGGGCGCTGGTTTTCATGCAGCGCTCACTTCTGTCTCAACCCGTGAAACCTTGGAGCAAAGGACATAGCGTGCATTATTGCCCTTGAACTGGCCGCCATGTTGATCGGTTACAGTTTCAATCTGAATGCCCAATTTACGCAGAGCAAAGACATAGGCAGACCAGCGCGGGGCAGGGTTATCTATCGGGGTACAGCCTTTGGCTCCGGCAGCGATAAGACATTCCAGCGTCCAGCGCTCACGGCCTTTGATACTGACATTAAAAGGGGCAGCACCATCATTGTTGACGGTAAAGCGTGCGGCCTTCCAAGGCTTGTTTTTATCAGACATTGGAAATCCTCTTTCAACAGAGGACGGGTGGGGCTATAGTCTACTGGTGTGATAGATTGCCCTCGATCCCGTCCATAATGGCGGGGTCGTTTGTTTATGCGGCAGAGCGTTGGGCTTTAGCAGCCTCAATAACAGCCAAAAAATCAGAGTGCGGCCAGCGAGACAGCGCCCCAATTTTTACAGGCTTAGGCATAGTGCCGTCAGCAACGCGCCGCCAGAATGTGGGTATGCTTTCCGAGAAGAGCGCGGGCTTTCTCTGTGGCCTGCATATCCACATCGAGGCCGAGAGCAGCAGCATGTTTCATACAGATACGAAGCCGCCCTAATGCCTTCTCTGCCGTGGCTGCCTTTGAATGCCAGATTGGGGCGAGGGTGTCGCGAATATCCGTCTGATTAATGTCGGCTACTGGAACCTTGCCAAGCTTAGGCAGCACATGATGCTCAAGCGGGCTGAACCAGCGTCCAGCATCACTATCGCCTTTCAATTCTGCTTTACGACTTTCAAAGGCATCAAGTGCTATATCCTTGAGCAGATGAAGATTGCGGGCTGCTTCGCGCTTGTTCCGCTCTCGTTCTTTAATTGGGTCAATATTCTCGCGTACCATTGCCCTGAAGCGGTCGGCTGCTTCTCTTGCCTCTTTCAAAGAAACTGCAGACGAAGAGCCAAGCCCCATTTCTCTGCGTCTGCCATGAACAGTGATGCGCAATACCCATTGGGCTCCACCATCCTCTCTTTTGTGGAGCCAAAGGCCCCGTCCATCAGCATATTTACCAGCAGGAGCATTCTTTACCGCAAGGGCGCTTAATTTATTCAGCCCACGAGCCATTTTCTATCCCCCCCTCAATCCACCTTTGATTGTGCGATTGCATGAGGCTAAATGATAGAGCATGATTGCGTACGAAACAAGAACAAGCCTATTGAATATGATGTTTTATAACAGTTGATTGGCGGTGATTTTCCCTGATATTACAATAAGATGCCCTCTATCTGCACGACTCTTTTTTTCTTTGAAAATCTGTCATTATATTACCTGTGGGAAATACATCCTGCTGTGTGACAATAAATTTCATAAATTCTAAAACTTTATCACCGAAGTTTCGGCTTACCTTAATAAAAGGCTGATATTTGCATAGATTATGCGGATACAGGTTTTGGAACATTTATGGAAAGGCTGAAACGATGAGAAACTATAGTGCGCGATACCGGCAATATGCTCATGGTTTCGGATGCTTGTGCCATAGTCCTGAAATTACGCAGCTGAATGAACGTATCAGTCAGGGGCTGAGCCGTCGTTCTGTTCTGAGTGGTCTTGCAGCTATTATGGCCGGTGCTGTGGTTGCTGATCCGGTATCAGCCTTGGCGCAAGTGCCTGCTGCAACCGTTGCCCAGCCGGTGCTGCTGAAAAATCTACGTATTTTTGACGGTAAATCCTCAAAACTGATCGAAGGGCAAAATGTCCTGATCAGCGGTGGCCGGATTGCGGATATTCTCAAAGCTTCGGAAAAAGTTACTGACGCCAAAGAGGTTGATTGCGGTGGTCGCGTCTTGATGCCGGGGCTGATTGATGCCCATTGGCATAGTATTCTGGCGGCTATTCCGCAGATGGTGGCGATGACCTCTGATATCGCCTATGTGCATCTTGTTGCGGCGCAGGAAGCGCAGCGCACACTGATGCGCGGCTTTACAACTGTGCGTGATATGGGCGGGCCGTCCTTTGCACTGAAACGTGCAGTTGATGAAAAACGCATTCCGGGGCCACGCATTTATCCGTCCGGTGCGATGGTATCGCAGACCTCCGGTCATGGCGATTTCCGCCAGCGCAGTGATATTCCGCGCCATAGCGCCAATGATCTGAGCCTTGCGGAATCGGCAGGCATTGCCGCTATCGCTGACGGTGAGGCCGAAGTGCTGCGCCGTGTACGCGAACAGCTGATGCTGGGTGCGAGCCAGATCAAGATTATGGTCGGCGGTGGTGTTGCATCTGCCTATGATCCGCTGGATTCCCTACAATTTACCGAGGCTGAAATCCGTGCGGCAGTTATGGCTGCCAAGGATTGGGGCACTTATGTTGGTGCGCATGTTTATACCTCGGCGGGTATTCAGCGTGCACTGGCTTGCGGCGTGCAGTCGATTGAGCATGGCCAGCTTGCGGATGAGGAAACCGTCAAGCAAATGGCCGATGCCGGTGCTTGGTGGAGCATTCAGCCGTTTCTGGCGGATGAGGATGCCAATGTTTATGCCTCACAGGTACAGAGCGATCAGCAGAAGATGATTGCGGAAGGCACAATCCGCGCCTTTGAACTGGGGCCGAAATATAATGTCAAAATGGCATGGGGCACGGATATTCTGTTCAATCCGAAGGGCACTGCGTCACAGGGGCGACAGCTGACGAAACTGGCGCGCTGGTTTGATAATGCGGATGTGCTGAAAATGGCAACCGGCACTAATGCGGAATTGCTGGCAATGTCCGGAAACCGCAATCCTTATGCGGGTGCTATCGGCGTGATTGAAAAGGGCGCAAAGGCGGATATGCTGCTGATTGACGGCAATCCGCTGGAAGATATTTCTCTGATAGCTGATCCGGATAAGAATATGAAGCTGATCATCAAAGATGGTGTAATTCATAAAAACACACTGGCTGCATGAGCTTTTGATGTGATTAAATATTTCTGCGGCCGGATATTCCGGCCGTATTTGTATGAAGTTGAGGGAACTGGAATGCGTACCGGTAAAATGAAACTGATCGCAGCGGCTGTCACGATGATTGCGCTGTTTTCCGGCTCAGCTGCTCATGCCTTTACAGCAGAGGATTATTACCTGCCGATTAGCGCAGAGGCTAAAGGCATTACCGGCGATATTCAGATTGATGATTTTAGTATTCGTTTTGAAACTGGCGCGACGATGAAATTCGCTGAGCTGGTTGCAGAGACATTTGAAGTTGACGGGAAAGAGCTGCCCGCATCGGTATATCGTGTTGCGCAACCTGCTGATCCGGCTTTAAAAGACAGAAAGCACTTATGCGGTAATGGTGATGTCTCTTACATTGTCTATTGGATGGCGGTACCAGAGCAGATCACTATCGGCGTTTTTACCGGCGATAAACCACCGCGTAACGATGCGGAAAGCTGCAAGGCATATATTTACAAGAACCGGTGAGGTTCCCTGTTCATGTAACAAAGCCGCTCCGGCTATCGGAGCGGCTTTGATATTTGCAACAACCAGCTGTCTTACAGTTTGCTTTCCAGCAGTGTGGTCAGCGCTTTTGTCCGCGGCTCAATATCGCCGGCATTGGAAAAAGGCTTCCAGTTGATTGTCAGCTTGCCGTCTTCAAAACTAAGGCCGTCAGCATAATTGGAAGCTGGTGCGGTTTTTTCATCATAGAGAATGGTCACGGATTTCAGCTTCTCTTTCAGTGCTGTTTTGCCCATTTCGTCAATGGTAATCACCTGAAATGAGCGGATAACAGGTTCAATAACCGTATTCTTCAGATAATCCGCATCCATATAAGAATCCGCATAGCCCGCGAGTGCGAGGCTGTTGAGGTTCAGCTCAATCACAACCGGGAAACCGGCGGCATCCTGAATGGATTTTTCTGCGACAGGCCAGATGTCTTTCGCATAAGCGGCCATCGCACGGCGCTCGGCAAGGCCTGCTTCTTGTGCATGGGAGGTCAGAGGTGCAAGTGGCAACAGCAGCGACAGCAGGCAAGTGAAACGCAATTTCATCTTTTAAGTTCCTTGAAACAGAAGAGCAGTAATAACGGATTATGCCGCTGAGAAGGTACAACCGGCGCCGCCCTGTATCAAAAGATATATGTTTGTAAAAGAGCCGGTTTTAACCAGCCGGAATGGTTGTTACTCTGCTTTGTCTGTTGTCCTACTCAGGATAATTTTGCTTTCTGCCATAATTAACGCAAAACAGCGGCATTTAAGGGCATCCGGCTCATAAAATCAGATGGTTTGCAGGGCGATTAGTCAATCGCATCTTGTATTTTGCAGGCGCTGATTGTAATGGGTTTGCGATAAATGGGATTCTGGCGCAATGCTGCGGCACAGGCTCCGGCACGAAATGTGGCGGTATGCTGTTGAATGAGCAGATGTTGTGCAGGAAATTCAATAGCAGAAATCAGGTATGGCTGCTTTAAATCCGTACCATTTATATATAGAGTCGCGGCCGTTCATCGGCGGATTTTATATCCGTTCAGGGATGTTACATAGCCTTTGCGCATTTTTGTGCGCGGTATGTGGCAACAGAAAAACAAAAATTCGCTAGCCTCGGCGGCTACGGTCATGCGGCCGGTCATGCGAAACGTAGACAAAAGTGAAGGTTTGGACATGCAGGTTACCGAAACGCTCAATGAAGGGCTGAAGCGCGAGATCAAAGTCGTGGTTCCGGCACAGGATCTTGAAGCAAAGCTCGCTGAGCGCCTCGAAACCGCTCGCGGTCGCGCTAAGATCGATGGTTTCCGTCCTGGTAAAGTTCCTGCAGCACATCTGCGTAAGATGTACGGCAAGTCTTTCATGGCTGAGATCGTGAATGAAATTCTGAACGATTCAACCCGTTCGATCCTTGCTGACCGCAACGAAAAAGCTGCAACCCAGCCAGAAGTTGCTATGAGCGAAGACGAAGCAGAAGCCGAAAAGGTTCTGGCCGGTAAAGCTGATTTCGAATTCACCATGAATTACGAAGTTCTGCCAGCAATCGAAATCAAAGACGTTTCCGGTCTTAAAGTGACCCGTGAAGTTGTTGATATTTCGGACGAAGAAGTTGAAGAGCAGGTTAAGAAGATCGCTTCTTCCGCTCGTACTTTCGAAGCGAAAAAAGGCAAAGCTGAAGACGGCGACCGCGTTACCATGGATTACCTCGGTAAGCTTGGCGATGAGCCGTTTGAAGGTGGTGCTGATCAGGATGCACAGCTGGTTCTCGGTTCCGGCCAGTTCATTCCGGGCTTTGAAGATCAGCTGGTCGGCGTTAAAGCCGGTGACGAAAAGCAGATCAAAGTTACTTTCCCTGAAAACTACGGCGCTGCTCATCTGGCTGGCAAAGAAGCAACCTTCGACATCACTGTGAAGGAAGTTGCTAAAGCTGCTGAGCTGGAACTGAACGACGAAGTTGCTAAGAAGCTCGGCATCGAAAGCCTTGATCGTCTGCGTACAGTTGTTCGTGAACAGATCGAAGGTCAGTATGGCCAGATCACACGTCAGAAAGTTAAGCGTCAGATCCTCGACGGTCTGGATGCAGAATATCAGTTCGCAACACCAGAACGTCTGGTAAACGCTGAGTTCAACAACATCTGGCAGCAGATCAATTTCGACCTGCAGCAGGCTGGCAAAACTTTTGAAGACGAAGAAACCACTGAAGAAGCTGCGCGCGAAGAATATCGCAAGCTGGCTGAACGTCGTGTACGTCTTGGTCTGGTTCTTTCCGAAATCGGTGAAAAAGCCGGTGTAGAAGTAACCGAAGAAGAACTGCAGCGCGCTGTTTACGATCAGGTTCGTCGCTACCCGGGTCAGGAACAGCAGGTTTATGAATTCCTGCGTAAAACTCCTGATGCAGTTGCTAACCTGCGCGCACCAATCTTTGAAGAAAAGGTTGTTGATCACCTGCTCAGCACAATTTCCGTCACCGATAAAAAAGTGACTAAAGAAGAGCTGACAGCTGACGAAGAAGGCGCAGAAGAAGCAAAGCCAGCTAAAAAAGCTGCTCCAAAGAAAAAAGCAGCTAAAAAAGCTGACGATGCAGCTGAATAATCAGCCCGCATAGAGTTATGAAAAAGCCGCGTTGCAAAACGCGGCTTTTTTGTTGATTGCTGTATAATAATTGCAGATCGCGCTAATCAGGCAAAGGCAGGGTATGACTGTGAAACCTCACTATCATTTATGCAAAGCGTTGAATGGTGACATGCCGCAGCCGCTATGGCCGCACGATGTGGCTTTAGTGCCGTTTAGACCAGATGCACCGGAGATGATTGCCGCGCTTCATGCTTTGCTCGCCAGCTCTTATGAGGCCGTGGGCGATCATGTACCGCCATTGACTGCGTGGTGGCAGGCATTGTCTGCGGATGAGGAATATGAGGCTGCGCTGATCTTGCCGGTTGTTAGCGGGCAGGGTGAGCTGATTGCTTTTGCACATTGTTGGAACAGCGGCTTTATCAAGGATATTGTCGTGCGTCCAGATTGGCGCAGACAAGGTATTGCTGAGGCACTGCTGCTGCATTGTTTTCAGGTGTTTTATGCGCGTGGTGCAGATAAAATCTGCCTCAAAGTCGATCAGAATAATCCCTTTGGTGCGGAGCGCCTTTACCGCCGTCTGGGTATGGCGGATGTATGATCGTGCTCTCCGGTCATTTATCTTTACAAGCCCATGCTTTGTTACAGGAATTTGCATTTTTTCTGTCAATGCAGGGTGCACTGGCGCGGCAGAATGTTTATAGTCTGCACAATGATAATTGATCCGTGCTGAAACAAGACTGAAATCCCAGAGAACACTTGCCAGTCAGGCCGGTTTGTTTTAGCCAGAAGCATGAGAAAACGGCAGAGTATTGCTCGCGCCGCAAAAACAGAGATTTAAGAGCCCATGTCCCTTATCGATACACGCACACCAGACCCGAAACGCCTGATCTCCGGTGCCACCGGTGACTGGGAAGTGGTGATCGGGATGGAAGTCCATGCGCAGGTGACTTCCAATTCCAAATTGTTCTCCGGTGCTTCCACTGAATTTGGTGCGGAGCCGAACGCCAATGTTTCGCTGATTGATGCCGCCATGCCGGGCATGCTGCCGGTGATCAATGCGGAATGCGTGGCGCAGGCCATTCGTACCGGTCTCGGACTGAAAGCGCAGATCAATCTGAAATCGGTTTTTGACCGTAAAAACTATTTCTATCCGGATCTGCCGCAGGGCTATCAGATTTCCCAGTTCAAACAGCCAATCGTGGGCGAAGGCACAGTTATCGTGTCTGTCGGCCCTGATTCCAAAGGCCAGTTTGAAGATGTTGAAATCGGCATTGAGCGCGTGCATCTGGAGCAGGATGCCGGTAAATCCATGCATGACCAGCATCCGAGCATGTCTTTTGTTGACCTGAACCGTTCGGGCGTGGCGCTGATGGAAATCGTTTCCAAGCCGGATATCCGCTCATCCGATGAAGCACGCGCTTATATGACCAAGCTGCGCAGCATTCTGCGTTATCTGGGTACTTGCGACGGTAACATGGACGAAGGCTCCATGCGCGCTGACGTCAACGTTTCTGTGCGTCGTCCGGGCGGTGAATTCGGCACCCGTTGCGAAATCAAGAACATGAACTCGATCCGCTTCATTGGTCAGGCGATTGAGTACGAAGCCCGTCGTCAGATCGGCATTCTGGAAGATGGCGGCAAGATCGATCAGGAAACCCGTCTTTACGATCCGGCAAAGGGTGAAACCCGTTCGATGCGCTCGAAAGAAGAAGCGCATGATTACCGTTACTTCCCGGATCCTGATCTGCTGCCGCTGGAGTTTACGCAGGCCTATGTGGATGAGCTGGCTGCTAAGCTGCCGGAACTGCCGGATGATAAGAAAAACCGTCTGGTTGAGACCCTCGGTCTGTCTGTCTATGACGCCTCCATTCTGATCACCGAAAAAGCCATTGCTGACTATTTCGAATCGGTTGCAGAAGGCCGTGACGGTAAAGTTGCTGCAAACTGGGTTATCAATGATCTGCTCGGCGCTTTGAACAAGGCCGGCAAGGATATTGAAGACGCACCGGTTTCTCCTGAACAGCTGGGCGCAATTCTTGATCTGATCAAAGAAGGCACCATTTCCGGTAAGATCGCGAAAGATCTTTTCGAAATCGTCTGGAATGAAGGCGGTAATCCGAAAGAGATCGTTGAAGCCCGCGGTATGAAGCAGGTAACTGATACCGGCGCGATTGAAAAAGCCGTTGATGAAATCATCGCCGCTAATCCGGAAAAAGTTGCTCAGGCCAAAGAAAAGCCGACACTTGCCGGCTGGTTTGTTGGTCAGGTGATGAAAGCTACCGGCGGTAAAGCAAATCCGCAGGCTGTGAATGATCTGGTTAAAGCCAAGCTGGGCATCGAATAATGTGGTTGCGCTCCGCAAATAAAGATGATCTCAAAGCCGTGCACCAATTGCTGGTCAAAACCTGGCACGCCACATTTGATGACGTGCTGGGTGTAGAGACTGTGAACACGGTCACGGGCGAATATCATTCTGTTGCCGCGCTGACCCGTAATCTGGCAAAGCCTTATTCGGAATTTGTTGTGGCGGATGACGGCGAGGGCAACCTCGTCGGCATGGCTTTTGCCAGCCAGAGCAAAGCAGGCATTGCGGAGCTGCATCAGCTTTATGTCGATCCGGAGCAGCAGGTGCAGGGTATCGGTACTATGCTGCTGGCTGAAATCGAGATGGCTTTTCCTGATGTTGAAAAGCTCGCGCTTGAGGTGATTGAAAAGAATCAGAAAGCTCTGGATTTCTATAGTCGCAAAGGTTTTGAAAAGACCGGCGAGACGAAAGACTGGGGCACACTGAAACTTGATATCAATGTTATCAAAATGGAAAAGCCGCTGACCGGCTGGTCTATGTGATTTTTTGCTCTGAAATCCGACCTTTATCACCGCTGCGATAGCCGTTAAAACGGTGATTACAGGCAGGATATGCTTTTAAGAGCGGCAACTTGACCCTTGCGCAGAGCCTCAGATAAGGCCATAAGCAGGGAATAATCTGCATGATCCTGTGCCTTTATGGTCAGGATAGTTCAGGATCTGGAAGTGCTATGAAAAAATTTATTACTCAGGTCTTTACCTGGTGGAACAGCCAGACCCTTGGCACCCGTTTTCATACGTGGCGCAAGGGTAAACGCGTCGGTGAAGACGAGTTCGGCAATGTCTATTACACCGGTGGCAAAGATTCTGAAGGTCGCACACGCCGTTGGGTTATCTTCAACGGTTACAGCGAAGCCAGTGCAATTCCTGCCGGTTGGCACGGCTGGATGCATCACCGCACCGATACGCCGCCGACTGAAGAGAATTATCAGCCGCGCGAATGGCAGAAGCCTCACCAGCCAAACCTGACTGGTTCCCCGCAGGCTTATCGTCCGCAGGGGGCTATTTCGGCTTCCGGTCAGCGTCCTGCAGTGACCGGCGATTACGACGCCTGGACACCGAATTAATCTGAAACTTGACGATATGTACAGGCGGCAACCTAAGAAGTGTGCCGCCTTTGCATTTTTACAGGCTACGTAAGGTCATTATGTTCTGCTGATCAGGCTTGGGGAAAACTATGCTTAGTTGCACTTTTTCTCACAAATGCCGTAAAGAACAGGCTAATTTCCTGCTGGTGCTATTATGCACTATTTATGCAACCACGACCAAAGGCAGAATGTGTATGAATGTTTCTTCCGGACGAAATTTTGGAATAACATTTCTGCTGGTTGCAGGATTTGCGGTTTCTGGTTTGACTGCAGCAGGGCTGGGTGGGTTTTCTGAAGCGAAAGCCGAGCGCATTGCCAATAAAGTCGCCGAGTTTTCCGGTCTTGATAAAATCACCGGCCGTATCACGACTTTTGACGTTTATATCAATGAAACGGTACAATTTGGTGCGCTGCAGGTAACACCTAAGGTTTGCTACAGCCGTTCTGAAAATGAAGCGCCTCGCACAGACAGCTTTGTGCAGGTGGATGAAATCACCCTTGATCGTAAAATCCGCCGTATCTTTTCCGGCTGGATGTTTGCCGATAGTCCGGGTCTGAATGCCGTTGATCATCCGGTTTATGATATCTGGCTGAAAAACTGCAAGCAGACATCCGATATTCCGGCACCAAAATAATTCTCAATTAGAGCGCATCCCGAAAAGTGTGAAACGGTTTTCGGACAAAGATGCGCGTTAAAACAGATAATTAGAACGACTTTCATGTGCCAAGAGCTGGCTGATGGCGCTCAGATCCATGCACGTATTGCGTTTCAGAACTGTGCCGGTGTTAAAATCGCTGGCAGCAGCATTTCTTCATAATCTTTAGCGGGAATTTCAATCGCACCGAAACGCTGCAGATGCTCGGTTGTAAACTGCGTATCGAGAAGCTTGAAGCCGTTTGTGCGCAGACGTTCTACCAGATGCACCAGACAGACCTTGGAGGCATCCGTTGCATGGCTGAACATGCTTTCGCCGAAAAACGCTCCGCCAAGCGATACGCCGTAAAGGCCGCCCACCAACTGCTCGCCCTGCCATGCCTCCACTGAGTGGCAGTGTCCGGCCTTGTGGAGGCCTATATAGCCTTGACGGATGGTCTGGTTAATCCAGCTTCCCGCTTCAGGATCAAGCCTTATGGCGCAACCCTGCAGAACCTGTTCAAAAGCCGTGTTGTAACGGATATCGAACGGGGCGCGTTTTACTGTTTTTTGCAGACTGCGGGAGATGTGGAACTGATCGAGCGGGATAATGCCGCGTTGTTCCGGACGTACCCAGAAAATTTCCGGATCATCAGCACTTTCTGACATAGGGAAAATGCCGGAGGCGTAAGCCCGGAGCAGAAGCTCCGGACTTAATTCTTGAGGCGGTGGGGATTTGCGTCCCGCCACCAAAATCAGCGACCTGAAGCGGCCTGCTTTTCCAGATATTTTTCAAGCCAGTGGATATCATAATCACCGTTGGCGATATCCGGATTGGCAATCAGATCCTGGAAGAGCGGAAGTGTTGTATCAACACCATCAACCACAAACTCATCAAGCGCACGGCGCAGACGCATCAGACATTCGACGCGGTTACGGCCATGAACGATCAGCTTGCCGATCATGCTGTCATAGTAAGGCGGAATACGATAGCCGCTATACACGCCGGAATCGACACGAATGCCTAGACCACCCGGTGTGTGGTAGTGGTTGATCGTGCCTGGTGACGGCGTAAATGTGCGGGCGTTTTCCGCATTAATACGGCACTCGATCGCATGGCCGGAAAAGCGGACATCTTCCTGTTTGATCGACAGGCCGAGACCGGCAGCAATACGGATCTGCTCATGAACCAGATCAATACCGGTAATGGCTTCAGTAATCGTGTGCTCCACCTGCAGACGGGTGTTCATTTCGATGAAATAGAACTCGCCGTTTTCATAGAGAAATTCGATTGTACCGGCACCGCGATAGCCAAGCTCTGCAACCGCATTGGCGCAGATCATGCCGATCTTTTCACGGGCTTCAGAATTCAGAGCAGGGGAGTTTGCTTCTTCCCAGACCTTCTGGTGACGACGCTGCAAGGAGCAGTCACGTTCGCCAAGATGCACAGCTTTACCGGCACCGTCGCCAACGATCTGTACTTCAATGTGACGCGGCTTTTCGAGATATTTCTCGATGTAAACAGCATCATCACCGAATGCAGCAGCAGCTTCAGACCGTGCAGTATTATAGGCAACGGAGATGTCTGCTGCCGATTTGGCAACTTTCATCCCGCGGCCGCCACCGCCGGAAGATGCTTTGATGATAACCGGATAGCCGATTTCAGCCGCAATGCGGATGGCATCTTCTTCGCTGGCCACACCGCCGTCAGAACCCGGAACAACCGGAATACCAAGACGTTTAGCAGTCTTCTTCGCTTCAATCTTATCGCCCATGATGCGGATATGCGCAGCGGTCGGTCCGATGAAGGTAATGTCGTGTGCTTCAAGAATTTCCGCGAATTTAGCATTCTCGGAGAGGAAGCCATAACCCGGATGGATTGCATCCGCGCCGGTGATTTCGCAGGCAGCAACGATCTGATGAATATTCAGATAGCTGTCGCGCGATGGCGGCGGGCCGATACAAACGCTTTCATCTGCGAGACGAACATGCATGGCATCCGCATCTGCAGTGGAGTGGACGGCAACAGTCTTGATGCCAAGCTCCTTACAGGCGCGCAGCACCCGCAGGGCAATTTCGCCACGATTGGCTATGAGGATTTTTTGAAACATCGGTGCTCCTGCCTCAGGCATAGTCCGTTTGGCAGACTATGCATTAAATCAAATAGGTCAACGATGGCTGCATTGTTCAAAATACAGCCGCGATCTGCAAGAGATCTTACTCGATGACGATAAGCGGTTCGCCGAATTCAACTGGCTGGCTGTCGTTAACCAGTATGGCAGTCACTGTACCTGCACGCGGTGCAGCAATCTGGTTCATGGTTTTCATCGCTTCGATGATCAGAACAGTCTGACCTTCTTTAACGCTCTGACCAACTTCTACGAACTGCTTTGCACCTGGTGCCGGTGCAAGATACGCGGTACCAACCATTGGCGAAGGAACGGCGTTTTTCGATTTGTCAGCAGCTTTTGGTGCTTCTGCGGCAGGAGCCGCAGCGGTTGCAACCGGAGCAGCGGCTGGTGCCGGTGCAAAATACTGCTGAGGAGCCGCGGCCTGCACAGTTACATTACGCGAAACGCGAATGCGCAGATCGTCCTGTTCAACTTCAATTTCTGTCAGATCGGTATCTTTGAGGATGTTCGCGAGATCGCGAATAACCGCTTGATCGATACCGGAGCTTTTATTTGTCATGGGTCTTGCCCCTTTACCGCTAATATATTGTTGTTTGTTTTAGAGCATAAGCCTGACGGTCAGGGTACACTATGCTGGTTTGGTATGCGTGGCATAATCCACTCTGAAAATCCGGTCAACTTTCAGGATTACGCTGATAACCCGCGAGAGCGCGAAGCCCCATCAAATAACCTTCTGCGCCGAAGCCGCACAGAACCGCTTTGGCAACCGGAGAAACGAAGGATTTGTGGCGAAACTCTTCACGAGCGTGAATATTTGAGAGGTGAACCTCTATGACAGTCACCTGAGCTGCGCGAATGGCATCAAGCAGCGCAATAGATGTGTGGGTATATGCTGCAGGGTTAATCAGAACCTGCGCGCCTTTCTCACCGGCTTCCTGAATCCATGTGACCAGATCGCCTTCGTGATTAGACTGACGGAAGTCAATTTCCACACCCAGCTTTTCAGCTTCTTTGCGGCAGTTTGCGTGAATATCATCAAGGGTCGTCGAACCGTAAATTGCCGGCTCTCTTTTACCCAGCATATTAAGGTTAGGACCATTCAGAATGAAAATCACTTGTGCCATCGGGTGCGCTGTCGCTTTGCAATTCCGTTGTTCGGATAACTTCAGTCTGTCTGAAGTCTTATCCCTACCCATATAATGGGGAATGCGTTGAGGTTAAAGCCTGTAAATCATATCCGTACAGGCTTTAACCGCATTTTCCGGCACTAAATTCAAATTTTATAGATAAAATTGTGGCGGTTTATTTCTTTTGAGCATTTAACTGACGCTGTTCAGCGATTTTTTCGCTCAAAACATTGTGACCGACAGCACCCGGAACCAGCTCATTGCCGATAATATAGGATGGTGTACCGGAAATATTGAGTGCCTGTGCAACGGTATAAGCATTCTGGAAGGAGGTCACGACCTCTTTGCTTTTCATCAGTTCGCGCAGTTTGGCCTCATCAGCCCCCAGAGAAACTGCAATTTTCAAAGCGCTTTCTTCGGTTGAGCTTTTTGGCTCACTCATCAAAGCCTGATGCAATTCCATATATTTCTCAGGCATTAAGCGTTTAAATGCCTGTGCCACGAGGTGGGTGCGCATGGAATCAGGGCCGAGAATCGGAAATTCTTTGAGCACAAAACGTACATTCGGATCGGCTTTGATCAGTTCGTGCATATCCGGCATGGCGCGTTTGCAATAACCGCAATTGTAGTCATAGAATTCAACAATGGTCACATCACCCTTCGGGTTGCCGTAAACAGCATCATTGGCATCATTGAAAATCGAATCATGATTTTCGCTAATGATTTTTGTCTGGCTTTCGCGGGCAGATGCCGATTGTTTGGCTTCCAGAGCATCCTGTACTTCAAGCATCACTTCCGGATTTGCGATTAGATATTCGCGGACGATTTTTTCAACAGCGGCTTTATCCAGTGGTTTGGAGTCTTGTGCGTGGCTCACTGCAACTGCGGAAACCAGAGCTGCGGCGCCAAAAACAGTGGTAGTTAAGCGGCGCTTGAATTGAATGGTCATAGGATCACTCCGGATAAACCGGCCTTATAGTTTGGGTTACTATTGCTAGTCCGGTTAGCGGACTATGTTTTTGGAACATAGTTCAAAGAGGCATAGATAGCTCTCCCTGATCTGCATTATTTCTTTTTGGTTTTCGTATTGATGATGTCCTGCGCACGCAGCCAGTCGGGCGAACCGGATTTCAATTGTTTCTGAGCGCGGGTTGCAAAAATTTTGGCTTCATTGATGTTGCCGGCATAATAATGCTGATCGGCAGTTGCCAGATCGGCAAGTGCCATCTGGCCTGACTGACCATAGGCTTGCGCCAGATAGCCGTAGCCTTCAGAAAATTCAGGATCTCTGGCAACACCGGCTTTGAGTTCCGTAATCGCTGTCTGTATATTGGCTTTATTGCCGGTGAGCATCAATGCACGGCCGTAACTCATACGGATCAGACTGGATTTACGCGGATCAAGAGCGGCAGCCTGTTTGAACTCGGCAGCAGCGCCAGCCGGATTGTTGGCTTTCAGCAGAATTTCCCCTTTCATTTCACGGAAATAAGGATTTTTCGGCTGTTCTTTAATCAAAGCGTCGATTTTTGGGATCGCATTACGTGCATTACCGGTGAGGAATGTTGAAATCGCATCACCGTAGCGTGCGCCCATGCCGCGCGGATTATTGCGGAAAATGCGCTGCAATGAGCCCATGCCACCGGAATAAGCAGCAATTTTTGCGCGTGCCAGATCATGACGCGCTTGCAGGCTTTCCGGATCTTTTTTGTCAAAATACGGGCTTTGCTGGGCAAGAGTCGACAGATTGGCAATACGTTCGCGTGGCAGCGGATGGCTGATACGATAGGCATCGACCTGCGTACCGCTGACCGAGAGCGCGCTGGCAAAACGCTCAAATGTCACCAGCATGCCTTTGGCCGACTGGCCGGTTTTATTGAGATAATTGATAGCGGAGCGATCAGCTGCGGCTTCTTCCGAGCGCTGATAGGAAAGCAGGCTACGCATAGCGATTTCACCACCGCCAGCCGCAATACCACCACCGGCACCGGCGATAGCGCTGTTACGTGTGGCAGCACCGGCAATACCTGCACCAAGACCGAGCAATGTACCGATAACGGCCATTGTCTTTGCTTGTTTCAGCTGTTCACGCAGACGATCCTGATGGCCACCGGCAAGATGGCCGGTTTCATGCGCGATAACGCCGATAATCTCATTGGGTGTTTCAGACTGGAGCAGGGCACCGGTATTGATAAAGATGCGGCGTCCGTCGACGAAAGCGTTGAAACTCTGGCTGTTGACCAGAATTGTTTTGATACGCTGTTTGCCAAGCCCTGCCGCATTGAGAATAGGTGTTGTGTAATCGCTGACGAGGGCTTCAATCTCCGCATCACGGACAATCGGTACTGAACGGGATTGTGCAGAGGCTGTAAAAGCAGAGCTGGCGAATATAGCAGCTGAGATCATCAGCGAGAGCGGCAGGTGCAGCATATGTTTTGAACTATTGCGGACATGAACCGGCACAGATGCTGCCGGTTGTGGCGCAGGCATGGTGCGAAGGAATTCGGTTTTGGCCATCAATAAAATCCCGTTTCATAAACCATCAGGAGCAGGTTACCGCAAGCGGCAGGCGTGAATCAGCAACATCAATGATAATGCTGTTTTAGAGCGGTTTCAGTTAATATTGAAACGTTGAAACCGCTCTATCATTTGTTTTACGCGCATTTTACCCGAAAACCGCTTCGCACTTTTCGAAATGCACTAACTTACAGAGCACGAAAATCAGAATTAGAATTCATACCTATGTTCGCGGTTTTATTCATGGTATTTCAGGCCTTTTTTATGACCTAAACTGAAGTCAGGCTTAAGAAGCCTAAAGTTTCACAGTGTTTTATCGTTTCAAGGTCATCTTTTGTGACTATCGGATGGTTGTTGCATTGGTCTGTTCGGGCTATGCAACTGGCATATTCTTAATCCCTGCATGGCTGTTGTGTGTTTTTTGCAGAAAACGACTGTCTCAGGGGCGTTTTTAAAGGGCAGAAGAGTGAGAGTTTTTTCATACCGGAGTGATGTCGATCCGTTTCATGCCATGGATGTGCTGGCAGAAGCCAATCGTCGCCGTGCCGAAGGCGCACCGATGATTTCAATGGCTGTTGGTCAGCCTGCTGATCCTGCACCATTGCGTGTGCGGGAAGCCGCCCAAAAAGCACTCGTCGATGGCAAAATCGGCTATACGGATGCTCTTGGTCTCATTGGTTTGCGTGAAGCCATTGCCGCGCATTATGCCGAGCAATACGGTGTTGACGTCAGCCCGCAGCGCATTGCTGTCACCACCGGCTCATCTGCCGCCTTTAATCTGGCATTTTTGACCTATTTTGATCCGGGTGACCGTGTGGCGATTACCCGTCCCGGATATCCTGCCTATCGCAATATTCTGAAAGCACTTGGCGTTGAAGTTGTTGAGATCGGTACCGGTGAGGGGATCAGCCCTAATCTCACCGCTGAAAGCCTGATCGCGGCCCATGAAGAAAAGCCGCTGAAAGGTGTGTTGTTTGCGAGCCCTGCAAATCCGACCGGTGCGATTATTGAGGATGATGAACTTAAGGCTATTCTTGAAGCTGCACGGGAATGCAATATCCGTGTAATCTCTGATGAGATTTATCATCGCCTGACTTATGACCGTCCGGATCAGACCGCGCTGGCCTTTGATAATAATGTGACGGTGATCAATTCCTTCTCCAAATATTACTGCATGACCGGCTGGCGTATCGGCTGGATGGTGCTGCCGGAAGAGGCTGTACGTCCGAATGAGCGTATTGCGCAAAGCCTGTATATTTCTGCGCCGGAACTATCGCAGATTGCTGCGATTGAAGCCTTCAAGGCAACAGATGAGCTGGATATTATCAAGCAGCGTTATGCGCTTAACCGCTCCATCCTTGGTGAGTATTTGCCGAAAATGGGGCTGACACTGGCTGCACCGATGGACGGTGCTTTCTATGCTTATTGCGATGTGTCGCGTTTCACCAATGACAGTATGGCGTTTGCCCGCAAAATGATTGCAGAGATCAATGTGGCTGCAACACCGGGGCTGGATTTTGATCCGCTGGAAGGTCACCGCACTATGCGTTTCTCTTATGCAGGAACCGCAGAGGAAATGCGTGAAGCAATGCGCCGTCTGGAAAGCTGGCTCTGAGAGCAATGATTAAGTGATGCAGGTTTGGTTTTCTAATCATTATCGCAACAAAAAAGCCGCCGGAATTTCCGGCGGCTTTTTTATATTCACTGATTAAGGCTTAAAAAAAGCCTTTTTTCTGCCACCAGCCGCCGCGCTTAGGCTGATCGGCTGTTTCTTCTGTCTTTTCAGACTGGGCAACCTGTGAGGTTACCACTGGTTTCGAGGCTTCCTGTGTGCTTCTGCGTGCACGTGCCGGCTTTTCAGGCGCAGGTTCAGCAGCAGCCACTTCAGCAGTCTCGACCACCACAGCGGTTTCAACAGCTTCGGCTTTTACTTCTTCAACCGGCTCTGCAGCTTTTTTAGCGCGTGGCTTGCGGGCTGGTTTGGCTGGCTTTTCCGCAGCTTTTTTGCGTGTTGTTTTCACTGGTGCCTCATCGGATACAGCTTCAACAACAGGCGCTTCAGCCTCAGTAACAACTACAGGCTCTGCAACCGTTTCTGTTACTGCAATAACGGCTTCGGCTTCCACTGCTGTTTCAGCCTCTGCTGCAACTGCGGCTTTTGCACCACGTGGCTTGGCAGCCCGTTTGCGTGCCGGTTTTGCAGCTTTCTTATCAGCTTCTGCTGGCGCGGCTGCTTCAGTCACAGTATTCGCCGGAGCTTCGACCTTAGCTGGTGCCTGCTGCTTTGCCGGTGCAGCCGGTTTTGCGTTCGGGCTGAAGCCTACAAATTCCGGTGCCGGTACCGGGCGGGCAGCTTTAGCGGCAGCCTGCTTATGGGCATTCAGACGGGTAACTGCTTCATCACGGCTAAAGCCGATAAATTCAACAGCCGGTGTACGGTTGTCATATTCACCGCGACGGTTCTTGCGTCCGCCACGACGACCGCGACGACGCTTCTTGCGACGGTCTTCTTCCGAAAGGGATGATGTGTCTTCTGCATCATCGCCATCGTCTTCATCCGATGCATTTTCGCTCTGCGCATCAGCTGCATCGCGTTCACGACCGTTACGACGGCGGCGACGGCGACGGCTGCGCTTACGGTCATCGCCGGAATCGTCCCGTGCATTGTCTTCATCGGAAGAACCGGCTTCTGCTTCGCCTTCATCTTCAATGTCGATGATTTCCGGATCATTTTCCTCGTCATAAGGCATGAACTGGATGGTCTGCGGAACAGGATTAACAGGGCCGGCAGCCGGTGTGCCTTTATCAATGGCAAGATGCTGATGACCAACAGTTTCATCAATTTGCAGCTCAATGGTCAGACCAAAGCGGGTCTCCATTTCTGCAAGCAGATGACGCTTGTTATTCAAGACATACAGAGCTGTCGCCTGCGGTGCGCGAACAATAATATTGTTCTGGGAGTTGCGCTGCAGGAACTCTTCAATCGAACGGATGACATGGAGAGCCATCGAGGAATCTGAGCGGATCAGACCGGTGCCAGCGCAATGCGGGCAAGGCTGCATCGTGCTTTCCAGCACGGAAGCACGAATACGCTGACGCGACATTTCCAGAAGGCCGAAATGCGAAATACGACCAACCTGAATGCGGGCGCGGTCATCTTTCAGGCAATCTTTCATGCGTTTTTCAACGGCACGATTGTTGCGCTTTTCTTCCATATCAATGAAGTCAACCACAACCAGACCGGCAAGATCGCGCAGACGCAGCTGGCGTGCAACTTCTTCTGCGGCTTCCAGATTGGTCTGAAGAGCGGTTTCTTCAATCGAGTTTTCACGGGTCGAGCGGCCGGAGTTCACGTCAATCGCCACCAGAGCCTCGGTCTGGTTGATGATGATGTAACCGCCGGATTTCAGCGTTACCTGCGGGTGCAGCATACGGTCGAGCTGTGCTTCAATACCGGTGCGGGCAAAAATCGGCGTGGTTTCACGATATGGCTGGACGACGCGCGCGTGCGTCGGCATCAGCATACGCATGAAATCTTTGGCTTCGCGATAGCCGGTTTCACCAGCCACCAAAATATCCGTGATGTCTTTGTTATAAAGATCGCGGATCGAGCGCTTGATCAGATTGCCTTCTTCATAGACGAGGGCAGGTGCCTGCGACTGCATGGTCAGCTGGCGGACATTATCCCACATGCGCATCAGATATTCATAGTCACGGCGTACTTCTGCTTTGGTGCGGTTGGCACCGGCTGTACGCAGGATTACGCCCATGCCCTGCGGCACTTCGAGTTCCTTGACGATATCTTTCAGGCGTTTACGATCTTGAATATTGGTAATTTTACGCGAAATACCGCCACCGCGCGCGGTGTTCGGCATCAATACGGAATAGCGACCGGCAAGCGAAAGATAAGTGGTGAGAGCTGCGCCTTTGTTGCCGCGCTCTTCCTTAACCACCTGAACCAGAATAATCTGGCGGCGCTTGATCACATCCTGAATCTTGTAATGCTTACGGTGAACACGATTGCTGCCTGGCAGCTCTTCCATCGCATCTTCTGCACCAACGGATTCAACCTGATCATCTTCATCATCATGGTCGTCATCATCGTCGTCATTGTCAGATGCGTGTTGTTTGCGCGGTGCTTTTTCGCTGATTACAGGTTGATCGGAAGCGGCAGCCATAACGGCTGTATTGTCTTCCGCATCTTCATCTGTTGTTTCCGGAGCGGCATGGAGCTGAGCCTGCGCGTAAGCAGCCTGAGCATCAGCAGCAAAATCACCGACAAATTCCGGTGCCGGAATAAGCGGTGCAGCAGCACGGTTGTTATGGCCGCGACGGTTGCGACCTGAGCCACGACGGTCATTATGACCACGACGGCCGCCACGACGCTGCGGCTGCTCTTCGCGCTCTTCATCATCTTCATCGCGGGCTGCGCGGGCTTCTGCTTCGAGCAGAGCTTTGCGATCCGCTTCCGGAATCTGATAATAATCAGGATGGATTTCCGAGAAGGCAAGGAAGCCATGGCGATTGCCGCCATATTCAACAAAAGCAGCCTGCAATGATGGCTCAACGCGGGTGACGCGTGCCAGATATACATTGCCCTTTAATTGTTTTTTATGCTCAGATTCAAAATCGAATTCTTCGATCTTATTGCCGCGCACCACTACAACGCGCGTTTCCTCCGGGTGGGAGGCATCGATAAGCATTTTGTTCGACATATGTGTTTTTCCTTCCGGCGGAAAAACGCAAATCCAGAGGAACCAAAGGCTCTGACAAAGAGACAGCCAGAGACGCTACCTGAGCGCTGGTTCGTATATATTCGCGATTGCCGGATAAATTGAGCTTCGCCGGAACGCAGAGTACAGTCTTCACGCGCTGATGCCTTGCGGCACTCGCGATTTTCAGGCTGGTACTGGTCAAGTCTGCGTGACCCATAGCGGTTCCGATCGAAACGACCTCGAAAGACCTGATAAACAGGCCGATTATAGTGCCGCACATATCCGTATGGATAAAATATGCAGCAATTCAAAAGTGTTGCGACATTTTAAACAGCGTTTCTAACAACGCGCGATGCCGCGGATAACAGATTGCCGATTATGATTTCTCACATAGTCTGCAGTCTTTATGAGCTGCGGCCGGTCAAACCGTGCCAGAGCTGAATTCTTCTTCAGTTACATTTGCCGCCGGTTGATCTGAAAAATCACCCCTCCATGCGGCTGTCCAGTTTTCTGACGGTTTTCACCGTCAGGTTCTGTGCTGATCTGCCACGATAAGAGCCTGTCCGCGGGTATAAACCGGACGCTGAACAGGGAATGATTCCGATGGCAAATCTGTAACCTGATAATGCTTTTAGGACCTGATAAGCCCTGTGACAAGCAGAATATAATAGAGTATTGCGCACTCTACAAACGAATAATCTGCTGAAATTAAAATTTTATGTTTTATTTCAATAAATTAGATTGTCGTTCCAAAGGGCGGCGAGGGCATCTTTGACGGGCGATTGGGTAGAGTTTTCTAAGCCGGCTTTGCACGAAGCAATATTTGTTCTGTGATGTGATTTGCTGCTCAAAACCGGCGAAATTTGAACATATATACAAATGCCGGTGCTACTGTGAAAATGATAAGCCTGACAAAAGATTTCATTAACGATAAAGCTCTAATTTCTGAAATGTTCGCATGTGAAAATGACGGGAATTTATCTTCCTCCTCGGGGGCGGGATATGAAATTTACAACGGTGCCATGTATCTGCCGTAAAGCCTGTTATGTTCCGGTTCTTTGTGCGGATCATTTTTTGCCGGTGCATAGTGATAGCTCTGTACAGGCATTATTCATGAAACCCAGCTTTGCAGCAGTTTGATCAAGACGATGTTTTTTAAAATCTCTGACAACTCGTTTACCGGTCGTTTGCCGGATTTTTTCCGCTACGGGCAAAATGCGATAACAATGGCGCTTGCGGCATTGGTGGTTATGCTGCCATTGCGGGCGGAGGCTGCTGCGCAAAATAACAAGGCTGAACTGGCAGCGTTGACATTCCGGATGGCCGGAGATGAGCTGCGCAGCCGCATTGTTGTGATGTTTGATGCTGAACCGAAAGCAGAGACGCATCTTCTGGCGCTCCCGCATCGTCTTGTTATTGATTTGCCGGAGACAAATTTCGGCTTTGATAAAGAATCACTTGAACCGCGCGGCCTGATCACAGAAGTGCGCTATGGTTTGATCGGGCAAAACCGCTCACGTCTGATTTTAAATGCAAAAGGACCATTTAAGCTTGAAAAGCTTGAAGTTCTCAAAAACGAATCTTCCAGCGGTTACCGGATGGTCGTTGATATTGTTGCAGGTTCTGATCGTGAATTTGCACAAGCCTTAGCCTCTCAGACAAAGTCAGATGCTGCGCTGGACGGGGAAGAGGCGGGGATTTCGCCCGGTATCAGTGATACATTGGGTTCCAGTCACCAGTTTACCGTTATGATCGATCCCGGGCATGGCGGTATTGATAGCGGTGCGGAGAGTGCAGCGGGTACTTTAGAGAAAAATGTAACACTCTCCTTCGGGCGTGAGCTTCGTGATGAGCTCATGAAGAATAAAGACATTAATGTATTGATGACCCGCGAGGATGATACATTTTTACGTCTGAGTGAGCGTGTACGTCTGGCGCGCCAACATGAAACTGATTTATTTATTTCTCTCCACGCGGATACAATCAGTCATAAGGATATACGCGGGGCAACAGTCTATACGCTTTCAGACAAGGCTTCGGACGACGTGGCTAAGGCAATGGCTGAGCGTGAAAATAATTCGGATGCCAATGCAGGTGTTGCGAGTGAGGAAGCGCCGGTCGTGCATGACATTCTGATGGAGCTGACCCAACGCGAAACCCTTTCATTTTCGCTGAATTTCGCTGACGGGCTGATCAAATCTTTGCAGGGCGAGGTTAATTTAATCAACAACCCTCATCGTTTTGCCGGTTTTCAGGTGTTACGTGCACCGGATGTGCCATCGGTTTTAGTGGAAATCGGTTATTTGTCGAATAAAGATGATGAGAAATTGCTAAAAGATGCAGCTTGGCGCAAACTGGCAGTTGAGCGAATTGCTCATGCTGTGGCGAAATATTATACGCTTCGTAACAATGTGCAGGCGCTGCCTTAATAACAAAATCTGTTGTTAAAGTTGCGTCAAAAGCGTCACAGAAATGAATAAAGAGTTAAAAACAGTAAATTCATCTTGTCTTTGACGCATTTGCTGTTCACTACCCTGTGGTGCTTTGTGTAAGTGCTCCGTGCTTGTTCATTTATTCAGTTTGAGCGGGTTTGGTTTTGCAGCAGATCAGGGTAAAGAGTGAATAACTGGGAGCAAGTTCGCGGGATGAAAAGATTTTTGCGCTGTATAGCCTGCAAAAATTGCCTGTAAGTTTTTCCTAAGTTAATGATATGTAATACAGATAATCTGAAACGGAACACCGGATAAAATATGGTACGGCTTATCGGATATTTTTTCGGCATCGGTACGGTGCTGATGCTGATCGTGGCAGGGGGCGTTGCTTTCTATGTCGGCAGCATAAGCAAGGATCTGCCGGATTACGAAGTGCTGGCCAAATATGAGCCACCGGTGACAACGCGCGTTCATGCTGCAGACGGCAGTCTGATGGCTGAGTATTATAAAGAACGCCGTATGTTTCTGCCGATTCAGGCTGTTCCGGATCGCGTGAAAGCGGCATTCGTTTCTGCGGAAGATAAAAGCTTTTATCAGCATCATGGTCTGGACTATCTCGGTCTGACCCGTGCTATGAGCACCAATATTGTCAATAAGCTGACCGGTAATGACCGTCGCCCTGTCGGTGCGTCTACGATTACCCAGCAGGTTGCGAAGAATATGCTGCTCTCTTCCGAGCAGACCTATGACCGTAAAATCAAGGAAGCGATTGTTGCGCTGCGTATGGAGCGCACTTTCACCAAAGATCAGATTCTTGAGCTTTATCTCAATGAAATGTTCTTCGGTATGGGCGCTTATGGTATTGCCGGTGCTGCGCTGACCTATTTTGATAAGTCCGTGAATGAGCTGACCATCAGCGAATCTGCCTATCTGGCAGCATTGCTCAAAGGCCCTGCAAACTATCATCCGTATCGCTATGCCCAGCGTGCTGTAGAGCGCCGCAACTGGGTTATCGAGCGTATGGCAGAAAACGGTTTTATTAGCTGGGAAGATGCCAAAGAGGCGAAAGAAACGCCTCTGGGTGTGAAGCCGCATAATGCCGATGAACGCCTGTTTGCCAGTGAGTATTTTGCCGAGGAAGTGCGTCGCCAGATCGTTTCCCGTTATGGCAATGCGTCTCTGCTTGAGGGCGGGCTTTCGGTTCGTACAACGCTTGATCCGCAATTGCAGATCAAGGCACGTAAGACCTTGCATAATGGTTTCATCCGCTATGATGAGGCTCAGGGCTATCGTGGTCCTGTGAAGAAGTTGCCGATGAACTCCGATTGGGGGCAAGAGCTTGGTGAAGTCGCCGGTTTGACGGACGTGCCTGAATGGCATCTGGCTGTCGTATTGGATGCAACGCCGGATGCACTGGAAATCGGTATCCAGCCAGCCCGTGACCCTTCCGGTAAGATCAGTGAAGAGCGGGTAACCGGCCGTGTTGCCGCTGCCGATATGAAATGGGCGATGCGCCTGAATATTGCCGGTAAGCGTTCGACAGCTAAAACACCTGCCGGTGTGCTTGATGTCGGCGATGTAATTTACGTTGAGAAAAAAGACGGCGATGCCTATCGCCTGCGTCAGGTACCAAAAATCTCCGGTGCGCTGGTTGCTATGGATCCGCATACCGGTCGTGTATTGGCTATGGTTGGCGGCTTCTCCTATGCACAGTCGGAATTCAACCGTGCCACACAGGCCTACCGTCAGCCTGGCTCTGCGTTTAAACCGTTCGTTTATGCGGCAGCGCTGGATAATGGTTATACACCGGCATCTGTGGTGCTCGATGGACCAATTTCGGTTGATCAGGGTGGCTCGCTCGGTGTCTGGAGCCCGAAAAACTATTCCGGTAAATTCTCTGGTCCTTCGACCCTTCGCTACGGTATTGAACAGTCCCGTAACCTGATGACTGTGCGTCTGGCACAGGATATGGGTATGAAGACCGTTGCAGAATATGCAGAGCGTTTCGGTATCTATGACAAGATGATGCCGGTGCTTTCCATGTCGCTCGGTGCGGGTGAAACCACTGTGCTGCGTATGGTCACCGGTTATTCGATCATGGCGAATGGTGGTCGCTCGATCACGCCTTCGATGATTGACCGTGTGCAGGATCGTTACGGTAAGACCATTTTCAAACACGATATGCGTCAGTGCCAGAATTGTAATGCGGAAGAGTGGAATAATCAGGAAGAGCCTGAGCTGATTGACGACCGTGATCAGGTGCTTGATCCGATGACGTCTTACCAGATCACTTCGATGATGGAAGGCGTTGTGAAGCGCGGCACTGCCCGTATGCTGATGAGCCTCAATCGTCCGCTTGCCGGTAAAACCGGTACGACAAATGATGAAAAAGATGCGTGGTTCGTCGGTTTCACGCCGGATATGGTTGTCGGTCTCTACCTCGGTATGGATCAGCCTGCACCGCTGGGACGCGGTGGCACAGGTTCCGGTCTTGCGGTTCCTGTCTTCAAAGACTTCATGACTGTTGCTTTGGAAAATACGCCGAAAGTTGATTTCCGTGTACCGGAAGGCATGACCATGATCGCGATTAACCGTCGTACAGGTATGCGTGCAACACCGGGTGGTCCTGATGTGATTATGGAAGCCTTTAAACCGGGAACAGGACCTGCAGACAGCTATTCTGTTATCGGTGCGGATAGTTTCCAGGAAGGCTCGCCGGTTCAGCCGCAGTCACCGCAGGCCAATAAGGCAATCAATTCCGGCTCGGGCGGTCTTTATTAAGACTGTGAAGACGGGAAATATCGCCTGAAATATTGACAGGCTTTATCGCAATCAGCATACAGGCACTCTGAGCAGTGCCTGTATGCTTTTTTGTTAAAGTCAGGCACTGACACGAAATTATTTAAGACTGACAAAGGAGCCGCAGCTATGCGTGCCGAGATTGAGAACTTGGTTGTCGAAATCAAGCAGGCCATAAGCCTGCTGAGGAGGCATCTTTGACTGGGATCAGTCACTGAAGAAACTCGAATACCTGAACAGCCGTGCCGAAGATCCGACTCTGTGGAATGACCCGCAGGAAGCCCAGAAGCTGATGCGTGAGCGCCAGCAGCTGGATGACAGCATCAACGGTATTCTGGCGCTGACCCGTTCGCTCGAAGACAATATCGAGCTGATCGCTATGGGTGAGGAAGAGGGCGATAAGTCCATCATCACCGATGCGGAAAACGGTATCCGCGCGATTAAGGCTGACCTTGATAAGCGCCAGATTGAAATGCTGCTCAGCGGTGAAGCTGACGGTAATGATGCTTATCTGGAAGTGCATGCCGGTGCCGGTGGTACGGAAAGTCAGGACTGGGCGTCCATTCTGCTGCGCATGTATTCGCGCTGGGGTGAACGCGACGGCCGCAAAGTAGAAGTTCTGGAAATTCAGAACGGGGAAGAAGCGGGTATCAAATCCGCGACGATCCTCGTGAAGGGCCATAACAGCTACGGCATGCTGAAAACAGAATCAGGTGTGCATCGTTTGGTGCGTATTTCGCCGTTCGATTCGAATGCCCGTCGTCATACATCTTTTGCCAGTATCTGGGTCTATCCGGTGATCGACGACAATATTGAAGTCGCGGTGTCGGAATCGGATGTTCGTATTGATACCTACCGCGCTTCCGGTGCCGGCGGCCAGCACGTTAACACCACTGACTCTGCGGTTCGTATTACGCATATTGCGACCGGTATTGTGGTGCAGTGTCAGACACAGCGCTCACAGCATAAAAACCGTGAGCAGGCCTGGTCGATGCTTCGTGCGCGTCTTTACGAAGAAGAGCTGAAGAAGCGTGAAGATGCTGCCAACGAGATCAATTCTTCCAAGACCGATATTGGTTGGGGACATCAGATTCGCTCTTATGTCATGCAGCCTTATCAGTTGGTGAAAGATCTGCGGACCGGCGTTGAAAGCACAAGCCCTGATGATGTTCTGGATGGTGATCTGGATGAATTCATGGAAGCGGCATTGGCACAGCGCGTACATGGCACACAGACAGATGTGCAGGATATTGACTAATCTCCTGTATTGAAAACAAAAAAGCCGCCGGTGAGATCATCTCTCCGGCGGCTTTTTTATAATCTGTTATTTAGGGACGGGGCCGGTGATGAAAGGGTCGATACCGGCAAAGCTGGCAGGTTGATCAAGATCGGCAGCGCCTTCATGGAACCGTGCATCATAGACCTGATCCGGCATTGGCGGCATTGGTTGTGCCGCAGCTGTTTGTTCTGTTTGCAATGTCAGGCCCGTTTCAGACAAGGGAGCCTGTGCAGGCAGCACGGATGCTGCCAAAGCACCGGCAACAAGTGCGCCGGCGCCGATGCTGTAGCCAAGCAGACCGGCCAGCAGAAAATTACCCGCACGGCGTGGTAAGCGCAGCAGTGTAGCAGAGGCGGATTTTTTTGAACCGTTACGGATCATGATCTTACCTGTGACTGACATCGTCTTATCCCGTAGAGCCTGCGTGATGTTCTGCCTTTCGCAAAAAAAAAGCAGTTCTGTGATTAGCTTTCAGACAGGTTTGCGGGTTTTATATGGCAGAATATGCTGCCTTTGCTGCCTTGAACTTGCCGTCTGAGCGGATCACTTCTTAACTATAACAAACTGTGCTCATGGGTAAAACTGTTCTGGACTGTTGCTCAGATCATACACCGTTACAGCGTTAATAAAGGGTTTCTTTTGCTGACATAATTGTCAGTTTAATAGGCGGGCAGCTTCCAGTACTGCCTCTGCATGACCGGCAACTTTAACCTTGCGCCAGACCTGCGCGACTTTACCATCCTTGCCGATCAGGAAGGTGGAACGCTCAATACCCATATATTTGCGGCCATACATACTCTTTTGCACCCAGATGCCATAGGCAGTGCTGAGAGATTTTTCTTCATCTGCCAGCAATTCAACCGCAAGATCGTGTTTATTGATAAACTTGTCATGTTTGACTGTGCTGTCGGGTGAGACGCCGATAATGCTGACGCCGATGGCATCAAATTGCGGTTTCAATGCACTGAAATCAATTGCCTCGCGGGTACAGCCGCTGGTGTCATCTTTAGGGTAAAAATACAATACATAGGCTTTGCCTTGCAGTGTAGCTGATGAAAGCGTGTCATCACCGTTTTTTGGAAGAGAGAATGCCGGAGCAGTATCACCTGCCTGCAAAGCTGTGTTTTCTACGATATTTGCGGCATTGTCCGTTTCTTTGGTCATAAGTGCGCCTTTCTTGATCTTTACCTGACAAATCAGACTGTAACATTAAACAAATGATTCAGTCCGAAAATTGTGTTGATTTTACTGAGAGATAAGCATCGGGCACATTGGGGCCGCAGGTGAAATCTATCGTGTTTTTTATCAGTGGGATATTTTACAAGGACGAAGCGCTTTCGTGTCTGAGTGCAGCTTGTAATCATCAGTTGTTTCTGGGATTTTGTTTTTAATCAAGGTTTTGAAATGACGATTCATTTATACGGAACAGAATGATCTGCTTTCGTTTCAGGCTGGCCATCACAGTTTCCTCCGAAATAGTGCAGGCCAGATGCAGTCAAACCGGATAGCGATATAAGTTTTTGAAAGAAAAACCGAAAAAAATCCGCTTCAGCAAGCGAGACATTCAATGTCTGGATCAGTACCCGTCATCCGGAGCGGGAACTGACAATAAAGCTGTGCTGAAAGACTGCCCTGATTATGAGAATGTTTTGCACCGCAGAGCCAAACGCAGGGCGCGCAGAAAACATAAAAGCTTTATCCGGAAGTGCTGGCGTGCCTTTGTTTCCATCAGTTTTGTTTTGGTTGTTCTCATTGCAATTGGCTTTGTGATACTGCGCTCTGGTATCAGCAGTGACATGCTGCGTGATGAGGCGCAGCAACGTTTGCAGGCTATATTAGGCCCTGATGCGGGCGTATCAATCAGTGAAGCGCATGTGTCGCTTGATAGTAATCGACAGCTGGCTCTGGAGGCGCGTGATGTTGCGCTAAAGAGCCGTATTCAGGATATCTCTGTCGAAAAGCTTGGCGTGGTCAAGCTTGGATTAGCGCCTTTGCCTTTGTTGACCGGTTCTGTTCAGGTTGCACGAATAGAGCTTGGTGATGCTGTCGTCAGGTTGAAAGAGAGCGAAAATAAATCAGATCCTTTCATTCATTTGCCATTGAATGACAGAGGATTGGTTGATTTTGATTTGCTGTCGCGTGAAGTCTTTAAAGGTGTTGATCAAACACTGGCATTGCTGGATTTGCGCGGAACAAAAGCAATTGCTCTTCATGATGTGAGTTTCGTTTTTCACGCAATGGATAAAGATCAGGAAATTCTGATCCGTAATGCGAATGTCAGACAATCGGGGCAGAAGGTAACGCTTGATGCGGAATTTGTCTGGCAGGGCAAAGTGACTGAACTTACCGCCGAAATGACCCGTGGAGATGATCCGGCTCATGCAACCGACTTTGCACTGACAGTTGATAATATTCCGGTCAGTCTTGGTTCACCGGAAGAGGTGAAACCGCAAATCGCAGATGATCGTCCGAATCCTGCGTATTTTCACATCAACAGTGTGGCCTCTCTGCATTTGTCCGGTCAGGCGGAAACAGCGGAACATAAAGAAATATTATCCGGTAAGTTGGTTCTTGATGATGCGACCGTTGATATGGGACGTGAGCGCGGTGTTAAAGGTAATCTGGCGCTGGACTTTGAGCATATTGCGGGTGGCGAAAAACTCGAAGTGAAAACACTGCAGCTTAATCTCGGTGGTTTATCTACCGTGCTTGAAGGTGCTTTTGGTGTTGAGCCGGTTGCTGAGACAGAGCAGGCCATTCAGAAAATTCACGAACAGGCACAACGTATCGCAGATAATGACGATTCCTCTGTAGCTGTGCAAGACAGGGCTTTGCCGGCTCTGAAAATCCGGCGAGCTGATACGGGGACTGAAACACCTGCTCATATAGTTGCGGATATTGCAGAAAAACCAGCCTATCGTTTTGAGCTGATCTCAAGAAAAGCTGTAAGTGCACCGGCAAACTCAGCGGAAGCACCATTGCCATTTGGCGTGAAAATTGCCGGACGGCTGATGCAGGATGCCAGCCGTGTTGATTTCAATGACCTGAATGTCAAAACCGATTCCGGTGAGCTCTATGGGCAGGGTCGGATGATCTTTGGGCATGGCTCTCCGGCCATGATCTTTATGCTGCGTATCCCAGGGATGCCGGTAGCGCAGGCCAAGCAGCTTTGGCCGCTGAATGTGGCAGATGGTGCACGTGACTGGGTACTGAAAAACCTTTTCGGCGGTCATATGACTGAAGGCCGGATTGATATTGCGCTGGCAGCGGGGCACTTCAATGGCCCGGGTTTGCCGCCTGATCTCACGGAATCGGATATTAAAGCGGATTTTAAAGTTGAAGGTGTGCGCTTTGATGTGATCGGTGAAATACCGCCGGTGCGTGACGCTGCAGGCACGATTGCGGTGCGTGGTGCCCATACAACCATCAAACTTGAAAAAGGTACGGCCTTTACGCCTGCCAATCGCAGCATCCATGTTGATGACGGCACATTATTTGTACCGTGGGGACGCCAGCGTCCGGTGATTGCTGATCTTGATCTTGATCTGAACGGTGAGGCATCCGCGATTACAGAGCTGGTGGGCTATAAGCCGATCAATGCACTGCGTAAATTACCTTTCAGTGCGGAAGATTTGAGCGGCAATGTGGATGCCAAGGTCAAAGTGGCTTTTTCAGTGACGAAAAATGCCCCAAAAGACAGCCTGCAATGGCAGGCCGATCTGGCATTCAATGATGTGGCAATGAAAAAGCCGTTCAATGGGCAGGCCGTGACACAGGCAAACGGCAAGCTGAGCGTGAATGAGGATGTGGCTAAGATTGATGCCACAGCAAAGCTCAATAATATTCCGGCCAAATTATCACTGATTGAGCCTTTGGCTGATACGACGATCAAGCGTCAGCAAAATGTGCGGCTGGAGCTGGATGACAAAACCCGCGCTGCACAGTACCCGGCTTTGAATGAAATATTCAAAGGTCCTCTAACACTGGATTTGGGTGAAGAGCAGGGCGATACACGCAAAATCTCGGCCGATCTTGGCAAGACTGAAGTGAGCCTGCCTTGGCTCGGCTGGAAAAAAGGCTCAGGCATTCCGGCAAAACTGACACTGGATCTGAAGCTGCCGAAGGATGGCAAAGGGCCGGTATTGGTGCGCAACTTCGTCTTTGGTGGCACAGGATTTCACGTTAACGGTGATCTGACACTTGAGAATAACGAATTGCAATCAGCAAGCATCCGTAAGCTTAATCTGACGCGCAATGATGATCTGAGCCTTGAGGTGCGCAAATCCGGTAATGGCTTCCGTGCCGATGTGCGCGGTAAGGCTTTTGATGCGCGGGCGCTGATCCAACAGGCAGTTTCCGGCAATGTGGATGAGAAGAAAGACCGCCAAGGTAAGAGCGGAGTTATTCCCCGCATCGTTGTGAATGCCCAGATTGATGATGTTAAAGGCTTTTATGACGAGAGCCTGCGCAATGTTACTGTGTCCTATGAGACCGCAGGGGCGAAAGTCTCCGGTGTGTCGCTGAATGCTGTAACTTCGAATAATACGCAGGTCAGCGCCACTTCCAGCAGTCAGAATGATGCCAGTTCTGTGGCGCTCAGCTCGGCCAATGCGGGCGCTGTGCTGCGGTTCTTTGATTTCTACGATAAGATGCGCGGCGGCAAAATCACGGTCAATCTGACCTCGCAGGGCAAAGGGCCGCTTTACGGGAATATTGATGCGCGTGATTTCTCGGTGATCAATGAGCCGCGTCTCGATAAGCTGGTTTCCAGCAGTTCCAGTGGTGGTAAGAGCCTTAGTCAGGCTGTGAACAAGAATATTGATGTGTCGCGGGTGGATTTCGAGCGTGGTTATGCGCAGATCGAAAAAGGCTCCGGCTATCTGACGCTGAAAAACGGTGTGATCCGTGGGCCGCTGATCGGCGCTACTTTTCAGGGGATTCTCTATGATCGTAACGGCAATATGTCCGTTACCGGTACATTTATGCCTGCCTATGGCCTCAACCGCCTATTCGGCGAGGTTCCTGTTCTGGGTGCCATTCTTGGCAATGGTCGCGACCGTGGTCTGATCGGGATTACTTACAAGCTGGCAGGGAACGCCAAGCAGCCGAATATTATCGTCAATCCGATTTCGGTTATTGCACCCGGTATTTTCCGTTCGATTTTCGAGTTCTGATTTGTAATCGGACAAATAAAAAAGCGCGGATCACTCCGCGCTTTTTTGTATTTTCCTCGGTGTGGAAAAGCTTATTCCGGACGCACCAGAATGTGCTTTTTCTTACCCAGTGACAGTTTGATGATGCCGTCTTCAGTCACGTCACCGGCAGTGATACCGGCGCGTTCGTCCTGAATAGCCACATCATTGATGCGCACCGCGCCGCCCTGAATATGACGACGGGCTTCACCATTAGATGATGCAAGGCCAGCTTTAACCAGCAGAGCCTGAATACCGAGACCGGCAACCAGTTCATCCTTGGCAATGCTCAGACTTGGCAGATTGTCAGAAATTGCACCTTCTTCAAAAGTTTTACGTGCAGTTTCAGCAGCCTGTTCCGCAGCTTCACGACCGTGGAGCATAGCGGTGATTTCGGTGGCCAGAATCTTCTTGGTTTCGTTGATTTCCGAACCGCCAAGCGCTGCGAGACGAGCAATCTCATCCATAGGCATGGTGGTATAGAGCTTGAGGAATCGTTCTACGTCGGCATCTTCTGTATTACGCCAGTACTGCCAGAAGTCATAGGCGCTCAGCAGATCCGCATTGAGCCAGACTGCGCCATTGAGCGATTTGCCCATTTTAGCACCTGACGCAGTGGTCAGCAGCGGCGAGGTCAATGCGTAGAGCTGTGGTGTGCCCATGCGATGGCCGAGATCAATACCATTGATGATATTGCCCCATTGATCCGAACCGCCCATCTGCAGACGCATATCGTAGCGCTTGTTGAGTTCAACAAAGTCATAAGCCTGAAGGATCATGTAGTTGAATTCAAGGAACGACAGCGACTGTTCACGATCGAGGCGGGTTTTAACCGAGTCAAAGGACAGCATACGGTTGACGGAGAAATGACGGCCGACATCACGCAGGAACTCGAGATAGTTGAGACCTGCCAGCCAGTCGGCATTATTGACCATCAGCGCGTCGTTTTTTCCTTCGCCGAAAGTGAGGTAGTTGGTGAAAACCTTTTTGATGCCTGCAATATTGTCGGCAATGGTTTCAACCGTCATCAGCTTGCGAGCTTCTTCTTTAAATGACGGATCACCGACCATGCCGGTGCCGCCGCCCATCAGCGCAACCGGACGATGACCGGTTTTCTGCATCCAGTGCAGCATCATGATCTGAATGAGGCCGCCCGCATGCAGACTGGATGCTGTCGGGTCGAAGCCAATATACGCAGTCACTGTTTCCTTGGCGAAAAGTTCATCCAGACCCGACTCATCGGACATCTGATGGATGAAGCCACGTTCGGATAGTGTGCGTAGAAAATCGGACTTAAAGCCGGACATTGATTTTTCCTGTCTGACAAAAGGATTGTGATAGGGGAAACCCCAGAGAGCAGGCCGTGAATATTATTCCGGTAACTGACACAATCCAGCCTTTAACATTATTGCAGGGCAAACCACAATAAAGGTATTGCTAGCCTGACGTTGATTTCGTGGCAAAATACTGTCGTTTTATGCTGTTTTTGTATGAGATGTGATCTGCTTGCGTCTGTATGAGCGATAAAACGACAATGACCTGAACCGGAAAGAGTGATTATGACCGCATTATATCGCGCCATCGGACTGATGAGCGGCACCTCCATGGATGGTATTGATCTGGCGCTGATCAAAACAGACGGCGAGCAGGTGGTTGAGCGTATTGCTGCGGGCAGTCAGAATTACTCCGATGCGTTTCGTACCCGTCTGAAACAAGGGCTTGTAGATGCCAGAGGCATGACGCAACGTGATGAGCGAGGGGGTATCCTCAAACAGCTTGAGCATGATCTGACATTGCTGCATGCCATTGCCGTGCAGGACTTTTTGTTCGCGCAAGGTCTGAGCGCGGATGATGTGGATGTAATCGGTTTTCACGGCCAGACGGTTTTGCATCGTCCTGATGATGCACTGACAGTACAGATCGGTGACGGTGCATTGCTGGCACAGGAAGCCGGAATTGATGTGGTATATGATATGCGTGCGGAAGATATGCATTATGGCGGGCAGGGCGCGCCGCTGATCCCTGCCTATCATGCGGCCTTAGCGCATAATCTGGAGCAGAAGCCGAATATGCCGGTTGTTTTCGTCAATATTGGCGGGATTTCTAATCTGACCTATGTCGATGAAACAGGGCGATTGGCAGCTTTTGATAGTGGCCCCGGCAATATGTTGGTTGATCAGTGGATGGAATTGCACGCGCAGGGTAGTTTTGATGCGGGTGGTGCACTGGCATTGCGTGGCACGGTGAATAGCGATCTGGCAGCACATTACTTAAGCAATGCATTCTTTAGCGACAATCAGCGCCGCTCACTGGATCGCGGGGATTTTTCTGTGCCTTCGATAGGTATTGTATCACTGGAAGATGGTGCCCGCACATTGGCCTATGTCGCGGCGGCGTCTATTTTGCAATCGGCATCCCATCTGCCGCAAAAGCCTCATAGCTATGTTGTGAGTGGCGGAGGACGTAAGAATGCCGCGATAATGGCTGAGCTGACTGCCTTGGCGCAAGCTGAAGGTGCAGTGGTGATTGATGCTGATACAGCAGGACTGGATGGTGATTCCATGGAGGCTGAGGCCTGGGGTTATCTGGCTGTTCGCAGTTTGAAAGGTTTGCCGCTGACTTATCCCTCAACAACCGGTTGCGACAGGCCAGTGAGTGGCGGGGTCTTGGTAAAGGCATAAATAAAAAAAGACCGGCGATTAGCCGGTCTTTTGATTTTATCGATTAGCGCAGACGCTTTTGGCGAACTTCTGTCAGTTCACCCATCAGGCGCCGATCCAGATATTCCGAACATTCGGCAATCAGTTCATCGCCCATGCCGGAGAAGAAGTGGTTGGCACCGGCCATCGTGTTCTGCGTGATCGTGATACCCTTCTGGGTTTTCAGCTTGTCAACCAGAACCTGCACATCTTTCGGTGGTGCAACCTTATCTTGATCACCATGAATGATCAGACCCGATGAAGGGCAAGGTGCGAGGAACGAGAAGTCGTAGGTGTTCGGCTGCGGTGCAATCGACATGAAACCTTCGATTTCAGGGCGACGCATCAGAAGCTGCATACCGATCCACGCGCCGAAGGAATAACCGGCAACCCAGCAATTTTTCGAATCAGGGTGCAGAGACTGTACCCAGTCCAGTGCGCTCGCCGCATCGGACAGTTCACCGGCACCGTGGTCGAATTCACCCTGACTGCGTCCGATTCCGCGGAAGTTAAACCGCAGCGTTGTGAAATTGCGGCTTTGGAACATGTAAAACAGATCATAAACGATCTTGTTATTCATAGTGCCGCCGAATTGCGGATGCGGGTGCAGGATGATGGCGATTGGTGCATTCTTTTCGCTTGAAGGCTGATAACGCCCTTCAAGACGACCTGCAGGACCATTAAAGATGACTTCTGGCATATGTACTCCGCTATAACCGCCGGGTTGCGTGACCATTTGGCCGGTTCGCAACACAAGTGTCGTATTTGTTATTTATAAGCCTGATTGTTACCAATCACGACTTTACGGCTTAAATTCTGAGCAAATCCTTGACTGTTTCGCTCATAAAACTTAAAACCGACTTTAGAATCTTTCAAAACTGGAGGGTGTAAAAAACACTCATGCAGCTTAATAGTCTGCTCTGGTTTGAAATTTCAAGATAATTGCGCGTTTAACGCAAATATGGTGCTTCGCGAAAGAGTCTGCAATGTCAAAGCCGCGTATCTATTTTGATTATAATGCCAGTGCGCCGTTAAGTGAAGCGGCGCGTGAGGCTGTGATCGCGGCTTTGCAAATTACAGGTAATCCTTCTTCTGTGCATCAGGAAGGCCGCGCTTCGCGTGCTCTTATTGAAACTGCGCGCCGCGATGTGGCTGCGCTTTGCAATGCCAAGCCTGATCATGTGTTTTTTACCTCCGGTGCAACCGAAGCTGCAACAACACTGCTGACACCTGTTTATAAGATGGGGCGCTCGGAATTGCGCCTGTCACATCTTTATGTTTCTGCAACTGAGCATCCTTGCATGTTGTCCGGCGGGCGCTTTGCTGCGGAGAATATGACTGTGCTGCCGGTTGATCATCAGGGCATTGTTGATCTTGATGTGCTGGAACAGGCTTTAAAAGCGCATGACAAATCCAAAGGTCTGCCGCTGGTCGCAGTACAGTGGGCGAATAATGAGACCGGCGTCATTCAGCCGGTGGAAAAAATCGGTGCGCTGGTAAAAACTGCGGGCGGCTTCTTTATTGTCGATGCCGTACAGGCCGCAGGGCGCATTGCGCTTGATATTGCTGCGGCCTCTGCCGACTATCTTATTCTCTCCTCCCACAAAATCGGCGGCCCTAAGGGCGTTGGTGCTGTGGTTGCGATCTCTGATCTGGTTATGCCGTCTGCGCTGGTGCGCGGTGGCGGGCAGGAGAAGGGACATCGTGCCGGTACTGAAGCTCTGCCGCTGATCGCAGGATTTGGTGCGGCAGCGCGTGAGGCCTTAGCATCGAGCCAAGAGGGCAGCAATCTGCCGCGCTGGTCGGATATAATTCGCACAACAATTGAAAATGGCGTGCGCGAGCTGGCCGGTGATGTTGTGGTGCATGGCGCGGCAACGGAACGTCTGCCGAATACAAGTTTTATTTCTTTGCCCGGCATGAAGGCCGAGACCATGCAGATCGCTTTTGATCTGGGCGGTATTGCACTTTCTGCCGGTTCTGCCTGCTCATCGGGCAAAGTGGGGCCAAGCCATGTGCTGGCCGCGATGGGCTTTGACGATGAATGCGGTGCATTACGCGTGTCGACTGAAAAGTCGGCAACAATGCAGGACGCAGAAGCATTTCTGACGATTTTCGAAAGACTGGTAGCCAGACGGGATCAGACACGCAGTCAGGTTCAGGCTCCGCTTTTGAGCGAATCGGAAAACAGCGCTGCCTGATTGGCTCAGCGCTTCTAAATGGCCGTTTATGTCGAGCGCACAGCAATGTGATGCAAAACTGGCCGGAGTTCGAAGTCTGGAGCCGTGCCTGTTTTTAACATGGCCAGCAGTCAGACTTTTATAGCGCATCAATGCGCACTATATGTTTATGACAGCAACATGATTGCTGCCATAGCGTTTTTAACTGTCGGGCCTTGACCCTGACAAGGATGGAGAACGGCGATGCCTGCAGTGCAGGAAACGATCGATCAGGTCGCCACGCTTGACGTGGATCAGTATAAATATGGTTTTGAAACAACCATCGAAATGGATAAGGCTCCGAAGGGGCTGAACGAAGATATTATCCGTTTCATTTCTGCTAAAAAAGATGAGCCGGAATGGATGCTGGAATGGCGTCTGGATGCTTACCGCCGCTGGCTCACTATGGAAGAGCCGAAATGGGCGCGCGTCAATTATCCGGAAATTGATTTTCAGGATATCCGCTATTATGCGGCTCCAAAAAATCAAACCGGCCCTAAGTCTCTGGATGAAGTTGATCCGGAACTGCTGCGTACCTATGAAAAGCTCGGAATTCCGCTGCGTGAGCAGGAAATTCTGGCCGGTGTGCGCAAACAGGGTGAGCCGAGCGAGATTGACGGCAATCCGGCAGACAATGTCTATGCATCAGGCCGTGTGGCTGTTGATGCGGTGTTCGACAGTGTTTCCGTTGTCACCACCTTTAAGGCTGAGCTTGCTAAAGCCGGTGTGATTTTCTGCTCGATTTCGGAAGCAATCCGCGAATATCCGGATCTGGTGAAGAAATATCTGGCTTCTGTTGTGCCGGTTTCGGACAATTATTACGCCACACTCAACTCCGCTGTCTTTACGGACGGATCATTCGTCTATGTACCAAAAGGCGTTCGCTGCCCGATGGAACTGTCGACCTATTTCCGTATCAATGAAAAAGACACAGGTCAGTTCGAGCGTACGCTGATTATTGCCGAAGAGGGCGCTTATGTGTCCTATCTTGAAGGCTGTACAGCACCGCAGCGTGATGAAAACCAGCTCCATGCAGCTGTTGTTGAACTGATCGCGCTTGATGATGCCGAAATCAAATATTCCACCGTCCAGAACTGGTATCCGGGCGATAAGGAAGGCAAGGGCGGTATCTATAACTTCGTGACCAAGCGCGGCGATTGCCGTGGCGACCGCTCGAAAATTTCATGGACACAGGTCGAAACCGGCTCTGCGGTCACATGGAAATACCCTTCCTGCATTCTGCGTGGCGACGATTCCCGTGGTGAGTTTTACTCGATTGCGGTATCCAACGGTTATCAGCAGATCGACAGCGGTACCAAGATGATCCATCTCGGCAAGAACACGTCGAGCCGCATCATCTCCAAAGGTATTTCAGCGGGTAATTCCAACAATACCTATCGCGGTCAGGTTTCTGCCCATCGTAAAGCCACCAATGCCCGTAACTTCACCCAGTGTGACTCACTGCTGATCGGCAATGATTGCGGTGCGCATACTGTGCCTTACATCGAAGCGAAAAACTCGACTGCGCAGTTCGAGCATGAAGCAACAACCTCGAAAATTTCTGAAGATCAGCTGTTCTACGTGATGCAGCGCGGTATTCCGGAAGAAGAGGCGATTGCTCTGATCGTGAACGGCTTCGTGAAGGAAGTAATTCAGGAACTGCCGATGGAATTTGCCGTGGAAGCTCAGAAGCTTATCGGCATCTCGCTCGAAGGTTCGGTTGGTTAAACAGGGATGGCGGAGTGAGACTTCGCCCCTTTAATCAGCATTCATTGATATTTTCGGATCCTGAGAGATCCGGCATTAAAGGTTACACTCATGTTAGAGATCATTAATCTGCACGCCAAAATCGCTGACACGGATACAGAGATCATCCGTGGTCTGAACCTCACCGTTAAAGCCGGTGAAGTGGCTGCGATTATGGGCCCGAACGGTTCTGGCAAATCCACCCTGTCTTACATTCTGGCCGGTCGCTCGGACTACGAAGTGACATCCGGTGACATTCTGTATAACGGCGAAAGCATTCTGGAACTGGATCCTGCGGAACGTGCGGCTAAGGGCATCTTCCTTGCATTCCAGTATCCGCTGGAAATTCCGGGCGTTGCCACAATGGAATTCCTCAAAGTTGCAATGAATTCACAGCGTAAAGCCCGCGGTGAAGAAGAGCTGAAAATTCCTGAGCTGCTGCGTCGCGTTAAAGAAGCTGCCGGTGGCCTGAACATGGATATGGCCATGCTGAAGCGCCCGCTTAATGTCGGCTTCTCCGGCGGTGAAAAGAAGCGTGCAGAAATTCTGCAGATGCAGCTTCTGGAGCCATCACTTTGCGTGCTGGATGAAACCGATTCCGGTCTGGACATCGATGCGCTCAAGATCGTTTCCGATGGTGTAAATGCTCTGCGTTCGCCTGACCGTGCAGTGATCGTGATCACTCACTATCAGCGTCTGCTGGAATATATCGTACCGGACAGCGTGCATGTTCTTTACAAAGGACAGGTGATCAAATCCGGTGATAAGAGCCTCGCACTGCATCTGGAAGAAAACGGTTACGCTGAAATCATCGGCGCTGTTGCTTAAAGAGAGGGATGAATATGAACGTCCATCCTCAAAAAGTCAGAACACCGGCTGAGAATGCTTTGCTTGATGCATTCGCTGTTCGTGTTGGTGATCTGCCGGGTGACACAGAAGTTCTGAGCGCCCGTGATAACGCACTCGAAGCTCTGAAAATCAACGGCCTGCCTGGTCGTCGTATTGAAAGCTGGCACTATACAGATCTGCGTACACTGCTACGCTCGGTTGCGCCGTTTGATGCGAATGTGACGCATAAATCTGTTGCGCCGCTGCTCGACGGTTCTGCCGTGCTGGCCGTTGCCAATGGTGTTGCGCAGAAGCCTGTGCAGATCGAAGGCGTACGCGTTGAAGCGATCCGCGATATTCTGGGACAGGGCATTGCTGCCCATACCCTGAAAACCCGTGGTAACGATGATGCGATCGGCCAGATCAACGCAGCTTATGCCAGCGATGGCTGGGGTCTGTCTGTTGCTGACGGTACCGAGCTGGAACAGGCGATTGAGCTGCAGAATTTGCAGCCTTCCGGCCAGTCCCATGTGCGTTTTCCGGTCAAGATCGGCTCGAATGTCAAAGCGACATTTATCGAGCGTCAAATCGGTGGCGAGGCAGAGACATTCGCAACCAGTATCGGTCATGTGATCATTGCTGATAATTCAGAGATCGTCTGGGTTATCGTGCGTGAGCATACGGATCTTTCCACGCAGCTGTCGCAGATCAATGTGACAATCGGTGAGAATTCCAAGCTGATCCTGTTCGTGATGAATGCCGGCGGCAAGCTGGTACGTCAGGAAATCAACGTGGATGTGCAGGGCGAAGGCTCTGACTTCCAGCTGCGTACGCTCAACCTGCTTGGCGGCGAAACAGTGACTGACGTGACCATGAATGTTGGTCATCTCGTTGAAAACACTACCTCAACCGAGGTTGTGCGTAACGTGGTGACAGACAAAGCGCGTGGTATTTTTCAGGGTATGATCCGCGTTGCTCAGATCGCTCAGAAAACTGACGCGAAAATGGCTTGTAACACATTGCTGTTGTCAGACGATGCGGAATTTGCGGCTAAACCTGAGCTGGAAATCTTTGCTGATGACGTGGCCTGCGGTCACGGTGCAACTGTGCGTGAGATTGAAAAGGATCACCTTTTCTATCTGATGGCGCGCGGTGTGCCAGAAAATGCAGCCCGTGGCCTGCTGGTCAAAGCCTTTATCGCAGAAGTTATCGAAGAGCTGGAAAACGAAACCCTCGTTGAAAAGCTGGAAGATATCTTGCAGGCGTGGCTTGAAAAACACGCATAAGCATGTCTGATCCCAAAGGCGCTATGCCTGGCTGCAAATGGCAATTTCTGTGCTTCCGGTGCTCACGTACTTAAATGTACGCTGCGCTCCGGTTCTCGAAATCACCATTTTCGCTACGGCCTAACGCTTTTTGATGCAGACACTAAAAAGCGGGGTGTTTGACCCCGCTTTTAAAGGCCGCTTAAGGATTCTGTTATGAAGCAATCATCGTCTGTACTGCAAAATTATGATGTTGAAGCAATCCGTCGTGATTTTCCGATTTTATCGCGTGAAGTCTATGGCAAGCCGCTGATCTATCTCGATAATGGTGCCTCGGCACAGAAGCCGCAGGCGGTTATTGATGCGATAACGCACGCTTATTCCAATGAATATGCCAATGTGCATCGCGGTCTGCATTTTCTCTCCAATGCCGCAACCGATGCCTATGAGCGCTCGCGTGAAAAAGTACGCAGCTTTCTCAATGCCGGTTCTGTAGACGAGATCATCTTTACCAAATCGGCGACTGAGGCGATCAATACGGTTGCCTATGGCTATGGTATGCCGAAAATCGGTGAGGGTGATGAAATCCTGCTCTCCATTCTTGAGCATCATTCCAACATCGTGCCGTGGCACTTCATTCGTGAGCGTCAGGGTGCCAAACTGGTTTTCGCACCGGTGGATGATGAAGGTGTGTTCCACCTTGAAGAATTCGAGAAATGCATCACTCCGAAAACCAAATTGATTGCCCTGACCCATATGTCCAATGTGACGGGTACGGTTCTGCCGATTAAAAAGATCGTCGAACTGGCGCATGCGCGCGGTATTCCGGTGCTGGTAGATGGTTCTCAGGCTGCCGTGCATATGCCGGTGGATGTGCGTGATCTCGGTTGTGACTGGTATATTATGACCGGCCACAAGCTCTATGGCCCGTCCGGTATCGGCGTGCTGTATGGCCGTATGGAAATGCTGGAGCAGATGCGCCCGTTTATGGGTGGTGGTGAAATGATTGAAGAAGTGACGGTTGATAATGTCACTTATAATCATCCGCCGCATCGTTTTGAGGCCGGAACACCGCCGATCGTGCAGGCTATTGGATTGGGCGCAGCCCTTGACTATATAGAGAGCATAGGTCGTGAGGCGATTTCTGCCCATGAAGCTGATTTGCGTCTCTATGCACATGAAGCTCTGGCGAAAATTAACTCGCTGCGTATTGTTGGTAATGCACCGGATAAAGGCGCGATCATCGCATTTGAAATGCAGGGCATTCATGCCCATGATGTTTCAACTCTGATTGACCGTGCCGGTATTGCAGTGCGGGCAGGCACGCATTGTGCTCAGCCGCTGTTGCAGCGCTTTGGTGTGACATCGACCTGCCGTGCTTCCTTTGGTATGTATAATACCCCTGCGGAAGTGGATGCTCTGGTTGCAGCGCTTGAAAAAGCAAGACAGTTTTTTGGATGATGAATATGGATACGAAACCGGAAGTACCGGCTGCAGAGGCCGTAGCCTCAGAAAATGAAAGCGGCGCCTCAAAGGTGTTTTCCGCTTCCGCAATTCCGGAAGCTGAATTGCTGCGCCTGACTGATGATATCATCAGTGCGCTGAAGACTGTCTATGATCCGGAAATTCCGGCGGATATTTATGAGCTCGGCCTGATCTATAAAGTGGATATTGAGGATGACCGTACAGTCAAAATCGATATGACGCTGACTGCGCCTGGTTGCCCTGTTGCCGGTGAAATGCCGGGTTGGGTGGAAAATGCGGTTAGTACGGTAGAGGGCGTTTCCCATGTGGAAGTGACTATGACATTTGATCCGCCATGGTCGCCGGATCGTATGTCCGAAGAAGCACAGGTTGCTGTGGGCTGGTACTGATTTTAAACGCTGCGGAAACGCAGCGTTTTTTATTTAAAGCATTTCCAGCAGAAGTGGGAACCGCCTTCGCGGGGAAAGCAATTCACTGGATTGCTTTCTTTCCCGCTTCGATGCGTAGGATAATGCGTCACAAAAAAATGAGCATTTCCAATTCATCTGTTTATTATAATTTGGAAATGCTCTAGCGGGCATGTAGGCTAAGATAATCTGATACAACCTGCTTGCTGATTGGGCTGATCTGCTGTTCGCCGTCCTGCATGAGATCGGCAACGCTCTGGCTGCGCAATGCGTCGCGCCAGAGCTTTTCAGCCGCCAGCATACGCGATTTGATGAAACAATCCTGTTTGTAGTGGCAAGGTTCTTTTGGCTTTCCGGGTGCGCGACGGCGGATTTCCCGACAGATAAAAGCAGGTTCTTTGCCGTCAATCGCTTCCACAATATCGAGTAAGGTAATTTGCTGCGGGGGATGCGCGAGGCGGTAGCCACCGCGCGGCCCCGGCACAGCAATAATCACATCAGCAGCGGTGAGGGCACGCAGGTGCTTCAGCAGATAGCTCTCAGATACGCCGTGCAGCTCTGCGAGATGCTTGCCTGCCAGAACCTTATCCTCCGGTAGTCCTGACAATACGAGAGCGCAATGCAATGCTGCCTCAACTCCGTCGCTCATTCTGCGCATATTACAACCTTGTGATTTCTTGTTTTATAATCATGGATATATTATATCTATGATTCTGAGGCAAACTCTTATTGCAAGGCATATGTGATGAAAAACAGAATGAATGTCGCGAAAGTCGCTCCGGCTCTCTATCAGTCCATACAAGCATTGGACGCAGCGGTTGATGCGGCGGGACTGGAGCCGCGTTTGCTCCACCTTCTGAAAATCCGTTCTTCGCAGGTTAACGGCTGCTCTTATTGCACCGACTTGCACATTCGTGATGCCCATCAGGACGGGATGGATATGCAGACACTCTATATGACGAGCGCATGGCGTGAATCGCCGTGCTTTGATGCGCGTGACCGCGCCGTGCTGGAGTGGACTGAAAATCTGACACGGATTGCGGAGCTGGGCGTGCCGGATGCTCTTTATGAGCGTGTGAAAGCACTGTTCTCCGAAGAAGAGATTGCCAAGCTGATTGTGGCTGTCGGTATGATTAATTTGTGGAACCGGATTGGCGTCAGCACGCAGCTTATTCATCCGCGTAAGCCGTAAAACAAAAAAGTCTGTCAGTGATGACAGGCTTTCTAAAATACTGAGCACACGGATTAAGGTGCACCGCATTCCTCAGGCACGCTTTTGTCCAGCGGCAGCGGTGATTTTGATAGAGTGCCTGCCATGATTGCCATTGGCTTGAATGGCGGCACAGCCTGCATGGCAGGATTGCTCATGCTGATGGTATAGCAGCCAGTATAAACCTGCGCTTTGCCTTCTGCCAGCTTGGATTCAATAGCGATCGGCACCGACCAGTAAATCTGACCGGCACCCGGGTCTGGCTCGCTGCTGCCGATTTTGACACTTACAGATTCAGTTCCGGCATAGCCCTTGGCGTATTTTTCAAAATCATCGCCCAGCTGGCCTTCAGCATAATAGCTATAGGCGCGGGCATATTCTTTACGGTTAATCGCATTGTAATAGGATTCGAGCAGTTTTTGCGGCGTGCTGCGGTCGTCCAGATAATCCGGCAGCAGCAGACCTTCGGCAACTTCTTTGGTGGCTTCCGGTTCAGTGCTTTCAGGCTTCTCGGCCTCAGTCGCTTTCTTAGCATCAGGCTTATCAGCAGGGGCTTCTTCTTTTGGCTTTTCAGCGTCTGTTTTATCCGTCTTAGCTTTCTCTACCTTGGCCTTTTCTTCCTCAGAATCTTTGGTCGCAGCTTCACCGGCTTTTTTCAAAGCTTCCGGTTTTACCTTCTGCTGTGTCGTTGCCTTGTCTTTGGCCTCTGCGGTACCTGCGGCCTTGGCATAAAGTGCGCTTCCGGTGAGCAGAGCTGCGCCGATGATTGTGGTTCCGAGCAGGCGGATGATTGCAAGGCGATGATGCTGAGCACGATCCTGTGTGATTGCCAATGCAACCGGACGCCGTGATGCGGGGGAATGACGGTTCTGCTGAATGCCCATTAAAATCTCCGCTGATCAGAAGTCTAAAACCTTGATGTCTTTACAGAATAAAAGACTGCAAACAGATCATGGCAATTTTACGCTATATGGCAATATTCTATTTTATTCTTTTAGAACGCCGTCTGCCAAGTCTGGCACACGGCGCTCTCGCCTGTAAACTAGAGAAAATGCAGGTAGAGCGGTTCCAGTTAATATTGAACCGTTGAAACCGCTCTATTTTTTTGTTTTTACGCATTATCCTTACGCAAAACCGCTTCGCACTTTTGCTGGAAATGCTTTAAATGGCTGATATGCCGCGTCCTTTACTTGCAGTGACGACTATGTGAGACTAGATAGAATATCAGGGGCTTGCCGGTTTTCAGCAATTGATGCGAAAATCTGACCACTAGCCTGACAGGTTGAAACTGCACGGCCTTGAACCGTGTACAGATACAAGTGAGATATTTTATGGGACGTTTTGCCATAATGACCCTGACTGACGCGGCAGCGGAACGCGTGCGCGAAATTCAGGCCTCCCATGAGGATGCTTTAGGCATTCGCGTGGGTGTGAAAAAAGGCGGTTGCGCCGGTATGGAATATACCATCGCGCTGGCTGAGGAAGCCAAAGCCGGTGATGATCTGATCGAGCTTGATGGTGCGAAAGTTTATATCGCTCCGGAAGCTGCTTTGTTTTTGCTCGGCACGCAGATGGATTTTGAAGTGACGACACTGCGCACCGGATTTGTGTTTAATAATCCGAACCAGACCTCGGCTTGCGGTTGTGGTGAATCTGTTGAGCTGACACCGGTCTCGCAGGAAGCTCTGGACGCTGCCCATAATGCAGCCTGAGTTTTGTTCAGAATAACAGAGAATAAAAAGAAACCCGCCATTCGGCGGGTTTCCTTGTTTTAGATGTTGATTGGTATCAGCATGAAAGCCGGAATATCATCGCCGAAGCCCAGCGGTGACGGCTCATCATCAAAATCACGACGATGACGCTTATTATTCTGCTGGCCATTCTGCGTGTGGTTCTGACGGCGTTCATCATTGCCATTCTTATGCGGAGCAGGGCGAACCGGCTCCTGTGTAACGGCTGTACCGAGAGAAACATTATCCGGAATAACCGGCTGCGGTGCATCAAGAGCAGAAATGTCTGCCACAACCGGTGCTTCAGCAGCTTTTTCTTCTGCTGCGCGCGGCTGAGCCTGCTTTTCTTTATGTTCTTTTGCATCGCGCGGCTTTTTACCGTTTTTGCTACGGTTGTTGCGACCGCGACGACCGGTTTCTTCAGTCTCTTCCTGCGCAGGCAGAGTTGACAGATCACCATCCAGCCATTCGATCTTTTCGCCGATCATCTTTTCGATGGCATCGAGATGTTTTGTGTCAGAAGCCGTAATGATCGAGAAAGCCTTGCCCGAACGACCGGCACGACCGGTGCGGCCGATACGGTGAACATAATCTTCCGCATGGATCGGAATGTCATAGTTGAACACATGGCTGACATCCGGAATATCCAGACCACGGGCAGCTACATCAGAGGCGACCAACAGCTGAAGATTGCCGTCTTTAAAATTGCTCAGCATAGTCATGCGCGCGCGCTGGTCCATATCGCCATGCAATGCACCGGCATTAAAGCCGTGCTTGACCAGCGAGCGGAACAGTTCGGACACATCCATTTTGCGATTGCAGAAAATGATCGCATTTTTCAGCTCATCACCTTCAGCCTGAATGAGATCACGCAGCACTGCGCGCTTATCCCATGGCTTCTTCGCCGACTTAACCAGACGCTGGGTCACAGTCTTTGCGGTTGTCGATGCTTTAGCAACTTCAACGCGGGCTGGCGAATGCAGGAACTGCTCGGTCAGCTTGGTGATTTCCGCAGGCATAGTGGCCGAGAAGAACAAGGTCTGACGGGTGAACGGGATCAGCTTGCAGATACGCTCGATATCAGGGATGAAACCCATGTCCAGCATACGGTCTGCTTCGTCGATAACCAGAATTTCAACGCCGGTCAGCAGCAGCTTGCCGCGCTCAAAATGATCGAGCAGGCGGCCAGGTGTAGCGATCAGCACATCGGCACCGCGTTCCAGCTTGCGTTCCTGTTCTTCAAAGGAAACGCCGCCGATCAACAGAGCCACGTTGATACGGTGATTAACGCCGTATTTTACAAAATTCTCTTCTACCTGAGCCGCGAGCTCGCGGGTTGGTTCGAGAATAAGTGTGCGCGGCATACGTGCACGAGCGCGGCCTTTTTCAAGCAGGTGCAGCATCGGCAGCACGAAAGATGCTGTTTTACCGGTGCCAGTCTGCGCAATACCGAGAACGTCTTTATGTTCCAGAGCATGAGGAATGGCGCCAGCCTGAATAGGAGTAGGGGTGGTGTAACCGGCGGCTTCTACCGCTGCCAGTATTTTCGGTGACAGACCGAGTTCTGCAAATGTCGTCAATGGAGGCGTAGCTCTCTTTTTGGAAGAAGCGCACTGGACCCGACCGGTAATGTCCGCATGACAACAGGACAGGAAAAGCGCTTATGTTTGCGCATTGCGTTAAAATTAATAAAGCCGTTACGGGGAACGGCTCAAAAAGTCAACAAAAATGCCATTTTTGCTGCGAAATAGGGTGATTTAATTGTAATTATGGCAGGCTATTACTCTGAGTGGAGTTAATAGATGCCGCTCATTGCTCTTGAAGTGCTTGGTTTCGCCGTTTTAGTAGCGGAATTGCTCGTTCAAAATACGCTCATCCCATGTGTGTTCTTCATCAAAGAGCAGAGTTACGCTGTTTTGTGTATCTTCACGCACAGTTACGGAAGTCACTGATTTTACTTCTGTATGGTCGGCAACGGCATTGACCGGCCGTTTTTCAACCTCAAGAATATCCATCCGCACCGTGACCGATTTTGGCAATAAGGCACCGCGCCAGCGCCGCGGGCGGAAAGGACTGACAGGAGTGAGGGCGAGCAGCGGAGAGTCCAGCGGCAGGATTGGTCCTTGGGCAGACAGATTATAGGCGGTGGAACCGGCAGGCGTGGCCACCATCAAACCATCGCAGATCAGTTCTTCCAGCCGCACTTTGTCATCAATGCTGATGCGGATTTTGGCAGCCTGATAGGATTGGCGCAAAACCGAAACCTCATTGATGGCCAATGCTTTGACGGTGCCGCTCTCAAGGGATTCTGTAATCATCTCCAAAGGGCGGATTGTTTCGGCATGGGCTGCGGCAACACGCTTTGGCAAATCATCCTCATGATACTCATTCATCAGGAAGCCAACCGAGCCGCGATTCATGCCGTAAATCGGGCGGCTCTGATTCATATGGTCGTGCAGAGCCTGCAACATGACACCATCGCCACCCAGTACAATGAGGGCATCGGCTTCTTCCGCGGGTGTTTCTCCATAGCGTTTGCGCAATGATTCCGCTGCTGAGACGGATTCCGGGGTGCCTGAGGTGATATAAAAGAATTTTTTATATGGGTATTTCATCAGTTTCCGCCGAAAAGCTGCATGATTGGATGAGGTTTTGTAGCCTAAATGTGGATAAGAGGCAAAACATTGTTATTTTTTACGGTTCGATGTGATTTTCCATTTTACAACCAAAAAGAATATGCTATCTAGCCGTCAGTTGCCCTTATAGCTCAGTTGGTAGAGCACCTGATTTGTAATCAGGGGGTCGGGAGTTCGAGTCTCTCTGGGGGCACCACTTACAATCTTCTCATTGTAATTGTTGCATTTTATGACTGATCCTATTTATAGGATAGGTGCTGTAAACGCATATTAGATTTTCTCATTATTTTATTTTGACGATTGAGAGCTGGTATCACCCGTTGGATGATCCGGCGTTTTTATGGTTTGATCTTGTCTGTTTCAGCACAGCTATATGTCTGATCTTTGCTATTCAACTTTCCGAGTGCTTTTGGTTCTGTTCGGTATTTCGCTTTTGTGAGTCGCAGTTAGTGTTTTTGAAATGCTGGGATTTTGGGCAATTTTGCATCAATAAAAGAAGCGCACAGCTGACAAAATCAATATTTTAGTGCCGGTTTGCGTTATCCTGTGGTTTTCTCTGATTTATTTGCAGAGTTTGCAGTTTACAAACGAAAAGAATATGCTATCTAGCCGTTGTTGCCCTTATAGCTCAGTTGGTAGAGCACCTGATTTGTAATCAGGGGGTCGGGAGTTCGAGTCTCTCTGGGGGCACCACTTGCAATCTTCTCATTGTAATTGTTGTGTTTTTTGCAACGAATTTCTTTCATGAAATTTGCTTGTATAGCGCTGCTTTGTTCAGACGCTTCTTATCTCCTCCCTGATCAGATCACCAGTTCGATGCATATTCTTTGCCAATAATCATCGTTTGTTTTACGCGTGCAGGGTCTATTCACAATTGAAGCGAGACGGCTCAGGTAACGTCAGAATTTCAGCACTGCCAAACAGGATTGGCTTGACGAGAATTTTGTACATATCGGCGTCGAAGAGTGTGTCTTTATTCAGCCGGTAGTTTTTCAGACCTTGCATGGATTTATAACTGCCATGATAGCGCCAGTTATGCAGCACATGATATTGTTTCAAGCGGCCAAAGCTCTCTTTCACGGCAATCGCACCGCTATAGGGCCATGCAGCCAGCGTGAATTGCTTAAGCGCCGCCTCTAAACGTGCATTGTGTTGGTCTATATCTTCTTTACCGCAGCAGGCGCCTGCACATCTTTGTATTGCTGAGCGAAAACAGCCTCTGCCTTTGGTGTGCGGTTCAAAACCAAAAACACTCAAGCATAATTTATATTCGTCTGCGAGTTCACGCAGGCGGTCTTTGGCTGAAAACTGATTTTTGAATAAGCCATAGACATTATTGGCGGGCTCATTGGTCATGTCATCCGTATATTGGATGTGCAGACCAGTTTCATTCAGCACAAATGAGCAGGTATCTTTAGTTTTTCGCAACCTGCGATTAAACAGCGGCTGTTGCTGCTTAATCATTTGGGCTTCCAGTAAGAGAGCGCTTATCTCGCCGGCGGTCGGAATATAGCTGATACGGGCTGTCTGCTTTAGCAGGCGCGCTTCTTTTGGCGTGCGCAAATGGGAGAGCAGACGTGTTCTGATATTGATGCTTTTGCCGATATAGAGCGGATAGTGATTGCTCGCCCCGTGAAAGGTATAAACACCCGGAACCTGAGGTGAGGTGGCCACTTGTTCTCTCAGCGAGGCAGGGTACTGATACAGTACATCATCCGGTGCAGCTTTTTGCGAGGGAAGATGGTGAGGGAACATGAATCCTGCTGTCTCGGTCTTTGTCTGTAGTGTTCTTAATGTTTTACGAAAGCGACACAATTAGGGCTGAGCGTTTTTACGAATGTAAAATGTGCTCAGATTTAACGGCGAACACGTATAGATTAAGCTGTTTGCTCGCGTTGCAGGCGCAAAAAAATTTGTCTTTATAATATTCGGCTTTTGTCATTCATTTCTGACGAGCAACACAACGCCAGCCGGATCAGATGTCCAATGTCCGTTGACTTCATCCAAAGGCTCCAGCTCGTCGCGTAACGGGCTTCCCAGATGTTTCAGTGCCTGATCGGGATCGTCTGTGAACAGTTCGAGCCACACATCAACCTGACTTTGCTTCTCGACACGATCAATCCATAAGGTCATCTCTCCGAAGATAAAGCCGACGCTGGCCTTCAGTTCTTTTTTGACCGGTAGTCCTACTTTATCCCGGTAATAGGCAACTGTTTCTGCCCATTTGTGGAGCGGTACTTTGATGGCGATATTTTTCCCTGCTGCGATTTTCATGCTTCCTCCCGTTGCAATTTTGAGCCGGTAAAGTCAGAATTCAATCAGGAAATATACGATACTATAATTCGGCTAATGCCAAGGGGAGAGTTGTGTATGCCGGAAACCGCTAATCTGATTGCTTTTGCTCTCATTGCCCTTGGTATGGTGCTGACGCCAGGGCCGAATATGGTCTATTTGATTTCAAGGTCTATCTGTCAGGGGCGCAAAGCAGGGCTGATTTCTCTGGGAGGTGTGGCACTTGGCTTTGTGTTTTATATGCTCTGCGCTGCCCTTGGCATTACTGCCATCGTAATGGCTGTTCCCTATGCTTATGATGCACTTCGTTTGAGCGGGGCGCTTTATCTGCTTTATTTGGCGTGGCAAGTTTTAAAACCGGGCGGAAGATCACCGTTTCAGGTGAAAGACTTGCCTAAAGACAGCGACAGTAAGTTATTTATGATGGGTTTTTTGACTAACCTGTTGAACCCCAAAATTGCTGTTATGTATCTGTCATTGCTGCCTCAGTTTATTAGTCCTGAGCATGGCAGCATATTGGCACAATCGCTGGTTCTTGGTTCTGTTCAGATTGCGATCAGTGTGAGCGTTAATGCAATTATAGCGGTTACAGCAGGCAGTCTTGCAGTTGTTCTTGCCAGCCGTCCAAGCTGGCTTGTTGCGCAAAGATGGCTGATGGGAATGGTTCTGACCGGATTGGCACTACGCATGCTGACAGAGGCGCGCCGTCAGGTTTAAAATTTGGAATAGAGTTTCAGTAATTCGCCTGCGTGCAGAAATAATGTTCGCTTGGGTAGCGTTTCATATAAATATCTGCGACTTCGTAACAGAATGCTTTGTCGTCTTTAAAACCATAGATGACGGCTACATTTTCTGGGCCGTCCGGACTGTTGCGAACGAGAAAAAAATCAGGTGAAACGCCGATCGGTCCTTTAGCAAGATGCTTCTCAATGGCTAATGCAGCGTCTCCGTTATTGCTTTCACAGGCCTGCAACAGAATGCAGAGCAGGAGTGCTGACAGTAATTTTGCTCGTGCTGTTTTCTTATTGTGAATTTTGCAAGTGCCGGTTTTGGGCAGGCTGCGTTCAGGCTGCATGAAATGCGTTCTCGATCAGGAAAAGGACGGGGGAGAAAGGCCTTAGAGGCGGTTCTCCTGAATTCGAGTGTGTTTGGATTAACTGATCGATTAAGTCTATATTATTGATTTTTAATATTTTTATATTTGTGAATTATAATTTTATAATCGGTCATAATTGGCGTTGTGTCGTGAATTTGTAAAATTTACCAAGCAAACGAGAAAGCGTTGTCTGTCGGCAGCTGTATGCATTTTGGGTTTGCTGGCACGACATAAAGATATTATGCCGTTGTTAAACAACAGAGCGCAGCGTCTTGAAAAGGCTGCGCTCTGATATCGTCACAGGATCATTACTTGCAGGATGCAGTGTAGATCTGGCCGCGGCTGTTGCGGTATTCGCACTTGCCGTTACGCAGGTTGCGCACCAGAAGACCACCGACTGCACCGGCACCGGCACCGATCAGGGCGCCACGGCCGCCGCCGGCGATACCGCCGATAACTGCGCCTGCAGCAGTACCTACACTCAAATCTTTTTCTGTTGAAGTACAGCCGGAGAGTGCAACAATCGCGGCCACTGCAATGATAGCTAAACGCATGATAAAGTCCTTATTGGTCGTAGACCTGATCTAGAAGCTGCCGGTTTTATGATTTCTGTTCTGCCAGTAACGGTTGCGCATACGCGGTGCCAGAAACCAGGAAATAAACGGTGTAATCAGAAAACTGCAGCCAATGACAACAGGAATAAGATATTTAGCGTTTTGCGCTAAATCAGGGATTGTAAGTACAATGATCATGCCAATTCCGAACAGTACGGCATTGACCATCAGGCTCAGTAATACGGCAATCTGAAAACGAGTAGACATTCATTTGCCTCCCATATGCTCTTTTCTATCAACGCGACCAGATATGATTTGGTTCCGTTGATATTTCCGTGCACCAGACTCACGGAGCATTATCGGGATAAAGAAACTATTTCAGCAGACCGATATTATTTCAAGCAGCGCCTAATACTCTCTCTTTAAATTGTCTGTGACAATTTCTGCTGTTCAGGAACCAGAATATAAATATCCCCGAAAGCAGGCTTGCTTTCGGGGATAAAACTCAGAGACTGAGGTAACGCTGTCTTGTCTAGCGAAGTTGCTGCATACGCGTAGCAACATACCAGCCAATGACCGGAGTAACGACCAATGCAATCCCGACGACTGTGAGCATCGGATAAATCGGCTTATGTGACAGAGCAGGCACTGTCAGAACGACAATAAAACCGCAACCGACGAGAACGATAAATGCAATCGAGCCGATCATTGATGCCAGATGAAAATTTGTAGACATTCGTCCCTCCGAACGGTTCTGTTGAACCGGAAACCTTGTAACTTGTGTGCCTTCTGCGGCTTCGTAAAAGGGATGCAGAGAGAAAGCCTGTTTATGAATATCCCTGCATTAAACGGGTATTTCCGAAGCACTGTTCATTTCAAATCATGCTATGCAGATATATAATCTGCGGGCTCTGTTTATGCATTGATCAGGATCAAGGCCTGAGTAATTCCGGAGCTGCTTTACGGGCGTAAATTTTCAATGCGCGTGATCAGTTCAGCTATTTCATGCGGATCGTGAATTCCGCTTTCATAAATCCGGATTACTGTGTGCGCTAATCTGTTTTTATCTTCATCAGTTAACGGACAGTGGCCCAGTAGTTCACATGTTTCATCATAGGCAGACTGAAGCAAGTTCACCTGATCAGGTTTGTATACCCCAAGATAATCTGACTTTTGAAAAGGCATGCTATCTCTCCCGTATCCTCGATCTTGTCCTAAAAAATAAATAAAGCAATGAAATTATACTTGATATTTAGAATTGTTATTAATTGGGTGCTTTAAATAAAAAAACAGCCCGACAATTTGCCGGGCTGTTTTGTGTTGATTTGATTATTCAGCGTCTGAGTTTTTGTGCTGCTCATCATTCTGGCCATGACGACCACCATTATCGTGGTATTTGCCTTTACCGTGGCGCTTGCCCTGTTTCAGTTCATTGCGATCAAGTTTGCCGTCTTTATTTTTGTCCAGTTCGGCAAAACGGGCAGTACGGTGTTTCTCAATGGCTTCGAGCGAAATTTTGCCGTCACCATTCACATCAAGACGGCGCTCCATCCGGTCTGCTGCACGCTTGACCATCATTTTCTGCGCATGGGCTTCAATTTCTTCACGGGAGAGAATGCCGTCCTTATTGGTATCAGCGGCTTTCAATTCCTCCATACGGGTGAATTTTTCCAGATCAATCGGACCACGATCACGGTGGCCTGATGTATGCTGCGCAGTTTGCTCAACATTCTTTTCTGTTTTTTCTTGCGCTAAGACTGGTGCTGCAAGAACTGAGGAAGCAACGAGTGCGAGAATGATAGTTTTCGTATTCATAGTTATAATAACTCCGTCATGCGTTACACTAAGCCTTGGGATGGCATGCGGATAAATATTGACCAGCAATGTGGGATCAATATGGAATGTCTAATTACAAATTCGTAATGTTATGCATGAAATTATTGATGTTTTTGAAAGTGTTATAGAATGCAATGACTTGTGGTGAAATTCTTGCGCATTCCGGATTTTTTATTTGTCGGGAATGCGCGTTGCAGGCCATTAATGGGCAGGGTGCAGGGCATCATTGAGGTACATGCAGGTCAGCATTGTGAACACATAGGCCTGAATTATGGCCATCAAAAACTCAAGTGCGGTGATGCCGACTGTCATGGCGAGCGGCAAAACAGAGCTGACAATGCCTAAGGTTCCAAGCCCTGCCAGCGAGGCAACAAATCCGGCAAAGACCTTCAATGTAATATGTCCGGCCAGCATAACGGCGAAAAGACGCACGGAGTGACTGACAGGCCGTGAGAAATAAGACATCAGCTCGATCGGTACGATGATCGGTGCCAGAAGCAGGGGGACACCCGATGGCATGAACAGCCGGAAGAAGCTCGTGCCGTTGCGCATCAGACCATAGAGTGTAACGGTCAGAAAGACGGTTAGTGCCAGACCTAATGTCACGATAATATGCGCTGTGACCGTGAAGGCATAGGGGAACATTCCCAGCAGATTGGCTGTAAGAATGAACATGAAGAGCGAAAAGACCAGCGGAAAGAAGCGTCTGCCTTCTTCACCCGTATTATCGCGCAGAGTGGAAAACACAAATTCATAGAGAATTTCAGCTGTAGATTGCCAGCGCCCCGGGATCAGCGTTCTGCCGCGTGCCGACAGAAACAAGTAGAGACCGGCACCGACGGTTGCGATCAGCATGAACAGGGCAGAGTTGGTAAAAGCGATCTGCATACCGCCGACTTCACCCAAATTTGCAATCGGTTTGATTTCAAACTGTGCGATTGGTCCGGCCATGAGATCGTCTCCCTGTTCGATGAGCGTATCGAACGATAGAGCGATTCGCGCCCTCTGTGCCACTGCAAGGCCAATATCTTGCGGCATAAAAAAAGAGGCCTTATGATAAGACCTCTGTTTCTTTAATCCCGCAAAAGATATTTTTGTCTTTTCAGGCCATATTATGCAGCCTGATTGAGTGCTTTTTCGATTTCGTCTTTCAGAGCAAGACGACGTTTGCGCAGTTCTGTTTCATTGTCCTGGCTTGTCGGCTCAATTTTGGTCTCTGCGCGGTGAATCTGGTCGTTCACGTCGTCATATTCTTCGAGCACTTTGGCAAAGCGCGGATCGGCTGCTTTCAGAGCATGGATGCGCTCCAACTGCCCCGGAAATTCTTCACCAAGTGTATGCGGTGTATTGGACATGCTGTTTCCTTCCTTATTTTGTTGAAAGGAGCTTCGCATGAGTCTCAGCCGCCGACATTGATCAGGATCAATCAGAATTTGACTGACCAGCGCTCAATATCATTGCTCTGACCAATTAAGGCCAAACCTGTCGCGATGGAGTCAAACTGATTGCTGCTCGACACATGCGCATGTTCAAACTGCTCTGAAAACAAGGTTTTGATTGCCGGTACAAACGATGTACCGCCGGTCAAAAACACGCGGTCAATATCTTTATCGCTCAGTCCGGCATTCTGCACGGCATTATCAACGCAGGTCGAGATTGCCTGCATATCTTCCGCAATCCAGCTTTCAAAGTCCGAGCGCTGAATCTGTGCTTCGATTTTGAAATTTTCTGCCTTGAATGTGAGCTCTGAAATCTGAGCAGAGGAGAGACCGGCTTTAACATCGGAAACAACGCGATACAGTTCAAAGCCGTAATCACCTTCGATCATTTCGATGAAATGTTCGAGCACTTCTGGCTGTTCTGCTTGTGAGGCCAGTTCATGCAACTCCCGTAATGTTGATGGGGTGTTCATCAGAAACAGGGTGTTCCAGCGGGCAAAATTCGCAAAATAATGGTTCGGAATTTGCAGAACTTTGCCGAAGGATTTGTAATTGCTCTTCTTGCCGAGTTTTGGCGAAACGACATTATCAATGATGCGGTAATCGAAAGTATCGCCCGCAATGCCGAGACCAACCTGACTGAGCGGTGTTGAGGTCAAGCCATCTGCGCCGACTTCAAAATTGACAATCGAAAAGTCGCTTGTACCGCCACCAAAGTCGGCAACCAGTACAGTTGAGGACTGCGTCAGTTTTTGTGCATAGAAATAGGCCGCAGCCACCGGCTCATACACATAATGAATATCGGTGAAGCCGAAGTCGCGCAGTGCTTTTTCGTAGCGTGCCATAGCCAGTGCTTCATCCGGATTATGACCGGCGAAGATGACAGGACGACCGACAATGACTTTATTGCCACGCGCGGGCAGGCGGTCACCAAGACGCTCAGCCAGAGTTTCAAGAAATGTACGCAGCAGATCTTCGAATTTAAAGCGCTTGCCATATACCGGTGTATCGGTGAAGGATTTGCTGGCTGCAAAGGATTTGAAAGACTGCAAAAAACGGCAATTATGCGGATCGGCGATAAAGCGATCCATCGCCCAGGGACCGCTCTCGACATTGCGATGCCCTTTATTGCCATCCTGCCAGAAACACAGCACCGAACGATAGGCCGAAACAATGGCTTCATCTTTCGGGAAGGTCATAACCTCGGCAATACCATTGCCGTCAGCCACGGCAATAACTGTATTGGTTGTACCAAAATCGAGGCCAAGGGTTATCGTCTCCGAGGGGGCGTTATTTCCCGCAGTCATTGTTTTAAATCCTTGTATCTGCGCATGTGGGCTTTTGAGAAAACGGCCTTTATAGCCGTTTTAAAGGTGGGGTCAATTCTACGGATTTACGGAATACGGCATTGAAAGCGAATTACACTCCATAAATTGGATTCAGGATGCCGGATACATCTGTTGTATGACAATAATTTATAATCAGAATAAATAATGCAGCATTATTCAATCGATTTGAATTTTACAATCATACGCTTGACGAACGCAACTTTGTAACGTCCTATTCCGGATGAGGAGTGATCGCAGGCGAAGCGCCGGATCAAAAGCATGCCAGTTTCTATACTGTCCGGTGAGGGCAGCTGTAATGACCAAGCGGGAGGGTTCCGCTGCTGATAACTTGCAAACGGGAGGAATACGATGCGCAAGTTCATGACAACAACAGCAATGGCTTTGGGTTTAATGGCAGGTGCGGCGCAAGCTGCGGAAAATGTGGAAGTTCTGCACTGGTGGACTGCAGGCGGCGAGGCCGCAGCGCTTGAAGTGCTGAAGAAAGATCTCGAAAAGCAGGGCATCGGCTGGACGGATATGCCGGTCGCAGGTGGTAGCGGCGTTGAAGCGATGACCGTGTTGCGTGCCCGTGTGACTGCCGGTAACGCCCCGACTGCTGTGCAGATGCTTGGTTATGATGCGCTGGACTGGGCAAAGCAGGGCGCGCTCGGTAATCTGGATGAAGTTGCCAATAAAGAAGGCTGGGACAAAGTTATTCCGGCACCTTTGCAGGCATTTGCCAAATATGACGGGCACTGGATCGGTGCGCCGGTCAATATTCACTCCACCAACTGGATGTGGATCAACAAAGCAGCACTTGATAAAGCCGGTGGCAAAGAGCCGGCTAATTGGGAAGAACTGATTGCCCTTCTCGATAAATTTAAAGAACAGGGTATTACACCGGTCGCACATGGTGGCCAGCCATGGCAGGACGGTACGCTTTTTGAGGCTGTGGTGCTGTCTTTCGGGACTGATTTCTACAAAAAGGCTATGATCGATCTCGATCCGGAAGCCCTTGGCAGCGATACGATGAAACAGGTTTTCGATCGTATGACCAAGCTGCGCACCTATGTTGATGATAATTTCTCCGGTCGTGACTGGAATCTGGCATCGGCCATGGTCATTGAAAACAAGGCCGGTCTACAATTTATGGGCGACTGGGCGAAAGGCGAATTCGTCAAAGCCGGTAAAAAGCCGGGCGAGGATTTTGTCTGTATCCGTTATCCTGAAACACAGGGGGCAATTACCTTTAACTCTGATCTGTTCGCAATGTTCAAGGTCTCCGAGGATAAGGTGAAGGCGCAGATGGCGATTGCTTCAGCGATTGAAAATCCTGAATTCCAGTCGGCTTTTAATGTGGTCAAAGGCTCTGCTCCGGCACGTACAGATGTGTCTGATGCTGCTTTCGATGCTTGTGGCAAGAAAGCGATTGCCGATGTCAAAGAAGCCAGCGGCAAGGGCACCATGTTTGGTTCCATGGCACATGGCTATGCAAGTCCGGCATCTGTGAAGAATGCATTCTTTGACGTGATTACCCGCCAGTTCAATGGTGAACTGTCATCGGAAGAAGCTACGCAGGAACTCGTTGCTGCGGTGGCCGCCGCTCAATAATTTATTGCAAAACCGGAGGCTGCTTCAGTGGCGGCCTCTGTTCTCTGCTGTCTGAGGAGACAGCGGATATTTATTTTACAGCATGACGCTCAAAAGCGGACATCGATTTTGAGCATCATGCGTAAAAACCAAAGAGCATTTTAGTTTTATTTTTGATGTGCCGTGCCGATCAAAGCGGGGCAGATACCAAGCGTGGTGATTGACCATGAATAGTCGCAGCCGATTGCAGGAGCTGTTGCCCAAACTTGTTGTGGCACCCAGCTTTTTTATAATTCTGGTTTTTGTATATGGTTTTATTGCCTATACGGGTTTGCTGTCGCTGACAGACAGCAAAATGTTGCCGTCCTATAATTTTGTCGGCTTGGAGAATTACTCCAAACTCTGGGCTTTGCCGCATTGGTGGCGCGCCATAACGAATTTGGCGATCTTCGCATCGCTCTATATTATTATTTGCTCGGTGCTGGGGCTCGGACTGGCGATTTTGCTGGATCAGAAAATTCGCGGTGAAGGTTTCTTGCGCCCGATTTATCTTTACCCTATGGCGCTGTCTTTTATCGTTACCGGCACAGCATGGAAGTGGTTTCTTGATCCGGGTATCGGGCTTGAAAATACCATGCATTTATGGGGCTGGGAGAGTTTTCAGTTTAACTGGATCAAAGACCGCAATTATGCCATTTATTGTGTGGTGCTTGCTGCCGTCTGGCAGTCCTCCGGCTTTATCATGGCGATGTTTCTGGCAGGGCTGCGCGGTGTTGATAATGAGATCATCAAAGCCGCACAAATTGACGGAGCTTCACCTTTTACCACCTATCGCCGGATTATTATTCCGATGATGCGGCCGGTTTTTCTGTCGGCCTTTGTGGTGCTCGCGCATCTCGCGATCAAGGCTTACGATCTTGTGGTGGCGCTGACCGGCGGCGGGCCGGGGCAGGCGACTGAGGTTCCGGCAACCTTCATGTATTCCTATACATTTACCCGCAACCAGATGGGCATTGGTGCGTCGTCGGCGATTATCATGCTGGCGATGATTTTCTCGATCATTATCCCTTATCTATATTCGGAAATTCGCGGAGGCAAACGCTGATGAGTGGTTCTGCCAATGCACAAAATGCGATCTCGCACCAGAGACTGACACGAGCGCTGATCTATTCAATCCTGTTGATCTTTCTGGTTTATTATCTGCTGCCGCTTTATGTGATGGTGGTAAATTCCTTCAAACCGCTGGAAGAAATCCGGCAGGGCGGCATGCTGAACCTACCGCAACAATGGACGATCGAGCCATGGCTTTCGGCGTGGTCAACAGCGCAGATCGGTGTGCAGCCGACCGGTCTCAAACCGTTTTTTATTAATTCCATTCTGATGGTCGTACCGGCGGTGGCGATTTCTACCATCGTTGGCGCGCTGAATGGTTATGTGCTGACTAAATGGAGTTTCCGCGGCTCAAACCTGTTCTTTGGTTTGTTGCTGCTCTCCTGCTTTATTCCGTTCCAGATTGTGCTGATCCCGATGGCGCGTATTCTCGGTCTGCTCGGGCTGTCCAGTTCCATATGGGGGCTGGTAATGGTGCATGTGGTTTATGGTATCGGTTTTACGACACTGTATTTCCGCAATTATTATGAGGCATTCCCGACCGAGCTGGTGCGCGCGGCACAGATTGACGGTGCCAGTTTTATGCAGATTTTTACCCGTATTCTGCTGCCGTCTTCGGGGCCGATTATTGTTGTTTCCGTGATCTGGCAGTTCACCAATATCTGGAACGACTTCCTGTTCGGGGCGTCTTTTGCCGGTGCTTCGACCACGCCGATGACCGTTGCACTCAACAATCTCGTCTCCTCATCGACCGGTGTGAAGGAGTATAATGTTCATTTTGCTGCGGCAATCATCGCCGCTTTGCCAACGCTCATCGTCTACATTGTTTCCGGCCGCTATTTTGTGCGTGGTCTGATGTCCGGTGCCGTGAAGGGATAATCCATGTCATTTCTTAAAATCGCCAATCTGCGTAAATCCTACGGTGCCACAGAAATCCTCAAAGATATTAATCTGGAGATTGAAGAAGGCGGCTTTCTGGTGCTGGTCGGGCCGTCCGGTTGCGGCAAGTCTACTCTGCTTAGCACCATTGCCGGACTTGAGCCGATTACCTCCGGTGACATCACCATTAACGGACAATCCGTGTCGGACTTGCCACCTTCAAAACGTGATATTGCAATGGTGTTTCAGTCCTATGCGCTTTATCCGAATATGACAGTTGCGGGTAATATTGCCTTTGGTATGGAGGTACGCGGTGTGCCCAAGCCGGAGCGCGAAAAGGCTATTCGTGAAGTGGCGGATATTCTTCAGATCGGGCACTTGCTGGATCGCAAGCCAAGTCAGCTATCCGGTGGTCAGCGTCAGCGTGTGGCAATGGGGCGTGCGCTGGTTCGTAATCCGCAGGTGTTTCTGTTTGACGAGCCGCTGTCCAATCTGGATGCTAAACTGCGCGTGGATATGCGCACCGAGATTAAGCGGCTGCATCAGCGGATGAAAACCACCATCGTTTATGTGACCCATGATCAGATCGAAGCGATGACGCTGGCCACAAAAATTGCGGTCCTCAAAGACGGGATATTGCAGCAATTCGGGACACCGGCTGAGATTTACAACAAGCCGGTGAATATGTTTGTCGCTGATTTTATGGGCTCACCGGCGATGAATTTGCTGACCGGTACGGTTGAAAATAGCGGTGATGGTTTGCATGTTGCATTGGAGCGACCGGATGCGGCTCCGCTGAAATTGCCGGTTGTGAGCGCGAATGGCGAGCTTGCTGCTTATAAGGGCAGACAGGTGGTGTTCGGTATCCGGCCGGAGGCTCTGACCGATCCGGATGGTACAGATCGAAATGCGGGTATGATCGCAGAAGGCGATTGCCATATTGAAGTGGTGGAACCTGCCGGTTCTGATACTTTTGCTGTGACCAAGCTGGGTGGCAAGGAGGTTGTGGCACGGTTGCGGGCGGACGCGCATATTCAGGCCGGTCAAACAGCACGGCTGGCCTTCAATCTTGATAAAGCAGTATATTTTGATCCGCAAACTCAGCAAAGGATCGTCTGATTTCGTATCTAATCAGATTATAAAACTGCCGAAGGATTCAATTTCTACCAGATCAGCAAAACTATAATTATGCTGATCTGGTTCACAATGCTCTGTTGACTTTATTGCCGGTGGGGCTTGTGAGTATTATATTGTTTACAATTATTGTTGAATTACGTCTGAATAGTTCTGTCAGAAGTTGACCCTTTGCCATAATCATCTATTTTCTCAATAGAATCTTAATGACGGCAAGGGGACGTGCCTGCTATGCGCTTTACTGCACTTTTTACCACATCTGCTTTATCCAGTCTGGCTATGTTGTGCACCGCTATGGCAGCAGATGTTTCTCAGCCGAGTTATAAAACGGACAGTGAATGGAAAATCATTGTCAGCCCTTATGTTTGGGGCGCTTCACTTAAAGGTAAAGCGGCCATTGGCGGCCGCAAAACAGATGTGAATGTTCCGTTTTCTGAGATTTTTGACAATCTTGATCTGGCTGCTATGGGCACTATCGAGCTCATTAAAGGACCTTTGGGTTTCTTCATTGACGGTCAGTATGTCTCCACCACGCAGGATGAAGATATTCTGGCCAATGAACTGGCGCTGAATATCAAAACCACGACCATTTCCGGTGGTGCATTTTACCGTGTTTACGAGCGTGAGCTTGGCGGTGTGACTGTTTTCAACGAAGCGCAGACGTTTACGGTTGAGCCGATGCTCGGCGTGCGCTGGACAAAGATCAAGGCTGATCTTTCTGTCGGTCCTTTCAGTATGAGTAGAAAAGCCGAATGGACAGATCCGTTTGTCGGAGTTCGTCTGAAAACTGATCTGAATGAGCGCTGGAACCTTGCCGGTGAGGCAGATATCGGTGGTTTTGGCGCGGGATCAAAACTGAGTTATAACGCGCAGGCCTATCTGGGCTATCGCACATTCCTTTTTAACCGCCCGACCAACCTACGTGTCGGCTATCGTGTATTGTCTCAGGACTTTAAAGGCCCTGAGTTCTTAGGCCATAGTTTCAAATGGGATGTCGTGCAGCACGGACCGGTTGTCGGTCTGTCGATGCGGTTCTAACCAGGAGGTCTGACTGATGTTTTTTCAGCGTAAATCCGTTCGTTCTGTTCTTGTCGCCAAGACAGTTGCCTTATCCTTATTCGCTTCGCCATTGATCGCGGAAGCCTGCACCCGTGTTGTCTATCAGGGTGCTAATAATGATGTGATCACTGCGCGCTCGATGGACTGGAAAGTCGATGTTGCGACCAACCTTTGGGTGTTCCCGAAGGGGATGGAACGTAATGGTGAAGCCGGTGAAAATTCCATCAAATGGACATCAAAATATGGCAGCGTGATTGCGTCCGGTTACGATATCGCAACAACCGATGGCATGAATGAAGAAGGGCTTTCCGCCAGCGTTTTGTGGCTGGTTGAGTCTGACTATCCGGAATTCAACAAAGATAAACCGGGGCTGACCATCGCCGCATGGGCGCAATATGTGCTGGATAATTATGCCACGGTAGAAGAGGCTGTTACGGCGCTGAAGGATGAGCCTTTTACCATCGTGACCGATAAGGTGCCGGGTGAGAGCCGCTTGGCAACGCTGCATCTGTCGATCTCGGATGCAAGCGGTGACAGTGCGATCATCGAATATATTGATGGCAAGCAGGTTATTCACCATAGTCGTGAATATCAGGTCATGACTAACTCACCAACTTTCGACCAGCAGTTGGCGCTGAACAGCTACTGGCAGCAGATCGGCGGTACCGTGATGTTGCCTGGCACCAACCGCGCTGCAGATCGCTTTGCGCGCGCTTCCTTCTATATCAATGCAATTCCGAAACATGAGAATACGGATATCGCTTTGGCGAGCGTGTTCGGCGTTATTCGTAACGTGTCGGTGCCTTTTGGTATTACCACACCGGATCAGCCGAATATTTCTTCAACCCGCTGGAGAACTGTCGCTGATCAGAAGCGTAAACTCTATTTCTTTGAATCTGCGCTGACACCCAATACATTCTGGGTTGATCTGAAAGGGCTAGATTTCTCAGCTGAAACCGGAAAAGTGAAAAAGCTGGATCTTGGTGAAAACCAGACCAATATTTTCTCCGGTAAGGTCAATGAGGAGTTTAAAGAATCCAACCCGTTCCAATTCTTAGGGCTTGAAACAGCCCAATAAGGGCAGATTAAGAGCACCGTGTGCCAGACTTGGTATATGATGCTCTAATACTCTAAATGATCAAAGGCCGCTGCAAAGTGGCCTTTTTTATGCGGCATCGGTGTTGTTGCAGCTATTGGTTTTGCTGACCAAGCCTTCCTGATTGACGACAATCTGATTGCGGCCGTTGGCTTTGGCCTGATAGAGACTCTGATCAGCCATACGCATCAGTTGTGACGTGGTATAAGCGGGTGCGGAAAGTGTAAGCCCGATGCTTATGCTAAGCGGATAATCCTGTCCCTCCACAGGGTGAAACTCTATGCTCTCAACTGCGTAGCGTAATTGCTCAGCGATTTTGAGCGCGGGTTTGATCTCAGTATCGGGCAGAAAGACTGCAAATTCCTCACCGCCGATGCGGCCGATAATATCATTCTGGCGTAATGGCATACGCAATGCATCGACAATCGCGGTCAGTGCTTTGTCACCGGTCTGATGGCCATAAACATCATTAATGTTTTTAAAATTATCCGCATCAATTACCAGCAATGCAGATTGCCTGCTGGTTTTGTTCAGCTGCTTGATTGTGTCCAAAAAAACATTCCGGTTGAGCAGGCCGGTCATGCTGTCGGTATCAGCACGTATTTGTAAAAGACGATTGGCTTCTGTCAGATCATCCGTTGTCTTTTTCAGTTTTGCATTCTGAATGAAAATATAGACGCTGATCTGAAAGCCGGTCAGCACAGGCATAATCGAGTTCATCAGGAATACAAAAGCAGTAAAAGGCTGGCCGGAGGCAAGGCGGATGCTGAATGAGAATATCTGGCTCAATGCAACCACTAAGGCCGTTACGAGCGTTGCTTTCAGAAGAATTTGAACCACATCAGCCCCCGCACATCATTAGGTAAGGTGGTCATAGGTCTCTTTGGTTTAAACGGCCACAAAGATTACAAGTTATACGGGCAAGTTTTCTAACGAAGGTTTGCAAATTGCGAGCATCAATCCATTGATATATTTTAGCTATTTTGAATATTCTTGTGTTTTGAAACGAATTTCATCTATAAATTTTGGCGCAGATTTTCAGCCTCAAGAGAACGGATATTCCGGCTATGACAGATTTTTCAATCAGACCTGTTTCTTCATCTCCGGCACAATTGACTATGTTATCTAATCTGTTGGTTGAAACCGTGGCCAGCGGTGGCTCTGTCAGTTTTATGCATCCTTTAGAGCTTGCAGATGCCGAAGTTTTTTGGCGTGGTGTGCTGGATTCTGCCGCTCAGGGCGAGCGCATTCTTCTGGGAGCCTATGACGGGGACAGGCTGGCAGGTACTGTTAGTCTGGTCTTGGTACAGACGCCTAATCAGCCGCATCGCGCTGAAATCAGTAAGCTGATGACATCTGTAGATTATCGCGGGCAGGGCGTAGCAACATTGCTGATGCAGGCGGCTGAAGCGCTGGCACGAGATCATAAACGGACACATCTGATGCTGGATACTGCCAGTGACAGCAATGCTGTGTCACTTTATGAAAAACTGGGTTTTCTGCGTGCCGGTGAAATTCCGGATTTTGCCCTTAATCCTTTTGGCGAACTGACCGGCACTATCATCTTTTGGAAGAACCTCAATTAATCAGGCTGTTAATGTTCTTCGATGGTGACCACTACATACTCCGCATGAATATCCACGCGGATCAGCGGTGTCCCGTTCAGGATGCTTTCAATATCGTTATCTGAGATGGAGCCGCGACTCAGCATTTTTTCCAGACGGGCGCGATTGGCTTTGTCGTTGAAGAAGGTGTCATATTCATCTTCCGGATCGAGTTTTCCGAATACATAGAAATTGGCGCGATCCTGACGGATGATTGTTGCTGCTGAAATCAGAGCATCACCGGATGAATTATAGTGATCCTGTTTGCTGAGTCGCGCTCTGTATGAATCAATTGGCTGCGCCAGCGCACCGGAACTGAAAGCTGCTAAAGCAGCAGACAAAATGACTGTCCGCACTATATTTGTCCCCCAAGAAAAGTCCTGTTATTTTTATAAAACAATTTTCTTCGAAAAGGAAAAAAATCATCGTTTCGTTTATTTTTTGTTTTACCGAATAACAATTTGTTATTTTAAATACATAAACGCACGGCATAAGTTAGCAACGCATAAATTATTTGCTCGTTTATTGATAACCGTAAAGAGAGATACTTCTATGAAAATGAAGACACTGGTTGCTGCATCCTTTTCTGCACTGCTGATGACTGTTGCAGCTGGTTCCGCTGCTTCTGCCTGTACACAGGAAGAACTGACCAAGAAGGTAAATGAAGTAACAGCTGCTATTCAGGAAGCGGTTATGAAAGATCCGAGCAAAGCTCAGGAAATTATGACAAAAGCTCAGGAAATGCAGACCAAATATCAGGGTACAACTGATATGGCCGAAGCTTGCAAAGCTTATGATGAGCTGCAGGAATTCCTCAAGAAATAAGACTTGAGACTTGCTCTGATCAGGCCGGTTCTCCTGCTTTTTCTGTCTCGAATAGGTCCCGATTCAGAAAGTTTCAGAGCAAAGAAATGAAAAACGGGGAAGACTTTGCAGTCTTCCCCGTTTTTTGTTTTAGAGCGCTTTCATTTAATATCGTTTTCTTGAAACCGCTTCACACTTTTCGGAATGCGGTCTAGGTATTGCGATTATCCGTGCTTTTTAGGCAGGCGCGGCAACAGGATCGTTAGAATGCCAAGCAATGGCAGGAACGAACAAATCCAATAGACATATTCAATGCCTTTCGTATCAGCATAGTCACCGAGCAATGCTGCACCGATACCGCCGGCACCAAAAGCAAAGCCGAAGAACATACCGGCAATCATGCCGACGCGTCCCGGCACCAGTTCCTGAGCAAAAACCACGATTGCGGAGAATGCAGAGGAGAAGATGATACCAATGACAACGGCCAGAATGCAGGTCCAGAACAGATTGGCGTAAGGCATCATCAGGGCAAACGGAATAACACCGAGGATCGAGAACCAGATCACGAAACGTGCGCCCATTCTGTCGCCGATCGGGCCGCCGAGGAATACACCGGCTGCGGATGCGCCGAGGAACAGGAACAGGATCAGCTGAGCGTTCTGAACACTGACAGCAAACTTTTCAATCACATAGAATGTGAAATAACTGGACAGGCTGGCCATATAAACATTCTTGGTGGTGGTAAGCAGCACGAGAATGGCAATCGCAAACAGAACACGCCCCTGTGGCAACGGCAAAGTGCGGTCTGCTGCAGGTTTGTTTTTATTCTGGCGCTGTTTTTCAGCATACCAGCGGCTGACACGGGTGAGAGCGATGAAGCCAAAAACCGCGATGATTGCCAGCCATGCCACGCTCGACTGACCATTCGGCAGAATGATAAAGGCTGCAAGCAGGGGGCCGAGTGCAGAACCGAAATTGCCGCCAACCTGAAACAGTGACTGCGCAAAGCCGTGGCGGCCGCCCGAGGCGATGCGTGCAACGCGGGATGCTTCCGGATGGAAGATCGCCGAGCCCAGACCAATGAGGCTGGAGCCGATCAGCAGCACTGTATAACTGTCCGCATTGGCGAGCAGAATAAGACCGGTAAAGGTGCTGACACTGGAGAGTGGGAGCGAATAAGGCATAGGCCAGCGGTCTGTGATAATTCCGATCACCGGCTGCAGCAGCGAAGCGGTAATCTGAAATGTCATGGTCAGGAGGCCGATCTGGCGGAAATCCAGATTATAATTGGTCTTGATAAGCGGATAAATTGCAGACAGCAGCGACTGCATAATATCGTTAAACATGTGGCAAAAAGCGACGACCACAATCAGTGATACTGCTGTGGTTTCGGCTATTTTAGGTGACGGGCTGGTCACGGTAGTCATTGCAAGTGCTCCGGATATGTTATGCCATCGCAAGAGTGCGCTGCGTCTGACGATTACTGACTTTACGCAATATTGCTTGTATCGGGGTATGATGTTTTCATGCCGCTGTCGGATGGCGATAAAGGCGAAACAATATTGCGCATCCGGCAGTTGTGCCGGTTTCTGAATTATCCCTGACTGGCAGCATTCTGCTTAGTCTGCTTTTCTCTGGCCTGCTTTCGTGCTAAGGACGTAAAGTTTTTTAACTGGGCCAAATCATGCAGTTTAATAGTCCGAATGATATAAATGCACTGATTGAGCAGGGTTTCGATCTGGTGGAACACGCTGCCGATCCGGTTGTTGCCCTGCGCAGGCAGTATCCGGGCGGCTTGCTGATACCGTTACACCGGCACTCCCGTACCCAGTTTTTATATGCACGTTCCGGTGTTGCATTGGTGGCGACAGAGCGCGGACGCTGGATGATCCCGCCGGATCATGCTTTGCTGATCCCGCGTGGTATTGAGCATCGTGTGGAGATGTTCTCCGGTGTGGAGATGCAGTCGGTCTATATGCGCGATTATGAGCATGGTGATTATCCGTGCGTGCTGTCCGTGAATGAGCTGACACGAAGCTTGCTGGCTGAAGTGGTGAAGCTACAAAAACCTGACAAGAATGATGAGCGCAGTGGCTTATTGTTTGACCTGCTGATGCATGAAATTACACGGTTGCCTGTCCGTGAACTGGGATTGCCGTTTCCGGAAAAGCCGTCTTTGGCCGTTTTATGTAAGGAGTTTCTGAAAGCGCCTGATCCTGCTGCCAGCATTGATAATTGGGCGCAGCGGCTGAGTATGAGCCGCCGGTCGTTTACAAGGCTGTTTCGTGCGCAGACCGGCGTGAGTTTTGTGATGTGGCGCCAGCAAGCCTGTATTTTCGCATCGCTGCCGAAACTGGCCTCCGGCGAGTCGATTACATCCGTTGCTTTTGATACCGGTTATGAGAGTGCCGCAGCCTTTACAACAATGTTTAAACGCATGCTGGGAGCCTCTCCGCGCGATTATATGCGTCAGCAAGCAGGTAATGCGGAATAGAGCTGCAGCCCATGGTCTACAGGGTGATTTATTCTGTGGTAAAATATTGAATTAATGTAAAATAGAGTGCAAAACCATCTAAGGGTGACATCGTACACACTACAGCAGCGCGCTCAGAGGGGGCAAAATGCATTACTTATTTGGTATTCCGCCGATTTTAATGTTTTTGCTTTTTACTATTTGCGGGGTTGTCTTTTACATTGTCGGGCTGGTGTTTCTGAAAATCTTCGGCAAGCAGGCTTCGAAAGATATTCTCTCGCTGCCGATTGGCGCTTTCATCGGTACCATTGCGACAGCATGGGCTCTGGCGCTTGGTTTTGTCGCGGCTGATACCTGGGCGGTGAACAGTCGTGCGGATCAGGCGGCCAGTGAGGAACGCTCATCGATCACCCGTTTGATTGGTATGGCGCGGCCGGAAGCGCTGAATGATCCTCTGCTTTTGAAAGCTCTGACGACATACCGCGTCTCCGTAATTACGGATGAATGGCACAAAGGCTATAATAACCAGCCTGCGCGCGCTGTCGAAGAATCCCTGCAAAATATCCGTATCGCTATGATTGCGTTGTCTCGCACGGATATATCGGGCGCACTGATGTCCCAGATGGTGCAGGATTTTGATGAAATGCAGGATGCACGCAATAAGCGTCTTGCACTGGGTTCCAGCTCAGTCAACCATTATAAGTGGTATTTGGTTTTCTTCCTTACGCTTCTGTCTTTGGTCGTTATTACCGCGGTTCATGCAGACAGGCCAAAAGCAGGCCGTAAAGCACTGGGCATTTATATTGTGACTGCGGTCATGAGTATGTGGATTTTGGCCATTCATGCCAGCCCCTACAGGGGAGCTGGCCGTATCGAGCCGAGTGTGCTTTTTACCAGTCAGAAAGGCTCGCAAAGCCTACCTGAAGCTTTTTACAAGAAAGATCCGAGCTGATTTAGGCACTGGTGTGGTGGTGTTTCGTATGGCTAATTAGCTGCGGTAAAGTACGGCTGTAAAGATTACGAAACTGCTCGATCGTTTGTGCTTCCGGAACATCCATGATTTGACTGGCTTCCGCTTCCATTTGCGGTTTTTCCTCATCTTTGAGGCGCAGGCTAACAATGGTTTTGCCTAGTTTGGATGCCTCAATACACAGACGGGCATCTTCCTTGCTGATACCGGCAGATGTGAATGAGTTAATAATACTCCCTATGATGCTGCCTGTCGCTGCACCTATAATCATGCCGATAGCAGCAGATACGATCCAGTCTGAGTTTAAAACGGATGCAAATATCGGTGCGCTGATCAGATTAAGACCAATGAGTAGTCCTGTTGCGCCGCCAACTATGGCGCCCATACCGGCGCCGTTGACAATACTGTCGCAGGTAGAGGTATCATCTACGGCATATTTACGGCTTACAATGATAATATCAGAGTGAGGAAATCCTGCAGCTTCAAGATTATGCACGACTTGTTTCGCAGGGCCGTATTGATCATAAATCCTTGAAATAATTTTCATTTTATTTCTCCCAAGCTGTTTGATATTACCTTTCAAGCGTGAATGCGAATAATTATGCAGTTATTTATTTGATTTCACTGCCGTCAATTTTACCAGTTGTAATATAGAATGGTATCACAATATTTTTTTTATTTAAGGCTTTAATTGTCGCGGCTTAAATGACCCGGATTTATAAAATTTGTTTGCTGTTTTGTTGCGCATTTATCTTCACACCAAGCAATATGCCCGATAGAATGTACACACTTCAATATGAAGTTAAATGATGTTTGGGCTCCGGCTTCATAGAAGATATGTCAATTTACGGAGCAGGGATGGCACAATGTATAAGCATATTCTAATCGCTACGGACGGATCGGATCTGGCACAAAAAGGTCTGGATCAGGGGCTGGAACTCGCGGCCAAACTCGGCAGTAAAGTTACGATTCTGACCGTAACTGAGCCTTTTCCGATGATGGCGACAGCCAGCAGTGCAGGCTGGATTGCCAGCCCAAAAGATATCGAAATCTATAATGAAAATCAGACCAGTCAGGCGCAATCTGTTCTCAAGGCCGCTGCTGAAACAGCTACAAAACACGGCGTTAAGGCCGAGCTGAAACATATCGATGATCGCTGGCCGGCTGAAGCAATCACGGAATTCAGCGAAAAGAGCGACGTTGATCTGATCGTTATGACCTCGCATGGTCGCCGCGGTATCGGCCGTTTGTTGCTGGGCAGCCAGACAAGCGAAGTGCTGACACATACCAAAACCGCTATTCTGGTTGTGCGTTAAATCTGAGAGCTTGGTCTGTTAGAGCATTTCACAGTCAAGTTGGATCAACTTGACGTCGGGATAATGCGACAAAGTAAAGAACCTAGAGCGAGCACTGCGATCCAACGAACGTAAACCGCTCTATAGCGTCGTGTGTCTCTTGGGCACACAAAGCTCGTTCTAACATTTTATGCTGTAGGCAGTCTTGAGCTGGTGAGAATTTTGCCATCTGGCATTGAAAAAGGCCGCAGAATGAGTTCTGCGGCCGTTTTCGTTGGTAACTACTCTTTGGATGCTTTCAGCACATAGTTGGTGTCCGGTGAAATGATGAAGTCTTTCACCTTATTGGATACAACGGCCACTTCATTCAACTGATAAAGCATGGTGAACGGGCTGGTGTCGCGGAATTCTTTCTGAATGTTGAGATATTCCTGCGCACGTTTGTCAGCGTCTTTTTCCATCACTGCCGCCAGAGTTTTCTGGGTCAGTTCCGGAATTTCCCATGAGTTGCGCCATGCACTGGTTTTGGAAACCGCATTATCGGAATTGTCGAGATTGGTCACAAAAGTATCGGCATTGGTATGCGGATCCCAGTAATCAATACCCCATTGGCCGATGTAAATATCATGCTTGCGCGCACGATATTTGGTTAGTGTCTGCTTGCCATCGCCCGGAATGATTTCCAGTTTGATATTGGCTTTGGCAAAGGTTTGCTGAATGGATTCCGCAATGCCGGTGACCGGCTGAGTGTTGCGCACATCCATGGTAATGGTGAAGCCGTCTTTCAGACCGGCTTTTTCCAGCAGTTCCTTGGCTTTTTCAACATTGAGGCTGAACGGGTTTTCATCTGTCGAGCCAAGCATACCGGCTGGCAGGAAATTCTGGTGAATTGTCCCGATGCCTTTGATCAGTGTGGACTGAATAGCATCATAATCGACCAGATATTTAACCGCCTGACGCACTTCCGGCTTGGAGAGTGTGTCATGCTGCTGGTTGAGGCTGAAATAATAGATGGTGCCTTTCGGCGCGCTGGCTGTGTGGAAGCGGTCATCCTTGGAGATCGCTTCAAGATCGCCAGGCTCAAGATTACGGGCAATGTCGATATCACCGGCATCGAGCATAATGCGCTGCGATGCGCTCTCTTTTACATAGCGGTAGATGATGCGTTTGAGCGGCGGTTTCTCACCGTCATAATTCTCGTTACGCTCCATCATGATGATTTCATTCGGACGCCAGTCTTTGATTTCAAAAGCGCCGGAACCTGCATAATTACGCTTCAGCCATTCATGACCAAAATCATTATCGGCTTTGGAATCTGCTGTCGGCGTTACCGGCTTGGCGTGTTCTTTGAGCAGTTTACTGTCAACAACGGAACCAACGGTTGCGGTCAGACAGTTATAAACAAAGCTTGGTGCGAAGGCTTTTTCCGAGGTGAAAATCAGCGTGTCATCGTCTTTGGCAAAGACTTTGTCATCCACATTGTCTTTGGTCAGGCCGAACTGGCTGAGAATGAAAACAGGGCTTTGGTCGAGCTTGACGGCGCGTTGCAGCGAATAGGCGGCATCATGCGCAGTGATCGGGTTACCGGAGGCGAATTTCTGACTCTTGCGGATTTTAAAGGTGAAAGTCTTGCCGTCTTCGGAAACATCCCAGCTTTCGGCAATATCCGCGACCAGCTTGGACGGGTCTTTGTAATCTGTACGCAGCAGGCGGCCATAGCTGTTTGCCAGAATTTCCGCGGTTGTAATTTCGAAAGATTCTGCCGGATCCAGCGAAATCACATCATCGGTTGCCATGGCGATCACCAGTGTATCGGCTGGTGTGGCGGCATTGGCAGCGCTGAGCAAAACTGAACCGGTGAGCGCTGTGCTGAAAGCCAGTGCCATTGTCAGTTTGCCGAGATTGGTTTTGCGGATGGATGGTATAAAATTCATGCTTATTTTCCCCTCATTCATACGGCCGTGTTTTTTGTTTTGGGCCGGCTTAAGGGAATAGCCTAAAGTAACAATTTGAAAGATCAAACGATATTTGAATAATTTTATTGCTTTTCAGGATAAGATAAACCCCGCCTGCATTTCTGCAGACGGGGTTTGTTTTTCTTGCACTTTTATTAATCAGATAACCAGATGTGTCACAAATTTTGTGGTCAGATAGGCGTTGATTGCCTCTGAACCGCCCTCGGTGCCATAGCCGGAATCCTTGATGCCGCCGAAAGGAACTTCCGGCAAAGCAAGGCCGAGATGGTTGATGGTTGTCATACCGGCTTCAATACGCATGCCCAGTTCACGGGCATTTTCCGCTGAACGGGTAAAGGCGTAGGATGCCAGGCCGAATGGCAGGCGGTTAGCTTCATCAATCACTTCATCCAGTGTCTTGAAGGAGGAGAACACTGCCACAGGGCCGAATGGTTCTTCATTCATGATACGTGCGGTTTTTGGTGCGTCGGCGAGGACAGTGGGTTCGAAGAAATTGCCGACATTGCCGATACGACGGCCACCGGTCATCAGGCGCGCGCCATTGTCCACTGCATCCTGAATCAGAGATTCGAGGGCAGGAATACGGCGTTCATTCGCCAGCGGGCCCATCTGTACACCTTCGTCAAAACCATTGCCGACTTTGATGGCTTTGGCTTTTTCCGTGAAGGACTGCACAACTTGCTCATAGACATTTTCCTGCACGAGGAAGCGGGTCGGCGAAACGCAAACCTGTCCGGCATTGCGGAATTTGGACATCGCCAGTGTTTTAACGGCGCCTTCCACATCGGCATCATCAAAGATGATTGCCGGTGCGTGGCCGCCGAGTTCCATGGTCGATAATTTCATATGCTGGCTCGCAAGACCGGCCAGCATTTTGCCGATTGGGGTGGAACCGGTGAACGAGATTTTGCGGATAACCGGATGCGGGATCAGATATTCGGAGATTTCTGACGGTACGCCATAGACCAGATTGACCACACCCGCCGGAATACCGGCATCAACAAAAACGCGGATCAGTTCAGCAGGTGAGGCCGGTGTTTCTTCCGGTGCCTTGACGATGATCGAACAACCGGCAGCAATGGCTGCAGATAATTTACGCACCACCTGATTGATCGGGAAGTTCCATGGCGTGAATGCCGCCACAGGGCCGACAGGCAGTTTGAATGCCATCTGCGATACACCGGACGCACGTGCCGGAATGATCTGGCCGTAGGTGCGGCGGGATTCTTCGGCAAACCATTCGATAATATCAGCACCGGCGAGGATTTCGCCTTTGGCTTCAGCCACCGGCTTGCCCTGCTCAAGGGTCAGGATCGGTGCAATGGCATCTGCGCGCTCACGCAGCAGGTCTGCCGCACGGCGCATCAGTTTGGAACGGTCGAATGGTGAGCTTGCGCTCCAGATTTTGAACCCCTTGGCAGCAGCAGACAGCGCTGCGTCAAGGTCAACTTTCTCCGCATGGGCAACCTTGCCAATAACTTCACCGGTTGCCGGATTGAGCACATCAATTGTGCGCCCGTTCTGCGCATTGCGCCATTCGCCGTTGATCAGGAGCTGGGTATCTGGATAGCGCGGTGCAGTCTGAGACATATTTCCTCCGGTATATATGCTTGAGAGCAGCAAATAATATGCCGCAATGTAATTCTGTAGAGCTCACTATAGAAGGTGTGGCCTATGGTTTGGCAAGAGCGGGTTGGTAAAATTATATGGCTGAGACGCTTTGTCAGAGGTATTTTTGAAAATAAAAAAGGCGGGAGAAATCCCGCCTTTTAAACTCTTCGCTCTGATTAACGCAGACGACCCGATGCGTGTGCCAGCATGGTGTAGACTTTGCCGGTGTCTGATGTGAGGTAGGTCTGAGTGACCATATTATCACGATCATTACGGGCAACATCTTCCAGCAGACGCTGGAAATCATCCATGTAACGGTCTACCGCACGACGGAAGTCACCATCCATCTGGTACTTGCTTTTGATTTCTTCAAAAGTCTGCTGACCTTTCAGCGTATAGAGACGACGGGTGAACACATTGCGCTCGCCGCGACGGTAGCGATCCCAAAGCTCAACCGATGCTTCATGATCAATTGCGCGGGCAATATCAACCGACAGCGAGTTCAGGCTATCAACAACATGGGCTGCCGAGCGCTGTGGTGTCACATTGCTCTGGCTGCGTGGTGCTGAAGCTTTTGTATCTTCGTCAGCAGAGGCGCGTGCCAGCAGATTGGATACCCAGCCACCGCGCGGGCTTTCCTGCGGAGCAGGTGCTTGTACCGGAGCAGATACGGTGTAGCTCTGTGGCTGCGGTGCCGGTGCAGCAGTCTGTGTAACAGCCGGTGCAACATAAGCCTGAGCCGGTGCTGCGGCTGCAACAGTCTGTTTGGCAACAGTGCGGTCTGCACGGCTGTCACCCACATCCATCAGACGACCGGATTTGTTGACGATCGAAGCCAGTTCTTTCAGTGCGTTGATCTGTTCGGAAACAGCTTTACGCATTGCAGTGGTGGATTCTTTTGCTTCTGCAGGCATATCGAGTACGCCGCGCTTCAGCTCGCCACGAGTTGCATCCAGTTCACCACGGATTTCCGCAGCCGAGCGACGGATATCATCTGTTGCCGATGCGAATTTCTGTGTTGCCTGATCCACAACTTCAGAGATGGCTGCGCGCAGCTGTTCGGTAGAGTTGCGTGTGCGGCCTTCTGTACGTTCCAGAGCAGAGGTGACGAGGTTTTCAAAGCCCTGCATCACTTTCTCAATATTTTCCGACTTGTCGATCAGACCGGCCGACAGGCGTTCCAGCGCATCATGACGATCAGCCAATGTATCATTGAGACCATTCTGAGCCGAATTGATGAGGTCAGACGCACGGGACAGAACTGCACTGTGATCTTCGAAGCGCTTGGCGATATCTGCGATCTGCGACAGCGTATTGCCGGACAGGGAGCGCAGAGCACCGATATTGTTGTCGATAACAACGCTGGAGCTGGAGAAGATCTGTGCGGCACGATTGGTGCTGTCAGCAAAGTTCGTTGTCGATTCAACCAGACGGGTATCAATATCGTTGAGGTTGAGGGTCGCTTTGTCGATTAGCTGGCCGAGTTCTGCATTCGAGCTTGCTAGGCGATCAATCAGACCGCCAACGCCCTGAGACAGGTTTGATTTGGCTTCCTGAACCGCAGAAATGGTTTCAGCAGTGCGGCTTGCCAGTGCATTGACCAGAGCCGCATTTTCCGAACGCAGACGGTCGGTTGCCGCATGGGTTGCCTGTTCAAGCTGGCTTGCAAGACCCTGACCGCTATCGGCAAGGCGCTGTACCAGAGGCTCGGCAGTGTCGGCGAGAATGCGGGTGATTTCCTGCGAGCGGGCTGCGAGAACCGAGTTCAGCTCACGGGTGCGTTCTTCCAGCGTTGCAGAAGTGTTTTGCGTTGCATCGGAAATGCGCGACTCAATAACACCGAGTTCACCGGTGATACGGGAACCGATTTCACCAAGACCCATTGCAATCGCATCAGCGCGCTCAGTCAAGCGTGCCTCAGTACCGGAGAGGTTTTCCAGAACGCGGGCGCTGAATGCTTCAGAATGCGCACCCAGCACATCGCTGGCATGGGATGCAGTCTGTGCGATACGGCTTTCGATGCCGCTGAGATCACCGGTGAGACGGTTGCTCACATCGCTGATGCCGGAAGCAATCGCTTCTGCACGCTCTGTCAGGCGGCTTTCTGTGCCGGAGAGATTTTCCAGAACACGGGCGCTGAACGCTTCAGAATGTGCGCCAAGCACATCGCTGGTGCGTGTCGCTGTTTCCGCGATACGGCTTTCGATACCGCTGAGTTCGCCGGTGAGGCGGGTTTCAATGGCTTCAAGACCGGAAGCAATCTGGCTGGCGCGTTCACCAAGGCGGGCTTCTGTACCTGCCAGATTTTCAATCAGGCGGTCGTTGAAGTTTTCACCAAAGCCATGCAGTGCATTACCGGCTTTTGCTGCTTCTGTAGTGAGGGAGCTTGCTGCTTCTGTAATCTTCTCACGGAGTGCACCGGCAACCACTGTAGCACTATGCTCAAGCGATTTACGGACATTGTCCACACCCATGCCGAGCGCACGTTCCATGGTGGAAGTACGTTCTTCGATAATGCCGGTCTGGTTGTCGAAAGTGCTCTGCAATGTGCCAGTTGCGTTGGCAACGGCATCCTGAAGGGCAACTGTGCGCTGTACCAGTGTTTCACCATGCTGGCGCAGATTGGCATCCAGAGCTTCTTGACCGCTCTGCATAGCAGCCTGCAATTGCGAGGCGCGATCACCGACAGTGTTGATATGTTCGTTCAGCAGGGAGCTGACGGCAGAGCTGTTCTGCTGCAGGCTATTTGCAAACTGCTGATTACGGTCATCCAGCGCGCGGGTGTAATCGGCGTGCTGCTGATCGAGTGAGGATTTGAGTGCGGATGCACGACCTTCAAAACGGCCTTCTTCTTCAGTGAAGATCGTGTTGAGCTGTGCATTATGTGCAGCCATGGCTTCACGCATATCATTGGTGCGCTGTTCCAGAATGGCTGCATGCTGACTGGTAGTCTGATCCAGATGCGCTGCATTACCAGCGATTGCACGTTCAATATCCGCACCGCGCTCGGTGATGGTCTGGCTGTGCTGCTGCATAGCGGCGGCAATACGCTCGGATTCACCGGAGAGGGTGGTTGACAGTGCTTCGCGGCTGTCGGCGATCTGCGAGATAAACTGACCGGCGCGGTCGTTCAGCAGTCCGGCAACAGAGTCTGTAATGCCGGAAAGTTCGCCATTGAGCTTGTCTTTGGTTTCATCAACAACAGTGCTGATCGAGGAGCGCACACCGGAGAAGGTTTCAGCAATCTCGCGGGTACGGGCGATCAGGTTTTCATTGATCTGACGCGAACGGACTTCCAGAGCGGCATTGAGTTTCTCAGTGCTGCTGTCGATCGCCTGTGCACGGCCTTCAAATTCTGTGAGCAGCGAGTGACCGCGTGCGGCCAGCGTTGCGTTGAGATCTGCCAGACGCTGATCGAATTCGGTGACCATATTCATGGTCGCATCGCCGAGCAGAGAAGCAATGTTGGATGTACGGGCATCCAGAGCTTCGGTGAGTGTCTCGGTGAGGCCGCGTGAGCGTTCTTCCAGCGTTGCGATACGTGTGTCGAGAATTTCGACAAAATCGCCGCCCGAAGAGCTGATGCGGGTGGAAATATCGGTGCTGCGGGTATCAATCGCTTCGGAAATGGCCGCGCCGCTTTCATTCAGGCGGCTGATCATGGTCTCACCTGCATGGGACAGGGAGGAGGTCAGCTCGCTGGAAACGGTGAGAACATTATCACGGATGATATCGCTGGCCGAAGACAGTTCGGTTTTCAGATGCTCATGCGCACCGGAGATGGACGAACGGACACGTTCCGCATGGCTGATCACAGCTTCACGTTCATTGCCAAGTTCAGCAATCAGGGCGCGGATGCGAACTTCATTGTCGCTGTAAGCGCGTTCAAGCTGATGAACTTCGGTCTGTACCAGAGTTTCCAGTTCAACTGCGCGGGCGAGTGTGCGCTCGATACCTTCGTTCATCGCCGCAACTTCACGACGCACTGCCTGACCAAGTGTGGAAACGCGGTCACCGGCGGCAGCTTCAGGAGAAGCAAGACGCAGGGCAGCGGCTGTCATCTGACGGGCAGCAGATTGCAGTTCCTGTGCGCGGCGTACCATCTGGGCAAAGCCCCAGAACATGACGACCGGCACTGCAATACCGGCTGCAACACCAATACCTGCCGGTGTGGTGAAGAAGTCTTTGATTGCGGAGAATGAAGTGAGACCCTGCGGGCTCAGCGCATGGGCGAGGGTAAGACCACCCGCTGTCCAGAGTGCGCTGATCGCTGTGGTTGTCCAGAAGACACTGGATGAACGACCATTGGTGCGACGCAGCAACAAATTATCGTTGCGCAGATCATCATTGGCCGGAGTTAATGGTGCAGCAGGCGCAGCTGTTGCCTGCGGGGCAGCAGGACGGGAAACAGTGAATTCTGCAGCTGGGGCTGTTTCAGGCAACAGATCCAGTTCATCAAAAGAGATCGTGTTGTCTGATTTTGTTGTATTGGCTGTTGGCGCGTCAGGCTGATTGGCTGCCTGCAATACAGTCACGCTGCCCGGGGTGGAGGCAGATGGTGTTGCGGCAGTGGCTGTAACAACCGGAGGTGCGGCAGGCGTAACTGGTGTGGCAGGCACATCAGCTTTTTTAGCTTTCTCAGCTTTTGGCTCTGCTGCAGTCTTGGCTTCTGTTTTAGCGCTGGCTGCGGCGGCAATAGCTGCACCAGTAGCGGCAGCTGCAACAGGTGCAGTTGTGTTTTGTTCCAGTGCCAGTTCTTCAGCGGCTCGCGAAATCTGGCTTTCCAGATCATCAAGCGAGAATTCCACCTCAGGAGCGTCAAAATTCAAATCCAGCTCAAAGTCGTCGCTGAAATCCAGATCCAGCCCGTCAGTGAGGGCTTGTTCCATATCAAGCTCAAGCTTTTGCGCTTTTGTATTTTGTGCCATAGCCGTTTTACCCCGTACTCATACATTTACGCAAAAGCCATGTCCGCACTGCTGCCTTCTGAATTGAAAGGCAGTCATAAAGACATGTTGCGCAGTCTATAGGTTAAAACTTCCGGAGCCATATGGGAACTACGGAATTAGCGGTTGATGAATTGTTTAAAGATAAGGTTAACGCGAAATGGTAAGGAATAGCGAAAACTAAGCAAATGCGGGCTTTTTTAAGCGCTATCTAATTGTGGAAATCTTTAAGCAAACATCAGAAGTCTCTATATTATGGCTCAGATTGTGGCACATTTTGCCATAGTTGAGCAAGAAGTTAATGTGTTTGCCAAAGACGCCTGGCGTTTGGCGCCGCAGTCGCAACTGATTAACGTCAGTTGCTTTAATTTATATTTTTCTGCAACGGCGGTGAGGGATTTGTGCTCGAAATTGACGCAGACGGGCAGGGATAGTGTGTTTACAGCTTGAACTCTCTGCGCACAGCACGTATCTGGCCTGCAATACTATTTATAATCGTGTCCGCATAAATGGTCAGGCGCTCAGGCCGGTCACTTTGCTTGATGCGGGTATCTCACGGGATGAGTTTATGACTAAGATCACATTTGTTTCCGCTGACGGCGCGATGCGCAATGAAGTTGAAGCGGAAAACGGTTCCACTGTTATGGAAAATGCCATTCGCAACGGTATTCCGGGCATTGATGCGGAATGCGGCGGCGCCTGCGCCTGCGCAACCTGCCATGTCTATGTTGACGAAGACTGGACAGATGTGGTTGGCGGTCCTGAGCCGATGGAAGAAGATATGCTGGATTTCGCCTATGATGTGCGCGGAAATTCCCGCTTGTCCTGCCAGATCATCGTGCGTGATGAGCTGGAGGGACTGGTTGTGCAGGTTCCTGAACGCCAGAGCTGATCTGCCTATAATATAATGAGTATGAGAAAGCGGTTTGCTTCAAGGCAGGCCGCTTTTTTGTTGATCTCATGATCAGTGCAGAAGAGTGACATCTGCTTGCGGCGCAATAACATTCTACAGATAGCCGTTTTAAACACAGTTTTGTGTCTGTATCTGCTGGATTTTGTCAGGCATTAGAATGTCGTGCGGGTCATATGTAAAATGAGCGGCTATTATTCAGATGAATATCCGCAAAAACTATAGGCATTTGAGCTAAACTTGACTATAGAACTCGTATTGAATTTTGTCCGGTGCGGTTTTGCCTGAAAATATCAGGCTTGTTACATGCGGATGAGCCGGTTTCCGGCATTTAAATGCTGCCCCATTTCCCTGAAGGCAGCAACTATAGAGCGTGTTCTGTGTGACAACTGGCAGAACATAAGATTAATGTGACAGATCGTAATGGCTGGCGCAGTTGTTATGATTCAGCGAGATTGAAAATATGAGCGAAGTTATCCGCACAGATGTTGTCATTATCGGTGCCGGTCCTGTCGGGCTGTTTGCTGTGTTTGAACTGGGTCTCTATGACCTGAAATGCCATCTGATTGATATTCTTGACCGTCCCGGTGGCCAGTGTGCCGAACTTTATCCGGAAAAGCCGATTTATGACATTCCGGCATGGCCGGAAATTTCCGGTCAGATGCTGACCGACAAACTGATGGAACAGATCAAGCCGTTTTCGCCGCAGTTCCATTTCAACCGTATGGTGACCAAGCTGGAACGTCTGGAAGACGGTTCATTCCATGTGGAAACCGACGAAGGCGAAGTGTTCGAAACCAAGGTTGTGGTGATTGCTGCCGGCGGCGGCTCTTTCCAGCCGAAGCGTCCGCCTGTACCGGGTATCGAAGAATATGAAGGCAAGAGCGTTTATTACGCCGTTCGCCGTGTTGAAGCTTTCCGCGATCAGGATGTTGTGATCGTTGGTGGCGGTGACAGTGCACTGGACTGGGCGCTGAACCTGCAGCCAATCGTTAAAAGCATGACCGTTGTACATCGTCGTCCGGAATTCCGCGCGGCACCGGACAGCGTGAAGAAAATGTTCGAGCTGGTTGATGCCGGTAAGATCCGTTTTGAAGTTGGTCAGGTTTCCGGACTTGAAGGCGAAAACGGTGACCTCACAGCGGTTAAACTCAAAGGTGCAGACGGTGAAAGCCTCTTGCCGGCAACGCGTATGCTGCCATTCTTTGGTCTGACCATGAAGCTTGGTCCGATTGCTGACTGGGGTCTTAACCTGCATGAAAACCTGATCACTGTTGATACCGAGAAGTTTGAAACGTCCGAACCTGGTATTTTTGCGATCGGCGATATCAACTGGTATCCGGGCAAGCTGAAACTCATCCTCTCCGGTTTCCATGAAGCCGCGCTGATGACACAGGCTGCCAAGCGCATTATCAGCCCAGGTGAACGCGTTGTGTTCCAGTACACCACGTCGTCGACCAGCCTGCAGAAGAAGCTGGGTGTTAATTAAAAAAGCGCCCTAACAAGCGTCATGCCGGTCTGCAAGTGGCCTGACGCTTTTTGCGTCGGCGCTTGAATGTGAGTGAAATGAACAAAAAAGCCCTGCATCATAAAATGCAGGGCTTTTTCTTTGTTAAAATTCAGGTGTCAGGATTTTTTCTTCTGCTGTTGAGCGTAACGTTTTTCAAGGCTGTTGGTGAGCAGTCTTTCAAAGCGGGTTTCAAAATTCACTGTCTCAACGCGGTCGAAATATTGCTGAGCCTTGTCATGGCTGGCAAAGACGCTTTCGGTGATCTTGTCGACATTAGCGCGCAGTGTCGTGCAGTCACGCTCATTGCGCATACCGCGAATACGGCGCTCAAGATCTGAAGCATGGGAGCGGGCGATAACGATATGGCTTTCTTCATGGCGGCGAATATCCTTCACAAGCACATCCCAGACCATTCTCGTATCAGCGCTGGCGCGGCGACGGCTCTTCCAGCTTGGCAGGGAAATTGTAGCCTGCACATTGGCATTCACATCTGAGACACGGCAATATTTGCCGTCAAAGCGGTATTTTACACGGGCATTAAATGCAATTTTTGTTGCGCCCGGATGGCTTTCACCACCATCATCAAGCTTTGGGCCATTCTTGGCCAACGATTTATCCAGTTGTTCTGCGGTTGTGCCGTAAACCGGAAAATAGCGATATTTGCGTGTCACAGAAGCAGCGTCTGCTTGCGTGGCCATTAAAGTGCCGGATAACAGAACCAGACCGGTGAGGGAGAGTGCAAGATATTTGCCGGACATTATCTGTTCCTTTGCTGCGAGGGCTCTTTTGATAAATGCCCTTGTTTTACAGGTTCTAACACAAAATACGGCAGAATTGTCTTCTGTTGCATGATGCTGGTCTTATTGGTCTGCGCATTCGCTGCCGGTCAAAGCAATTGACAGTTTTGCCGGAAATGCGCTTTCCGTCAGCTTTTATCGTTCCATGAAATGTGTAAAGAACTTATGGCTGGTTTGGAAAGCAAAGCAATTTTAAAAGGTTAATTCCGAATATGATTAAGAGTTTCCCTATAAAGCGAGAATGGCAACTGGCGCATGGCCGCATTCTTGAGACCGGATCGCAGGCGCTGATTATGGCGATTCTTAATATTACGCCGGATTCTTTCTCAGACGGTGGCAATAACCAGACCATAGATGCAGCGCTACGATCAGCGCGTGCCATGCTGGAAGCCGGTGCCGTGATTATTGATGTTGGCGGCGAGTCGACCCGTCCGGATGCCGAGCCGGTTTCTGCTCAGCAGGAGCAGGATCGGGTGCTTCCGGTGATTGAGGCTTTAACACGGGAACTCGGGTGCCTGATCTCAGTTGACACCTACCGAGCGCAGACGGCAAAACTGGCGGTCGCGGCTGGTGCGCATATTGTCAATGATGTCTGGGGATTGCAGAAAGAGCCGGATATTGCGGGGCTTGCTGCTGAAACCGGTGCTGGTCTGGTGATTATGCATACAGGGCGCGACAGAGATGTTGCCGCCGATGTGATTGAAGATCAGCATGTATTCTTGCAACGATCACTGGAAATTGCTGCAAGTGCGGGTGTAAAGCCGCAGCAGATTATGCTTGATCCGGGCTTTGGTTTTGCCAAAGATACACAGCAGAATGTGGAGCTGATGGCACGGTTTGCGGAACTGCACAGTTTTGGCTTGCCGTGGCTGGTCGGAACATCCCGCAAGCGTTTTACCGGTGCCGTGAGCGCACGTGATATTGCCGCAGAAAGGGATGCCGCAACGGCTGCAACCAGCGTTATGCTGCGCCTTGGCGGTGCGGATATATTCAGGGTGCATAATGTTGCACTCAACCGTGATGCCTTATTAATGGCAGACGCGGTTTTAAATGCCGCAGCCGTTCATGAAAAAGCGTGAACCGGTTTTTCAGAATTTGCAGTATAATCTGATATTGGACTGACAAAATTTAGCGTTATAAGCGCCCGTTTATAACGCAGCAGTGAAGAAATGAGGGCTTTTTGTACACGATCCGTATGATGAATTGCGCGTTTTTTGCGCATCACGGCGTTTTTGACGAGGAAGAAAAGCTCGGCCAGCGTTTCTATGTTGATGCAGTGCTGACTGTTGATCCGGGCGACTCGCTCGAAAATGACGATATTGATAAAACAGTGCATTACGGTATTGTCTTCTCCATGATTGAGAAGATTATTACCGGAAAGCGCCGTTATCTCATTGAAGCCTTGGCACTGGATGTTGCTAAAGCGCTTTGTGCTGCGTTTCCGCAAATTCAGAAATCCGAGATTACTGTGCGCAAACCGAATGCGCCGGTCGCCGGTGTGCTGGATTATGTAGAAGTGACGGTCGGGTGGCCGAATATATGAAAGCACGCGAGGTTCATAAAGCCTGGCTATGTCTGGGCGGTAATATCGGCAATGTTGTGCAGACAATGGCGCAGGCTTTGCAACTGCTGGATGAACGGCAGGATGTCAGGGTTATCGCTGTGTCTCCGGTGTTCCGTACGCCGCCTTGGGGTAAAACCGATCAGGATTGGTTTTATAATGCCTGCGCTGAAATCTCAACGATACTAACGCCGCCGGAGCTGCTGGATGTGACGCAGACCATTGAGCGGCGTCTGAAGCGGGTTCGCAGTGAGCGCTGGGGCCCGCGCACCATTGATATTGATATGCTGGCCTATGAGCATGTTTTTGCGTTGGAAATGCCGGATCTGATCCTGCCGCATCCGCGCATTGAGCAACGCGCTTTTGTGCTGGTGCCGCTGGAAACTATTGCGCCGAATATTAAAATTCGTGGTGAGCTTGTTTCCGAGCTGGTGCAAAAAGTGGATGGCAGTGAAATTCAGCGTATGAGCTATGGCCATCGCTGGTGGCAGGATACAGCGCTGTAAAGCTGTTTGTCATTCTGCTGTTGTTTCCGTGTGGCATGTCTCTTTTTTAATTTTAGGAGCGATTATGTACCAGTCGGAAGAGCAGTGGAGACAGGTTGATGCCTATATGGCGCAGAAGCTGATCGGAGATGATCCGTTGCTGGAAGCTGCATTGCAGCGCAATAGCGAGGCGGGACTGCCTGCGCATGATGTGGCGATCAATCAGGGCAAATTGCTCAATCTGTTCGCACAAATGTGCGGAGCCAGAATGGTTCTGGAAATCGGAACATTGGGTGGCTACAGCACAATCTGGCTTGCACGGGCGCTGCCTGAGGGCGGCAAAGTGATTACGCTCGAATATTCCGAGAAACATGCGGCTATTGCACAGCAGAATATTGAAGCAGCCGGTGTCGCCGATAAAGTGGTAATTATCATCGGTGCTGCCGCCGACAGCCTGCCGCAGTTGCAGGATCGTGCACCGTTTGATCTGATTTTCATTGATGCCGATAAGCCGAATAATCCGGTCTATCTGGAATGGGCGCTGAAACTCGCGCGTAAAGGCACTGTCATTATCGGCGATAATGTTGTTCGCAATGGTGCCGTGACGGATCCGCAGTCGGAGGATGCAAATGTCATCGGCGTACGGCGCTTTATTGATATGATTGAAGCGGAGCCGAGGCTGGATGCGACGGCTTTACAAACCGTTGGCTCTAAGGGTTGGGACGGCTTTACGCTGGCAGTTGTAAAGTAACATTATAAAAACAATAAAGCCCCGAGAGTACAAACTGTCGGGGCTGGTTTTGAATTACCGTATACTTTAATTACGGGCGATGTTGCCGACTACACCGCCATCGACGCGTTTCAGGCTCATGCCGACAACCGGCACCATTGTATCATCGACTTTAACCGAAACTGTAACATTCATGGTGTTCTGATCGGTTACACGCGCCAGCATTGCACCATTGAGCTGTTTACGGCTCAGGGACAACACAACGCGGTTGCCGTTGACGGAACCGGATGTCACGTTGAGGCCTTTGCCTTCAGCGCCATCATTGAACGTGCCGCTATAATTTTTGCCGGTACGGACAACTGTTGCTTTCATCGGCTGGGAGAAAACGCCAACGCGGCAGGTACCGTCCAAAGTCATGCCGACATTGCCATCCGGTGTGGTGCCGGACAGGTTGCAGACAAATTTTGTGCCTTTATATTTTCCCGCAACAACTTCGCCGGGACCGCTCCACTGGCCTTCGACATTGCGGAAAAACACTTCATCCTTATCCGATGCGTGCGCAGATACAGTGCTGGCTGCAGAGGTAAAGAATAAGAGGCAGGCGGCAGTGGCACGTAAGATCATAACAGAACTCTGTTCCGGATAATTAGAGGGCGGTATATCAGTTTTCTGTATGATTTATCTTCGCGTCATCAGCTCAAAATACCATCAAACAAAATACCAAAACCAGTCTGTATAATCGGCTGGAATGGTTAATAGGTGGTTTCTAACATAATTAAAACGAAGGATAAACTAGGGCATTTCCAGTTTATGTTGAAACATTGGAAATGCTCGATTTTTGGTTTTTCGCGTATCTTTTCCGAAAACCGTTTCACACTTTTCGGGATACGCTTTAGCATCATACCGGTTTTTTCTGAGTTGTGGCTTTTACAATATCACTGACGAAATCACTGATATTGGGGCGTTTTTCCGCATCAAACGGTAATGGGCGCACAATATCCATCGCTGAAATACCGATACGTGCTGTCATCATGCCGTTGATAACGCCTTCGCCAAGTTTGGCGGAGAGGCGTGAGGCCAGTCCCTGACCAAGTAATTGCTGCACCACACTATCGCCCATCGCAATTGTTCCGGTCACAGCCAGATGCGCAATAACGCTGCGGGCAAGACGGAAAAAGCCTAAGGAGCCGGGGCGACAACCATAAAGCTCGGATAGGCGGTGGATCAGCCGTGATGATTCGAAAACCACATAGGCAATATCTACCAGAGCGCGCGGGCTGACCGCCGTGACAATGGAAACACGCTTGGCGGCATTGAGGATCAGCATGCGCGCTTCACGATCTAACGGATGCAGAATTTCACGCTCGGTAATGCGGATCAGGTCACGCCCGTCGATAATATCACCGCGCAAGGCTTCCAGAGTTGCGCGGCCACGGGCTGTTTGCGGCAGATTAGCGGTAACTTCCAGCAATTTGTCGGTGATTTTGCGGGCTTTGTCCGCATCATTGCGCTCACTTGCTTCTGCCGCAGCAAAGCGCAGTTCCTGCACTGCTGAGAGGCGTCGCAAAGCCAGACCTTCACGCACGACCAGTGCCAGTAAGGAGAAAAGTGCAATCAAGGCGACACCGAAGGTCAGCCAGCCAAGCCAATCGGCACGGCTATACATGGCGCGGATCAGGTCTTCCGTCCAGATTGCAATGGCGAAGCTCACCAGCAGGCCGAGTGCGGAGAAAAACACACTGCGCAGAGTAAAGCGCCGCTTGATCAGGCTCGCAGGAGGCGGTGTCAGTTGTGCGCCTGCATCAATGGCTTCCTGTTCAAAAACGTCTACCGCTTCCGCTGTGACGGTTGATAAGTCGCGGATTGCCACCGGTTTGCGCGGCGCCTGTGACTGGCTGTCATCAGTTTGCGGTTCTACGCTGAAGCTCATCGGTTTGCGCGGGCCTGAAGACATGATTTATCCTTATGCTAGCCGGTCGCCGAGCAGAAACTGCATGGCACGGTCAAGGCGGATATGCGGAAGCGACAGATGAATGCCATCGAGGTCGGCTTTGATATGTGGCGGTCTGAAACGGACAAAACGGATTGGTGCTTCACGGGCACGATCCTGCGGCGAAAACTCCGGCTGCTCAAAAATTGCCTGAGCATTTTGCGGCAGATCACCGGGGAAGATTGCGGTCTCGGTTTCGCCGTCAAAGACTTCTCCGTCAATGACTTCACCTTTCAGCGGTGTGCCGACTATCACCGGCAATGTATCGCCGTTCTGGTTGACGGTTGCCTCGCGTGTGGCACGCACTGCGGCCATCGCCAGCACATCAATCTCAGCGCCGGACATATCGGCATTCTTGGCAGCGCGATCGACCAGTCTGCGCACAATGGCCTCAAGCCGGTTATGGCTTTCATGATGCAGGTGATCAGCCTTGGTGGCTGCAATCAGAATACGGCCGATACGTTTCTGGATCAGGCCGGTGAGCATATTGGAACGTCCGGCGCGGAAGCAGGCCAGAATTTCAGTGAGCGCGCGTTCCAGATCGCGCACCGCGCCGCCACCGGCATTAATCGCCTGCATAGCATCCACCAGTACAATCTGCCGGTCGAGACGGGCAATATGTTCGCGGAAAAACGGTTTCACCACATGGGTTTTGTAGGATTCATAGCGTCGCTCCATCATCGCGGCCAAAGAGCCGTTTTTGAAACTGCCATCCGGCAATTCAGGCAATGGTGCAAAAGTAAGCGCAGGTGAACCTTCCAGATCGCCGGGCATCAAAAAACGCCCGGGGGGCAGAGTGGATAGTGCCGGTTCGTCGGATTTTCCTGCACGCAGATAGTCTGTGAAGCTGCGTGCCAGACGCTGTGCTGTCATTTCATCGGCAGGCGCCAAGGCGTCAACCGTCGCTGCTTCCCGCAGCCAGTTTTCGGCAAAGCCAAGATGTGCAGTTTCATTGGCGAGCGCAAAAGAATCACGGCAAAATTCGGTATAGCTTTTGCCGAGCAAAGGCAGATCCAGTAGCCATTCCCCCGGATAATCGACAATATCAATCGAGAGCTTACCGGCGGAAAGCATACGTCCCCATGAAGAGGCTGACTGATATTCAATGGTCAGGCGCAGTTCTGAAATTGCACGGGTGGAATCGGGCCAGATGCGGTCTTTCACCAATGCTGCGAGATGATCTTCATACTGAAAACGCGGCACGGCATCGTCAGGTTGCGGCTGCAAATAGGCACGGGCAATGCGTCCGGTAGCATGCGCTTCAAATAGCGGCATGCGCCCGCCTTGGGTCAGATTATGCACCAGAGAGGTAATGAAAACCGTTTTCCCTGCGCGGGAAAGGCCGGTAACACCAAGGCGCAAAGACGGCGCAACCAAGCTGCCGGTGCGCTCTATCAATGTATCAAAAGCGATTTTGGCTTCATCTGTGAAAGTGGTCAGTTTGGCCAAAGATGCCCCCGTAAAGACGTTACTCACTATTCTGTTTGTGAATATAGGGTGAGAAATCAATAAATTACAGAGAGTAAAAGCAGGAGCTTGTAAAATACACCTGTCGCAGGGTTCTCGTTCAGTCTTCCTGAGGCAGGAAAAGCGCGGTCAATCGGGCATTTTCCGGCGTGATATCTGCAAATTCTGCATTGGTTTCAATCTGTGCCACACCGGCAGTCGGGAAACCATAGCCAATCCTCTGCGCCAGCGGACTATCTGGCTGGGCGAAGAGTAGGGCGCAATCTTCAATGCTCGGATTGTGACCGACTAACAGTACGCATTGTGCGTCTTGCGGGGCTTGTTCACGAATTTCATACAGATAGCCGGAAGCATTGGCACGGTAGAGTGACGATGCACATTGCGGTGTGATGCTGATTTCAGGAAAGGCGCTATTGATTGCTGCGCTGAAAATTTTAGCCGTTTGCAGGGTGCGCAATGCCGGAGAGCAGAGAATGAAATCAGGCATTATGCCGGATTTTATCAGACGTTCTGCCTGTTGCAGAGCATCCGTTTTTCCGGCGGAGCTGAGCTGCCGGTCAAAATCTTTGCCGCTGCTATCAGGGAGAACAGCTTGGGCATGGCGAAGGAGCAAAATGGTGCGCATGAGGATATTTTGCAGGTTTTGCACCGAAAAGATAGCCTGATTAATTTCCGAAAACTGTGCTGAAAACATAAAATAAGAAAAATGTTTCTGTTGGTTATCGGAATCGAAATGGCGCTTTTTCTTATATTTCAAAGTTAAAATATATCGTTTTTGATCAAATGTTATGAATATGGGGAAACGCGCAAAGAAAAATAACAGGGTTAATTTGTGTGAAAATCTGTAAATATTTTATATTTATGTTATTGAATTAAAATATTGCTATTAGATTTTTGAAATCAATGTGAGAGATAAATTTTTTGTACTTTAGAATATATATGTCTCAGTTTTATGTAATCTGATAATAATTTTCGTATTTTTCAGGTTCTGGTTGAAAATACTTGATTGTATGATTTTTCAGGTTGTATCGGATTGCTTATAGACCTATAAGGCGCATCGTCTCCTAGGTGAGGGGTGATTCAAAATGAGTGAATTAATCGACCTGAACTACAAGCCCACGGATGACGAGCCGTTCATGAATGATCGGCAGAAGTCATATTTCCGTGCCAAGCTCGTTGCTTGGAAGAATGACATTTTGCGTGAAGCACGCGAAACGCTGGAAGCATTACAGCGTGAAAATGCTAATCATCCTGATTTGGCTGACAGGGCCTCTTCGGAAACAGATCGGTCTATTGAGCTTCGTGCCCGTGACCGCCAGCGTAAGCTAATCTCCAAAATTGATGCGGCTTTGCTTCGTATTGATGAAGGAACCTATGGTTTTTGTGAAGAAACCGGTGATCCGATCAACCTGAAGCGACTGGACGCCCGTCCTATTGCGACTTTGTCGATCGAAGCACAGGAGCGTCACGAGCGCCGCGAAAAAGTTTATCGCGACGAATAAGTATGGGTGATGTGCTGATCGCACGCATAAATAGAAATTAAAAAACGCAGTGCTGGAGGGCACTGCGTTTTTTTCTGTCTGTATTTATCGGTAACCCTGTCGGGGCAGGTCTCCCCGCGCTTATTTGCGCGGAGAGATATCTAATGTGCTGCTCGCTGGCTTTTCAGCCACTGCTTTTTCGCTAGCAGCGAAGTGCTGGTCCATTTCTGAGGCGAGCAAATCTTCGAATGAGATTTCGCTGTCTGGTACTGTGTCTTTGGAGGACAGCGCTTCAGCAACCGCATTCTCAAGATCAAGCTCAAAGCTTGGCTGTGGAGCAGGTTTTGCCGGAGCAGGGGCAGGCGTTACCGGAGCGCTGAATGATGGCTCCTGCTGGGTCGGGCGACCGACCTGTGGTGTTGCCCTCTGGGATACCAGCGGATTGCCTTCGGTTTTCTGGGCAGAGCCCGGACGTACATCATCAAGTGATGGTGATGCACTGCGGTTATCACGCTTTGCAGCCTCAATGAGTTCCTGCTGAGCTGCATTATTGGCAGCAGCTAAACCGGATGTTGCAGCAATCACGCCGCGCGATACCTGACCCAACGGATAAACAGGATGCAGTTTTGGTGCAGCACCTTCCGTCACTGGCCGAGCGGCAGGCTGGGCGCTCTGACGCTGGACTGGTTTTTGGCTTTGCTGCTGGCGAGCAGCTGCAACCTGTTGGGCATGTGTCTGCAAGGTCTGAGCCTGTGAAGCCGTAACTGTAACCGGCGCGCTGGCTGTTGGTACAGCAGGGCGCGGCTGTGGTGCAGGTGTTTCAGTTTCAGGCTTATAGGCTGGTGTCGCTGCGATAATATCTGCGGCAGGAGCGATAGAGAGATTTGGCTCCGGTGCAATGAGCGGAGCTTGTGCCGCTACGGGCGCTATAGCGGCAACAGGCGCAAAGGCAGTGCGCTCTTCCTGTTGGCGAACGCGTGGTGCTGCCTGTTCCTGCTGCTTGTTTTTATGGCGGGTAATATTCTGCTCAATAACGATATCAGACGGACCACCGATCAGGATCAGGTGTTCCACATCGTCGCGGCGTACCAGAACCAGACGGCGCTGGCTGTCGACCGCTGCTGCGTCAGTTACTGTGAGGCGTGGTGCAGCATCATGCTGTTTGGTGACATAAGTGCCTGCTGTCATTCGTTTAATTACGGCAAAGACAACAAAAACGCCTGCAAGAAACAGAGCAAAAAGCCCGATAAAGCTGATAATATGGGCTGTATTTTCGCCCAACAGCCCGCTCAGCCAATCCATCATATTCAATCGTCCTTATAAGAATCATGCAATCTCAGCGGCGTTGATAAACGCTTTAACCGCATAATTGCATAACCTGCTTGTTTTTAAACACGGTTTTCAGGCCGCTAAAGGGCGCTTGAGACCAGTATAGTGTGTGATCAGTGGTGGTTTTACGTCTGTAAAAACGCATATCACCCTGAAAGTAAATCTTTAAACTGAATGAAAGTTTAAAACATATTTATCCGCTTGAAAATGCCTGTGAGCGTTGCGCACGGAAAATGCGTTTTTTGCACAAAAACGGGCTGAAATTAATCGCTTGTGAAGACTGTACAGGCAATAAATAAGCAGTTTCAGAAAAAGCGGTCAGCATATAGAGGGGGTGAGGTGCAAAATGACACAAGATTTTCGTACTTCTGTCGTGTTCGGTGTGCTGGTGCAATCTGCGGAGAATTCCATTTGACTGGGAAATACTCTAAAGCATAATTCTGAAAACCTCATAAGGCTGGGTTTATCAATAAGGTGGAGATTGTATTGCACCTGAACTGATAAACTGATGCCCGATATTGCGGACGACGCATCAGCGACGGATCTGCTGAACCGCCGGATGTACGGCGCAAGAAAAGGGATATTGGGGCTTATGTCTCAGCCATCACGGACAAATTCTTTTCCAAAAAACACTGCTTCCGCAAAAAAGAACCCTGCTGCGCTCAGATTGCTGACGCTGGGTGTCTTATTAATTGCTGTTGCAGGTCTTTATTTTGTGTTCCGTGAACAGCTTGGCGATGCCTTCTTGCTGATATTGCTCGGGCTTTTGTCGATTATGGGCGTGTTTTGCCTGATCGGCTGGGCAACCGGTCTTATCCAGTTCAGCCCGCGTGAAGAGCATGATGATGTGGTCGATACGCTGCTGGATTCAATGCCGGAAGGCACGGTGATCACCGATGCTAAAGGGCATATCGTTTATGCTAACCAGGCTTATGCGCAGATGATGGGCGCAGAGAATGCCGCTGATTTGCCAACGCTCGATGCCGTGTTGGCAGGTGAGCCATCGGCGCTGGAGGCGGTTTACCGGCTGAATAATGCCGTGCGTGACGGGCTCTCCGCGCAGGAAGAGATTCGTCTGATCGGCTCGTCTGCCCGCGGTATGGAAGCTGCAGCATGGTATCGTGTTAAAGCGCGTCCGGTGATTGCACCGCAGACTAATCCATTGAGCGAGACCGCAGGGCCGTTGTTTGCGTGGCAGATTACCGATATTTCGGAAGAGCGCGCTGAGCAGGAACGTTTCTTTCAGGATTTGCAGGAAGCTATTGATCATCTGGATCATGCACCGGCCGGTTTCTTTTCAGCTGATACGCTGGGTCGTATTATCTATATTAATGCCACGCTGGCGGAATGGTTGGGGATTGACCTCACAAAATTCACTGCCGGTTCTCTGACTTTACAGGATATTGTGGCCGGTAACGGCATGTCGCTGATTAATGCGGTGCGTGCTGATCCCGGTTCCAGCCGCAACACGGTGATTGATCTTGATCTGACAAAAAGTAACGGTCAGAGCCTTGCTGTGCGCTTTTATCACCGTGTGCAGCAGCCACGTGACGGTTCGCGCGGTACCAGCAGGACGATAGTCCTCAATCGCGCTGAAGGTAATGATTCATCTGCCGCACAGCGCTCTGCTGAAGTGCGATTTACACGCTTCTTTAATTCCGCGCCGATGGCAATCGCTTCCGTTGATGTGAATGGCCGCATTCTTTCAACCAATGCGCGTTTTCTTGATATTTTCGGCTCCGATGTGGATCGCGATACGCTGGATAAGCAAATTTCACTGGAAAGCGTGGTGCATCCGCGTGACCGCGAAACGATTTCCCGTGCGCTGGCATCAGCCTTTGCCGGTCAGGCGAGCATTACGCCAATTGATACAGTTTTGCCTGGCAATGATGAGCGTCATATCCGTTTCTATGTCAGTCCGGTATCGGATATCGGTGGTGAAGCGGTAGAAGAGGCGGCTATTGTTTCTGCCGTAGAGACCACTGAGCAGAAAGCTCTGGAAGGGCAGATGGCGCAGAGCCAGAAAATGCAGGCTGTAGGACAGCTTGCAGGTGGTATTGCCCACGACTTCAATAATGTGCTGACCGCGATTATCATGTCTTCGGATCTGCTGCTGAGCAACCATCATGCATCTGATCCGTCGTTCCCTGATATCATGAATATTAAACAGAATGCCAATCGTGCGGCCTCGCTGGTACGTCAATTGCTGGCATTCTCACGCCGCCAGACCTTGCGTCCGGAAGTGCTTGATCTGACCGATGTATTGGCGGATCTGCGTATGTTGCTGGCGCGTCTGGTCGGAACAGATATTGCGCTGAAAATTGAGCATGGCCGTGATTTGTGGCCGGTGAAGGCTGACCTTGGTCAGTTCGAGCAGGTTGCCGTCAATCTCGTGGTCAATGCGCGCGATGCGATGCCGGACGGCGGTACGATTACAGTGCGTACCCGTAATGTGGAAACAGCTGAGGCGGCGGCACTGGGTTATCGCGAACTGCCGGAAGCTGATTACGTGCTTTACGAGGTTGAAGATTCGGGTACCGGTATTCCGGCGGATATCCTCGCCAAAATCTTTGAACCGTTCTTTACGACTAAAGAAGTAGGTAAAGGCACCGGACTTGGTCTGTCGATGGTCTACGGCATTATCAAGCAGACCGGTGGTTTCATTTTTTGTGATTCAACACTGGGCAAAGGCACTGTATTCCGCATCTATCTGCCGCGCTTTATCGAAGAAAAGGCGCCGGTTGTACTGGATGCCAATGGCATGCCTGATGAACAAGCAGTCGTAGCGAAAAAGCCTGCACCTGTTGAAAAGAAAGCAGAAAAACAGGCTGATCTCTCCGGTTCGGCAACAGTTCTTCTGGTTGAAGATGAAGATGCAGTGCGTATGGGCGGTGTCCGTGCGCTGCAGACACGAGGTTATACAGTTCACGAGGCATCGTCCGGTGTTGAGGCGCTGGAAGTGCTTGAAGAACTTGAAGGTAAGGTCGATATTATTGTTTCTGACGTGGTTATGCCGGAAATGGATGGTCCGACCCTTTTAAGAGAGTTGCGCAAATCCTATCCAAACATTAAGTTTATTTTCGTTTCAGGCTATGCAGAAGATGCTTTTGCAAAGAATCTGCCTGAAGATGCTCAATTCGGGTTCCTTCCGAAGCCGTTCTCACTGAAGCAGCTGGCAACCGCTGTTAAGGAGATGCTGGAAAAGGAAGACTGATCGTCTGACCATAATATGGTGAGGCAGGAGTGTACGAACCGTCACGCGACGTACAATGCGCGCACGGGGGGCTTGTGTTTTAATTATGTCCCGTGACGGGACTGTTTTGGAGGAAGAGATGCGTCGTTCATTATTATCCGGGGTAGCCTTTGCTGCAACACTTGCGTTTGCTTCCCAGGCTTATGCCGATATTACGATTGGTCTGATTGCACCGGTAACCGGTAGCGTTGCTGCCTATGGTATTCAGGTGAAAAACGGTGCGGAAACCGCTGTTGAAAATATCAACAAGAATGGCGGTATTCTTGGTGAGAAAGTTGTCCTGAAACTGGTGGATGATGCGGCCGATCCTAAACAGGGCGTTTCTGCTGCCAACCAGCTGATCGGTGACGGCATTCAGTTCGTTGTAGGTCCTGTGACTTCCGGTTCCGCCATGGCTGTGTCTGATGCGCTGGCTGAGGCCGGTGTTGTCATGGTAACGCCAACTGCAACCGCTCCAAGCCTTACAAACCGTGGTCTGGAAAATGTTTTCCGTACCTGTGGTCGTGATGACCAGCAGGCTGTAGTTGCTGCTGAATATGTTGCAAAAAATCTGGCTGATAAAAAAGTCGGCGTTTTGCATGATAAAGCCCCTTACGGTCAGGGTCTGGCAGACAGCTTTAAAGACAGCCTGAACAAAGCAGGCATCAAAGAAGTTTTGTATGAATCCCTGACACCGGGTGAAAAAGATCTCAGCGCGCTCGTCAGCAAGATCAAAAACAGTGGTGTGGAAGTGCTGTATTTCGGTGGTTACCATCCGGAAGCCGGTCTTCTGTCCCGCCAGCTTGCCGATCAGGGCGTAAAGCTTCTGCTGGTTGGTGGTGAAGGCCTGTCCAATACTGAATATTGGGCCATTGCCGGTGATACAGGTGCAGGCACACTCTTCACCAATGCTGTTGATGTGACACAAAATCCGGCTGCTGCTGAAGCTGTTGATGCGCTGAAGGCCAAGAATATTGCGCCGGAAGTGTTCACCCTGAACGGCTATGCTGCTGTGCAGGTTCTGAAAGCCGGTATCGAAAAAGTTGGTAAGGCGGATAATGCAGCCGACGTGGCCAAAGTTCTGCATGATGGTCTGGAATCGAAAACCATTATTGGTGATCTGACTTATGACAAGAACGGCGATCTGACTTCTCCGACCTTCGTGGTTTACAAATGGGAAGACGGCAAGATCGTTGCTAACTGATTTTCCTGTTTTAAATTAGAAAAAGCCGGCAGGGTGATCACTCTGCCGGCTTTTTTATTGCGTGTTCTTGATCCGTTTTTAGATGCCGGTGCGGCGGGAATCCCACAACGCAATTGCCCAGATAAGCAGACCGCCCAGTGCAAGCGCACAACCGACAAAGCCGGAAGAGGCGAAGCCGTAGCCTGCGGCAATGGACATACCTGCCAGCCACGGGCCAAGAGCATTGGCGACGTTGAAGGCACTGTGATTAAGTGCTGCGGCCAATGTCTGCGCATCTTGTGCCACATCCATCAGACGGGTTTGCAGAACTGTTCCAAGACCACCTGTACAACCGATCAGGAAGACCAGTCCTGTCAGCAGCCAGACATTCATGACGACGAACGGGAAAATAACCAGAAAGATCGCATTGGACAGCAGTAAAATACCGGCTGTTGGCATCAAAGCGCGGTCAGCACCCCATGAGCCGATTAGTGTACCGCAGGTCATGCCGATACCAAAAATCGTCAGCACGACAGGCACCCAGTAAGGGGCAACACCGGTTACTTCCAGCAGTGTTGAGGCAATATAGGAATAGACCGCAAACAGACCACCAAAACCAATGGCGCCAATGGCCAGTGTCAGCCAGACCTGACGGTTTTTAAGTGCGCTCAATTCGCGCAAAGGTGTTGCGCCCGGACGCGGCGGGTCTTTCGGTGCAAAGGCCATAATCATCAGGAAGGTGATTGTCGCCAGCACGCCGGTAACGCCAAAGCCCCAGCGCCAGCCAAGTGCCTGACCGAGCCATGTGGCAAAAGGTACGCCGATGACGGTTGCAATGGACAGGCCAAGCATAACGCGGCCAACAGCCCATGCGCGGCGGTTCATTGGTACCAGCGAGGCCGCCATCAGTGCCGCAACGCCGAAATAAGCACCATGCGGCAGGCCGCTCATGAAGCGGAAAAGCAGCATCCAGTGATAGGATGGTGACAATGCACTGAGAACGTTGGCGACGGCAAAGACAGCCATCAGACCCATCGCCAGTGTGCGCCGCGACATGCGTGCAAAGAAGACAGCGAGGATTGGTGCGCCGACAACAACACCCAATGCATAGGCGCTGATCACATGGCCGGCGGTCGGTTCATCAATGCCAAGACCGACAGAGAAATATGGCAGCAGGCTCATGGCTGCGAATTCTGTGGTGCCGATGGCGAAACCGCCCATAGCAAGCGCCAGCAAAACCAGTTTGAAATTTACGGTGCGTTCTGCCGGTTCAGCATCGGTGGCGGCGGGGCTGTCCAACACCAGTGCGGGGGAGGAATCTGTCATTATCTGTTTTCCTGAAATCGCTGCCAAACAGCGTTTTCCTTATAGTTTTGCCCTCAAAAATCTGATTCCAGGGCAATTGTTCATTTTAGTATTTCAACGGTGTATCAGGAGTGCCCGCATTGTGCCTCCCACACGCTGCGGTTACTCTTATTGAACTATTTATTTTCCTCCCATTACATCGAAAGATGAGAGGTTGAAAGAAAAGAGTTTTTATAAAAAATCTGTGTGAGAAATATGACTGTTGTTACAGCCGGTTTTTTAGTCTCAGCTCTTCCAGCTCCTTAATGCGCGCAGCGGTATTCTGATCCGGCTGTCTGGTCATTTCACGGATGATGCTCTCTGCCAGTACAAACAGCGCAGCTGACGAATCCCATGCGGACGGAACACCTGTGCGGGCAGCCAGTACATGGCGGGCAAAACGCGCGATCGGCGACAACCACTGATCGGTGATCAATAATATCTCAACACCGCGACTTTTCGCGGTTTCAGCCAGATGCAGCAAGCTTTCCTGATAGCGTCTGATATCAAACACAATCAGCATATCTTTGCGTCCCATATCCAGCAACCTGTCACGCCATGCACTTTCCTGACCGGAGATGTGAAAGACATGAGGACGGATAACGGTCATATGCGCGGCCATATATTGTGCCACGGGATCAGTAAATCGTCCGCCGATAAGATAAATATTGCCGCGTGCCGTGGTCAGTGCGCGTACAATATCGCCCAGTTGTTTTTCGCTGATATGACGGAAAGTTTCACGGATATTTTCAAGCGTATAGTCCAAGGCCGGATAGGTCGTATCCTGCTGTATTGGCTGGCTTTCATTGCGGTTGTGCGGTGATTGCAATTGTGCCGCAAGCTCTTCCTGAAGGCGTGCCTGAAAGTCCGGATAGTTCTGAAAACCAAGCCGGTTGATGAAGCGCAATATCGTTGGTGAACTGACACCGGCCTGCGTGGAAAATTCTGCAACGGTTTTAAGGCCGAGCAGCGGGTAATTGGCAATCAGGGTCTGGGCAGCATTGCGCTCGCCCGGCGGCATTGTGTCAATCCGCTCGGTAATTAGCTCGGCGATACTGTTATTCATTGTTGTTCCCGTCAGTTTTTGAAGGCTGCTTGTGATTGAGCGGCGTGGTTTCAATCCGTTTAAAAATACTGTTTGACAAAAGATAATAATGCGTATGAGATGATACACAATAGTGCGAAATAAAAAATAACGTAACATAAGTTACATCTGTAAATGGTAAAGTTTACACGCATGAGGGGAGGTAGAATGGCGGAGCATCGCGATTCTCACGGCAATGACATGCATGCCCGATTTTCCGATACAGACGTTGACGCCGTCACACCGGCGGCAACGGTGATCAATGAGCAGGGCAGCAGTCCGTATTTGCTGATCTGCGAACATGCGACTAATTTTATGCCGGAGAAATTCGCGCGTCTTGGTTTGTCTGAAGCGGATATGGAAGCGCATATTGCGTGGGATCCGGGCGCTGCAGAAGTTGCGCGGCGCATGAGCAAAGCGCTGGATGCCACTTTGGTTGAAGCCGGATTGTCCCGCTTGCTGATCGACTGCAACAGACCGCTTTCCGCACCGGATTTAATTCCGGAAATCAGCGAATTTACGGTTGTTCCGGGTAATCATAATTTGTCGGAAGCCGCGCGTCAGGAGCGTATTGCGCTGTCGCATAAGCCTTTTCACGCGAAAATCGAAGCGATTATCGAAGCCCGACGGAAGCGCGGGCAGGAAAGCCGTTTGATTACAATCCATTCCTATACGCCGGTTTATAAAGGCGTGGGGCGGCCATGGGAAATCGGTATCATTCATGATGCGGATGACCGGCTGGGAGCAAAAATGATTGCCGGATTGTGCAAGGATAGCGAGAAGTCGGGTGTCAGTGTCGGTGTGAACCAGCCTTATTCACCCGATGATCGTGTTTACTACACGGTGGAATGTCATGCGCGTAAACGCGGCGATCTCTGCGCAATGGTGGAAATCCGGAATAATGAAATTGCTGATGAAGAAGGGCAGGCTCTTTGGGCTGCTCGCCTGTCGGCAATTCTGCAGGAAATTGAGACTGTATAAGGAGAAATAACCTTGATCCCGATCTGTTGAGGAGCAGGCGAGAGACAAGGGGAAGACGGTAACTGGTGAATACAGGCATAAGAGCCGGAAAAGCGGCCATAAAAAGCCTGAAACAACGGGAACAAAAAAGTGCCGAAAATACTCAGACTCTTCGTGAAATATGTCGATGCGCTGAATTATCGGGTCGGGCGCTGCGCGATGTATCTCATCTTTTTGATGGCAGGCTGTTTGCTGTATTCCACTTTTTCACGGGTCGTATTAGGCGTGCCGGTGAATTGGGTGCTGGAGATGTCGCAGTTCATTCTGTCTGCCTATTATCTGCTGGGCGGTGCCTATGCGATGCAGCAGGGCGCGCATGTGCGTATGGATTTGTTCTATGACCGGTTTACGCCGAAGAAAAAGGCACTGACCGATATTATTACCATCCTCTGTGTGATTTTTTATCTCGGTGTGATGTTTGCGGGCGGTCTGTCCAGCACCAATTATGCCTATGTTTATAATCAGAAAAATTACACCGCATGGGCGCCGGTTCTCTGGCCGATTAAAACGCTGATGACCATTGGTGTTTTCTTGCTGTTATTGCAGTGCATATCCAATCTGATCAAGGATTTTGCAATCTGGCGCGGCAAGCCGATCAAACCTGCATCCTATGTTCCTGATGCTGCACCGCAGGAAGGGCAGATTGTATGAGCTCGGAATTTATTACCCTCTTTATGTTTGCCACAATGATGGTGCTGCTGATGACCGGGCAGCGCGTCTTTGGTGTGATCGGTTTTGTCGGTTCACTTGCTGCTCTGCTGCTCTGGGGCAACGGCGCGTTTGAAATGCCGTTCAATGCCACTTTTGCGGTGCTGAACTGGTATCCGCTGATTACCGTACCGTTCTTCGTCTTCATGGGCTATATGCTCTCGGAATCCGGTATTGCCAGTAATCTCTACCGCATGTTCCATGTCTGGTTTGGTGGGGTTCGCGGCGGATTGGCGCTCGGCACAATCGGGCTGATGGTTGTGATTTCCTCTATGAACGGCCTGAGTGTTGCCGGTATGGCTATTGGCGCAACCGTTGCGCTGCCGGAACTGCTGAAGCGCGGCTATAATAAAGTGATGGTCACCGGTGTGATTCAGGCGGGCAGCTCGCTTGGGATTTTGATCCCGCCCAGCGTGGTGCTGGTACTCTATGCGATGATTGCCCGTCAGCCGGTATTGCAATTATGGCTGGCCGGTATCGGACCGGGTTTGCTGATGGCCGGTTTGTTTGCCGTATATATTTATATCCGTTGCCGGATTAATCCGGAACTCGGGCCAACTTTGCCAAAAGAAGAACTCGACAACATCACATGGGCCGAGAAATTTTCAACGTTGCGCGCCGGTCTGCTGCCATTGATCATTTTCGGTACAATGATGGGGCTGTTTCTGACCGGTGTGACCAGCCTGGTAGAAAGTTCTGTGGTTGGAGCATTGCTGGCAACATTAGCCGCTTTGGTAACCGGCCGGCTGACGAAACAGATATGGGAAACAACAACGCGTAATTCGCTGATGATTTCCTGTATGTTTCTTTGGATCATCCTTGCCGCACTATGCTTTTCATCGGTCTATGATGGCCTTGGTGCGGTGAAAGCAATTGAAAAACTGCTGATCGGTACCTTTGACCTGTCACCATGGACAATCCTTATCCTGATGCTGTTGTCCTTCGTGGTGCTTGGCATGTTTCTGGATGACACGGCGATGCTGGTTATTGTTGCGCCGCTCTATATTCCGCTGGTCAAAAGCCTCGGTTTCAATGCGATCTGGTTCGGTATTCTCTACACGATCACCTGTCAGATTGCCTATATCACCCCGCCTTTCGGCTATAACCTGTTCATGATGCGGGCGCTCGCACCGTCTACTGTGACCATGGTTGATATTTATAAATCTATCGTTCCGTTCTTCTTCCTGATGGTGCTGACGGTCATCATTCTGATGATTTTCCCGCAGATCGCTCTGTGGCTACCCAACTGGTATTCGGGACGTTGATAAAGTGTGAAGTGCATAACGCAGCTAAAATACTGAAAAATAAAATGCTGCGCAGAAAAGGGAACCAAAACTGAATTCTATTGCGACGGGAGACACGCAAATGAGTGACAGCAAATTTCTGAATAAGCGCGACTTTCTTAAAAAGTCTGCATTGACCACGGTCGGGGCAGTTGGTGCGACAGCCCTCGCAACACCTTATGTGAAAGCGCAGAGCCCGATTAAGTGGCGCCTGCAAACCTATGCAGGGCCTGCTCTGGCCGAGCATGTGATTAAGCCTTCGATTGATGCTTTTAACAAGGCCGCCAATGGTGAGATGGTGATCGAGCTTTACACCTCCGATCAACTGGTGCCGCAGGGGGAGCTTTTCCGTGCGGTGCAGGCGGGGACGATTGATGCAGCGCAGTCGGATGATGACTCCATGGCATCGCCGGTGGATGTGTCGGTATTCGGGGCGTATTTCCCGTTTGCTTCCCGCTACAGTCTTGATGTGCCGGTATTGTTCAATCATTACGGGCTCAATGAGATTTGGGAAGAAGCCTATGGCGAAATCCCGGGGGTGACATGGCTCAGTGCCGGTTCGTGGGATCCGTGTAACTTTGCCACCACCAAGCCGATCCGCTCGCTGGAAGATCTGAAAGGTCTGCGCGTCTTTACCTTTCCGACCGGTGGTCAGTTCCTTACCCGCTTTGGGGTGGTGCCGGTGACACTGCCTTGGGAAGATATTGAAGTGGCCATTCAGACCGGTGAACTGGACGGTGTGTGCTGGTCGGGCGCGACTGAGGTTTATACCGTCGGCTGGGCTGATATTAATAAATATTATCTCACCAACAATATCAGCGGTGCATGGGCAGGTTCCTATTTCGCGAACACAGACAAATGGAACGCGGTACCGCCTCATCTGCAGCAACTGTTCAAGCTCAGCATGGATAATTCCCATTATTACCGCCAGCATTGGTACTGGTGGGGTGAAGCCCATTACCGCACTACCGGCGGCAAACTTGAGCTGACAACCATTCCAGAAGCGGAGTGGAGTAAAGTTGAAGATGAGGCGATGAAGTTCTGGGATGAAGTGGCGGCTAAAAGCGAACGCAGTGCCAAAGTGGTCGAAATTCTGAAGAAATATCAGGAGACCATGCGCAAGGCCGGAGCGCCATATCGTTACTCATAAATGTAAATTTACAAAAACTGTCGTCGCCGGAGGGGCGGCGACACTCCAGTTTAGAGCGCATCCCGAAAAGTGTGAAACGGTTTTCGGACAAGATGCGCGTCAAATCAGAGTGTTAGAGCGCCGATCTGATTCAATCAGATCGAAACGCGCTCCAATAAAATGCCGATGAAGCACGGAGTTTGTAAATGACCGGAAACCTGACTTTTGATGCGCTGAAGAAAGCGGTCGCGAATGATGAAATTGATACCGTGCTCGTCTGCCTGACAGATATGCAGGGGCGGCTGGTTGGCAAGCGTTTCTATGCGCCGTTTTTTGTGGAAAGCGCCTTTGATGAAACGCATGGCTGCAGTTATCTGCTGGCCGATGATATTGATATGGAACCGGTAGCCGGTTATGAGGCCGCCAGCTGGGATAAAGGCTATGGTGATTTTGTCATCAAGCCCGATCTCTCCACTTTACGGCTTGCACCATGGCTGGAGAAGACCGCGCTGGTTCTCTGCGATGTGCTGGATCATCATGACCATTCAGACCTTGCCCATTCGCCACGTGCAATGCTCAAAAAACAGCTGGCACGGCTGAAAGAGCGTGGCTATCGCGCTTATTTCGCTTCGGAGCTTGAATTCTATCTCTTTGACGAAACGTATAAATCCGCCCGCGAGAAATACTGGAAACATATGGATACATCGTCTCCGTATATTCAGGATTATATGATCCATCTGACCAGCAAAGAAGAATCCGTGCTGCGTGCCATGCGTAATCATCTCGCCAAGGCCGGTATTCCGGTTGAGAATTCCAAAGGTGAGGCGGGTTCCGGTCAGCAGGAACTCAATGTGCGTTATGCGGAAGGGCTGGATATGGCAGACCGCCATGTCATCATGAAAAATGCAATGAAGGAAATTGCCGAGGCGCAAGGCAAGTGCATCACCTTCATGGCGAAATATGACTATTGCAAAGCCGGCAGTTCCAGCCATGTACACAATTCACTGTGGAGTCTTGATGGCAGCAAGTCACTGTTTTACGATCCGGATGCGCCCTATACCATGTCTGCGCTGATGCGCTCATGGGTGGCCGGACAGCTGAAATATGCCGCTGATTACACCTATTTCCTCGCACCTTATGTCAATTCCTACAAGCGCTTTCAGGCGGGTACTTTCGCGCCGACCAAGATCAGCTGGAGTCAGGATAACCGCACGGCAGGGTTCCGTCTTTGCGGCGAGGGCACCAAGGGTATCCGTATTGAATGCCGTATCGGCGGTGCTGATCTCAATCCTTATCTGGCTTTTGCAGCACTCATTGCTGCGGGCTTGCGCGGTATTGATGAAAAGCTGGAACTGGAAGAGCCGTTTGTCGGTGATGCCTATGCCGCGGTAAAGCTGAAAGAAATTCCTTACACGCTGCGCGATGCAATCACGACACTGAAGAATTCGGAATTCCTGAAAGAGGCTTTGGGCGAGAAGGTTCTCAATCATTATGTCCATACAGCTGATTGGGAGCAGGTTGAATATGACCGCCGCGTCACCGACTGGGAGCTACATCGTGGTTTCGAACGCTACTAATCTTAGAGTTATAAAAGGAATGAAGCCATGAGCGAAGTGGCGAGACTGATTTCTCCGATTGACGGTTCCGTTTATGCGGAGCGTGCCTGTCTTGATCTGGCTCAAGCACAGGCTGTTGTTTCCAATGCGAGGCAGGCACAGACCGGCTGGGCGGCACTGACTATTGCTGAACGTGCAAGCTATTGCTCTGCGGCACTTGCTGCTCTGGCCGCAATGAATGATGAGCTGGTGCCGGAAATTGCCTGGCAGATGGGGCGTCCGGTACGCTATGGCGGAGAAAATGGCGGCGTGCAGGAGCGCGGCCAATATATGATCAATATTGCGGAAGAGGCGCTAAAGCCTCTGGTGCCGGAAGAAAAGGACGGTTTCCGCCGCTATGTGAAGCATGTGCCGCTTGGTGTGGTGATGGTAATTGCGCCATGGAATTATCCGTATCTCACTGCGGTGAATACGATTATTCCGGCGCTGATGGCCGGTAATGTGGTGATCCTCAAACACGCCACACAGACACTGCTCGCCGGTGAGCGTTTTGCCAAAGCATTTGAGATTGCCGGTTTGCCGAAAGGTGTTTTCAGCAATGTCATGCTTGGTCATGCCACAACAGAAGCGCTGCTCGCTTCCGGTACAGTTGATCATGTGAATTTCACCGGCTCGGTTGGTGGTGGCCGTGCGATTGAAAAAGCTGCAGCCGGTACTTTCATGACTGTGGGACTGGAACTTGGCGGTAAAGATCCGGCCTATGTGTTGCCCGATGTTAATGTTGAGCATGCCGTTGCCAATCTCGTGGATGGTGCCTTCTTCAATTCCGGTCAGTGCTGCTGCGGTATTGAGCGCATCTATGTCCATGAGGCGGTCTATGACAAATTCGTCGATGGTTTTGTTGATCTGACCAGCCAATATGTCGTCGGCAATCCGCTGGATGCATCCTCAACGCTGGGGCCGATGGCACATGCGCGTTTCGCTGACCTGATCCGCGAGCAGAAAGCGGAAGCGCTGCGTAAAGGCGCAAAAGCTCATATTAATATGAGCGTTGAAAATGACCGTGCCGGTTCGCCTTATCTGGCGCCGGAAGTGCTGACCAATGTCGATCATCAGATGAGTGTTATGCGCCAAGAAAGCTTCGGTCCGATTGTCGGCATTATGAAGGTGCGCAGCGATGAAGAAGCTGTGGCGCTGATGAATGACAGCAATTTCGGTCTCACGGCCTCCCTCTGGACACCGGACACGGATCGCGCAGCCAATATTGCCGATCAGATCGAGACCGGAACAGTGTTTATGAACCGCTGTGATTATCTCGATCCGGGCCTGGTCTGGACCGGCGTTAAAGATACGGGCAAGGGCGCTTCGCTCTCGTCGATCGGTTATAGCAATCTCACCCGTCCGAAATCCTATCACCTGCGTGAAAAAATCTGATCGCTTTTGAATTTTGATGTGAAAGTAAGTGTAATGACAACATTGACCTCAAAATGGAATTTCCCGACCACTGTGCTGTTTGGCGCTGGTCGTATTAAAGAACTGCCTGCAGTGCTGAAAGCTGCAGGTATCAGCAATCCGCTGTTCGTTACCGATCCGGGTTTGGCGAAGCTGCCGGTTGTGGCATCCACTCTGGCAGTGCTGGATCAGGCGGGGGTGAAATACGGGACTTTCACGGAAGTGAAGCCAAATCCGGTGGAGAGCAATCTGACCGCCGGTGTTAAAGTCTTCAATGATGGTCATCATGATGGGGTGATCGCCTTTGGTGGCGGTTCGGCACTTGATCTTGGCAAGCTGATTGCGTTTCAGGCCAAGCAGACGCGTCCGGTCTGGGATTTTGAAGATATTGGTGACTGGTGGACGCGCGCAGACAGCGCAGTGATTGCGCCGGTGATTGCGGTGCCGACAACGGCGGGCACCGGCTCGGAAGTTGGTCGCGCCGGTGTGCTGACCAATGAGGCGACACATACCAAGAAGGTGATTTTCCATCCGAAAATGCTGCCGGTCACGGTGATTGCCGATCCGGAACTTTCCACCGGTATGCCGCCGTTTATTACAGCGGGCACCGGCCTCGATGCATTGGCGCATTGTTTAGAAGCCTATTGCGCACCCGGTTATCACCCGATGGCAGATGGTATCGCGCTGGAAGGCATCCGGCTGGTGTTTGAAAACCTGCCAAAAGCCTATGCAAACGGGCAGGATATTACAGCGCGTGCCAATATGATGGCCGCAGCGGCTATGGGCGCTACAGCCTTCCAGAAAGGGCTTGGCGCGATCCACTCGTTGTCGCATCCGATCGGCGCGCTTTATGATACGCATCATGGCATGACCAATGCGGTATTCATGCCTTATGTGCTGCATCACAATCGTGCAGCTATTGAAACCCGTATTAATCGTCTGGCTGACTATCTTGGTATTGCAGGCGGATTTGACGGGTTTGTTGCGGCTGTGATGAAGTTGCGCAAAGAGCTGAATGTACCAGACAGCCTGCCGGAATTTATCAAAGGTCTGGAGATGGACGATGCCCGCAAGGATATGATCGCGGAAATGGCGATTGTCGATCCGACCGCAGGTGGCAATCCGGTGGAACTGACGAAAGAAGGCGCTTTAAAGCTGCTTGATCAGGCACTTAAAGGTACAGCCTGAGCGTATGATGAGAAAGGGCAAAACATGCTGTTTTGCCCTTTTGCTATTATGACGCGAAGTCGTAGACGAGGGCACCATGTTCTGTAAGAAACGGGCCGACAAAGGTTTTAAATTCCTGATGTGCCGGATCGTAAAAGGCCGGATCCGTGATTGCCGGAGTGCCGACATAGTAATTGCGATCGCCTTCTGATCGGAACTCTACGATGAATGCCTGATCAAAATTTTGTCCTGCACCTTCAAGGCTCGTATTTTGCGCACCGGCCTTTATGGAAAAAATATAAGGCTGGCCGTTGCGTTTGGCCTTATCTTTGAGTTGCAGAAACCGGTCGAAAACCTCTTTGCGCTGTTCACCACCAACCTCAGGCTTATAACGGAAAAGCACAATATGCTGAATGGTGCCGGTTTTAAAATCTGGCGCGGTAAACTCTGCAGGGGTAGCTGTATCTGCAGAGTGCGTTGAACTGATTGGATTTTGCGCTTGGCTATTCATAATAGACATACTCGTGAAGAGCGTAAAAAATGTAATAAGAGCTATAAATATTCGCATGATGAAATCATTGAAATATTAATTTAATGTGTTGCGATATATTTTATTGTTTTATGTTGTTGGGCATGTATGTCTGAAAAGCTATTGAAATTATTTATATATTTAGTTTCGCTTAAAAAATTTTGTCAATTCTTTTTGATGAGGAGGCTCTTTTGATGGTCAAAAGAGCTTATGCTTCCCGTGCGCCATCTTCTGCCAGCACAGGAACAGGATGACCGTTTTCATCAACGGCAACCATAGTGAACTCACCTTTGGCAGTCATCAGACGCTCACCGCTCATCATATCTTCAGACCAGAGTTCGGTTGAAACAACCACGGAACTGCGGCCGGACTTGATGACCTTGGAGACCAGCTCGAGAATAGAACCAACACGTACCGGATATTTGAAGTCCATCTTGCGCGATGAAGCGAGAACGGTTGGCAGGCGGCAATAACGTGTTGCGGCGATGAAAGCGCTTTTGCTCATCGCAGCCATGGCTTCCCCACCGAACATTGTGCCATAGGAATTGGCCTGATCGGCAAAGACGACATCGGACATACGCAGCAAAGTTGGCTGATCATCAAGTGTTTCGGCAACAGCTGCTTGTGGCAGAGGCGGCAGGCTCCATGATTTGTCTTTTGTCAGCTCGGTTTTGGCAACCATATGGAACAGGCCGCGCGTGCAAAGCACACGTTCGCCGCCGATCATGTTCTCGGCCACCAGTTCTACTTCAACGGAGAGCGAGGTGCGGCCGACACGGATGACTTTGGCGGTAAGTTCTACAATCTGTCCGAGTTTAACCGGTGCGGTGTAATCAATGCGCTCGCAGGATGCGGTGACAAAAGGAACGCGGCCGTGACGGGTTGCAGAGATGAAGGCAATACGATCCATCAAAGCGAAGCCTGCGCCACCGAATAATGTGCCGTGATGATTGGTATCACCGGGAAAAACAACCGTTACGAGACGCGAAATCAGAGGTACATCCTGACCATAAATCACATCATCTGATGCTGGTATATTCTGGTCATCATTGAGGGGCGCTGTCATGGGTTTGTCCTTGCATGCCTTCGCCGGGTTGCGGGAGGCATGTTCTTATCCGGTATTTAACACTATATGCCGCGCTTTTACGGTGCTTATGACGATTGCACAAGGTTTGGCGCGGGTATCGTCAGGCCGGTTTATGACCTGCCATATGAGACAAGAGGCACATCTATTTGTTTTTCAAACAGCAATTGATCTTTGTCACAGAATGAAAAATATGGCCGAGAGCTGCTCCGCTTTCCCTCTTGGCTTTATTATCGCTGTGACGCCGACTGAAACAATTGAGCGCTGTCAAAAGTGATTGGTGATGCGCAAAAAGCATATCTGCCGGAATGCCATTTGCAGCTGTTTTTGACGAATCAAGCGGATTGCAATGACCGAACTGCGCTTTGATACAAAAATATTGTTCTAATATGCATTCACGCGCCAAGGCATGTCGCATAATTCATAGATAAATGGTCTGACCTTATGCTGAATAGTCATAATGTCAGCATGACTGTCATATTTTTATTGCGCGAAGCGTCATCAAAAGTTATTCAAAACGTAATTTTTCATGCTGCAATCGCAAGAAAGGGAAATTTCGATGTCGCAGGATAATCCTCTCGAAAATGCACTCGTACGTTTAGATGAAGCTGCCAGCCATCTGGATATTGACGCGGACGTTATCGAAAAACTGAAATTTGCCCGAGAGACTACCAAGGTGCGATTGATGATCCGTATGGATGACGGCTCACGCAAATCCTTTATTGCATGGCGCTGCCGTTATGATGACACACGCGGGCCGACAAAAGGCGGTATCCGTTTTCATCCGGATTCAACAGCAGAAGAAGTTGAAACACTGGCTTTCTGGATGACATTCAAATGTGCGGTGATGAACCTGCCTTATGGCGGCGGTAAAGGCGCTATTCAGGTTGATCCGCGGAAACTGTCTAAGGCAGAATTGGAGCGGCTTTCGCGCGCCTATATTCAGGCTTTTGCCCGTATTCTGGGGCCTGACCGCGATATTCCTGCGCCGGATGTTTATACCAATTCGATGATTATGGGCTGGATGGCCGATGAATATTCGCAGATGGTTGGTCAGTCTTCACCGGCGGTGATCACAGGCAAGCCGATTTCGCTCGGTGGCTCGCTTGGTCGCGATGATGCGACTGCGCGCGGTGGCTTCTATCTTGTGCGCCATCTGGCGAGCGATCTTGGCCTGAGCGAAGAGCTGCATGTGGCCATTCAGGGCTTTGGTAATGCCGGACAGCATATGGCTAAACTCATGACCAGTGACGGTCATAAAATCGTAGCCGTGTCGGATTCTGAAGGTGCTGTTTATTGTGCTTCCGGTCTGGATATTGCTGCGCTGATCACGGCAAAGCAGAACGGCCGCTCAGTCTTGGCGACTGTCGGTCATGGCGGTCATGAGGCATTAGCGGCGACTGATCTGGTTGGCGTTCAGTGTGATGTGCTGGTGCCTGCGGCGATGGAAGACATGATCCATGCGCGCAATGCAGGAACAATCAAAGCCAAGCTGATCCTTGAGTTGGCGAATGGCCCGGTCACACCGGAAGCTGATGCTATTCTGGAAAAGATGGGTGTTATCATCCTGCCGGACATTCTTGCCAATGCCGGTGGTGTGACAGTGTCCTATTTTGAATGGGTACAGAACCGCCAGTGCTTTTATTGGGAGCTGGAAGAAATCCATACACGCCTGCGTGCAATTATGGAGCGGGAAGGTCGCGCCATCTGGAATGTGGCAAAGGAAAAAGGTGTCACCATGCGTACAGCCGCTTATGTTCATGCGCTGTTGCGTCTTTCACAGGCGATTGAAGCACATGGTACGCAGAGTGACTTTGTTGCCTGAAAGGACAACGGGTGATTTTGTCGCCTGAAAGGGCAATAGGGTGATTTTGTTGTCTGAAAAAGGCAACGGCTGACTTTGTAACCTGAAAGACTATATCAAAAAGGCCGGTGAAAACCGGCCTTTATCATTTTGTGAAGTAAATAAAATATCTTATTGATTATTTTAAAGAATTTTTCCAAAAAAGAATGATTTTTCCGAAAATAATTCCGGCAGTTGCGCCTGCTGATTTGACGAGAAAATCTGATAATTCGCCATGTCTGTCCGGTGTCAGGCGCTGCATCAGTTCGAACAATCCGGCTGCAGAGATCAGCATGATGAGAACCAGTGCCCAGCGTTTCGGATAGGCCAGACAGAACAGCAGGCCGATGACCATCAGCATTATAAAGCGCTCAGCCGTGACATGACCCGGAATATGCGGACGGAAATTAATCGGGCTGATTGTGACTGCAAGCAATGCGGCCAGCATCAACCAGGCCAGAACGGGTAAAACAGGAAAGCGACGCATTTATTCCTCATCAGTCGGCAGTTGCTGACTGTCATCCTGATTGCATGGAAAGTACAGCATTTCAGTAAACAGCGTTTTGACACTCTCACCGAGAATAAAATCGCGGTTGGCAATATCATCAACGCCCATGCACCATTGCACGCCACGCTGTGAAATGCCGAATTCATTTGAGAGGTAGGATTTGGCGTAGTCGATACCGTCTGCGCAATCTGCCTGTTTGCAGAAACCGCCATCCTGCGCCAGTTGTTTCAGCGAATTTTGACCGGCAGACATTGTATAAAAGTAAGTACCCGCTGCCGTCACAGTTAGGACGCCGCAGGTAGCAATCAATGCAATGACTGTTTTTCTCATCGGAAACCTGTCTGTGCGGTTAAAAGTGCTTTTATCTGCGCTTTAGCATGAAGGATGCGTCGACTGCTAGATATTGTCGGGTGAAATGAGGCTATTTAGCATTTGTGAACATATGATCTTCAACAAAGCTGATCAGGCTTGGCGTTCAGTAACCAAGAAGCGTGACATTTTTGCGGTGGAGGAGGCAGAGGAAATTGCTTGCTGTAAGAGAGGTGTTTTTTTATAGAGAACACAATGCGTGACTGCATTTTAAAAAGACACAATACCGATATAAAATTTTGGTAGATGCTGTTTTTCGCGTAGCGTTATTTTTGCTGATTTTTTACTCTCATACTGAAACGGTTCTCATGCAGCACATTGACCCGTCCCAAAACATCGATTCAGAAAAACATATTCGCGAGGATGTGTATGATGAGGACGGTTCTGTCAGTGAAGCACTGGTTACCCGTATCGAGGAGGCGCTGGACGCCCGCGATGCCGATAGTGTGCGTGAGGAAGTTCGCGATCTCCACTCATCCGAGCTCGGGCATCTGCTCGAAGCCCTTGACGGCACCGAGCGTCAGTCTCTGGTGGAGCTGCTCGGCGATGAATTCGACTTTGAGGCGCTGACCGAAGTTGATGAAGCGATCCGTCTTGAGATCGTGGATGCCATGCCCAACGAGCAGATTGCCGAGGGTGTGCAGGAACTGGATTCCGATGATGCGGTTTATATTCTTGAGGATATGGATCAGCAGGATCAGGATGAAATTCTGGCGAAGCTGCCATTTACCGAACGTATCCGGCTGCGCCGCGCGCTGGAATATCCGGAGGACAGTGCAGGGCGCCGTATGCAGACAGAATTTGTCGCGGTGCCGCCGTTCTGGACGATTGGTCAGACGATTGACTATATGCGTGAGGATAATGACCTGCCGGATCGTTTCTCGCAGGTTTTTGTGATTGATCCGGCATTTCATCTGCTTGGTACGATTGATCTTGACCGCCTGTTGCGCGTGCAGCGCGTTGTGCGGGTGGAAGATCTGATGGTTGAAGCGCGTCATGCTATTCCTGCGACGATGGATCAGGAAGAAGCCGCGCAGATTTTTGAGCAATATAACCTTCTGTCCACCGCTGTTCTCGATGAGAATGAGCGTCTTGTCGGCGTGCTGACCATTGACGATGTGGTGGACGTTATTCAGGAAGAGGCCGAAGAGGACATTATGCGCCTCGGCGGTGTGGGCGATGAAGAATTGTCCGATAGCTTTATGACAATTGCCCGTTCACGCTCACCTTGGCTGTTTGTCAATTTGTTTACAGCCTTTCTCTCAGCTTCTGTGATTGGTCTGTTCGACGGTACAATTCAGCAAATGGTGGCGCTGGCTGTGCTGATGCCGATTGTTGCCTCTATGGGCGGCAATGCGGCGACGCAGACTATGACAGTGACAGTGCGTGCTATCGCGACCCGTAATATTGATATTCACAATGCTGCACGTGTTATTCGCCGCGAAGCCCTGATCGGTCTGCTCAATGGCATGATGTTTGCCGTTATGATCGGCGCGGTTGCCGGTTTCTGGTTTGATAATGCGCAGCTTGGCGGCATTATCGGCAGTGCAATGATCATCAATATGCTGGCTGCTGCATTGGGCGGTATTCTCATTCCGCTTTTACTGCATCGTCTGGGTGCTGATCCGGCCATTGCTTCGGCGGTTTTTGTAACCACAGTCACCGATGTGATCGGGTTCTTTGCCTTTCTCGGGCTCGCGACCTGGTGGTTCGGATTTTCGTTCAGCTAAAATATTCGTGATTTACAGCGGTTCCAGTTAAGACTGAATCGTTGGAATCGCTGTAAATATTTGTTTTTACGCATTATCCGACGCAAAACCGGTTCCCACTTTTGGCTCGCAAATGCTATAAAATTACGCCATACACCTCTTATGAGATTTTTTGTTGCGTAATTATTATTATTACATATGAATATTGTTTTTGCTCAAAGTGCAGATAATTGCTGTCATTCGGGCGAAACAAGGTGCATGAGTGTCGTTGTTTTTAAGAGTGAGGCTGAGGTTTCGCAGGAAATGACGGTTTGTGAATAATCGCATTTACGAATGAAATATTGACTTTTACGTAAATGCGGTGTCACAAAAGAGAATAAAACGAATTGGTGGACTAAATGCGTGAATATTATTCGATTACGGAGCTGACGAGGGAGTTTGGGATTTCCACACGAACTCTGCGCTTTTATGAGGATGAGGGGTTAATTCATCCTCTGCGCCGTGGTCGGACACGCTTGTTCCGCCCGTCTGACCGGCATTTGCTCAAACAGATTATGCGCGGCAAACGGCTTGGTTTTTCCATCGCGGAAATTCACGAAATTATCCAGATGTATCGCGAGCCGCCGGGCGAGGCCGGTCAGCTGCGTCTGCTGATCAAGCGCGTGGAGGAAAAGCGTGAGGATCTGCGCCAGAAACGTCGTGATATTGATGAAACCCTCAGCGAACTGGATCAGGTGGAAGAAGCCTGCATCGGCCGTATGGCTGAGCTTGGCGTCCGCACCTGATAATGAAACTTCGCTTGGAAGGGCAGTTTGTTCTTATTGAACGGGCTGCCCTTCTTGCGTTCTAATCACGCATTGCGCGGAAAAAGCGCTGAGTTTCTGGCGTTCTTCGTCTGTAGCGGCAGGGCTTCTCAGTAAGTTTGAGAGATTATTGGTTTCAATCGTCTCCAGCATACAGCTGCAATACACCCTGCAAAGCTGCTCATCCCCATTGGCGCTGCACTGAACTGTGCATTGATTGACAAAGTTGGCTGCCTGAAGTGCCGGTGATGGCGGGAAGATTGCTGAAAAGCCGTAGAGCAGTCCGATCAGAACCGGCTGGTGCACCAGATAGAAAATCAGGCTGTGGCGACCGATAAATGTGAGCAGGCGCTCGAGCCATTGTGGTTTGATGCCGCCTTGCAGCAGGCGCAGGAGACCTGTTGCCTGCATGATGCGGGCGCTTGCAATGCCGAGCAGCACAGCGCCGAACCACGGAAACAGTGGCACATAATCATTGGAAATCGGATTGATGCTGGAGAGCCCAACCCACCATAATGCCGGATGATTGAAGAATTCAGCGCGATAATAAACCGGCGTGGCAATGATTGCAGCAGCAAGCAGAATGGTTAGCCATACGGGGCTGCGTAAGAATAGCAGGCCAAGCAGGCTTGCCAGAGCAATCTGATGGAGAATACCGAAAAAGATGAACCCCTGTGGCATGAAAAACCATGTCAGCAGACTGATAGCAGCGGCAGCAAGTATTACTTGCGCCAGCCGTTTCATAAAGGGTTTCCAGCGGATGGCTCGTGCATGGGCAAGTACCAGGCTGAACCCGACCAGAAACAGAAAGCTGGAGGCGATGCAGCGGGCAAAAATACGCCACCAGCCCTGACTGGCGCTGCCTTGTGCCAGATAGCCGAAAAACTCGAGATCCCAGCCGAAGTGATAAATAGCCATGGCAATCAGCGCTACCCCGCGGGCAATGTCCAAACGTCCGAAACGTGTGCCGGATTTCATCGGTGTTTCAGCGTTAAGGGCAGTGCTGGCCGGATTCATTGCAGACTTTCAGCAGAGTGTTGTGGCGTGGTTTCTATAGCTACATAGCTACAATGAGTTTGTGCCGGATGACAAGCTGAGATGCTCTTGTCTGTTTCGGAAGGGTTTTTGGCCGGATAACGGATCGTAAAAGGCGTTTATATGTGGTTATTATGCGGGGTTCTGACAGAGTTTTGCCGAAATGGTAAATATGGCAGCTTGAGAAAATTGATTTAATATATTGATAAATAATATGTTTTTCTATCATGGTAAATTTGCATAGCAGCTATGTCATGGTTTTGACGCAATTGCAGATTGCTTGTGACAGGGCTTTGGAGTATAAATCTCAGACAGGCATAGCAATAGTGCGGTGCATGTTCTCATGAATGAAATACCGGAAACGAGTAAAATATTCCATGGATGAAACAGTTCAGAAGTCCTGCTGGGGTGTAACCCTTTGGGCAGTTGTTGGATTGGCCGCTGTAATTTTGTTGACCTATTTGTTCTCCGTATAATCACGGATATTCAAAGAAATTTCAGAGCGTTTAAATCACCGGTGCTTATCAGCCCGGTGATTTTTTATTGTGATATGACAAAGTTTTTATCGCAGCCTTGTCGTTTTCTTGCTGGTTTGTGGTGTATTTTGCGCATGATACAATCATATTAAGTGAGACACTGATCTGATCCGGTTTTACAGAACCGCATAACGGGTTATATAAGGCTTGAGATGAGGGAGTTTGCAGGCGCTGATTTGCCTGCACTTTCTAGAGTTTGTGGCGCATAATTATAGCTACAACGCTCGCTCTGGATTCTTTACTTTATCGCATAGTCGCGGACGCTAAATGAGTCCATTTAACTGCGATATGCTCTGGAAATGAAAGAACGGTATCTTCTATGTTCCTGTCAGTTTTTGACCTGTTTAAAATTGGCATCGGGCCGTCGAGTTCTCATACAATGGGACCGATGACGGCAGGGCATCAGTTTCTTAAAGAATTGAAAGACGGCCAATGGCCGCGTCCGCATAATGCGAAAGTCACGCGGATCAAAGCCTATTTGCATGGCTCACTGGCATTTACCGGCATCGGTCATGCGACCGACCGTGCGGTTATTCTCGGCCTTTGCGGATATTTACCGGCCAATATCGATCCGGACAAAATGGATGCTCTGCTGGCCAAGGTGAATGAAGAACATAAAATTCGCCCGACAGGTCATCCGGCTTATGATTTTGATCCGAAAGCCGATCTGGTGATGGATCGTAAAGTGGCCTTGCCGGGACACGCGAATGGTTTGGCGTTTGAAGCTCTGGATCGTGATGACCGCGTTCTGCTGCGCCGCGTTTATTATTCCATCGGCGGCGGATTTATCGTCACAGAAGAAGAGCTGAATGCGACGCGTGTGAGCGGGGGCAAACCTCCGGTCGATAATAATGTGCCTTATCCTTTTGCTTCGGCAAAAGAAATGCTGGAAATGTCGGTTAAGAGCGGTCTTTCCATTGCGGAAATGAAGCGCGCTAATGAAGAAACCCGTATGAGCCGTGAAGAGCTGGATGCGGGGCTGGATAAAATCTGGGATGCCATGCGCAGCTGTATTGAGCGCGGGCTGACACAGGAAGGCATTATGCCGGGCGGATTGAATGTGCGCCGCCGTGCCAAGCAGTTGCATGATCGTCTGAATGAAGAATGGCGCCAGAACCGTCATAATCCGCTGCTGGCCAATGATTGGCTGTCCGTCTATGCGATGGCGGTGAATGAGGAAAACGCCGCCGGTGGCCGCGTTGTGACCGCGCCGACCAATGGTGCAGCCGGTGTTGTTCCTGCCGTCATGCGCTATTACCTGCATTTCCATGATGATGCAGACCAGAAGGGCATTCGCGACTTTTTGCTAACCTCATCTGCGGTTGGCGGTATTATCAAGCATAATGCGTCGATCTCCGGCGCCGAGGTTGGTTGTCAGGGTGAGGTCGGTTCGGCTTCTGCTATGGCGGCAGCAGGTCTTGCGGCTGTGCTTGGTGGTACGCCGGAGCAGATCGAAAATGCGGCAGAGATCGCGTTGGAGCATCATCTGGGTATGACATGTGATCCGATTGCCGGACTGGTGCAGGTGCCTTGCATTGAGCGTAATGCGCTTGGTGCGGTGAAAGCTGTAACCGGTGCGTCATTGGCCGTGAAGGGTGATGGTACGCATTTTGTGCCGCTTGATGCCTGTATTGAAACAATGCGTCAAACCGGTGTGGATATGAATGAGCGCTACAAGGAAACCAGTCTCGGCGGGCTGGCCGTGAATGTGGTTGAGTGTTAATTTTATCTCTATGAAATACAAAAAAACTCCGCATGATGAATGCGGAGTTTTTTATTTTAAACAATGTCATACGTAAACAATTTAATCTTTTGAATCCGGTTTGTTCAGGCGCTCGGCAATGCGTGCTTTATTGAGTGCGATTGCTGCTTCATCCGGTTGCCAGTCGGCACACCATTGTGCCGGAATATTCTCAATCAAATGCTCCGTGGTGCGGTAGGACGGTTGATATTCACGCCGCAGCATTTCATCAATCAATGCCTGCTGACGCTTTACCAGAAAGCCCAGACGCGGATAGAAAAACCGCACATGGCCTTTGCCAAGTGTATAGCTGCGCGGATTGCGCGGATCATTGGGTTGTTCACCACGTTCAATAGCAGCACGGGCCAGCGTGAAGATACGCGGTAACTCACGATATTCTGCCACCAGATGCGGGCCGGTCAGTTCCTGTGGTGGTATGCAATTGATACGGGTCATCAGGATTGTGCCGTTTGCGCGTGGAGTTTTGCGGCCAGTGCCACGGCTCCGGTCAGGGCGTCGGCTTGCGGCGCGCGCAGACGTGGCTGATAGCGGGCAGAAAGACGCGGGCCATAAAGTGCGCCGAGACCACCGATCAGTGACAGCACCGGCTGATCATCATGCATTGAAGCATCGAGTGCTGCTTCAATTGTCTCGACTGATTGCTTGAGGATTTTGTCAGCCAGCGGATCATTCTGTGCGGCATATTCAAACACCAGCGGTGCAAATTGTCCGAAATCATTCGGGCGTGCATCATGGGCAAAGCGCACAATGGCATGTGGCTCATCATTGAAATGCGCAAGTAAAGCATTACTGAGCGGGCTGCGCTGATAAATGCCGTCATAGGCCAGCAGGGATTCTTCAATCAGCTTCTGGCCAAGGCGGGCACCGCCGCCAAGATCGCTGACTTTAAAGCCCCAACCGCCTTTCATCGTGACAGTATTATTGCTGCGGGAGATATAGACAGAGCCGGTGCCGAGGATAACCACCACACCGTCTGCATCACCGATAGCACCTTGCAAGGCGATGATGCCGTCAGACACGACACTGCTTTGCGCAAAGGGCAGGGCTTGTTGCAATTGTGCGGCAACGCCGGAGACATTGGCGCCAGCCAGACCAAGGCAAGCGGTAATGCGGCTATAGGCATGTACCGGTAGTTCTGCAGCAAGAAGGGCAGCATCTGTTGCAGCGAGAATGTTGACGACAGATGTATCCATATCGGTCATGATATTGGCAGGGCCTGCCTGACCTGTCCCCAGAACTTTACCGGATATGTCTGCAATCGCTGCACGACAACCGGTGCCGCCGCCATCTATGCCAAGAATATAATCCGCCACATCATGCTCCCGATTCTTTGTCCGTTTCTGGTGCCGTTTTTATTGCAGGTTACACAAATTGCCAATTCAAAGTATAATCTTATTTAAATCGTTTTAATTTCGCGTGTGGCATGACGAACAACCATCGGGGTGATTTTGCGAGTCGCACTATGCCTGTCCGGTGCCGGTCGGGGAATTGGTATCCAAGAATGGTCTTTTATGATGATCCATATGGTCGAAAAAAATAGAACCAATATTGCTGTTTGAATAAGACGACTGTACGTGAATGCAAGTAATGGTGATAAAATCTTTGCTTTTGCTGGACAGCAAACGATATTTACGCATTACTCTATCGGAGAACAGACGGGAGAAGAGGTCTTAAGAGGGAACTGAGACCGGTTGGTTTATTATCCAATATAGAACCAGTCCGGCCGTGAGGGAACTTCGGGAATTATTCTTACCGCAATAAGTGGTTCTGTTCACAGGCTACTGGGCATGATTTCCTGTCCTGATGTCTGAATAGGCAAAAGAGTGTGAAAACCGGTGCCGGTAATGGCAGCGGTGCAGACCAGAATGATGATCCGGAAAACCGGAGTTCTAAAGCGCATCCCGAAAAGTGTGAAACGGTTTTCGGGGCAAGGTGCGTGGTTCAAAACAAAAATAGAGCGGTTACAATGTTCAGCATGAACCGGAACCGCTCTAAGAACAGAAACAAACACGTTTCATGGCGCGCCGGATGTGAGCGCGCCGCGGGGAGAGAAAAATGAACTTTAAGAATTTCAGTTCCGCATTGCTGGCATCAAGTGTACTTGGTGCCGCTGCTATGGCTGGTGTCTCTGCAGCTTCCGCTGCCGATGTGACACTGACCATCGAAAGCTGGCGTAATGATGATCTGCCGATCTGGCAGGAAAAGCTCATTCCGGCTTTTGAGGCAGCCAATCCGGGCATCAAAGTGACCTTTAACCCTTCAACGCCGACTGAATATGATGCGGCGCTGGGTGCGAAACTCGATGCCGGTACTGCCGGTGACATCATTACCTGCCGTCCGTTCGACAAGTCGCTGGCACTCTTTGACAAAGGTCAGCTGTCTTCCCTGAATGATCTGGAAGGCATGAAGAACTTCAGCGATGTGGCAAAATCCGCATGGCAGACCGACGATGGCAAAACCGCATTCTGCGTGCCGGTTGCTTCGGTTATTCACGGCTTCATCTATAATAAAGATGCCTTTGAAAAAGTGGGCGTCAGCGTTCCGAAGACCGAAGAGGAATTCTTCGCAGCTCTGGAAAAGATCAAAGCCGACGGCAATTACATTCCGATGGCTATGGGCACGAAGGATCTCTGGGAAGCCGCAACAATGGGCTATCAGAATATCGGCCCGACCTACTGGAAGGGTGAAGAAGGCCGTAAAGCTCTGATCGCCGGTACACAGAAACTGACCGATGCAGACTGGGTTGATCCTTTCAAAACCCTTGCAAAATGGAAAGATTATCTCGGCGACGGTTTTGAAGCTCAGACCTATCCGGACAGCCAGAACCTGTTCACCCTCGGCCGCGCCGCAATCTATCCAACCGGCTCATGGGAAATCAGCGTTTTCAACCCGCAGGTTGATTTCAAAATGGGCGCTTTCCCGCCTCCGGTGCGTAAAGACGGTGACACTTGCTATATCTCCGATCACAACGATCTGGGTATCGGCATGAATGCCAAGACCAAAAATCCGGAAGCTGCTGCCAAATTCCTGAACTGGGTGGCATCGGATGAGTTCGCAACCATTTATGCGAATGCGCTGCCGGGCTTCTTCAGCCTGTCTTCCAACGAAATCAAGCTGGAAGATCCTCTGGCTGCGGAAATGGTTGGCTGGCGTAAGGATTGTAAGTCGACAATCCGTTCGACCTACCAGATCCTCTCACGCGGTACACCAAATCTGGAAAATGAAACCTGGATTGAATCCGCCAATGTTATCAATGGCACAGTGACACCTGAACAGGCCGGCGAAAAGCTGCAGAAGGGCCTCGACAGCTGGTACAAGCCTGCGAAGTAACATGAATTGAAGCCATTCGCCTGAAACCCCGTTTCGGTCTGTTTTTCAGATCGGATAGGGGCAGGCGGGTGGCTTTTTTATCCGATTGTTTTTTGATGCATATTCCGGTGCAAATATTGCTGCTTTACCGGAAGTGCCCGTTTTGAAAGCGTTAGACCGGTATGGCGCGAAATTCGACAAGCAAACCGCCTTTCCGCTGGCATATAGCGGTTTTTCTGGCACCGGCGGTGCTGGTTTATACGGCTATTATGATCCTGCCGCTTTTCGGAACCATGCAATTGTCGCTGTTCCGCGTCGAAAATCAGCAGAGCTTTTTTGTCGGTCTGGATAATTTCCGCACATTGCTTGGCGATGAGCGTTGGTCTGCAAGCTTCTGGAACGCGCTGGGCAATAATATGTGGTTCTTTGTCATCCATATGGTGGTGCAGAACCCGATCGGTATTTTGCTTGCCGCATTGCTCAGTCACCCGAAATTACGCTTTGCCGCTTTCTACCGCTCGGCAATTTTCATTCCGACCATTCTGTCCTTTGTGATTGTCGGTTTTGTCTGGAAGCTGATCCTGTCGCCGCTTTGGGGCGTGGCACCGAATATGCTGGATCTGGTCGGGCTGAAAAGCCTGTTTGCACCATGGCTCGGCCAGAAAGAATATGCGCTGACAGCACTTGGCCTGATCTCAGTCTGGCAGTTTATCGGTATTCCGATGATGCTGATCTATGCGGCGTTGCTGTCTATTCCTGACGAGATTATTGAAGCTGCGGAATGCGACGGAATTACCGGCGCGTCGCAGTTCTGGAAGATCAAACTGCCGCTGATCCTGCCATCCATCGGGATTATCTCCATTCTGACCTTTGTCGGCAATTTCAATGCGTTCGATCTGATCTATTCGGCGCAGGGTGCGCTGGCAGGCCCGAATTATTCCACCGATATTCTCGGCACATTCATGTTCCGCACCTTCTTCGGTTTCCAGCTTCAGGTTGGCGACAAGAATATGGGTGCAACGATCGCCTCGCTGATGTTCTTCATCATTCTGATCGGCGTCTGTGTCTATTTGTTCGGTATTCAGCGACGTCTGCGTCGCTACCAGTTCTGAGGATAATAATATGAGCCGCGCAACCCAGTCTCCGGTACGCAGTATCGCCGCCCATGCGATCCTTATCCTCTATACGCTGATCGCTCTGTTTCCGGTGGTGATCATCATCATCAACTCCTTCAAGACCAAGGCGGCAATTTTCCGCTCGCCTTTGTCACTGCCAAATTCGGAAACATTCAGTCTGGTCGGCTATCAGACGGTGATGACGCAGGGCAATTTCTTCCTCTACTTCCAGAACAGTATGATCGTCACCGTGGTTGCGATTGCACTGGTGCTGATTTTCGGGGCAATGGCTGCTTTTGCGCTGTCGGAATATCGCTTCCGCGGCAATACGCTGATGGGGCTGTATCTGGCACTGGGGATTATGATCCCGATCCGCCTTGGCACGGTTTCCATTCTGGAGCTGATGGTGGCCAGCGGTCTGGTGAATACGCTGACATCACTGATCCTCGTTTATACGGCACAGGGGCTGCCGCTGGCGATTTTCATCCTGTCTGAATTTATGGGGCAGGTGTCGAAAGACCTCAAAGATGCCGGCCGTATGGATGGTCTGAGTGAATATCGTATTTTCTTCCGCCTTGTTCTGCCGCTGGTGCGTCCGGCTATGGCAACAGTTGCGGTGTTTACGATGATCCCGATCTGGAATGATCTCTGGTTCCCGCTGATCCTTGCGCCGTCTGAGGAAACCAAAACCGTAACACTCGGCGCACAGATGTTTATCGGGCAGTATGTAACCAACTGGAATGCGGTTCTGGCCGCACTGTCGCTGGCAATCCTGCCGGTGCTGATCCTCTATTTCATATTCTCGCGTCAGTTAATTCGCGGCATTACCGCAGGAGCAGTCAAATGAGTAATAACGGGGCAAAAAAACTGCGTGTGATGGTTGCAGGTCTGGGCAATATGGGGCTGAGCCATGCGCTCGCTTATCATAAAAATCCGGGCTTCGAGATTGTCGGTCTGGTTAATCGCTCGAGCATCAACCTGCCGGAAGAGCTGCGCTCCTATCCGCTGATGAATTCTTATGAAGACGCATTGCAGCAGCTCAAGCCTGATCTGGTCTGTGTGGCGACCTATTCGGATAGCCATGCCGATTATGCGATTATGGCGATGGAAGCGGGCAGTGACGTTTTTGTTGAGAAGCCATTGGCGACAACCGTGGCTGATGCGGAACGTGTAGTTGCAAAAGCCAAAGAGACAGGCCGCCAGCTGGTGATCGGTTATATCCTTCGTCACCATCCGTCATGGATGCGTCTGATTGAAGAGGCACGCAATCTCGGCGGGCCTTATGTCTTCCGCATGAATTTGAACCAGCAGTCCAGTGGCGCGCATTGGCAGACCCATAAGCAGCTGATGAAAACCACATCACCGATTGTCGATTGCGGCGTGCATTATCTGGATGTGATGTGCCAGATTACCGATGCAAAAGCGGTTGAAGTACGCGGCATGGGCGTAAGGCTCTCTGATGAAGTTGCGGAAGGCATGTATAATTACGGTCATCTGCAAGTGTTGTTCGCGGACGGCTCGGTTGGCTGGTACGAAGCCGGCTGGGGGCCAATGATGTCGGAAACAGCTTTCTTCGTGAAAGATGTGATCTCGCCGAAGGGCTGTGTTTCGATTGTGATGGAAGAGGGCGCAAGCTCTGCTGACATTAACACCCACACCAAAACATCTGTCATTCGTGTGCATCAGGCCGCAACCGATGCCGAGGGCAAATTCAAGAAACAGGATGAATTGCTTTCTATGCAGGGTGAGCCTGATCATCAGGAACTGTGCGACCGTGAACAGGCGTTCATGCTGAAGGCGATTACTGAAAAGATCGATCTGACGCGCCATATGGATGATGCCGTGCAGTCTCTGCGCATTTGCCTTGCAGCAGATGAAAGCGTGCGCACAGGTCTGGCTGTGAAACTATAATATTGCCTGCCTGCTTATATGCATGAATGGCTTTGAAATTACTCTGACGGGAAAACGACTTTGGGAACTCTGAAACTCAATAATATCCGTAAATCATATGGTCAGGTCGATATTATCAAAGGTATCGATCTGGATGTGCGGGACGGGGAACTGGTCGTTTTCGTCGGGCCGTCCGGCTGCGGTAAATCTACACTCTTGCGCATTATTGCGGGATTGGAGGATGCCAATTCCGGTGAAGTGCGTATTGACGACCAGGTGGTCAATCAGACACCGCCTGCAAAGCGCGGCATTGCCATGGTGTTTCAGAGCTATGCGCTCTATCCGCATTTGACGGTTGAGGCCAATATGGGGCTTGGCCTTAAACAGGCCGGTAAGCCTGCCAGCGAAATTTATGAGCGGGTCAAGCAGGCTTCCGGCATGTTGTCGCTCGACAGTTATTTGCAGCGCCGTCCGGCTGAGCTTTCCGGTGGTCAGCGTCAGCGTGTGGCTATCGGTCGAGCGCTGGTACGTGAGCCAAAGCTGTTCCTGTTTGATGAGCCGCTTTCCAATCTTGATGCTGCATTGCGTGTGAATACGCGTCTGGAAATCGCCAAACTGCATCGTCAGCTTTCAGCAACCATGATCTATGTGACCCATGATCAGGTGGAAGCGATGACACTTGCCGACCGGATTGTTGTGCTGAATGCCGGACGCATTGAGCAGGTCGGTGCACCGATGGATCTCTATAATGCGCCGGACAATGAGTTTGTTGCGGGCTTTATCGGTTCACCGAAGATGAATTTTGTTGATGCGTCTGCGCTGAATGACGGGCAGGCAAAACGCATCGGCATCCGGCCGGAACATATTACGCTGGATACAAATTCCGGCCAGTGGAAAGGTTCCGTGGTGCATGTGGAGCAGCTCGGTGCGGATACCAACGTCTATCTTGATACAGAGGCCGCAGGACTGCTGACAGTGCGTATCTTCGGTCAGTATCGTATTGAGGCAGGTGCGCAGGTTTATGCGACGCCGGACAGCGGTAAAATTCATCGCTTTGACGGTGAGGGAAAGGCGATCCGCTAGGGCATATCCGCAGGGTGCGATTCTCAAATCTGCATTATTGTATGGTGAAAATCAGAGGTCTTAGTGTCTGTACCAAAAATCGTGCCAGCCATTATGTGCTTGTTTACCGGTTGTTTGTAGTACAAGCACCACAAAGACGCGTTCCGAATGATATGAATTTGACCTCGGGACAAAAATTAACCAACATGCTGCCGTATTTGCCGTTATCCTGCGGCACATCTTGAATCAGGAAATTTGAACCATGTTGAAAAAGATTGCTATTGCCGCAACCGTCACTACATTTTTGGCCGGTTGTACAACTGACCCTTACACAGGCGAGCAGAAAATCTCCAACACCGCAGGCGGTGCAGGTATCGGTGCTGCTGTTGGTGCGCTCGGCGGTATGATGGTTGGCGGTTCAAAAAATGCACAGCGTAATGCCGTGCTGATCGGCGCCGGTCTTGGTGCGCTGGGCGGCGGTGCAATCGGTAACTATATGGATCGTCAGGAAAGCGAACTGCGCTCGCAGCTGCAGGGCACCGGCGTATCAGTTACCCGTAATGGCGACCGCATTATCCTGAACATGCCTTCCAGCATTACATTTAACACCGATCAGGATGTTGTAATGCCGCAGTTCTACCCGACCCTGACTTCTGTGGCGATCGTTCTGCGTAAGTTCGATAAGACGTTGGTTGATATTAAAGGCCACACAGATTCGACTGGTTCTGCTTCGCATAACCAAAATCTGTCTCAGCGCCGCGCAGCTTCGGTTGGTAATTACCTGAGTGGTCAGGGCATCGATGGTCGTCGTTTTGCGATCATGGGCTTCGGTGCGACCCAGCCGGTTGCATCCAATGCAACACCGGACGGCCGCGCGCAAAACCGCCGCGTGGAAATCGAAATTTCCCCGCTTAAAGGCGTCTAAGCGTTTTATAAATGCTTTGAAAAATGACCGCTTCGGCTCTGCCGGAGCGGTTTTTTATTGTGATGCTTTCATTTGTATTCGCGCTATGGGACGCCGTTTTTCTCGAATCGACTTTTCACTAAATTCGTTCCCGTCTTGTTTTAATTTGAAATGTCTTTTTTAGTTTTGCGTTATTTATGATTTAGAACAACAGAAGAACAAAATATAATTTCATAGCGATATCAATGCATTAACCCTATTGCGAGTTGAGAACAAATAGGATACATATTATAAATAAAGTTTCAATCTGCGGACTTCAAGTGACGCAAAGGGATAGTTAAAATGTCTCAGAATTCATTACGACTTGTTGAGGATAAATCAGTGGACAAATCAAAGGCTCTGGACGCGGCACTGTCACAGATTGAGCGCTCATTCGGTAAGGGCTCGATTATGCGCCTTGGCCAGAATGATAAGGTAGTGGAAATTGAAACTGTTCCGACCGGTTCACTGTCTCTGGATATTGCACTTGGTGTTGGCGGTTTACCAAAAGGACGTATTGTTGAAATCTACGGGCCTGAAAGCTCGGGTAAAACAACAATGGCGCTGCATACAATTGCAGAGGCGCAGAAAAAGGGCGGTATTTGCGCATTCGTGGATGCGGAGCATGCGCTTGATCCGGTCTATGCCCGTAAGCTCGGTGTTGATCTGGAAAACCTGCTGATCTCGCAGCCGGATACCGGTGAGCAGGCGCTGGAAATTACTGACACACTGGTGCGCTCCGGTGCGATTGATGTGCTGGTTGTCGACTCTGTTGCGGCTTTGACACCACGTGCGGAAATTGAAGGTGAAATGGGCGATTCTCTGCCAGGCCTTCAGGCGCGTCTGATGAGCCAGGCACTGCGTAAGCTGACAGCGTCTATTTCCAAATCGAATACGATGGTTATTTTCATCAACCAGATCCGTATGAAAATCGGTGTGATGTTCGGTTCGCCTGAAACCACCACCGGTGGTAATGCGCTGAAATTCTACGCCTCCGTTCGTCTGGATATTCGCCGTATCGGTTCGATCAAAGAGCGCGATGAAGTCGTTGGTAACCAGACCCGCGTGAAAGTTGTTAAGAACAAGCTGGCCCCTCCGTTCAAGCAGGTTGAGTTCGACATTATGTATGGTCAGGGCGTGTCCAAGACCGGTGAGCTGGTCGATCTCGGCGTTAAGGCTGGTATTGTAGAGAAATCCGGTTCGTGGTTCTCGTATAATTCACAGCGCCTTGGTCAGGGGCGCGATAATGCGAAGAACTTCCTGAAGGAAAATCCGGAAGTGGCAAATGAGATTGAATTGACCTTGCGCCAGAATGCCGGTCTCATTGCCGAGCAGATGCTCGATAATGGCGGTGCGGAAGATGATGCTGCTGAGGCATAAGCTGAAGTTCGCAGTTTGCTGATCAGGTTCAGTGCCCCGCATTGCATAGCGTGATGCGGGGCATTTTGTATCTGTGACACTTCAATTTATACGGATATCTGGACAGTGCATGATCATCTGTTTAAAAGCAGTGCAGTTGCAATGGTGACTGCTATTCTATGGCTGCAGGTTTAAGCTTTATTGATGCCTGTCAGATGGTTGTGCAGATTGAAACCACTGCTTATTTAAGATGTTAAAAGCTGTGTTATTACGGCTTAAAATCGGGCAGAACCCAAAGGTGAACAATGAGCGGCGTTAACGAGATCAGGTCAACATTCCTCGATTATTATCGTAAGAATGGCCATGAAGCGGTGGCGTCGAGTCCGCTTGTGCCGCGCAATGACCCGACTTTGATGTTTACCAATGCCGGCATGGTGCAGTTCAAGAACGTTTTCACCGGTCTTGAAACACGTCCTTACAGCCGTGCAGCAACCGCGCAGAAATGCGTGCGCGCCGGTGGTAAGCATAATGATCTGGACAATGTCGGCTATACAGCACGTCACCATACTTTCTTTGAAATGCTGGGGAACTTCTCCTTCGGCGATTATTTCAAAGAAGAAGCAATTACATTTGCATGGAATTTGCTGACCAAAGAATTCGGTCTGAATAAAGACAAGCTGCTGGTTACGGTTTATCATACTGACGAAGACGCAGCGAATTACTGGAAGAAGATTGCCGGTCTTTCCGATGATCGTATTATTCGCATCGCGACCAATGATAACTTCTGGTCGATGGGTGATACAGGTCCATGTGGTCCGTGTTCGGAAATTTTCTTTGATCACGGCGATCATATCTGGGGTGGCCCTCCGGGATCGGCTGATGAAGACGGTGACCGTTTTATCGAGATCTGGAATCTCGTTTTCATGCAGTTCGAACAGATTACCAAAGAAGAACGCATTGATTTGCCGCGTCCGTCGATTGATACGGGTATGGGGCTGGAGCGTATTGCTGCGGTTCTGCAGGGCGTTCATGATAATTATGACATCGACTTGTTTAAGGCGCTCATCCGCGCTTCGGAAGAAGCAACCGGCGTTAAGGCTGAAGGCGGCCAGCGTGCCAGCCATCGTGTGATTGCTGATCATCTGCGCTCAGCCAGTTTCCTGATTGCTGATGGCGTTCTGCCATCAAATGAAGGTCGTGGTTACGTGTTGCGCCGTATTATGCGTCGCGCTATGCGCCATGCACAGTTGCTGGGTGCCCGCGATCCGTTGATGTATCGTCTGCTGCCGACACTGGTTCGTGAGATGGGGCAGGCTTATCCGGAACTGGTACGCGCAGAAGCTCTGATTTCAGAAACGCTGAAGCTTGAAGAAACCCGTTTCCGTAAAACTTTGGAACGCGGTCTTGGTCTTCTGAGCGATGCAACAGAGAATATGAGTGAAGGTCAGAGCCTTGATGGTGAGACTGCATTCAAACTCTATGACACCTATGGCTTCCCGCTCGACCTGACACAGGATGCTTTGCGCCAGCGTGGCATTACTGTTGATACCGATGGTTTCAGTGCAGCAATGGAGCGCCAGAAGGCCGAAGCGCGTGCTAACTGGTCGGGTTCCGGTGATGCCGCGACTGAACGGGTTTGGTTCTCGGTACGTGACAAAGTCGGCGCTACAGAATTCCTCGGTTATGATACTGAGAAGGCTGAGGGCGTTGTGACTGCTCTGGTGCGTGATGGTCAGATCATTGATAAGGCTGCTCAGGGCGAAACTGTCAGCATTATTGTAAACCAGACTCCGTTCTATGCGGAATCCGGTGGTCAGCAGGGCGATGCCGGCTTCATTTATGGCGATGGCTTCGTGATTGAAGTGACCGATACAGTGAAGAAAGCTGATGGTGTCTTTGTCCATCAGGCTGTGATCCGTGAAGGCAAGCTCGCAACTGGTGATGCGGTTGAGTTGGTCGTTGCTCATGATCGCCGCAGTCGTATGCGTTCTAACCACTCGGCAACCCATCTTCTGCATGAAGCACTGCGCGAAACGCTCGGTGACCATGTGGCACAGAAGGGCTCGCTTGTTGCGCCGGAACGTCTGCGTTTTGACTTCTCACATCCGAAGCCGATCAGCGAAGAAGAATTGCGCAAAGTTGAAAACATTGCCAATGAAATCATTCTGCAGAACTCGCCGGTTGTTACCCGCCTGATGGCGGTTGATGATGCGATTGAAGCCGGTGCTATGGCGCTGTTTGGCGAAAAATACGGTGATGAAGTGCGCGTGGTTTCCATGGGCACTGCAACACAGGGCGATAAAGCCGGTAAAACCTATTCGCTGGAGCTTTGCGGCGGTACGCATGTTCGCCAGACCGGTGATATTGGTTTGGTGCGCATTGTCTCCGAAGGTGCGGTTGCAGCCGGTGTACGCCGTATGGAAGCGCTGACCGGTGAGGCAGCACGTCTTTATCTTGAAGAACAGGATGAGCGCGTTAAAGCCATTGCATCTGCTTTGAAGACCACGCCGTCTGAAGCGCTGGAACGTGTCAACAGTCTGCTGGATGAGCGTCGCAAACTTGAAAAAGAACTCACCGAAGCCCGCAAGAAGCTGGCGCTCAGCGGTGGTTCTTCCAAGTCGGATAATGAAACGAAGACCATTAATGGTGTTCAGTTCATGGGACGCAGTGTGACCGGCGTTGCACCGAAAGATCTGAAGCCATTGGCGGATGAAGGTAAAAAAGCGCTGGGTTCCGGCATTGTTGCTTTCATCGGCGTAAGCGAAGACGGCAAGGCCAGCGCTGTTGTTGCTGTGACGGAAGATCTGACATCGCGCTTCAGCGCGGTTGATCTGGTTCGTGTTGCGTCTAGCGCACTTGGCGGTCAGGGCGGTGGTGGCCGTCCGGATATGGCGCAGGCCGGTGGTCCGGATGGTTCGAAAGCGGATGAAGCCCTGGAAGCTCTTGCAAAAGCAATTGCAGGCTAAGCCGTGAACGAGCTTTAATAGTTTAAGCCGCCGGAGAGATCCGGCGGCTTTTTCTTTATAAATGCGTTTTGAGATGCCGGAGGGCATGTTTCTCAAAGAATGCAGATTGGAATAAAGGGTGGAGATCATGAGCAAGACTATTCTGATTACAGGTGCCAGCCGCGGTATCGGACGTGCAGCCGCAATTTTATGCGGTGAGCGTGGCTGGTCTGTTGCAGTCAACTATGTCGGCAATCATGAGGCTGCGGAACAAACTGCAGAAGATGTACGCAAGGCTGGCGGACAAGCGATCACCATACAGGGCGATGCTGCGGTGGAAGCGGATGTTATTGCTATGTTTGACAAGACGGAGGAACAATTCGGTCAACTGGATGGTGTTGTTGTCAATGCCGGTATTGTTGCGCCATCTTTGCAATTGGCAGATATGAGTGCGGAACGATTGAAGCGCATGTTTGATGTTAATGTGCTGGGCGCCTATCTCTGTGCGCGGGAAAGCGCGCGTCGTTTATCCGTTGAGCGCGGGGGCAAGGGCGGTTCGATTGTACTGGTGTCGTCTGTGGCTTCGCGGATCGGTTCGCCGTTTGAATATATTGATTATGCTGGTTCAAAAGCGGCAGTTGATACGCTGGCACTTGGTCTTTCCAAAGAGTTGGGGCCGCAAAAGGTGCGCGTGAATGCCGTGCGCCCTGGATTGGTGAATACGGATATTCATGCCAGTGGCGGTCAGCCAGGGCGGGCACAGCGACTGGGCGTGAATACACCTTTCGGGCGACCGGGTGAGGCGAGCGAAATTGCCGAGGCGATTGTCTGGCTGCTCAGCGACGCCTCATCTTATACGTCTGGTGCATTGCTTGATGTTTCCGGCGGGCGTTAAACTGGTTTGATAGTTGTAATAGGGTTGAGATGATCGGAGGGAGCGTGCAAGTTCTTTACATCCTGTTATGTGTCATTGGCGCAGCTCTGCCTCTCTCGCAATTTGTTCCGTGGTTGTCCGCACATGGCCTTGATGTGCCGCTCCTGCTGCAGCAAGCTACTTCCGGTCATATCGCAGCATTCGCGTGGTCAGATGTACTGATTTCAGGTGTCGTTGTTGCGGTATTTGTGGTGGCAGAGAGCGCAAGACTCGCAATGCGTTACTGGTGGTGGCCTTTGTGCTGTCTCGTGGTAGGCCCTTCCTTGGCGCTGCCCATGTTCCTGTTGCTACGGGAGCGGCATCTTGCTTCCGTAAGCTTAACATGTGGCCGAAATAACTAAACGTATTTTGGTACTCGACCTGAAAGCCGTTTTGTATCGGGCATGATCACAGCTGCAATTACCGATCTGCGATAAATAGGCATTCTCTTGTAGTAGCGATTTTGAGTTTGCTATTTATAAAAAAAAAGGGTGCGCGAGTTTTCGCGCACCCTTGATTGTTTTGATGATAGCTTATTTGCTTTGAATGAAATCAGGCAGATTGAGCAGCAGCTTCTTCAATTCCGGTTCATCCACGCGTGTGGCTGCTTCTGCGGGGCTGACCCATTCGCTGATGCGCTGTCCGCGTTCCGGCCAGTTTTTAGCCATGCGGTCAAACTCAACGGCATAGACATTGACTGTAAAGCTTGGAATGGCCTCCGCAGGGAGATCATATTTCATATAATCGAACTGGCCAATCGGATCAGGATTAACTGTGCCGCGAATGCCGGATTCTTCAAAAGCCTCCCGCAGCGCCATGTCATGCAGGGTTTTTCCGGCCTTCGGCCAGCCTTTCGGGGTAATCCAGCGGCCTGTGCCGCGACTGGTAATCAGTAAAATTTCAGGCGAGGGACCCGGTTTTCGATAAACTAGTGCCGCAACCTGCAGAAGTCGTCCTGCAGCTGTTAAAATTCGTTTATCTGTTGCGACGATACCGCTTCCCTGTATATTCACTGAACTTACTTACCTTATTATGTATTTTGTTGGCCGCCTTTGTGTGGCAGCAGTTATTTTGTATATAATTTTTAAGCTACGCTTTTAATATGTAGCCTATAGACCTCATCAATATGGTTTTAGATTGACTGAGATATGTTTGTTTTATGCTTTGCAGCAAATAGTTTTGTTTTATTCTGATTCTTATTTTCATATGCCCGCCCATTTCGGTGTATATGAGAACTTGAAAACATCATGGAAGCCAAATCAGGCAGCTTCTTAATTTGATACGAATAGGATCGTACTGCACCTGCCGGTTTTGTCAGTTTAATCCATCCGGAAGGCGTTGCTGCCAACGGTATTAAACCGGTGGCAGCGGAATTCTTTAGCCGCGATGGCTTTTGTTGATTGGCTCCTGATAGGTGAAGCCCATATCCCAAGGGAAATAAATCCATGTGTCCTGCGAAACTTCTGTAACAAAAGTATCAACAAGTGGACGACCCTGCGGCTTGGCATAGACTGTAGCAAAATGTGCCTTTGGCATCATTTTGCGTACCATTTGTGCTGTTTTGCCTGTGTCGGTGAGGTCGTCGATTACGAGAACGCCTTCACCGCCATTGACGAGCAGTTTCTCGCCGATCTCTTTAATGACCCGCAATTCACCCTGTTCACTGTAATCGTGATAGGAGGCGATGCATACGGTTTCGATCATACGAATGCCAAGTTCACGGCAGATAATTGCAGCCGGTACCAGCCCGCCACGGGTAATGGCAACAATCGCGTGCCATTCTGTGCCTTGTCCGGCAATACGCCATGCGAGTGCGCGGGCATCGCGATGAAATTGGTCCCAGGAAACCGGGAAAGCTTTATCAGGCAAGGACATCGAAATGCTCCGTTTAGAATATTCTGACAGTTCCGCGTGTTTCAAATGAAAGCAGCGGCTACTCTGTGCTGTTGTTTCGTTTTGGTGTTTTTCAAATCATATCGTGATCTGAAAACGGGTAGCTTAGCCACCGATAGCCGCTAAATTCAAATCTGTCTCCGGACAAGATCTGTGCTGGCAGGCTAACGAGGACAGATAGGCCTAAATCGGGCAACACATTAAAGATTTGCCCGTTTCAGGTGATTTACCGTGATAAACGAAAAAGTACTTTTTTGGCAATATTAACTTTGTCACATCGGCAGATAAATCTGCTGATGTGTGTATTTTCACTTATCTTCGTTTGTTTTCGTTTTGTGTGCGGGATATAGGCGCAGAGCTCACCGCATACAAAAGATCATCGTGAAAACAATGTCAGACAAGGCATATTGGCTAAGAATGAACGGGTTACGCCGCCAAAAATCAGTTCTTTCAAACGGGACTGGCTATAGGCGCCCATGATCAGCACATCAATATTATTGGTCTCAACATAGTCACGCAGACGATCCTGAACGGTCTGCCCATCGGACGGAACCAGATCAATGCTGGCGGCAATATCATGGCGCTGATAGGCTTGTTGTAAGCGCAAGGCGATATCTGGTGCGCCGCGCGGTGCGTTCGGATCGCGCAGCGGATCAGGAATAACAGTGGTTGCTGCCTCTTCGCTTTCCGGTTTTGGTGCATTGATCCAGACAATGCGGACGGTTGCGCAATTGCGCGCCAGCGGCAGAGCATCAAAGGCCGCGCTGGAGGCTTCATATTTGCCGTTAAAAGCGATGGCTAGCTGACGGATATTGCGTGGCGGGTGGAAATTATAAGGCACGATCAGTGCCGGTGTTTTAGTATTATAAACGAGCTGATCCAGTGGGGTGATCTGTGTTTCCGGATCATCAGGATCGGCCTGACCGGCGAGGATCAGGTCTGCCGCCATACCAAATTCATTGACCGTCTGGCTGGCATTGTCATTTTCAGAGCGGACAATCAGAAATTCTGAGGTTGTAGAGTAATTGGAGATTTGCTGCTGAAACAAGAGCGCAACATCTTCAGCATTTTTCTGATGATGTTTGAGGTGCCCTTCATAAAAACTGGCATCTATAAAACCGCTGGCGTCGGAATAAATAACCGGTGTGGGAATAACGTAAAGACCGGTGACATGCATCGGTTCTCCGTCCTTGGCAAGAAGTGCCAGGGCTTTGAACATTCGCTGCAGTTCCTGTGTGCTGCGGATATAGGCGATGACGGTACGATAGGACATGGATACACTCCGTATTCGTTACGCGTGATAGCTGCGCAATTTTGTTCAGTTTTTATCTCTGTCGATCCCCTGCAAGCGATCCTGAGATAGACAGGGGATCAGTCATAAATTAAGCATTTCACTTTCAAGTTGAATACTTGAATGGCATGATAATGCGACCACTCAAGAATTCCGTTTTCTAAAAGTCTGTATTGAAGCGATTATAGCGCATTTCGAGGTGCGGATAAACGCAAATACCTGCATTTATTGCTGAATATCTGCCAGCATTTTCTCAATTGCTGCGGCTGCCGTATTGAGTTTTTCCTCATCTCTTGCACGTACCACCAGTTCGGTTGAGAACTTACCTTCTTCGAATTTAGGATAGGAGCCGATCACGGTATCCGGATGGGCGTCCTGTACCTCGCGCAGAGGAATGCCGATAACACCTTCACCAAACGGGCAGAAAATTGTGCGCGAATGATAGCGGCTGCCGGTGCGTAAAGTCGGCAGAATATTCTCAACCATGGCCTGAAAAACGGAAGGTACACCGGCCATCACATAGACATTGCCAATGATGAAACCCGGTGCCACGGAGACAGGGTTGTCGATATGCTGTGCGCCTTGCGGCATACGAGCCATACGCTGACGGGACGGCGTAAATTCTGTATCTCTGGCTGTATAATGCGCAGCCAGTAAGGCCATTGCTTTTTCATCATAGATACAAGGCAGATCGAAAGCTGCGGAAACCGCATCGGCGGTAATATCGTCGTGGGTAGGGCCGATACCGCCGGAGGTGAACAAATAGTCGTAATTTTCGCTGAGCTCTTTTACGGCTTTCACAATCGACGGCTGATCGTCAGCAACGATACGGACTTCAGTGAGGTCGATGCCTGCTTCATAAAGCCGGTCTGCCATATGGCCGATATTCTTGTCTTTGGTGCGGCCGGAGAGTAGTTCATCACCGATTGCCAGCATTGCGGCGCGTATAATCACGGGCTGTGTGTTTGTCATGGGAGACTCCATTTATAGAGAGACCATGAACGGACAAAGCCGGTATCGTCAAGTGATGCCGTGTTCATCTATTGTTGCGAGTGTAGCGCATTGTCCTGAATATTGAACAGTGCGTCCTGCATCCTGTGACTGGTCAATTTAAATTTCTGTATTAAATACAGCTTAGAATTTGATTGGCATTTGCACGGCCCGGTGCCGTGAAACGAATGCAGGACACAGCTAACGGAGATTAATTGAATATGGCTAAGGTTCTCGTACTGTATTATTCCGCTTATGGTCACATGGAACAGATGGCAAAAGCCGCTGCAGAAGGTGCGCGTGAAGCCGGTGCTCAGGTTGATATCAAGCGCGTAGCAGAGCTGGTGCCAGCTGAAGTTGCTAAGGCTTCCGGTTTTAAACTGGATCAGGAAGCAGAAATTGCGACGCCTGCTGATCTGGAAAACTACGATGCAATCATCGTTGGTGTGTCTTCGCGTTTCGGCACCATGTCTTCGCAGCTGAAAAACTTCTTCGACCAGACCGGCGGTCTGTGGGCAAAAGGCGCTTTGCTGAACAAAGTTGGTTCGGTTATGGCTTCTTCCGCAACTCAGCACGGTGGTCAGGAACTGGCTCTGATCTCCACTCAGTGGCAGCTTCAGCACCATGGCATGATCATCGTTCCGCTGTCCTATGCTTTCCAGGGCCAGCTCGGTAATGATGTTGTTCGTGGCGGTGCGCCTTATGGTATGACAACCACTGCTGATGGTGATGGTTCCCGTCAGCCTTCGGAAACTGAACTCGAAGGTGCCCGTTTCCAGGGTAAGCGCGTTGCAGAAATCGCCGCTAAAATTCACGGCTAATAATCTGTACCCGATCTTTGGTATTCGATCTGAAAGTAGAAAAGCGGCTTCGGCCGCTTTTTTTGTGCGTTGTAATAAGACAGAGTGTTGGAGAAGCCGCGGAGCATTCTGCGGTACCAGAGTGCCGTGCTTTGAGTGTCTGTTGTGATGTGCGACAGATTCGCCGCAGGCAGTTTCTTTGGTCGTTGCGGACTAAAAATATAAAGCCTGTGGTTGCGTCGGAACGAAAATGCCGGTTTTCAGGGCTTATTTCTGTGTTTAACCCTGTTTTTTAAGGCTCCGGAGTGAAAACTTAGCTTGGTTCGTCTGTTTCTTTGAATAAACTTCGCCAATCCGGCTGAGTCGTAACCAGCGGAAAAAAACGAAAGGAATTACCTGATGAACAAAAATGAACTGGTTGCTGCCGTTGCAGAAAAGTCCGGTCTCACCAAGACTGATGCCGCTTCTGCCGTTGACGCTGTGCTTGAATCCGTCACCGGTACATTGAAAGAAGGCGGCGAAGTTCGTCTGCCAGGTTTTGGTATTTTCTCAGTGTCACATCGTGCAGCTTCCACAGGTCGCAACCCATCGACCGGTAAAGAAGTTGAAATTGCTGCCCGTAACGTACCAAAATTCTCGGCTGGTAAAGGCCTGAAAGACGCTGTTAACAGCTAATCAGCTCTTATCGGGGCAGGGATGTTTATTGTCCCGCTGATCCGATCTTTACGCCGGAGAGCAGACATGCCGTTTCAGGTATGACGTTGCTGAAAGCGTAGGAAATAAAAAAGCCGCAAAGACTGACTGGTCTCTGCGGCTTTTCTATTCAAAAAAACACTGTGTTATTTATTGGATCTGTTTAGGCCGTTACCTGTGCCGATGTCGACAGTGATGTCACCGCTGATTTTGACGCGCGTGTTACCGATATTGAAGCTGCCGTCCGGATTTTTGTTTGTAGAAGCATTATCCGGCTCAGGTTGCACAGGGCTGACAATCGGCTTGGCAGCTTTGACGCCGGGCAGAGAATAATCCGGTGCAGGTTGGTCTGTTTGTGCCTTGTTCTTCAATCCGTTTTCTACGGCAAAAGCCGGAGCTGTAAAGCTCATTGCAATGCCGGAAAGAATGATTGGAAAAACTACCTTGCGGATTGTCACCATAATAAGAATATCTTCCGTTTTATAACCGGCCGGAATTGTTTTAATTCCGCCCCGTCTTCATCCTTAACATTGAATCATGACATAAAATGGTTCATCTGAAACTAGCCCTCAAAGCCAAAACCTCCATTGCGGTTGAGATATTGCTCTAAAAATTCATAACAATTTCGTGAGTGATAGCAGCCGGTTAGCGGGCGATAATATAAGGTGTAAAAATCGGTTTTTTAGTCTAAACTCCTGACAAAACCGTGAAATATGATAGTTTTTATAATGAACGGAGATGAATTTGTTGTTTCTTGACACAATCTTGATCCGAAAAACAATAAAAACAGACTATTCTGCCCCTCAGTCCATGAGTTGAGTATGTGTTGAGCCTGAAACACTTGTTACAAAACAGGCTGATAAAAAACGGTAATCCCATTACCGGACAATACTGATGACCATAGCGTGACCAAGCATGAGTTGACAATTTTCAGCTTAACGTACAGTTATCGCACCCTATTTAGTGTTAACGTATGTCCAGCCATGCCGATTGGACATGTTCCGTTCTGTATCCATTCTGCGGCAGGAGTGCCACATAAGATGATTAAACGTTTCATCATCGCAATCATATTGCTTGTTATTATAGGCGGAGGTCTGGTTGGTTATAACCTGTTCCGTGCTCAGGCGATTAAAGACTATTTTGCGAATATGAAGCAGCCATCCCAAGCTGTTTCAACTATCGACGTTAAGCCAGGAAAATGGTTGCCTGGTATCGAGGCACTCGGTTCTGCCCGTGCTGAAGACGGTGTTAATCTGACTTTCCAGATTGACGGTATCGTCAAGGAAATCATGTTCAAGCCAAATCAGATTGTTAAAAAAGGCGATCTTTTGGTGCAGCTGGACGATGAAATTCAGAAGGCCGATCTGGTAGCCACCAAAGCTGAAGCTGAACTGAGTGAACAAAATTATAAGCGTGCACAAACTCTGCGCACACAAGGTGTAGGTGCTGTATCTAATGTGGATACAACAGCCGCAGCTCTGTCATCCGCAAAGGCAAATGTAGCAAAAGCACAGGCAACGCTTGATCTGAAGCGTCTGATCGCACCTTTCTCCGGTGTTATCGGTATTTCGCGCGTTGATATCGGTCAGTTTATGGCTCCTGGCACTGTTGTCGCTACATTGCAGAATGTTGACACCATGCGTGTGGATTTCAGTGTTCCGGAACAGGAATTGAAAAACCTGTCCATGGGACAGGAAGTTCATATTGGTGCATCGGCTGAGGATTACGCTTTCAAAGGTAAAATCGTTGGTATCGATCCGAAGATTGATCCTGCAAGTCGTCTGGTATCTGTTCAAGCTCAGGTCGATAATTCCGATAAATCTTTGGTTCCGGGGCAGTTCGTACAGGTTCGCGTTATTCTTCCTGAAGAAGACAATGTCGTCATCCTGCCGCTGACCACTGTCGTGACCAGTCTTTATGGCGATTATGTTTTCACAGTTGTCAAAAAAGAAGCAGACAAAAATGCTGCTGCTGACACAGCTGAAAAAGCTGATGATCTGGTTTTGCATCAGATCTTTGTGAAGCTTGGCCGTCGTACCGGTAACAATGTTGAAATTCTGAGCGGCGTTAAAGATGGCGATGTTGTTGTGACTTCTGGTCAGAACCGTCTTAGCAACGGGATGTCTGCCCATATCAATAACGAAGTTAATCCAGCGGATGCCCAGATTAAGAAATAAGGTCGAGAGATGAGCTTTTCCGATATTTTCATACGCAGGCCCGTTCTTTCGATCGTTGTCTCGCTGATGATTATCCTGCTCGGCTTGCAGGGGATCTTCAACCTTTCGGTGCGTCAGTATCCGGAAGTGGATGAAACAGTTATTACTGTTACAACATCCTATCCGGGTGCGAGTGGTGAGCTTATTCAGGGCTTTATTACTGCACCGATTGCTAAGGCTGTCGCAACAACGGAAGATATTGACTACGTTACCTCTAAAAGTAGCCAGTCTGTCAGTACAGTAACCGTGCAGATGAAGCTCGGCGCCAATCCTGATGCCGCGCTTACCGAAGTTATCTCCAAGGTTAATCAGGTGCGTGGCGATCTGCCATCTGAATCTGAAGATCCGGTGATTGCCAAGGGTACAGGTCAGTCTTTTGCGACCATGTATCTTGCTGTGCAAAATCCGAATATGTCCAATGAGCAGATTACAGAGTATATTGACCGCGTGATCCGTCCGCGTATGTCCACCATTGAAGGTGTGGCTGATGCGCAGATCCTTGGTGGTCAAGAATATTCGATGCGCGTATGGGTTGATCCTATTCGCATGGCTGCGCGTAATGTGACTGCTTCAGAGGTTTTGGCTGCGATTAAAGCGTCCAACTTCCTGTCGGCACCGGGTAAAACCAAAAACGAGTATTACGCAAGCTCGATTACTCTGCATTCAACTTTGCAGACACCAGAGACTTTTGCGGAAATGCCGGTACGTGCGAATGGCTCGGACATTATCCGTCTGCGCGATGTTGCCAGTGTAGAACTGGCGGCAAAAAGTACGGATACTGTTGTGTCGTTTAACGGCTCCAGCGGTACATTTATTGGTGTGTTCCCGACGCCTTCGGCTAACCCGATTGATATGGCAACCGCCGTTCATAAGGAGCTGCCGAGCATTCAGGAAAGCCTGCCGCAGGGCATGAACATCATCATGGTTTATGATGCGACGGAACAGATTTCTTCCTCGATTAAGGAAGTTTTCAAAACCATTGCAGAAGCTATGATCATTGTTGTTCTCGTGATCCTGCTGTTCCTTGGTTCGTTCCGTTCGGTTCTGATTCCGATTGTTACTATTCCGATCTCGCTGATCGGTGTGTGTTTCTTCCTGTTCGTTCTCGGGTTCTCGATCAACCTGTTGTCATTGCTGGCTATGGTTCTCGCCATTGGTCTGGTGGTGGATGACGCGATCGTGGTTCTTGAAAACATTCACCGTCATATTGAAGAAGGTCTGACACCTATTCATGCTTCCTTTGTGGGCATGAAAGAAATTACCTCTTCTATCGTGGCGATGACCATTACACTGGCTGCGGTGTTTGCACCGCTCGGCTTTACCGGTGGTCTGACCGGTGCGCTGTTCCGTGAATTTGCTTTCACGCTGGCTGGTGCGGTTATTCTTTCCGGTATTGCGGCGTTGACCATCTCACCGATGATGTGTTCGCGCATGTTGACCCATGGTGAGCCTAGCCGTTTTGCTAAAACTGTTGACCGCTTGTTCAGCCGCTTTGAAAATGGCTACGAACGCTGGGTTTCCGGTTCTCTGAACTATCGTCCGGTGACGATGACTGTGGTTGTAAGCTTGATGGCGCTGATGGCGTTCCTGTTTATGAACACTTCGTCCGAGTTGGAACCAGAAGAAGATTCCGGTGCATTGTTCTCGCTCGTAACAGCGCCTGAATATGCAACAACGGATTATACAAGACTCTACACAGACCAGATCGACGAATTGACCAAAGATCTGCCTGAGTTGCGTGCCCGCTTTAACGTTACCGGTTTGGGTGCAACGAATGAAGCGATTGCACTCTGGGCTTTGAAAGACTGGGGACAGCGTGACCGTTCGCAGAAACAGATTCAGGAAGACCTGACTGCGCGTATTAAAGATGTGACCGGTGTACGGGCCTTCATCTTTGCGCCGCCGTCGCTGCCGGGTACCGGTGGTGGTCTGCCGATCTCGATTGCTATTCAGTCAACCGGTTCCTCCAATCAGGTCTTCGATATTTCTGAAGAGATCAAGAACGAAGCACAGGCTTCCGGACAGTTCATTATTGTTCAGAACTCCCTGTCCTTTAATGCTCCGCAGACAACAATCGAAGTTGATCGTGAACGCGCATCGACAATGGGTGTTACAGTCAGTGAAATCGGTGCGACCCTTGGTCTGATGACCGGTGGTGGTAAAATTGCCCAGTTCGACCGTGATAATAACAGCTATGATATTATCATGCAGGTTCCGGATGAATTTCGTCGTAACCCGTCGAAGCTCGGTGAGTTTTATGTCCGCAGTTCTACCGGCGATATGGTGCCGCTGTCTGCTGTCGTTAAAATCACCAGTAACGCTTCACCAATCGCAATTGAGCAGTTTAACCAGCTGAACTCTTCAACAATTTCGGCTCTGCCTATGCCTGGTGTTACCACGGGTGATGGTCTGAAAACGATTGTTGATATTGCTAATGCCAAACTGCCTGATGGCTTCTTCATCGACTATGCGGGTCAGTCCCGTCTGGAAGTTGAACAGGGTAATACAATTATGATTGCCTTTGCCCTGGCTGTTATTGTGATCTATCTGGTTCTGGCTGCGCAGTTTGAAAGCTTCCGCGATCCGTTCATCATTATGATGACTGTTCCGCTGTCGATTTTCGGTGCGGTTGTACCGCTGAACCTCGGTTTGGGTACGCTGAACATTTATACGCAGGTTGGTCTGATTACCCTTGTCGGGTTGATTACCAAGCATGGTATTCTGATGGTGGAGTTCGCCAATCAGCAGCGCCATGAACACGGACTGAGCCGTCACGATGCGATTATCGCTTCGGCTAAAACCCGTCTGCGTCCGATCCTGATGACAACTGCGGCTATGGCGCTCGGTGTTGTACCTCTGATGACGGCATCCGGTGCTGGTGCTGCTGCCCGTCAGGCGATGGGGCTGGTGATCTTTACCGGTCTGGTTGTGGGTACAGTGTTCACACTGTTTGTGGTGCCAATGTTCTACACTCTGATTTCTGCGAAGACTGTTAAACCTCTGGTTTCGGTGCCGACAGAAGAAGAGCTAAAGGCAGAAGTACAATCTGCTCACCATTGATGTGACAGAGAATAATAAAGCAAAGGCCGGTCCCTGTGACCGGCCTTTTTTGTTTGGCAGGGAGTGCAGATCACATTTGCGCGAAATTTGAGGAAAATAATCAGGCTTGTGATTTTGCACTCTGGTATTTTGTAGTCTCTGCTATATATATGAGGGCATGACAAAATTATCCGTACTTGATCTGGCGCCGATCACCCTCGGCAGCACCGCAGCGCAGGCCATGCAGAATACTGTTGAGCTTGCCCAACACACAGAAAAACACGGCTTTCACCGTTATTGGCTGGCCGAACATCATAATATGCCGGGCATTGCCAGTGCTGCCACTTCGGTGCTGATCGGCCATGTGGCCGGTGCCACCAAGAGCATACGGGTGGGGGCAGGCGGAATCATGCTGCCAAACCATTCGCCATTGGTTATTGCCGAACAGTTCGGCACATTGGCATCGCTTTATCCGAACCGTATTGATTTAGGTCTGGGGCGCGCACCGGGCACAGATCAGGTGACATCCTATGCTTTGCGCCGCAACTCAAGCTCTGATGCACAATCCTTCCCGCAGGATGTTGTGGAACTGCTCGGCTATTTCGGTGAGCCGACGACAGAGCAACGTGTGCGTGCCTATCCGGGCTCGGGTCTGAATGTGCCGGTATGGATTCTTGGTTCCAGCCTGTTCGGTGCACAACTGGCCGCGATGCTCGGCCTGCCTTATGCTTTTGCTTCGCATTTTGCACCGGGAGATCTGGATGATGCGGTTGCATTATACCGCCATCGTTTCGAGCCGTCGCAATATCTCGATAAGCCATATGTGATGGCCGGATTTAACGTCTTCGCAGCTGATACGGATGATGAAGCACGCTTGCTGTTCTCATCAATCCAGCAGGCATTTGTGAATTTACGCACCGGTAATGCAGGGCAGTTGCCGCCGCCGGTGGAAGGCTATGAGGAAAATCTTGATCCGCGATTTGTGCCGAGCATCAGGGCAGCGCTTTCCTGTTCTGCTGTCGGTGATAAGGTAACCATACGCAAGCAGATGGATGCATTTGTCGAGCGTACCGGTGTTGACGAGCTGATGGTTACAGCGCAGATTTTTGATCATCAGGCACGTTTACATTCCTTTAAATTACTGGCAGAGGCTGCGGGACTGAAACCGGAAGAGTAATATGGTAGGTTTAGGCATACGCACCCGAGAAACCGGCGCGACAGCGACACTGCAAGGTCAGGAAAAGCCGGTTATCCGCTCATTGACCGGCGGAGAACTGACGCTGGAAAATACCGTGTCCGGCGTGGGTTTCAACGCGATTGATCTGCTTTATGCGTCTCTGTCTGCCTGTCTGGTGATGAGCGCCCGTATTGGTGCACGTAAGCTCGGTTTGATCGAGCGGATCAGTGCCTATGAGGTTCAGGTCAGTGGTGAAAAGACAGCGCAGGAACCTTATCGTATTACGCGGTTTGATGTGCAGTTTCGGGTCACAGGTGATTTGTCTGAAGCTGAGACACATGAACTGGCCGAGACAGCGGAAGCCATGTGTACGGTCAGCAATACGCTTAAAGCCAATGCCGATGTGTTGCTGATAGTTAGCACATAAATAAAAAGCCTGCTGTGAGTTACACCGCAGGCTTTTTTGTTTTTCTCATCAAAGACAGTCTCAGCTATTCAGCTTTAACCAGTCTGCCAGTGATTTGCGGCTGTTGCCGTCGCGGCCGGTAAAGCTTTCTGCTGCGCACATGGAGTTGAGAATAGCTTCCTGTGTAGATTCGGTTGCCGCGCGGAACAGCTGATCAATCTTGTCTTCGTTCAATGCGTGCATGGTCACCAAATCGGATTTCTGATCATGATCCATGGTGTTACCGGTGGTGAAGCCAATTACGATATCACCGCTGCCATGACCCCAGAATGCACCAAGACGTGCAATACCTGCGCCGCAGCGACGAATGACACGCTGAAGCTGGCGATGCTCCAGCGGAATGTCCGTGGCCATGATCATCATGATCGAACCTTTTTCCGGTTGATCAGGAAAATCCGGTGTCGGGTGACGACCATCCGGCAATGTCAGATCACCCTTACGGCCAAAATTGGATAGAACCAGCGTGCCTAGGTGATAGTCCTTGTCATCAAGCTTGATGCGGCGGGAAGATGTGCCGATCCCGCCTTTGAAGCCAAAGCAGGTCATGCCGGTGCCAGCACCGACATTGCCCTGAGCAACAGCGCCGGTGGTGGCTGCGTCCAGTGCCGCATAGGCGTGGTCTTCCGTCACAGCCATTGCCTGAATGTCATTGAGCGGGCCGTCATTGCATTCACCGACAACCGCATTGACGGTTGAAGTGGTGCGGCCGATATCGCTGTTGGCAGCAACCGCGTGTTTGATCAGCGCATTGACACAGGTGCCGACACTGAGCGTATTGGTCAGCAGAATTGGTGTTTCCAGCGAGCCAAGTTCATTGACCTGTACGAGGCCGGCGCTTTTACCAAAACCGTTGATGGATTCGGAAGCAGCCAGAACTTTTTGGCGGAACATATTGCCGTCATGAGGCAGAATCGCTGTAATGCCGGTATTGATATTGCCTTCACGGATTGTGATGTGACCGACTTTAACGCCCGGAACATCGGTAATCGCATTATGTGTGCCGGTCGGCATGGTGCCGCAAACAATACCAAAATCGCGTGCTGAAGCTGTCATGGAATATTCCTCTAAATCCGTAAATGCAGGCCGGTAAGGTGCAGATAAGCCAATGTGGAGTAGATAAAGCCAAGTTATCGGCAGATAAAGCCAAGTTTCTCCAGATAAAGAATGACAGCCCGACCGGATTCCGGTGGGCTGTCAGTGCATTATCATCAGGCATTAAAAAGAAACGGCAATTTCACTTCTGCGGCAAGACTGCCGTTTCAGTGTGGTGCTAATGCCCGACATATGATCAGAGCCAAGGAAATTAAACAGCCTGTTCCGGGGGAGGCCCAAAAGAACAAGCCGTTTGTGGGGCGCTTGCGATCATAACGGTATCCGGCCAAAGCTTCTGAATTATGGCCGGATAAAACTCAGTATCCCGAAGGCTAAAGTTTAAGCCGAAAGTTTTTTGAAACGCAGTTTTTAACGAAAAACCGGTTCCCACTTTTTCTAAACTGCTTTAGCAACTTCGATATATTTCTCCTGCAGACTGCGGGTAATCGGACCTGGCTTGCCATCAGCAATCACAGTACCTGCAATCTTCACAACCGGTGTTACGAAACCGGAAGCACTGGTCTGGAACGCTTCTTTTGCTTTGAAGGCTTCTTCAAGGGTAAAGCGGCGATCTTCAACCTTCAGATTCTGCTCTTCAGCAATTTTCAGCATGGCAATACGTGTGCAGCCCGGCAGAATTGCGTTGGAGTTCGGGCGCACGATCAGTGTGCCTGCTTCAGTGATGATGAATGCGCTGGAGGAGGCACCTTCAGTGATATAGCCGTCTTCCTGCATCCATGCGTCCTGACAACCATGGGCGGTTGCTTCCTGCTTGGCAAGTACCTGTGCGAGCAACATCACTGTTTTAATGTCGCGGCGCTGCCAGCGGATATCTTCAACGACGTGAATGGCAATACCGTTTTTCTGGGCAGCAGATGCAGTCAGGTTTTTAACCTGCGTATAAGCGACCAGTGATGGTGTCATATCTTTGCTGTAAACGAAGTCGCGGTCAGCGGCACCACGGGTGATCTGCATATAGACCACACCTTCGGTGAGGTTGTTGCGCTTGATCAGCTCGTTCTGCATGGCAATGATGTCTTCGTCGCTCATTGGCGCCGGAACATCAATCATTTTGAGGGAACGGCCAAGGCGTGCCATATGGGCGTCATTATCAACGAGCTTGCCATCGATAACTGCACTGACTTCATAAATGCCGTCGCCAAAAACGAATCCGCGGTCGAATACCGAGATTTTGGCTTCTTCTTCAGGGACATAGGCACCGTTTACATATACAATTCGGCTCACAACGCATTCCTTAGCGTTAGAATTTACAGGAATCTGATGTCATTGAAGCTATGTAAAAATAGCTCTGAGAGCCAATGCTTTGTTTTCTGAATGTTATGCAAGTTTTGCATACTCGGAAATGCTTGGGTTCTGTGCGGAACCTCACTTAAAAAACGCATTTTATATATGAGATTTTTATATCTCTTATCATTTCCCTCTCTCGAACCACTATGCATTTTTGCACCATAATTCCGCCTGATTTCGGCTCGTCCCGCCTTTAGCGGTGCGCCGGAAGCAGCCGTTGCATCTGCACCGGCTGAAATTCAGGAGTTCGAAAAATGGATGTCATCATGATTGCCGCAGGCGCCGGATTTATCGGCTTGTCCTATTTCTACGCCCTTGTTTGCGACCGGCTGTGAGGACGCGCCATGTGGTTTGATTATGTTCTCGGCGGCTCGGTTGCCGCATTGCTCAGCCTCTATCTGCTTTACGCACTGGCACGACCTGAGCGCTTCTAACCCCATATTGTCATGAAAGCGGAAAGTATCTTCCAATGACTTTCAACGGAATATTGCAGATTGCGATCCTGTTCGGGCTCACAATTCTGCTGGTGAAACCGGTCGGTGGTTATCTGACCCGCGTGTTCACCGGTGAACGAACCTTCCTTTCGCCGGTAATTGCACCGGTTGAGCGCGGCCTCTACAGACTGGCCGGAACCCATGAAAAAGAAGAGCAACACTGGACAGTCTATGCGGCATCGCTGCTGATGTTCAGCATTGCCGGTTTTGTGGTGCTCTATCTGTTGCAGCGTCTGCAAGGTGCATTGCCTTATAATCCTGCGGGTATGCAGGCTGTGGAGCCGACATCTGCCTTTAATACGGCAATCAGCTTCATGACCAATACCAACTGGCAGGGTTATAGCGGTGAAAGCACGATGAGCTATTTCACCCAGATGGCCGGTATCACGGTGCAGAACTTTGTTTCTGCTGCGGTAGGGATTGCCGGTGCTATGGCAATTACCCGTGGTTTTGCCCGTTCTTCGAGCAATACAATCGGCAATTTCTGGGTCGATCTGACCCGCGCCACGCTCTATGTTCTGCTGCCTATCTGCATTATCGGCACGCTTGTACTGGTGTGGCAGGGCGTTCCGCAAAATCTCAATGCCTATACGCTTGCGACCACGCTGGAAGGCGTGCAGCAGACCATTGCACAGGGGCCTGTGGCCTCGCAGATGATTATCAAACATCTGGGTACTAATGGCGGTGGCTTCTTCAATGCCAACTCAGCGCATCCGTTTGAAAACCCGACGGCGCTGACCAATCTTATTCATCTGCTGTCGATTTTCGTGATCTCTACCGCCATGACCAATGTGTTCGGCCGTATGGTCGGCAATCAACGTCAGGGCTGGGTGCTGTTTGCCGTCTTTGGCGTGCTGGTGGTTCTGGGAACATCGGTGCTCTATTGGGCTGAAGCCAGCGGTAATCCGCTGATGCAGGCTCTGGGCACTGTCGGCGGCAATATGGAAGGCAAAGAAGCGCGCTTTGGCATTGCGCTGTCGGCGCTGTTCTCAGAAGTGACCACGGCTGCCTCTACCGGTGCGGTCAATAATATGCATGACAGCCTGATGCCACTCGGTGGTTTGGTGCCAATGTTTAACATGCAGATCCCTAATCTCGGCGGTATTGGTGCCGGTATCTACGGCATGTTGCTGTTCTTCATTCTGGCAATCTTTATTGCCGGTCTGATGGTTGGCCGCACACCGGAATATCTGGGCAAGAAAATCGAGGCCAAAGAGGTCAAGATGAGCCTGCTGGCCACGCTCGGACCATCGCTTGCCATTCTCGGTTTTGCTGCACTGGCTGTGGTTTTGCCGCAAGGGCTGTCGAGCATTCAGGATGCAGGCCCGCACGGCTTTAGCGAAGTACTCTACGCTTACTCTTCCGGTGCCAACAATAACGGCAGTGCCTTTGCCGGTCTCAATGCCAATACGCCTTTCTACAATCTCACCATTGGTTTTGCGATGCTGATGGGGCGCTTTTTGCTGATTGTGCCGGTGCTGGCGATTGCCGGTTCGCTGGCCGCCAAGAAAACCGTTCCTGCCTCGGCCGGTACATTGCCGACCACTGGCCCGTTGTTTGTTGGTCTGGTCTTTGGCGTGACAATGATTGTCGGCGGTTTGACTTTCTTTCCGGCCTTGGCGCTGGGGCCGGTTGTCGAGCATTTCGCAATGCTCTCCGGTCAGCTGTTTTAAAGGTGCGTGATGGCGAAGAATTCTTTTCTGATGAAGCAATTATTCTGCTCCAATACTGCACAGAAGAAAAATCTGTGCGGCTCCAACGCCGCGCAAAAACAAAATCCGCGCGGTGTGAAAAAGGAAGATTGCCCGAAACTCACCAGTATTATGCTGATCCTTGTGCTGGCGATGCTGGCCGGTGTTTTTCTCGTGAAGGCGCTGACCGGAGTTTAAGTTAACACATTAACTTATCACTCTATTTCCATGAAATTTCTATGTAGTTTGAAAATTAACTGCATAAATTCAGACGGAGGGCTCTCATGAGCCAGTCAAAATCTTCCAGTATTCTGGATGCCAAAATCCTGTTGCCTGCGATAGGCGGCGCTTTTCGCAAACTCGATCCGCGAAGCCTCGCTAAAAATCCGGTGATGTTTGTCGTTGCCGTTGTCACACTGTTGACGACTGTGCTGTTTATCAAAGATATGGCAAGCGGCGGCTCTGATCTGGGCTTCTCGTTCCAGATTATTCTGTGGCTGTGGTTTACTATTCTGTTTGCCAATTTTGCCGAAGCGGTGGCTGAAGGGCGTGGTAAAGCACAGGCGGAATCTCTGCGCCGCACCCGTACCGAAACCGAAGCAAAATTGCTGAGTGGTGACAGCAAGACCAATTATACGGTTATTGCGGGCAACAGCCTTAAAGTTGGCGATATTGTGTTGGTGGAAGCCGGAGACATTATTCCTTCCGACGGTGAGGTTATCGAAGGTGTGGCCTCGGTGAATGAGGCGGCTATCACCGGTGAATCCGCGCCGGTAATCCGTGAATCCGGCGGTGACCGTTCAGCTGTCACCGGTGGTACGCAGGTGCTGTCCGACTGGATACGGGTGCGTATTACCGCTGCTGCCGGATCGACCTTTATTGACCGGATGATCTCATTGGTAGAAGGCGCAGAACGCCAGAAGACACCCAATGAGATTGCACTGAACATTCTGCTTGCCGGTATGACGCTGATCTTCGTGCTGGCTGTCGTAACCATTCCGAGTTTCGCCACTTATGCGGGCGGTTCAGTGCCGGTGATTGTGCTGGTGGCTTTGTTCGTCACGCTGATCCCGACCACTATCGGCGCTTTGCTCTCCGCCATCGGTATTGCCGGTATGGATCGCTTGGTGCGCTTCAATGTGCTGGCTATGTCCGGCCGTGCGGTGGAAGCTGCCGGTGACGTGGATACGCTGCTCTTGGATAAAACCGGCACAATTACGCTTGGTAACCGTCAGGCGACAGAGTTTCGTGCCATTACAGGTGTCAGCGAACAGCAATTGGCTGATGCGGCGCAGCTTGCCTCACTTGCCGACGAGACACCAGAAGGTCGCTCCATCGTTGTGCTGGCTAAAGAGAAATACGGTATCCGTGCCCGCGATATGGCAAGCCTCCATGCAAGCTTTGTGCCTTTCACCGCACAAAGCCGGATGAGCGGCGTCGATGTGGATGGTAGTATCATTCGCAAAGGCGCGGTGGATGCGGTGCTGAAATATGTTGAGGCGGAAGGCAGTAAAGCTTCTACACCTGCCCAGCTACAGGAAATCCAGTCGATTGCCGCGCAGATTGCCAAGGCGGGCGGTACGCCGCTGGCTGTGGTCAAAGACGGGCAACTGATGGGCGTTGTCTCGCTGAAGGATATTGTCAAAGGCGGTATCCGTGAGCGTTTTGCAGAACTGCGCCGCATGGGCATCCGCACGGTGATGATTACCGGTGATAATCCGATGACGGCTGCGGCGATTGCCGCAGAAGCGGGCGTGGATGACTTCCTTGCGCAAGCCACTCCGGAGAATAAGCTGTCGCTGATCCGTGAGGAGCAGGCCAAGGGCAAGCTGGTGGCAATGTGCGGTGACGGTACCAATGATGCGCCGGCACTGGCACAGGCTGATGTGGGCGTGGCGATGAATACCGGTACGGTAGCTGCGCGTGAAGCAGGGAACATGGTCGATCTTGATAGTGATCCGACCAAGCTGATCGAGATTGTGGAAATCGGCAAGCAATTGCTGATGACACGCGGTGCGTTGACAACCTTCTCGATTGCCAATGATATTGCCAAATATTTCGCGATTATTCCGGCAATGTTCCTCGCTTTCTACCCGCAACTTGGCGTGCTGAATATTATGGGGCTGCATAGCCCGCAGAGTGCCATTCTCTCGGCCATTATCTTCAATGCGCTGATTATCGTGGCGCTGATCCCGTTGTCGCTGCGCGGGGTTAAATATCAGGCGGTTGGTGCGGGAGCACTGCTGAGCCGCAATCTGATGATCTACGGTCTTGGCGGGATTATCGTACCTTTCGTAGCGATCAAGCTGATTGATATGGCGATTATCGCTCTGGCTCTGGTGTAAGGAATAAACCCATGTTGAAACAATTACGTCCTGCTGTGGTGATGATTGTCAGTCTGACCGTAATCACCGGTATTGCCTATCCGCTGGTTATGACCAGCGTGGCGCAGACCCTGTTTCCCTCTCAGGCCAATGGTAGTCTGATCGTGAAGGACAATAAGGTGATCGGCTCATCCCTGATCGGCCAGCAATTTACGTCTGATCGTTATTTCCACGGTCGTCCAAGTGCAGCAGGAGAAGGCTATAATGCTGCATCCTCCGGCGGTTCCAATCTGGCGCCAACCAGCGCAGCATTACTGGATCGTGTAAAGGCCGATGTAACTAAGCTGCAGGCAGAGAATCCAAATCAGCCGGTGCCTGTTGATCTGGTGACAGCATCCGGCAGCGGGCTTGATCCGCATATCACGCCGGAAGCGGCTTTGTTCCAGATATCGCGTATTGCCAAGACACGCGGATTGGATGAGGCCAAACTCAAGACACTGGTTGATGCGCATATACAGGAGCGTTTGCTGGGTGTGCTCGGCGAGCCGGTTGTGAATGTGCTTGCGCTTAATCTCGCACTGGATCAGGTTAAATAAGACAGAACATGCAGAGTCCGGATCATAATTGATGAATGATGACAGTCAGCTGCAGGAAAGTATGCGCAATGGTGACAACAGACCGTCACCGGATGCGCTGCTCGCCAAAGCCGAACAGGAAACACGCGGCCGCCTCAAGATTTTTCTCGGGGCGGCTCCGGGCGTTGGTAAAACCTATGAAATGCTGATGTCCGGCCGCAGTCTTTTGGCTGACGGCGAGGATGTGGTGATCGGGGTTGTCGAGACCCATGGTCGTCAGGAAACACAGGCACTGACCGAGGGCTATGAGATTATTCCCCGTGCACGTGTTGATTATAAAGGCCATGTGCTTGAGGAGATGGATCTCGACGCTGTACTGGCGCGTCGCCCCAAGCTGGTGCTTGTGGATGAACTGGCGCATACCAATGCACCGGGCAGTCGCCACCCCAAGCGCTATCTCGATGTTGAAGAACTCTTGGCCAACGGCATTGATGTTTATACGACGCTGAATATTCAGCATGTCGAGAGCCTCAATGATGTGGTGGCGCAGATCACCCGTATCCGCGTGCGCGAAACCTTGCCAGACAGTATTATCGATCGCGCCGATGATATTGAGATTGTCGATATTACGCCGGAAGACCTGATTAAGCGTTTGAAAGAAGGCAAGGTCTATCTGCCTAAAACGGCGAAGCGTGCAACACAGAATTACTTCTCTGCCGGAAATCTCACCGCCTTGCGCGAACTTGCCTTGCGGCGCACAGCGCAGCGTGTGGATGATCAGTTGCTCAGCCATATGCAGGCCAATGCCATTTCGGGTCCGTGGTCGGCGGGTGAGCGTGTGCTGGTTTGTATTGATGAGCAACCGCATGGCGCGGCACTGATCCGCTATGCGCGCAGACAGGCAGACCGGCTGCGTACGCCGTGGACAGCGCTCTATGTGGAGACATCCCGCGCAGCAACACTCTCGGAAGAAGAGAAAGACCGTATTGCCGCCACCTCACGGCTGGCAGAGCAACTCGGCGGTGAAATCATCACACTCACCGGCCATGATGTGGCGCAGGATATTATCAATTATGCTTTGGCACATAATTTCAGTCATATCGTAATCGGTAAGCCGAATAAGCCGCGTCTGCGCGAGATTTTTGAGGGCTCGGTCTCTCATGATCTGATCCGCAAGGCCGGTAATCTCAGTATCCATATTATTTCCGGCAGCCAGCAAGATGCCGTGCCGGTGCGGCAAGTGGCAACCGCTGAGGAGAAGGCGTTTTCACTGCGGCCGTACCTGATGAGTCTTGGCTATATCGCGATTGCGCTGGTTGTTGGCACCTTGCTCGATCATGTGCTGGATGTACGCAATATTGCGCTGGTGTTTCTTATGGCCGTGTTGGCGACTGCGGTGACCTCCGGTTTGCGACCCGCTTTATTCGCTTCGCTGGTCAGTGCCTTTGCTTTCAATTTCCTGTTTCTGCCACCGCTCTACACGCTGCATATTGCAGGGCCGGAGAGTGTGATTGCACTGGCATTTTTCATTTGCGTGGCGCTGGTCGCCAGCAATCTGACCGCGCGTGTGCAGCGTCAGGCCGTGGCTGCAAGCAATCGTGCAAGGACAACGGAAGGCCTTTATCAATTCAGTAAAAAACTGGCGGTGGCGGGTACGTTGGAGGATGTACTTTGGGCAACGGTCTATCAGATTGCGGCGATGCTGAAAGTGCGGGTTGTTGTATTGTTGCCAGATGAAGGCACAGCCAATACGTCTATTTCCGTACGTGCCGGTTATCCGCCGGATGATACGCTGGCCGATGCGGATATTGCCGCTGCCCGTTGGGCGTGGGAGCATGATCATGCGGCCGGACGTGGTGCGGATACTTTGCCTGGTGCAAAGCGGCTTTACCTGCCGCTGCGCACCGGCGGCGATACAATCGGCGTTGTCGGGCTGGATGATGACCGACAAGGGCCGATCCTGACGCCGGAGCAGCAGCGCTTATTTGATGCTTTGGCCGAGCAGGCGGCTTTGGCGATTGCACGTATTCAGCTGGTGGATGATCTGGATCGGGCGCAATTGGCAGTGGAGGCGGATCGGTTGCGCTCGGCCTTGCTGACCTCGATCTCGCATGATTTGAAAACGCCGCTGGCCGCTATTCTCGGCGCTGCGGATACACTCAAAAGTTATTCCGGCTCTTTGCCGGATGAAGACCGTGCGGAACTGCTGACAACTGTGGTGGATGAGTCTGAGCGGCTCAATCGCTTTATCGCCAACCTGCTGGATATGACGCGGATTGAATCGGGGGCTATGCAGCCGAATAAATCGCTGCATTATCTGGGCGACATTGTTGGCAGTGCGCTGAAGCGTGCCGCGAAAATTCTGCAACATCATCGTGTTGAAACCGATATTGCCGCCGATTTGCCGATGCTGAAACTTGATCCGGTGTTGTTTGAGCAGGTATTATTCAACTTACTGGATAATGCCGCCAAATATGCGCCTGAAGGCAGCCTTGTGCAGATTGCAGGACAGGTGGAGCAGGGTGACATCGTATTGCGCATCAGTGATGAAGGTGCGGGGATACCGGCAGGTGATGAGACGCGTATTTTTGACAGTTTCTACCGCGTGCGTAAAACCGATCAGGTGCGTGCCGGAACAGGGCTGGGACTGGCAATCTGCAAGGGCTTTACAGAGGCACTGGGCGGCACCATTACCGCTGCCAATCGCAGTGATCATGGTGGCCGTAGTGGAGCTGTTTTTACAATTCGGTTGCCACTGAGTAGCTGCGCTGAAATGATAAGCGGAACAGAAGAGGGACTATCCTCCCAATGACACAGAATATCGTCAAAATCCTTGTGGTGGATGATGAGCCGCCAATTCGCAAACTTTTGCGCGTAGGGCTGGGGACAGAAGGTTTTTTGATACTCGAAGCACCATCAGCTGCCATCGCCAGAGAGATTATACGGGATGACCGTCCTGATCTGGTGCTGCTGGATCTCGGTTTGCCGGATATGTCCGGCCACGATCTTCTGACTCTGTGGCGCTCGGAACTGATTGATCTGCCAGTGATTATTCTTTCCAGCCGCACAGATGAAAGCGGAATCGTCAAGGCGCTTGAGCTTGGTGCGGATGATTACGTGACCAAGCCGTTTGGTATGAAAGAGCTGGCGGCGCGAATTCGTGTAGCACTGCGCCATAAATTGCAGGAGCAGGGCGAAAAGCCGGTCTTTCAGACCGGTGAGCTGTCGGTTGATCTGGTTAAACGCATTGTACGTCTCAAAGGGCAGGAGATTAAGCTCTCGCCGAAAGAATATGATATTTTACGCATCATGGTGCAGCATGCAGGCAAGGTGCTGACGCATAGCTATATTCTCAATCAGATCTGGGGCGGCATGAGTGATGTGCAATATCTGCGCGTCTATGTTCGCCAGCTGCGTCAGAAACTCGAAGATTCGCCGGATCAGCCGTTTTATATTCTGACAGAGACAGGTGTTGGCTACCGGCTACGCGAGCCGGATGCCTGAACAGGATTCGTCAGAGATTCATGCAATCTCTGACGAATAGTAATTTTTATAAACGTCATGAAGCGCTGTGTGTAACAGATCTTGTGAGGCATTTGTCTGGAAATGTGTAGTTTATAAACTCTTAAAGAAGAGTGGCTCCCCGGGCCGGATTCGAACCAGCGACCAACCGGTTAACAGCCGGTTGCTCTACCGCTGAGCTACCGAGGAACAGTTGCTCTGCATTTGCATGACAGCCGTATAGCAACGCAAAATGGTCTTGCCAAGCCCTTATTTTGATATTGTACAGGAAAAAAGCAGTTTTATGACAGGAAATGCTTTTTCTGATTATTAGCCGGGTCCGAACAGCGAAAGAAAATGATAAATATCATTTATTTCAGATGTTTAGATGAGGGTAATAAAGTGGCCAGCTCTCTTCGGAAGAAGAGCAAATTATATAATTTTTAGTTTGGAAAATTTGCACGCTCTTTATGAGAAAAGAGTGGCTCCCCGGGCCGGATTCGAACCAGCGACCAACCGGTTAACAGCCGGTTGCTCTACCGCTGAGCTACCGAGGAACAGGTGCTCTTGCTTTCAGCGATTTGGCGTATAGCAAATGATTTTCTGATTTGCCAAGCCCCTTTTCGCTTTTTTATCAACTTTTTAGCTGAATTCGTGGAGATGGGCGGATTTTCGGCATTTAATCCAGCAAGAACATGATTTTCTATCCACAGACCGGAAGGTTTTCGCATCTTAAAGTTGTTGAGGTTGAGCGGATGCACGTAAATTCTAGCGGAATCAGTGTCTTAGTGGATAAGAATTCGAATCTGTGTTCTGAAAAATATGGTTTTGGGAGATGACGAATTTAATCGTGACGATATTTTATAGGAAAAAATCGTTCTTATATAGAAAAGCTAATTGTGGAACTGAGATATAAGCAGGGTAGGCAGCTTGTTAAAACCGGATCGTGATATTGATGATACTGCGAATAAGCAGGAGACTGATGGCGTTGTAAGTGGAGCGCATCGGATCAAGCTGTTTGGAAAAACGATTCCGTTACCGCAATCGGTCTGGTTGCGACGAGCATTAGGCGGCAGTCTGGTTGTCGGAGGTGTCTTTAGCTTTTTACCGGTGCTTGGCGTTTGGATGTTGCCGCTTGGGTTAATTATTCTATCACGTGATTCCAGCCGTATCAGACGGATCAGAAGGAAATCAGAGGTTGGGCTATTACGCCGGTGGCGTGAATACAGAGCCCGTAAGTGTGCTGAAAAGGCATCAAAACCGGAATAAGCCGTTTTCACCAGGGGAGTGATAGGTTAGCTGTGAACAAAAGAGCTGCTATCTGCATTATTTTGATAGGAAATTTAAATTTTCACAGAAAGCGTGTCAGGGAGGCTTGACGAGTCAATCGGCTTAACCTATTCAGCACTCAACCACATACGGATGGCCTCGTGGCGGAGTGGTTACGCAGAGGACTGCAAATCCTTGCACCCCGGTTCGATTCCGGGCGAGGCCTCCATCCATTTCTTAAGTCATTGTTTTATTTAGAATTTTAATGGATATTCCCTCACCAATCATTGTGGTGCGGGGTAGTTCGATAACTATCAGCTTTATTTAGCGCAATTTCTCTATTTTACACACTTACGAAATTTGTTTGCATTGGTAGGCAAATGTTCACTGCGGCCATTGCAATGAAGTTTGTAAAAAGGGCTGGCAAAAACGGCTGCTTTTTGTGGAGGTCCAAGCGCGTCGGATGCTGAGGGGGGATGTCAATTCATGCCGACAGCGCTGAATCATCCGCTAGTGCCAACCCCGCTGACTCCTCAATCATGTAAATGCACTTGCTACCAGTGCTTTGCGCCCTGATATGCACTCCTGCACTCAGTCTTGATGTTGTCTTGATAAAGTACAGATAAATATGGCTAAGGCTTTTTTTATTGTGGTGGTAATGGTTTAGCTGTGCTCGTTTTCTGTTTAAACACATGCTGCATTCGGCAACATATGCATCGTCATTTAATTTTTATCTCACAGCGCAAATAAAATTATTGAATTCGTCATCAATGATGAAGACATAATTTATCTTAATATAATTACTCACTTAAATACGTATGTTTACAATTAGTGATTTATTTGCAACTTAAGCGGGAATAAAAATACCTTTTTATAAAATTAAATTGTCATTTTATAAAATTAGAAAAATAATCCTCCTGTTTAATGCAGTCAGCAATTTACTTTTCCGTTGGGTAAAGCTTGTACTGCTGGGGGATTACATATGCATAAATTTAAGCATTCTCTCATGTCCCAAACAGCTCTGGTCTCAATGACCAGCTCAGCATCTGTGCTTTTGATGTTTGCAATGGCGCCGGTCGTGTTTGGCAGTTCAGCAGCGCTAGCCGCTGCTTGTACCGTAAACGCTAATGGTTCTTTTGCTTTAGGGGCAAATGGTTCAATCAATCAAACCAGCTGTGAAATTAACACTGTCGCTCCGGTCATAGGAAATACCAGTGTCTGGAACCTTGGTTTTCAGCTTTATAGCCAAGGTGGCAAGAACAATGTCATGACCATCGGCAGTGATATCACCACTATTCTCAAAGGTAGTGGCGGTATTTCCGTATCTGGGGCGAGCCCAACAACACTTTCAACTTTTGATGCATCCGGAAAAACGATTAATCTGACGATCGCTACAACAGATGCCAATGCAGCAATACCAGCTGGCGATCATATTGCGAAAATTGGTGCCGGTGTTTCGCATGGCTCAACAATGAAGATCGGGACACTTAACCTGACAATGCTGAATTTGCCGTCTGGTAATGATGGCAGTCTCGGTGGTGGCCGTTTTGAACATTATGGTATTGTCGCGGGCTCTTCAGTAAATGCAGGCGAAACCGCTGCATTCAACGGAATGTATTCCAAAGCCGAATTTGATAATCTTGATATAAAAATGAGCTCTGCGAGCCAGGCTGGCCTTTTCCCTAGCTATCCTTTGCTAGTTGGTATTCGTACCATTCAGGGGGCTGGAGCAAGCTCAGGAAATGGTTCATCAGGTTATGTGGATGTAAAGCAGAACCTGAGCATTGATCTGCAAGCCCAGCGAAATGATGCCGTAGGTATATATATTTCCGGTGGGGATTCACAGGTCCATCTTAATAACAGTAATATCAAGGTAACCAGCCAGTCGAGCAGAGCAAATGCCATACTGATAGGTAAGACAAGAGCCATAGGAACCGGCTCTGGTAAATTGTATTCTGATGGCACTATGGTGCTCGACACACTGAATGCAGCCAATAGCGCTACAGTTGATATTATTTGGCAGGGTGCATTGCTCGATGCCAATAAAGATAGCAGTAGCACGACGATTAAAAGTGCTCAGACAGCCCTTTCAATTCGTGGCGATAAAGATGTATCGGGGCCAGCTAAAACAATCACATCATTCAATAATCTAGTCGCCAATACCACTTCTCAAACAGCTAACCTTATCAATGTTGCTAATAATCAGGCAGAATATGAGCTGAATGTGCGAGGAGCACAAAGCGCACTCACAAGCGCTGCTAATGGATGGCTCTTAAATGTGGATGGTGCAACGAACAGAGGAAGTTTGGTTAACTTCAATTTCTCTGAAGGAACTATGCAGGGGCTGTTAAATACAAATACTGCTTCCACCCTTAACGTTAATCTTGATAAGGCCGGTGTCTGGTTGCTGAAGGGGAAGGGCGGAACCACTCCATCCACTACATCAACCTTTACGCAGCTCAACCTTACCAATAAGGCGCGAGTTGACGCTTTCGGCGATTTTACTTTGGCCGGAAATATCGCCAGTACTGCCGGTATTTTAAATCTGTCTGACGGTGTCGTTGGCAATACACTGACACTTAAAGGGGATTATGTCGGTAGCAGTAACGCGTTGCTTCAGCTGGATACGTTTCTGGGCGGTAGTGGCTCGGATAGCGACCGTCTTATCAATGATGGACATTCCATAACAGGACAGACCTTTGTCCGTATTACGAATACTGATGCTGGCAATGCGGGAGCCGCAACAGAGCCAGGGCATGGTATCAAGCTTGTGCGCTCGATAAATGACGGTACCACATCAAATGATGCTTTTGCCCTAGATGGTACTGCTGCCAATGCATATCAGTTCAAAGGCCGCACCGTTGTTGGTGCCGGTGCTTACGCGTATGGTCTTTATAAAGGAGCCAATCCCGCTAATACCTCTACCATCGATGAATACGGTGAAGAGAATTTAGATAATGATTGGTATTTGCGTTCTCAGTTAAATGAACCTGACAAGCCAGTTGATCCTGAGGAGCAATATACTGCTGGCGTGCCTATTTATGAGGCTTATCCTCAGTTGCTTCTGGGCTTGAATGGCCTGCCAACTTTGCAACAGCGTGTGGGTAATCGTTACTGGAATAATGCTGGTAACAGGGTGCTCACGCAGGGGGCAGATGCCATTCAGCCATATGCGCCTGCTGAAGAAGCCGGTGTGTTGATTGAAGAAAATGGCATATGGGGTCGAATTGAAGGCTCTCATACTAAGATCACTTCGAAAGAAACGACATCCGGCACTGATTACGATTATAATATGTTTAAAGTGCAGGCCGGATTGGATGGCTTGCTGCATGAAACCGAAAATGGAAAATTAATCGGTGGAGTTACCGTTCATTATGTGAATGGAAAAGCAGACGTATACTCAGAGCATGGTGATGGCGATATCAAAACGAATGGTTATGGTTTTGGCGGCACTCTGACTTGGTATGGCGAAAACGGCTTTTACATTGATAATCAGGCGAAAGTCACATGGTACGATAGTGATTTGAGTTCCAGAACGGCAGGGCGTTCTCTTGTCGATGGTAATAATGGACTAGGCTATGCTGTTTCAACAGAGCTCGGTAAACGAGTGACGCTGAATGAAAACTGGTCTATCACGCCACAAGCACAGTTGATTTATTCGAATGTGCGTTTCGATAGCTTCACAGATCAGTTCAACGGTCATGTATCAAAGGATCGTGCTGATAGTCTGCAGGGTCGTCTTGGCATTACAGCAGATTATCAAAATTCGTGGCTCAATGATCAGGGAACAACGAACCGTAGCTATGTCTATGGTATTGCCAATCTCTATAATGAATTTTTGAGTGGCACGAAGGTTGATGTGAGTGGTGTCGGCTTCACAAGTAAGCGCGAAAGCTTGTGGGGAGGGATCGGCCTTGGTGGTTCCTATAATTGGAATGATGACAAGTATTCTATTTATGGTGAGGGTACGGTCAACACCAGCCTTAAAAACTTTGGTGACAGTTATGCGTATAAAGGAACTGTTGGTTTCAGATTTAAGTGGTGATTTTACTTAATATAAAAATGAATAGGCCAGACAACTTGTCTGGCCTATTTTTTAACAAGCGCATATTCTTCTTTTGAACGATACTGTGACACTACGGTCAGTTCTTTTTAATTTTCTCATTTCGCGTCCGAATGATTTCACTTTCAATCTGGTCGGCTACGCGCTTTGAGTTTTTAATTCCAAGGCGCACTCTGTCAGCGCCTTTCGTGTAGAGTTCTGCCTGTTTCACATTAGACCAACCATATTGTGCCATGAGCTCATGTGTGGCTGCGCCAGCTTCGGCAGCAAGTGTTGCAGAGAGTTTGCGCAAACCATGTGCACTTTTGTTAATCTTGGCGTCGTTGCATCGGTCTCGGAACCAGTTTCCAAAGCTGGCTGTCTCAAAAGACCTGCCAGATTCACTGATAAGAAATGAGTTAGGGCCAGTTTCAGTCACGGAAATCAGATCTAGTAGTGCTTTAGGAAACTCTACCGTTATCTGTGACCCGGTCTTTTGGGTTTTAATACTGAATATGTTTCCGCGCATATGCTGTTGACCGGCTCGAACAACATCAGATCTGCGCAAACCGGTATGCAGCAATAACTCCACTGCAAGGCGAGCTTTTGTTCCCACCGGCCATCTATCATAAAACTGAAGCAAATCATCCATCGTCCATGGCGCAAAGCCGTCTGATTTATATTTCAGGGGTAGCACGCCGGCTGTCGGATCAATCGCAACATAATCATTCTGCAACGCCCAGCTGAACAGACCGCGCATGGCTTTTAGAAAGTGGTTTGCTTGCGCCGGCGTGTCAGAGCGTGCTTCTACTGCCATTGCCATCGAGCGGCGGTCAATGGTTGTGTAACGTGCATTGTTGGAACGTTTGATAGCTTCAATGAAGATGTTTTCCCGTTGCCGTTGTGTGGCTTTGGAAAAGACTTTCCAGGTAGAGCTTTCACGATAACGATCAATAAGCCAGCGCAAGCTGTAGGGTTGTGTTGGTATACCCCGCGGAACTTCTATCAGCTTATATCCAGCTACAGCTTGTTTATATGCTTCTTTGAATTCCCGCGAGTTTATATCATCAGGCAGCCTTACGCGCACACCTTTACCAATCCGGTAAAAGTATTTGACTTTGCCATGCCTGCTCACTTCCCTAACCACATGAAGCGGTAATTTACGCTTGTATTGGGTCATTACAGCCGCACTATATTTTTTTGTTCAATCAAAAGAGGGTAGGTGTCTGTGAGAGGTGCAGGTTGCACTGATAAAGAACCATCGGCCTCCAGGCGCACGCTCACGCCCTGTTCTTTGGCAATGATCGCCGCACTACGGATTTGTGCGCGGGTGTAGCGCATTTTTTCTCTTTCGGCTTTATGATCCATGCTTGCTCACCTCTATGGTTGTGTCTGTGTTGTAGTTGCGGCGCACTGGTTTATTCAACCACCTCAAACAGGTCATTGGGCTGGCAGTTCAATATCTGGCATAGTGCAGCCATCTGCTTGTAAGAAATGGATTTAGATTTGCCGTTTATGAGCAAGGAGACATTTGGCTCGGTGATATTGAGCAGCGGTGCTAATTGGCGGCCGCGGATGCCTGCTTGAGCCATACGAGTTTTAATATTGACCTTAATTTGCATACAAATTCTCCTTCTGCCGAAAGGTGCGGCAGTCGTGGCAGTGTCTGGTTGTTGGGGTGAGGCTTAGATCGCTTTAACCGGTCAGGTTCGCGCGGTTAAATGAGCTTTATTCATGATGTGCCTGCGCAATCTACAAATCGAACAGGCTGATTTGCTTGAGCTTCAAGGCGTTTGCTAAACACCTCGGACCACCAGGCGGCAGCAATAGTATATTCGCCACTTTCTTGGTCGCTGTGTTCTTTAATCACGGCAACTAGTTCTTCAATTGTATCGCCGGTGCATTCCCATTCTTCAGGAAGCCAGAATATAGTCGCATGCGATGGAAATGGACTGCAAAGTTCATAGGTTCCGTCATTCCGGATAGTTAGGGTTCGATGGCCTAAATACTCATTGGAAATCCACTCAATTATCTGTCCGTGTTCTACGGTCATCTGATAATTTTGATTGTCGCATTCATAGTGACCTTCAGGAAAACATAGGCGCCATGTTTTGTCGGGCTGAAATTCAAGATACTGATTGGGAGTATTCAATAAGTCCGAGGGTGTTACTTCATCACACCAAGCCATTGGTACCCATGTTTTGGTTGTTATATCTGTCATGACGACACCGCTTTGACAGAGAGGGAACGTGCAAGGTGAGCGGCTTTCAGGCCGTAGCGAGTGATATCTTCGGTTGAGTAGCCGCGCAGTTTGAGATTGTCCGGCGTTACCGGATCGCCTGCGGCTTCCATATCCTGCATAGTTGCGGCCATTTCAGATACAGTCAGCGTATCCCATGCTGTGGGTGTTGGGGCGGGACTGGTTTCATAAATAATCATAAATGCACCTCCGATTTATTTGGTGGAGGTGAAGGCATCAATTAAGCCATTCACCGTGCGGTATGGCTTAATTGATAATGCGATAAATATACCGCGTCAATACCAGATGCGATAAATATACCGCAAGCGTGTTTTGTCGTTATTTGATCGGTGAGAATCAAACCATGTCGTTTATTGAGTTGCTGGTTGGTGTTAGGGTTCACATATCAATGATGGATCGCTTTACGCGACCAATGATAGTGATTGCTCCTTCCAACTTTGGGGCTGGGATATCTTTGTATGATGCTGGTTGAAATGGCGGGTCATCATTCGGCCGATAGCGTTTGTATGTTGCTTGTCCGGTTTCGTCTGCGATGACATAACAGCCATTAGTAACAAGTCTTTTATCTGCTCGATTGACTAAAATGATTGAGTCGGGTGGTGAGATTTTATTCATTGACGGGCCGTCAACACGTAAAGCTATCCAGTCGCCTTCTGGGAGGTCGGATGCTGATACGGTGGGGTAGAAGCTAAAGTCCTCAATGCTGTCTTGATGGCTAAGTTCACCTGCGCTGACCCATGATATTAATGGGATATAGGTTGTTGTGGCTGGCCTGAAGCCAATTGGCGCATCGGGTAAGCCTTCTCCATCCTGTAGCCATGCTTCTGTAGTGCGAAGAACCTGGGCAAGTTTGGTTAGGTTGACTCCGCGTGGTGATGCGGATTTTCCAGTCACAATATTGCGAATAAAGGCATCACTTAGCCCCGCCTCTAAGGAGGCGCTGCGCATTGAAAGGTTTAGCTTTTCAAGTCTTTGACGGATGCGATCTTTAATATCATTTGTCATAATGAGGTATCTTAACCGCATTTTGATCTCTTTCTTAGCGATATAAATACCGTTGACTATGCGGTAAATTTATCGCATTGATGTTTTCATGATGTTGAAAGCTGCTCTTATAGAAATTTCAAAACGATATGCTTGTGCGAAATCTTTAAGTGTTTCACGAGTTTCGACGCTCGTTTTTGGTGATGGTAAAGTCATTGCTCGTTTGGAAGCAGGGGCAGGGATCACCACTGATAGATTTGAGTTAGGTATTCGTTGGTTCTCCCTGAATTGGCCTGAACACACAAACTGGCCTGAGGACATTGATCGTCCTTCCATTGATGAGGTGGTGCAATGAATGTGCCTCCTCACCAAGCACGACAGCAGTGTGGCTGTCACCGAAAATCACTCTCTCGTTTTTTCCCTGATCTCTGCCGGTTCCTCCCACGGCAGATGCTGGCCTGTCTTCGCGCTTTCGCCCTCGTAAGCACGAAGACAGGTCTTTTTTATGAGGTTTTCGCATGGTGAAAATTCGCCCGACAACTGAGCATGACAGGCAGGCGCTGAAAGCAGCCGTGCGTCGGTTGCTGCCAATGGCCGGTGGCGTTTCTGCTTTTGAAAAAGTGACACGGGTTAATGCCTCTGCGCTATCTCGCTATGGCGCACCCGATGAGGCGATCAACCATATGCCGATTGATGTGGCTATGGATTTGATGCTCGACACCCGCTCGAACGGCATTGTGTCCATTATGGCCATGCAGCTTGGTTTTAAGCTGGTGTCACTAGGCAATCAGAACTTTGGCAGCACCTTGCCGGATATCGGGGATATGTCCCGTTTGAGTAAGTCTGTGTCTGATGTGATGCAGGAATATGCGCAAGCTATTTCAGACGGCGCGATTACGCCCCGCGAAAAGCAGCAAATTGACATTGAAATTGAGGAAGCCGTGCAAATGCTACGAGCATTCCAGCATAAGATTGATGGCGCGACATCTAAAGGCGGTGACGTATGAGCGACGATATTACCAGTGATAGCGCGCAGAGCATCGCAGTAGGGCAACTTCGCGCTTTTATTGAGCGTGTAGAGCGTCTTGAAGAAGAAAAGAAAACAATCTCCGATGATATCAAAGAGGTTTTTGCTGAGCTGAAAGGCTCTGGCTTCGACACAAAAGCGGTGCGCACAATCATCCGAATGCGGAAAAAAGACGATCATGAGCGGCAAGAAGAGGAGGCTATGGTGCAGCTCTATGCAGATGCACTTGGTATGCCCTTATTTCGGGGGCTGCTATGAGTTTTAATCCTGCAGTTATTGCGATGCGTAATGCGACAGCCGTCAAATTCGAGCGATTTATTGCCTCCATTGTCAATGATGCGGCACTGATAGCACAAATGCCAGGCGATAAGGGCTATCGGCCGCGTCTTGATAAGATCGCGCACCGGCTTTGCCGTGTGTTCAATGTTAGTCTGACGGAAGTACGCTCACCGCGTCGCGATAGTGAAGTGTCTATGGCGCGGCAGGCTATCTATTATTGGGCTTGGCGTGTGACGGAGCTATCATCCTCCCAGATCGGCCGACGCATGGGTAATCGTGATCACACTACAGTTTTGTATGGGGTCAAGGTCTATCGGCGCAAACGGGCGGCGATGGGCCGGAATTTACGTGAATTGCGGAGGGCTGCACAATGAGCCACGACGCTACCAGTTGGGCCTTGAAACAGCGTGGGTTTAAACCGGCGACAAAATTGGTTCTCTGGCACTTATGCGACCGTTATCACCCGGATCATGGCTGCTTTCCTAGTCAGGAAACGCTCGCAAATGATTGTGAAATGTCACGCTCTGCTTTGAATGATCATCTGGCTGTATTGGAGCAGGCGGGTTTGATTTTGCGTGAACAGCGCCGTGACAGGCACTCCAGAAAACAGATTTCGACCTATTATCGTTTCGCTTTTCAGGCTGATTTTCCGTGTCCTAAATCCGGACACGGACAGGGTGAAGCCGTGTCCGAAAAACAGCCGGAGCCGTGTCCGGAAAATGACGAAACCCGTGTCCGGAATTCGGACACTAACCTTGTAAGAGAACCAGTAATAGAACCAGTAACTGAGAGAGAGCGCGGGAGCGAACCGGAAAGCAAGGAAATTCGGAAAGCAAACGAAAAGGCTTTCAAAAAAGCTTTCTCATCGTGGCCTACTTGGCTGACCGATAGTGAACCGGGGGCATATCGGGCATGGAATAGCCTTTCGATTGATGAGCGGCAGTTGGCTTGTGAAGAAATCGGACGTTATGTCGAGGCAGCACGGGCAACAGGGCGCAAGCACATCTGTTCGTTTGCTGTCTATCTCAGCGAAAAGCGTTGGGAAAAGCTGCCTGCTCCGGCTCAAGTTGCTGCCAATGCTCCGGCACAGGCTGCGCCATTTGGCAAAATGTGGGCGGCACGGGTTTATGAGCTGTTATTAGCTGGTGCCACTCATGTCGGCCAGTTGACGGCGTTGGAGCAGCGCATGGTTGAGGCTGGTACTTTCTCTGTTGAGCATTTGCTCGCTGAGAAACAGAGCAAATTTGGATTTCCGGCAGTGAATGATTTGTTTGAGCGTGCCGCTGGCAGGCGTGGTGCGCTTGTACCTGCCTATTTGCAGGCAATGGCTGAACGCATGGTTGCGGTGAAGGTTGGTGGAGATTTGTGGCAGGCGTGGGTTGCTACTCATGCAGTGCGTGGTTGGCCTTGGCTGCCTAACACCGGAACCATGGAATACGTCTACCTGCCGGAAGGCGGACCCGATGCATTGGAAAAATTACAGGCTCTGTTGCGAGGAATTGAAAAATGATGATGCCAAATAACAGACCATTTGAGGAAGCGCGTATCTTGGAAACAGCACGACAGCTCGAAGAACGCGATCCGGATCGTATCCAAAAGCGGATGCAGGAGAAGTTTCTGGCTATTGCTGCCGGTAATGAGCAGTCTGAAAAGCAGTGGTTCGTTCTCAAAACTGCGAACAAACAAGAGAAAGCTGTTAGTCAATCGGTGAGTAACTTTGGCATTGAGACCTGGTTGCCTATGAAAAAAGCCATTCAACCACGCCGATATACTCGCCCTGCAAAGGAGATTGAGGTGCCGGTATTTGGCGGATATCTTTTTGTTAAAGCGGTTCCGTGTGCTGAAAGTTGGGTAGGATTGTCGCGCGTTGAAGGGGCTGTTTCGGTTGTATTTGGGCAGAGAAATGCTTTGGTTGTCAGTGATAAATATATGAATGATCTCAGATGTTTGACTGATGTTGGCTCATTTAATGATTTAAAGAATTTTCCGCGATACAAAAACGGTGAGCGCGTATCGTTTCCAGTCGGCTCGGCAGGTGTTTTTGAAGGGGTAATCGAAGGCTATGTAGGGACACGAGCAGCGCGTGTTCTTGCCTTCATATTTGGTCAAGAGCGGACAATAGAAGTGCCTCTTGCCAATTTGATCAAATCGTCCTAGCCATAGTCGCAGAGACGACTGTGGACTTGAAGCGCATTGCTTCTAATACCCTGTAGCAGCCTATAAGGCGGAGCTCGGCACAGACCTCGGAGAAGCGACCGGAAGACCGGCAACCGCTTCTCCCCCAGTGCGAAGCTATGAGCGAAAATCTAAGTACTGAACCACAAACTAATTTGAGCTGTTTCAGCTGGTAATAATGTCATGCTCCAAAGGTTTCGGGGAGAGCATTAGCCACCTGGCTGGCAATTCATTTCTGTGAAGGAAGCGAGCTCGTTTTTGGTTTTGCTAAAGCCGTAAGCTTTGATGGTGAGTTTGCCGATCATCGTATCGTTACACAACATTATTGAAGTCGGTTCCTTGCCTGAAATGCTCATATCGCAAATCGCACCAAAGCTTTCGTTGTTGGTTTCACCCTTAGCGGCAATGAGTAGATCACATTTCAGCTTTGCTACGATACCAAGATGTTTCAGATCGTTCTCAAAATCAGCGGCACGTTCTGATATCTCTTGTTGACTGGTGATATCGCGAACCGCCAATGTTTCGGCAGCCACAGGCGCGGCCATAAAAATCAGCCCTGCTGCCACCACGCTACCCAATTGGAAATGCATTGTTTCTTCTCCTAAAGCCTAATCAAATTTGTAATCTCCAGACAGATTATCAATACAAGCACATTGCCTATGTCTAGACCTTATGCGTGTAGTGAAACCATTTGCAGGCTTTTTTAAGTGTTTATGATTTTTGGTTGATGTTCTCGATCTCCGCTTTTCACAATGCTGCAGCCTTTCAGGCGGGAGCACGAGCACACCAAAAGCTTCGTAGTTCTACCTAAACGGCTGAGCATCCTGTCAAAATACTTTTGGCACAACCGCCGCAGTACAGATCCAGAAGAAGCTATTGAAAATGTAGCAACCGTTTATTTTTCGTGACGAAGCTATGGAACAATCAGTTTTTAGCTCTTCTCCAGCCTGCGGCTCTGGCCTCAGCTTCGGTACAAAACCAACGTTCACCGTATTCCGTACGAATAACTGTATCGTCATAAAACTCTTGCCCTGGCACATGGTAGATGCGCTCACCAGAGTTAATACTGATGTTCCCTTTAATATCGCACGATTGTGAGTTCGACGGCATTGATGAATGAGGCTGCTGTTTTGTTTTGGTCGATATTTTTGCTCCCAGCGACAATGCACTGGTGTAAACACTCTGACCATATTTAGCAGTTAGCGCACCAACAATTGCGGCGGCGACCATTGCTCCTGCTAATATCAATGCGAAGTTCTTGTTCTTATCCATGTCTATCAGCTAAGCAGATTTAGCTTTTATAGCAATTTCAAGTTGAAATGATGGTTAAATGCTTTGTTGTAAGTCACTATTTTAGCGTGCGTTTGCATATCCACGGTGGTGTGTCAGTTTTATGAGGGGCGTTTAGAAAAATACAAATATAACTATGATGATTAGTGATAGGTGCTGCTGGCTGAGGGTAGGGTTGTGACCCCTACCTAAAAGTTAAAGGAGAGCTGGTTGGGATGTGAGCGAAAATGCGCACATACATGTTCCAGTTTTCCATATCGCTTACGGACATAAGCCCGAACGGCGACTAACTTGCGTTTCAACTTTGTTTCCATCGTCTTCACACTCCGGTGCAGACGGGGTTGAGCCCGTCACTCAAGCCACGCTCTAGTCGTGACCTTCACCCACGTGAGTACAATCGAAATTGCCGACCGGATTATTTCCTCGCCAGCAGCATCTTTTACTGATCATGCGAATATTCTTCCGTCAAATACGCATGAATTAATGTAGCGGATCGTAAAATGTATATTGAGTATCCGTCATTCATTGGAATATTTGATTATGTTGCAGGTTACTTCTTCAATGAGTGGGCCAACTACTCATAATGGCACTTCTGTTTTCATGAACTTTGATACAAAGGGATGGGAGCGGGAACTTGATCGATTTGAGCGAGAGACAATTCCGAAGGCAACTATTGCAGCTTTGAACCGAACAGCGGCTGTTGGACGGTTGGCTGTTCAGGATGAAATGGAAGCCAAACTTGATCGGGTTACACCATTTGCAAAACGCGGTGTTGCTTATGAGCAGGCGAGTAGTTCCAAGCTTTCAGCTGCGGTAATCATTGCTGGTAAGTCATGGGCGAAGAATTCAACACCACCGGCAAATTTTCTGACACCGCAATTCTTTGGCGGTCAGCGTAATCTTAAATCCTTTGAGCGACAGCTAATCTCGGCTGGCCATATGGACAAAGGGCATTATGCCGTACCGGCAAGGGATTGTCCGTTAGATCAATATGGCAATGTTCGCGTGGCACTGATTGTTCGCATTTTGGCTGACTTACAAGTCGCTGAGCGTACTGCTGGTTATAATCGCAAGCGAACAGCAGCTTCTACCAAGCGCAATGCGCGATACAAGAATGCTCGCTTCTTTGTGCCCGAGCGCGGATCACATTTGCACCCTGGCGTATGGCAGCGAAACCCGATGGATAATTCCATCAAACCAATGCTGCTCTTTGTTCGTATGCGTTCATATGGCCGTGTGATTAACTTCCATGAGACCGTACAGCGTGTGGCTGAAGAACGCTTTGCCCGATACTTCGCTGAAGAGGTCGGTAAGCGTTCAAGATAGCTTTCCCTCATATTTAAAAGCAGGAGACATTGATGCCGATCATAGGCAATACTGCTCCAGAATCTAAATATAGAGTGAGGGCAGATATGAAGTTGGATATGGATTTGGTGCGAGAACTTCTACTCTATGTGGAAGAGAAAGCGGATCGACCAATTTCTCATCTCGAGGATATTACCATTACGAGATGGTCTGGAGATGAAATTGCATATCATGTCATGCTATTGGAAGAAGCAGGTTACATCATTGCACACATTGATACTGTGCCTGATTATGAAGATCCGGTTATACTTCATGTGACTTATACAATCACACGGCTCACATTAAGCGGGCACGAGTTTTTAGATGCAGCCCGTACCCCTCAACATTGGGCTGCGATTAAAGGAAACGCACAAAAGCTGGGTGTTAATAGCTTGAAAGCTGTTGGTCGAATTGCTGAAAGCTACGTCACAGACTTAATCAAACAAAGTTTTGGCGGTTAAACTGAGCTTCGCGATTGAGGCTAAGAAAGTACGAATACTGCTTTTTCGATCACTGTTTGAATGCTTTCCCATCATTTCGGGTCCTTCCTGACTATGATTTCCTGCGGGTATTTCGCACCGCGGGTCTTGGTCGGTCTGAGCGTGAAATCAAAGCCTAAAGTCGAAGGCTAAAGAACTAAAGTCAGGCACTAAACTCAGAGGATTAAAGATCCGGCTGTATTCTCAGGAAAAGTTATGACGGCCATACAGTCAGATCAGACGATGAGCAAAGGCGAGTTTGCCAGGCTGATCAATGTCTCTGCCGGACGAATATCGCAATACATTGCATCTGGCCAGATTGGACCGGATGCTTTGCAAGGCGAAGGGCGTAGCGCCCGTATTGTGGTGGAACGCGCAAAGCGCCAGTTGAGCGGGCGGCTTGATGTCTCTCAGCGTGTCGGCATTAATGGTCTGGGCACGCGGATATCTGTTTCACAGATACAACGCGCTGCAGTCGAACAGACGGAGGCACCTTTACTGCAGAATGCAGAAAAGCGGCCACCGGAAGTGTTTCAGACATCAAGTGACTTGGTTGCTGATCAGATAGCCCGTGAAAAGCTTGAGCAGGCCAAAATGCAGACAGCGCGTGCTAAACGCGAAGAAGCATTAGCGTCTGGCCGTTTCATGCTGGCGGATGAGGCAAGATCAGAAATTACCCGTGCTGTCGCTATGTCCTATCGGGTCATGGAAGGCGGATTGGCTGATATGGCTACACATTTGGCCGGTCACTTCGAACTACCTCAACGCGATATTCTGCATCACCTGCAGCAAGCCTTCCGCAAAGTACGTGAACGCGCAACGCAGGGTTTCATAGAGCAACAGGCTTCAGAGCCGGAAAACGTGATTGATCCTGACTTGTTTGAAAGTGAGGATCAGCACCCAGACTGAGTGGTTGGTACATGACACTGCTTTGCAATCCGGCATGGCTGACATATTACATTCTGGCACAGGAGACGATGCCGCCGCCACCGGTGAATTATTTGAGTTGGGCAAAACAGAATATCGTCTTTTCTGATCGTATTACGCAGTTTCCCGGACCTTATAATGAGGCGCTGTTTCCATTCTTCTCGGAGATTTTGAAAGCGATTTCACCGGAAGACCCGTGCCGGATTGTTACCATATCTAAGTCCGCGCAGGTTGGCGGTACGGTTCTGGCTAATATCTTTACACTCGGTACCATGGATATGGATCCGTGTGATTTTCTCTATGTTCATCCGACAGAGGAGAATGCGTCTCGTTGGTCTAAACAGAAGCTGATGCCGCTGATCCGCGAAACCACAGCACTCACGGCTCTGTTTCCGGAGAAGAGCCGCGAAGGTGGTAATTCCATCCACTATAAGGAACGGGCTGACGGGCGCGGGGCTATTCAGGCAGCAGGTGCCAATTCACCTTCCGGCTTGTCGATGATCTCACCGCGTAAGCAGGTGCAGGATGATTTGTCGAAATGGCAAAACAATGAGGCCGGTGATCCGGAAAGTCAGGCTGAGAGCCGGTCAAAGGCATTTATAGCGGCGAAGATCCTCAAAATCTCAACACCGTTGATTGCACCTGGCTGTCGGATCAGTTCCAATTTTGAGCAGGGTACGCAGGAGCGATACCATGTGCCATGTCCGCATTGTTTGGAGTTGCAACCGCTGGAATGGGAGCAGATGCGTGATCATATCGATCCGGAGCATCCTGAGAAAGCGAGTTTTTACTGCGTTAAATGTGGCGGCGAAATCAAAGAGCATCATCGCGCATGGATGGTAGCGAGTGAGAATGGCGCTAAATGGATTGCTAAATATCCGGAACGGGCACGCTATCATCGCTCATTCCATATCTGGGTTGCCTATTCGCCGTTGGAAAGTTGGGAGGCGCTGGCGCGTGCTTATCTGAATGTTCAGCGCGGCGGTCCCGATGATAAAGGCAAAAAGGCAGGTGCTGAGCAGGTATTTTTTAATGACTGGCTCGGCCAGCCTTTTGAGACTGACGGGGAATCTATCGGCTGGGAAGTGTTGCGCGACAGAGCCGCACAAACCGGCCTGCCACGCGGGATTATTCCACCAAAGGCACTGATCCTGACAATTGGCATAGACGTGCAGGGTGATCGTGTTGAATGGCTTTTGGTTGGTTATGGTAAGAACCGTTACCGTGTTGTGATTGATCGGGGGATATTTGACGATAATACCGGTCGTAATCTGCCGGGCTTTACTGCACATTCCGGTCATATCTCCGAGCCTGCTGTGCAACAGGCATTGTCGCAGCTGGTTAAACGTGAATGGCTGGATTGCTGGGGTAATAGACGCAAGGTCGATCTGACGGCGATTGATGGTAATGCCTATACCGAAGATGTCTGGGAGTGGGCGCGGCGTCATCCGATCACGGATGTGATCATGGTGCGTGGCGATAACCGCGAAGCTGCTCCAATGCTGGCGCAAGTTAAAAAAGAGAAAGACAAAAAAGGTAGGCCGCTCAAGTACTCACGGCGCTTTTTTAACTTCAATGCTTCGGTGATGAAAGCCGCACTTTACCGCTCATACCGCAAGGAAGATCCGGAGCAGACCGGCTATATCGATTTCGTGCATGGTTTGGGTGATGACTTCTTTGAGCAAGGGACATCCGAGATACGTGTGCAACGCCGTGGCCGGTCTGGTCATCCTTATTATGAATGGGATTTGCCAGCCGGAAAGCGCAATGAAGCGCTGGATATGCTCAACCAGTCTTTGGCCGCGACCTTACGCTTAGGGATCAATTACTGGACTGAGGATGAATGGGACGCATTGGCGGAACGTCTTTCACAAGAGCCGCCACCGGCACAGCTTGATCTGGAAGATCAGCTTTTACGCCAAGCTCAAGTGCCGGTAGCCAAAACTACAGATGAACAGAAACAATCGCCATTGGTGAAAGCAGCAATTGCCCGTGCAATGACACGTGCCAGCCGTCGCGGTTGATGTAATTTAATAATTTGATGTTTTTTACTTAGACTAAGCCCAGCAATATATCATGCACAAAGACGTAACGCCCCCGAAAGGATACGAAATGGCTAAGAAGAAAAAGGCAGGTCGTAACCTGCCTCTTAAATGTATAAAAAATGGTGATGACAAAAAAGGGCGATTGGTACTTACTTTAGCTCGGCTAACCGTTCCTTTGTCATAGTCGCCACACCTTCAACAATAGATTTAGCCATTTCTGAAACTTGATTTGGGCGAGGAACTTTCGCGCCAGCTTCAAGATTCATCGTATCGTTAATTTCAGTAACAATAGCGTTGCGAAATCCTTCAACCCATTTAGAGGCCTGATCACCCTTAGTGTTAGCAACTTCAAATGTTAATCGTTGGATCATGAGCAGCATTGCATGTTCCATAGCGTTATATCTAATTTCAAAATCGTTCATTTAAGCCTCCTTTTATTAAGTTTGCTATGAGAACTGACTCTTCTCCGCTAGTCTAATGATACTAAGGTCTCATTATGTACCTACAAATCGCCACCGGCGCAGCTTGATCTGGAAGATCAGCTTTTACGCCAACCTCTGGTGCCGGTAGCCAAACTTGCAGATGAACAGAAACAATCGCCATTGGTAAAAGCGGCAATCGCCCGTGCAATGGCGCGTACCAGCCGCCGTGGCTGATCGGAAACCACATGACAGACAGAAGCATTTTATTGGCGCGTCTCACGGAAGCAGAGACGGCGCTGCATAAACTCATGGTTGGTAAAGCATCAGTACAGCTGAGCTATCAGGGGGAAAGTGTGACTTTCACCACGGCAGATGAGGGGCGGTTGCGGCTTTATATTAGTGAGTTACGGGCTCAACTCGGATTTGCCAGTACATCACGTAGCCGCTCACGCCGTGTGGTGTTTCTATGAGCGAACCGGTTATTCTGGACGCTCATGGCGCTCCGATGCCACCGGAAGTGCGTGTTGCCGCCCGCAGGCGTTACGCGATGAATGCGGCGGCTTATAGCGCTGCCGGTTCGGATCATTCGTCTATGGCTGGTTGGCGACCAGGTACATATTCCGGACAGGCCGCACTCACATTGTCGCGTGATGTCGTTATTGATCGCGTCAATGATGCGGTGCGCAATAACGGTTGGGCTTCAGCTGGTGTGTCCCGTCTCGTGGATACTGTGATCGGTTCCGGTTGGCGCTTATCCAGTCAACCAAATGCTAAAACACTGAATTTGAGTGCTGATGAGGCAGATGAGATTGGTGACCAGATCGAAGGGCTGTGGTCTGATGTGGCAACCGATCCCGGTAATTGGTTTGATGCAGAACGCACAAAATCTGTTGCTGGCCTGTTGGGGCTGGCAGCGCGACATCGCTTCTCGGATGGTGAAGCCTTTGCGGTTTTACCCTATCGGATGGGCGCGAACGGCTATGGCACTTGCGTCCACGTGATTGATCCGGCGCGGATTTCCAATCCGAAAGGAGCGATGGACAGTGAATTTCTGCGTGATGGTGTTGAGATAGATGCCTATGGGGCACCACTGGCCTATCATGTGCGCCGCACTCATCCTGGCGATATCACCCGCCCGATGCATGATATGTTTATCTGGGATCGTGTGGAGCGTGAGACTGAGTGGGGCAGACCGACAGCTGTTCATGCGTTTGAGGCCAGTCGTGCTGGTATGACGCGCGGTGTCAGCCCTTGGGCGTCTGTTCTGCAACAGCTCAAACAAGTGTCTGATTACAATGATTATGAGTTGCAGGCAGCATCGCTCAATGCGGTGATGGCAGCTTTCATCAAAACGCCGCTCGATATGGATCAACTAGCCGATAGTTTTAGTGCCAGTGATAGTTCAAAGGGAATGAGCGCGTTTTTTGATGCGCAGGCGGCGGCACAAGGGGCGGCCTACAAGGCCGATCCAATTCGCCTCAAAGGTGCGCAGCTCAACTTCCTCAATCCGGGTGAGGATGTGGTTTTTACCAAATCCGAGCATCCGAATGCGGCCTTTGAGGTCTTCGTAAATGCAGCACTACGCAATATCGCATCATCGATTGGTCTGACTTATGAGCAGCTGACCATGGACTGGTCAAAGGTCAATTACTCCAGTGCACGTGCAGCGCTACTGGAAATTTGGCGCGGATTGACAGCACGCAAAACCAGCTTTGCTCATAGCTTTATGCAGCCGATTTATATGGCCTGGCTGGAAGAGGTGTTTGATCAGGGACGGATTAAACTACCGTCATATGCGGTTTCTTTTGAAGCCAATCCGATCGGATGGGCAAGAGCAGCATGGATCGGTTCGGGTCGTGGCTGGGTTGATCCGGAGAAAGAAGCGCGTGCTGCCGCCATTCGTTTGGCGACTGGTCTTTCCACACAGGAATCCGAGTCCGCCGAACAAGGGCGCGATTGGAAAGAAGACATGTTGCAACGTGCCCGTGAACAGCGCTTTGCCGCCAAGCACGGTGTCACTTCCGGTGAGGTGGCAAGTACCGGCGTGGTGTCACGCTTTGGCAATGAGACGCCGAAAGATGAGCCGGAAGAAACCAATAAGGATCAGAGCAAATGACATTTGCAATGCCGGAAATTGCGGCACGTTTGTTCGATACGCCGCTGATGCTGCATGAGGCAAAAGCCAATATTATTGCACGTAGCTTCGGTCCGCGTGTTCTCGGGCAGGATATTGCGATGGCAGATACACCGGAAATGGGTGTTCTGTCACAGAATATGCGCGAGCTGCGTGATGGCTGGACGGGTGAGAAAATCTATGCTGGTCCCAAAATGGTTGGTAATGTTGCGGTCATTGAGGTTGAAGGCTCTCTCGTCAACAAGGGCTCATGGGTGGGCAAAACCTCTGGCATGACCTCTTATGAAGGGCTGAATATCCAGATCGCGGATTGTCTTGTCCGTGATGATATCAAGGCCGCTGTCTTTGAGTTCGATAGTTTTGGTGGTGAGGTTGATGGCTGCTTTGCCTGTGCTGAGGAGCTTTTTGCTCTGTCACAGGAAAAACCGACGATTGCCATTCTCACTGATCATGCCTGTTCTGCCGCCTATCTTCTGGCTGCCGCATGCCGCCAGATCGTTATCCCTGCTACCGGCTATACCGGTTCCATTGGTGTTATAACCATGCATGTTGATGCCTCCGGCTGGGCTAAAAATCAGGGGCTGGCGGTGACGATCCTGCGTGCCGGTGAGAAGAAAGCCCGACCCGGGATGTTCGAGGCCATGAGCGAGGAAGAATATTCCGAGGCTGTTAGCGATCTTGAAGCTATGCGTAGATTATTTGCAGAAACCGTATCGCGTTATCGTGGCTCACGGCTTTCGGTAGAGGCTGCACTTGCCACACAAGCGGATACCTTTCGCGGACAGGCGGCAGTCGATCTTGGTCTTGCCGATGCGGTGGGACGCCCAAAACAAGTCTTCGAGGCATTTTTAGTCGCGATGAGTGCCTGATCTCTCCCCCCTATAAAAACAGATTATTATCAAAAAGGAACACGCTGATGTCGCTTGCAAGCGCTATCCGCGCGGCTGTTGGTGGCCGCAATACACGCAAACGCCTCGAAGAGGATAAGCCGGAAGATATGGAGGATGATCTGAAGCCGGATGAGGCTGAGGATGATCCGGAAAATCCTGATGCTGAAACTGATCCAGATCCGGAAGCGGATGAAGATGATCCGGTTGCCAATGATGATGAAGAAAAATCCGGTGATTATGCCCGTGGGCGCAAAGCTGAGCGCAGCCGTATGTCGGCAATTTTAGGTTCGGCAAAAGCGGAGCACAATCCGTCACTGGCAGCTCATTTGGCGTTCAAAACCAATATGTCAGCCAAACAGGCCGTTGCGACATTGGCAGCTTCAGGTTCTTCCCGTGCAGCCTCCAGCCTTTCTGGTCGCATGCAGGGACGTGTACCGGCACTTGGTAACGGTGGTGCTGCCCCTAAAGCCGGTAGTGCCGATGAACGTCTGATTGCTCACGCCAAAGCGCGTACCGCGTCGGTCAAGCCGCAGCGCTAAGCACGGTAAATCTTTTTCCTAACTTATCAGGAGTGTCGCTATGCGCACTGAAACTTATATTCCCGGCGATTTGCTCGTCGGTGACTTTCCTGTTGCCGTCCGTATTGTGACCATTGCAACTGGGCAGGGTATTCTCAAGCGCGGCACAGTGCTTGGCGAGGCGGGTGGCAAATTCTTGGCCTCCGCCTCTGCATCCTCGGATGGTTCCGAAGTACCAAGTATGGTGCTGGCTATCGATGTCGATACCTCTGCCGGTGATGTGATCACGGATGCCTATGCATCCGGTAATTTTGATGCGGCCAAACTGATCTACGGGGCAGGCCACACGGCAGCGAGTGTCGAGAGCGCATGGCGCAAAGCATCTGCTCCGCTCTTCTTGCACAATCTCGCCTGATCCGGCACTCATTTAAGGACATCTCAAATGGATTTATTTAGTACAACTGCGCTTTTGACGGTGATTGAATCCCGTGACCGGCCAACAGCCTTCATCCGCGATACATTCTTTCCGAATGGCTTTCAGTCGGATGCAGAGGAAATCGCCTTTGATAAGCTGAAGCGCCGCCGCAATGTTGCACCATTCGTATCACCTTTGGTGCCAGGTAAAGAACGTGCCATTCGTGGCCGTCAGACCTCAACTTTTACCCCTGCCTATGTGAAGCCGAAAAACACTATTCGCCCGGGTGAAGGTTTCCGCCGCCGTCCAGGTGAACCGATCAATGGCAATATGTCGGCTGAAGATCGCTATCTCCAGACTGTCACCGATATTCTGGCCGATCAGGATGATGAGGTGACGCGCCGTGAAGAAGTAATGGCGGCAGAGGCACTGCGCACTGGCAAAATTATTGTCAGCGGTGAGGATTATGAAACCCAGATTGTCGATTATAATCGGCCGGCCAATCATTCGCTTGCTCTGACCGGTGCAGATCGTTGGGGTGAGGCGGGCGTATCCATCCGCAAATCTATTCGCTCATGGGCGACACGTGTTGCCACCACATCGGGCGGCGCAGCCACAGAAGTGATCCTTGGGGCAGAGGCGGCAGAATTGCTGCAGAGCGATCCTGAAATCCGTGAAATTCTGGATAATCGCCGCCAGATGGGTGGTGAAATGCAGTTCGGGCCAGTTGCAGCCGGTTCCGAGGATATGGTGGCAATTTATCTCGGTACAGTCGGACAGTTCAACTTCTGGCAATATACCCAGCTGTTTCAGGATGATCAGGGCAACGATATTGAGGTCTGGCCAAGCTTTGGTGCTGGTATTATCGCACCAAGTCAGTTTCAGGGCTTTATGGCGCATGGTGCTATTCAGGATGTCGGCGCTCAGATGAAGCCTTTGTCGCGCTTCCCGAAAATGTGGAATGTCGAAGATCCGTCCGCAACCTTCCTGATGACACAGAGTGCGCCGCTGCCGGTTCCAGGTGATGCGTCTGCATCTCTCTTTGCCATGGTTCGCTAACCACTTGTTTTGAGAGGAATGAAATTATGGCGAAAGTCAAAACAGTACGACAGGCCTATGGGGTAACCCTGACTATTGCTGGTAAAGATGTGCCACCTGGCACTGTGGTCTCCTTGCCTCAGGATGAGGCGGATAAGATCGCTGCACTGTTTGGCACAGTACCGGAAGATCGGTCTCTGCCAAAGCTGTCGGAAGTGACAAAACCTCCAGCAGCAGTAAAGACCGTTGATCTGACTGCACTCAAAGCGGAACTTGAAGCAGCTCAGCTAGCCTATGAAAGCGCTAAGGATGCACTTGCTGCTCCGGATGCAGGTGATGAGCAGCTTGCGGCTTTTGAGGCGGCAGAAGAGCGCCTGAATGCTGCGGAAGCGGCTTTGGAAGAGGTGGTCGGCGAATGAGCCGCCCTGCCATCTTCGCCGATATGGCCGATGCCTTTGTCTCGGGTTTGGGCAATGTGACGGCACAAGTCACAGTCAAAGGTGATGTTGTCGAACTAACGGGTATTTTGCGTAAGGTTCGTGAGGCAGACTTGCTCGACATTGAGGGCATGGGGCTGGAAGGCGTGAGCTATAGTTTTTCTGCCTCCGGTACAGACCTCGATGGTGTGCGCCAGTCCGATACGATAACGATAATTCGCAGTGATGACACACAGAATATCGGCAAGGTGTTTGTGGTTGCCGGTCATATTGATGATGGTCGGGCTATGAAACGCCTGCTGCTGCATGAGGATGAATAATCATGGTGCATCTTCGACAGACCATCCTTGATAAAATCAGAGAGCAACTTCAACCGGTCGCAGCACAATATCATGGTATTGTCACACCAATGCGTTCCACAGCAGTGCCAGAGGAAGATTTACCCTCTTTCATTGTGCTCTATACCAGTGATCAGACGACACCTGACGGCGTTGTTTATGATGATGCTACCGGCCAAGAGCTGACGCGTCTTAATCATCGTCTGACCGTCAACGTGGTTATTCACTTCAAAGGCCGTAAAGACCCTTCCAAGGAATTTGACCAATTAGCAGCAGCCGTGGAGCGGACATTACCGTCATCAAATCTAGGCAATATGGTGATTGATCTGGTCTTGAGTGCTACGGATCATTTTATTGATGCCGGTACGGCACAAAGCCTTGGGGCAGGACGCATGGTCTTTGATGTGACCTATCGCACATTTGCAGGCTATCCTGACAGACAAGCCTGATTGCAGGCCATTCATTCCATTTATTTAAACAGGAGATAAGTCCATGGCTTTAGGTCGTGAGCTTGTGATCAAGCGTCTGATGACGCCGGATGATTTTGTCTCGGTTTGCGTGACAGAATCCCGCTCATTGGAAATCAACAATGAAGAAATCGACATCACAAAACCAAGTTGCACTGATCCGGGCAGCAAACTTTTATTGCAGTTGATGTATGGCATTCAGCGTATCAATGTTCAGCTTGATGGAGCTTTTGTCAGCAATACTGCATCAAAATCTATGATCGGTGATGCGGTCAATCAGGTTGTTACCCCTTATCAGGTTGTTGTGCCAGGCGTTGGTACCTTTGAAGCGGACTTTCTGATTTCACTGACATTCTCGGGTGATAAGACCAATGAGCTGCAGTGTCAGGGCCGTATGTCTGCCACCGGCACTGTTGGCTTTACACCGGCGGTAACACCATGACGGATACTCTGCCTAATCCTTTGCGCGGGGAGGCTGTTTGTCGTATCGGCGATACCGATCTGGTTTTGGTGGTTGAGTTCGGGCGACTGGCTACTCTTTGTGAGGTTGCCAGTTGTGACACCATGGATTTGCTCTACACGCGTCTCATTGGCTTCCATCCTAAAACAGTGATGGCAGCTTTGCGTGTTCTAACCATTCACCCGGAAGGTGACAAAGCCGCGCGTGATCTGGCGCATAAAGCTATAGCAGAATTGAGTGGTGCAGATGAGCAGGCATTCCGGAAAGCTATTACCAAGGCACTGGCCGGTCATATTAATGACGGCAAGAAATTGCGTGGTGAAACAGATCATTTAACCGATCTGGAAAAAGCATTTGATGCGGCCACATCGGGAAACGCGCTGAGCCCCTCGTAATCACTGACCAAATTCAGCAAATGCTTGGCTTTGCGACCGGCGTATTAGGCTGGTCGCCGGAAGCCTTCTGGCGATCCACATGGCTGGAGCTGGAAGCGGCCATCGAGGGGCGTACCGGTAAACGCTTTAAAGACATTATCACACCGGCACGGGCGGCAGAGGTTGCCCGGTATCATCCGCCTACCAAATCCATCAGATAGGGTAATTCATGTCCCGCAATGACATTATGGCGTTTATCGGCGCCAATGCTCGTGGTTTCCATGAGGCTATGGGCAGAGTGCGTTCTGATACCAAAGCCACAGCAAAAAGCGCGCAGCGTGAGTTCTCCGACCTGTCTGCTGGCTTCAATCGTTCCATGTCACTGGTCAAAGGTGCATTAGCGGGGATTGGGGTTGGTCTGTCTATTCAGGGCGTTAAGCAGACTGTCTCCGATATCGGTAATATTGAGACAGCCGCTAAACGGGCAGGCCTGACGATCAAGTCTTTTCAGCAGATGAAATATGTTGCTGAAACCAACCGCATTGAAGTCGATGCGATGGCCGATGCGTTCCGTGAATTAAACTTGCGGGCAAATGAATATGCTCAAACCGGTAAGGGCTCTGGTGCAGAAGCCTTTGCTCAACTTGGCATGTCGCCGGAAGAGGTCAAAAAAAGGCTTAAAGACCCTGCTGATTTTATGCTGGAGATTATTGATCGTACCCGCCGCCTTAAGGATACTGCAGCTGGCATCCGTATTTTTGATGAAATTATGGGCGGTCAGGGTGGTGAGCAGTTTGTGTCTTTGATTGATCAAGGGCGCGATAAATTGACAGAAACAATACAAGAAGGTGAGGAGCTTGGGCGAGTCCTCTCGGAGGATGTGGTCAAAGCTGCGGCTGATGTCGACCGGAAGTTTCAGGATCTGACCAACACGGTTTCTGGTTCTTTGAAGGGAGCCATTGTTGATGCTTATCAAGCGTTACAGGTGTTTATCTCTTCGTTTAGCGCCATGGAAGAGCGCAGCTCTGAGGCTTTACGTGCCAATCAACAGCAGTTGGAAACACGACGTAAGCAGCTTGAAAGCCAGAAAGGGACCTGGGAAGATACCGGGTTAAGCTGGATCGGTAAGGATGCAGCTACAGAAATGGTCGAAGTCGATAAGCAGCTCAAAACCATCAATGATGAGCTGGAGCGCCGTAAAAAACTGACGGCCATAACTGATACGACAATTCCTCCGCCTGTTACACCCTACATTCTGCCTGAAGATAAAAAGAAAAAGACTGGTGGATCTCGTTCAGCAAAAATCACTGATGCGGAGCGTGAGAAAAAAGCGATTGATGATCTGATCAAATCGCTCGAGGAAGAGCTGAAACTCGTTGGTCTTTCTGATGAGGCGCGGGATAAGGAAATTGCCCTGCATAAAGCCGGGGCTAATGCTACCGATGCGCAGCGCAATCAGATCACATCTTTGATTGAAGCACGATACCGCGAGCAAAAAGCGGTTGAAGCCGTAGAAGAGCAGTTGCGTCGCAATGCAGATGCTGCGCTCGATCTGGCTGATATCTCTATGAACATGATTGATAGCATTATCGATGGTTCTTTTAGTGCCAAAGATGCTTTAGCCGGATTGTTGCGCCAGATGGCACAAGCACTGATGATCGGGCAGGGTCCTTTAGCCAGCCTGTTTGGTATGACACCACAATCCTCCGGCCTTGGTGGTTTATTCGGCATGATGTTTGGTGGGGCGCGTGCGGCTGGTGGCAGCGTAACGCCCGGCAACCTCTATCGTGTGAATGAGAAAGGTGAGGAGTTTTTCTCACCTGGCACTCATGGTCGTATTATCCCTCATGATGAGGCTGGTAATGGGGGCGGTGGATTTTCCTTTGCTCCGATCTATCAGATTGATGCACGCGGGGCAGATCAGGCAGCGATAACCAGATTGGAGGCCGGTTTAGCAAAAACCAATCGGGAGATGGAAAGCCGCGTTATTTCAACGATGCGTAAAGCCCAAAAATCCAATGTGCGCCTGCGATAAAATGATTAGGCCTGGTGTTACCAGGCCTAGATCGGATTTTATGATGCTGATGCTTGCCGCTGATCACGCTTAGCCTGAGCAACACCGGCAGCTTTTTTCTGTCTGCCACGCTCCATGGGATTGATAAGACTATTCGCTTGCTTGTTTGGAATGTTACGCATGCCTTCATGCGCGTGACGAGTATTAAACGGAATTTTGTTAGCTTCAGCTTGCTTTTTTAATTCTAAGGCATGCTGAGCATTTTCTACGAGTTCTTGTTTGGCAGCCATTTGACGGCGCCGTTCTACTTCAGCATTTGTACGGCGCATTGCCATTGCCAAAACGCTGAGTTTTGTTTTCGAGCCATCATCTGCTTTAGACGCAGCGCTCCCTTTCGGGGCTGTCTTGCCTCTGATTTCACGGCGCCTTTGATGAGCCTGAGTTTTAGCTTTTTCACGTCGCTCTCTGAGAAGCTTCACGAGTGAGCTTAAATCAGTATCTGGTAAGGATTGGAGTGCCGGGTGACGTGTTTTGTCTACGAGTGCAAGCTCATCTGCATTTAGTGCACGCTCTTCTTCTTTACGGGTGATTGCCACGTTTCATTACCTCCATACAGATACAAATATTTAAAAAAACGTTTGAAATGCAGAAAGGTTTCCTATCCGTTATGGTTTTTACCTCCCCGTATAATCTCTTGGAGGGATTACCAGGTTGGTCTACGGACTTTGACCTGTTCTACCGTCAGGAGTTAAGCCGCACTGCTGGCGGCACGACTATTGCAAAAGATTTTGGAACGCCGTTATGGAAAGCTAGCTTCCAAACGACAGTGTTGCAAGTCAACGAGTTGGATGTATGGCGGGCAAGGTTGAAAGCACTGGATGGTAGTGTGCTTCCATTTTGGGGGAGGCCTTTAAGCCGGTGTTATCCAATCGCTTATCCGAATGGTGCCGGAATAGGAGATGTTTCGGATGTTGCGATTGATAGCATTGGTTCAGATAACAAATCTCTGACACTTCAAAAACTACCGGTCTGGCATTCAATCTCTGTCGGTGATTATCTGCAGATCGGTACAAAATTATATCAGGTTCTTGAGAATGCGGTTGCAAACTCCACAGGGAAAACAACACGTTTTGAAGTTCGCCCTCATTTAGCACCTGGTACATCCGTCGGTAACACTGTCACGTTGGTCAGGCCATCAGTGCCGATGATTATAATACCGGGCAGCCTGTCAGCTACGGGGGAAGCAATGACAGGCCGCGGCATTATTTCATTTCAGGCAATAGAAACGAGATAGATCAATTTAATTAAAGTCTTGAATGACAGTGCTTTCACCAGTGTCCCAGGATAGTAATTTTCCGTCAATACACGTGTATAGATAGCTGGAGTCATAAGACCCAACCTCTACAGCCGTTGCCTGGTTGGTATCTTCAAATCTGAGATAATACTCGTTGCTTTCTGCTTTTGGTACGAGCCTGCTAATAATATGCTCAAAGCAAGCAGCATCTGCATTAGATAATATCCGTTGCAAGTAGCTCTCGATGTCACGATCAATTTTATCTACAGATAGTGTATCTGCATTTACGCTGGATGTACCAATAGCAGCAAGGCATGTGAGTGCTATTAAAGAGCGTATCATTCTGTACTCCGAAATGAATCATTTTGCGCAACATGCATGCCCTCGGAGTTTAAGTCGAGCAGAATGCTTTTAATAAACAGATGATTAGATATCAGATATAGTATGGAAGACATAAATAGATCAGCTATAAATTGCTCTGTTATTTATGCCAAGATACCTGAAATTTTAGCAGTACGCTCAAATGCAACTCGAGCATTTTCCGTGCTGATAAAGTCATGGGAACAGGTCAGGCATGCTGTGACTGCTTCTCCCATGCTTTTAAGATCAAAGCGATCCCACTGTGAAAGCATAAAGTTTTCTGCATCTGCGATATTGCTAATGGAATGTGTGATGCCGTCTGCAATATTAATAATTACGGCATCATCCCAATAAATTAAATTCATGCGTTCGCACCTCCAGTTGATGCAACGTTTAATTGTCCATAGTGTTCCCATAAAGGCGTTGAAATGCGTCACATATCCTCCGAAATCCAGCTTGCGCTTGAACAGCGCAGGCTGGTTGCGCGTGACTTTGTCTGGTTTGTGGCAAAGCGGCGCGATACCGGCGCTTCGGTCACTGAGGGTATCTGGTCTGATGTCTTCAATATTGAGGCTGAGGTTATTGAGCCCGATACCGGCATTACGCAGACGCGCACGTTTTATGGTGCCGGAAGTCTGGTGGGCATTAGCGACATTCCTCTCGTTGCTAATTTGTCGGTGCAAAATGCCACAATTCAAGCCTCGCAGATCCACACGGAAATCGAGCGGATTGTCCGTGACTATGATTGCCAGCAGGCGCGGGTAGAGATTTATCGCGGGTTGTTTGATCCGGACACACGCTTGATGGTGGCTCCGGCCGTTGCCCGTTTCGTGGGCTTTGTGGATACGATTGATGTCACCACGCCTTCTGAGAACGAGGAAGGTTCTGTCACTTTTACCTGTGCTAGTCACACGCAGGAAGTAACCCGCTCCAATGCTGAGACGCGCAGTGCTGCTTATCAAAAAGTTCGTGATCCGAATGACGGTTTTTATGATGACAGCGCCACGGTAACGGAATGGGAAGTGTGGTGGGGTTCGGTCAAAGGCTCGGTGCCAACGCAGAAGAAACGAAAAAAGTTCTTAGGGATTTTCTGATGATCCGGCATGCAACTGCATCTGACAAAATGGCCTGCCTGCGTTTGCTGCGTGAAAGCCATGAGGCAGCGGGATTCACTTTCCCATTTAGTGCAGCCCATGCCTCTGCCTTGTTTGATTATCATCATGCCAGTCCGCAAACCTGTCTTATGGTTATAGGTGAGAAGCCGGTCGGGCTGTTGATGGCAGGGTGGTTTGAGCATCCGTTCGGTTTTGGTCGTTTTGCAAAAGAAACCGTCTGGTGGATAACACCGGGTGCTCGCGGGCGGTGGGCAAACAAGATGCTTGATGCCTATGAGGCATGGGCACGTGAACAGGGTTGCTGTGCTGTCGGTATGGCTACTCTCGCAACCAATGATGTTTCAGTGCTTTTCCTGCGCCGCGGCTATCAGCCTGCAGAGACGCATTTTATCAAGACAATTTAAATATGAGTGAGAGCTATCCATTTCTAAGGTTGATTACTTATCTCCATCAACCAATTCCGAAACTCTTGACTGTGCTGTCCCCAGTTTCGGTTTGCAGAAGACAAAAGGTAATATCCAGTGCCATCTGCAACAAAACCTTTTGGGGCTGTTAACAATCCAGCCTCGATATCCTGTTGCACTAAATGCCAAGGACCAATCGCGATACCTAAACCTGCTATCGCCGCTTGCAGGCTAAAATAGAAATGCTCAAAGCTGAGAGAAGGGTTTTTCTCACATATTATACCACTGAGTTTACACCAGGTTGACCAGGCATCTGGTCTTGTTTCGGTATGGAGTAATGAAACACTCGGTTGTATTTTTCCATTTGCAAAGAAAGATGATGTTTTATCTAATCTGCAGACAGGGCCAACTTTCTCTGTGAAGAGAAGTTGAGTTTCATAGCTCGCAGGCCATGTAAAATCATCTCTGCGAATAGCAAAATCTATCCCTGAACCTAAAGTTACCGGACCGCCTCCCGCAACTAAACGAATGTCGGCTTTTGGAAACGCTTTATGGAATAAGGGCATACGAGGTATGAGCCACCTCATCATCAGCGTTGGTTCACAGGAAATGGTGATTGGGGTATGCGTATTATCTGCTTTTAAGCGCGATATTACGTCTTCAATGATACCCAAACCTTGCTGTGTGGCTTGTGCTAGTTCTCGTCCTGCACTTGTCAGAAATACTGCACGGTTACGTCGGTCGAAAAGTTTGGTGCCGATATCTTCTTCTAATAAGCGTATCGCCCGGCTAACCGCACTATGTGTGAGGTTAAGCTGCTCAGCAGCCTTGCTGAAGCTTTGTTGTTCAGCGGCAGCACGAAAACAGTTGAGAGCAGGTAGGGACGCAATTGGAGTTCTCATATGTGATTTTTAATCACACAATCTGTCAGAAGTCATCATTATTAAAGGTCGAATGTTCGTGTTAGCTCCTGCCTCAAAAGAGGAAGGACAACATATGACAGAATGGATTGCTGTAATTACAATTACGATCTTGGCAACAATCAGCCCAGGGCCTGATTTTGCAATGGTTTCGCGTAATGCACTGACTTTGTCGAGAAGAGCAGGCATTTTGACGGCGATTGGGATAGGGGCAGGCGTTTGGGTACATGTCCTCTACACGTTAGTCGGTATTGGGCTACTAATACGTGAGACACCAGCCCTATTTGCGGGGCTTAAATTTGCTGGAGCGGCTTATCTGATCTGGTTAGGTATTAAAATGTTACGTACTCGTAAATCGGAGGAAGTAACTCAAAGCGTACCTGCTGTCTTGACGAATTATGCCGCGCTGCGGATTGGGTTTTTTACGAATGCCTTAAACCCAAAAACAATGATCTTTATTGTCAGTCTGTTTTTGCAAATTATTCAGCCTGAAACGCCGGTAACAACACGGATTGCCTATGGACTGTTCATAGCTGGGACGCATGTGATTTGGTTTTCACTGGTCGGATTGTTTTTCAGTGCATCACGTATTCGCCAATCGATTTTTGCGATTAGACACTGGATTGATTGGTCATTCGGTGTGTTGTTAATAGGTTTCGGCGTCACTATTGCGATGATGAACCTTGGTACGTAATTATTAGCTCTTAAAGCTCTGTAATTTACATCTGAGATTTATGGCTATGGTTCAAAACTCGTTTTGAACCATAGCCTTGATTTTCTCAGCTTTTTCAAAGTGATCCAGCCTGTGTGTTTTGATCCACCATTCTGCAGCTTCCATCAGCAGGTCAGGGTCATCATTTTTGTTGGCAAAAAATGCATAGAAGGAAAGCCCAACTTTGGTGCCTTTCTCAGCGATTTTGCGGTCACAAACCTCAATAACTTTTAGCTTCAAGCTCTGGCGCAACTGAGTTCCTTTCATGTGTAGCGTGGGAGCTTGCTTTTGCGTGTTTTCTCAAAACAATTCAATCAAGAGATTATACATGGCTCTTTTCACTGCTATCGCCAGCGCGGTAACGGCTGTTGGCGCGTGGGTTGGTAGTCTTGGGATTATTGGCAGCGCCTTGCTCAAGTCGGCTGTTGGCATTGGCATAAACCTATTGGCGCAGTCGCTGGCCGGTAAACCGAAAGACCCGATATTCTCTATCAATACAACCATTCAGGGTGGGGGCGATGTTCCGCGCTCGATCCTGCTTGGCAAAACTGCGACCGCCGGTTCTCTCGTCTGGGTGAACACATGGGGGCAGGATGGGGATAGCAAGAATGCCTATCTGACACAGGTCATTGCGCTCTCGGACTTGCCGATAAAGGCTTTGACCGGTGTTTGGGTCAATAGTGAGAAGGTTGATCTGACCGGCAGCAATACAGGCTGGGGGCATTCGGTTGCGCAGTACCGTAAAGACGGGCGCGACAATCTTTGGATCAAGTTCTATGATGGTACGCAAACAGCTGCTGATACATTCCTGACCGGCACTTGCTCCAATCATCAAAGGCAGTGGTCAAGCAACCGTGTTGGCCGTGGTGTTGCCTATGTGATTATCACTGCACTTGTTGCGAAGAATATGTTTTCCGGCATTCCCTCGTTTAAGTTCGAGGTCGATGGTGCAAGGCTTTACGATATCACTAAGGATAGCAGTGCTGGCGGTAATGGTTCACAGCGTTGGTCTGATCCGTCAACGTGGGGTGGCGATGGTGATCATCTGCCTGCCGTCCAAGCTTATAATATTTTGCGTGAGATCCGGTACGGCAATAAATGGCTTTACGGATTGCAGGGTGTAACAGGATCGCGTCTGCCCGCTGCGAGCTGGATTAAGCAGATCAATAAATGCCGTCAGCAAGTGCAAGGCGCATATGGCTTTGAAGCAATGTATCGCTCCGGTGGGGAACTACCTGTTGATGCACCGATTGCCACTGCGCTTGAGGCTATTCTCACCGCTTGTCAGGGACGTATCAGTGAGGTTGGCGGCACTTATGCAATCCATATTGGTGCGCCGGATGTGCCTGTTATTGAATTTAGCGATGATGATATTCTCTCAACAGAAGAACAGACCTTCACGCCGTTCTTTGGGCTGGCTGATAGTGTTAATGGCATCAGCGCTACACATCCTTCTCCAATCAATGGTTGGGTAACAATAACAGCACCACCGCTCTATCGCACTGATCTGGAAGCCAGACACGGCAATCGCCGGTTGATGTCTGATGTGCCTTTGGATTTTGTGCCCTATCCGGAGCAGGTGCAGCGGCTGATGAAATCCGCAATGCTGGAAGCACAGCGTGCGCGGCGACACACTCTGGTTCTGCCGCCGAGATTTTGGGCTTTCTGCACTCCGGGCGAATATGTTGTCTGGTCATCGGTACGCAATGGCTATCAAGCCAAGATGTTCCGCATTGATGGTGTGTCTGACAAGGGCAATCTGGATGTGTTGGTGGATATCACCGAAGTGGATCCAGCAGATTATGCATGGGACAGCAGCTCCGAATTCCGACCACCGGTGGATGGCGCGGTTGGTATCATCCGGCCTGAGCCTATGCCGATCATCAGCTTTGGGGCTTTGCCTGCGGTTGCGCAGGATAGCAATGGCAACAACCGGCGCTGTGGTATCAGGCTGTTTTGGGATGGTGCGGTCAATGGGGTTGATTATGTCCAGTATGAGGTTCGCAAAACCGAAACGCTGGAAACGATCTATATTGGCCGCACCGAAGAGGTGCCACGTGCCTCACTGATCATTGCGCCTGGCATGTTGTTACTGCCAAACCAGTCCTATCAGGTGCGGGCGCGATACGGCACCTATGACGGCAATACGGAATTCATCTGGGCTGATTGGATTGGGGTTATCACCGACGATATCCGGCTCGGTCCATTGGATATTTATGCGATCAATATTGAACAGCTCAATAAGGATATCAGTGATGTTCTGACAGGGCTGGGTGAGACAGATCGCTATGTCCAAGAGGAACTCGACCGCATCGGCGCGCTGGCAGCAGAACAAGAGGCTGGCAATGCCGGTATGTTTAAGCTGTTGCGTGAAGAGGCTGCCGTCACTGCTGGGAAGATAACCGCAGGATACAAAAGGCTGGTTGCTGTTTCCATCGGTCCGAATAGCGCTATTGCAACGCGTATCGAAACGCTGGAAGCCAAAGTTGATAACGACGTTGCCAAAGCGGTCTCGATGCTCACCAGCCGCATTGATACGGTTGATGGCCTTGTCACAGCGCAGGCAGAGTCCATCACGCAGCTGACTGCTGATGTCGGTAATTTCTCAGCCGATGGCTTGATCCGCATTACCAGTGAGGCCACAAGCGGCAGCGCTTTTAACCGGATTGCTTTCCGTAGCTTTGTTGAGGCTATGGGGCAGACGACACAGGCCGCAATGTGGCTTGAGGCGTATGCCGGTGCCGGTGGTGAGCTGTTTAGCCGGATGATCATGAATGCTGATCAGTGGATTGTCACCAATGGCGTGGATAGCGTTTCGCCCATGACCTTCATCAACGGGCGGCTGACTTTGCAGGTGGCTAGTATCGGTGAGGTTGAGTCCGGTCTGTTGCGCTCACCGGACGGGAAATTCGTAATCAATCTGGCTGAAGGCTATTTGAGGATATCCCGATAATGGATGCAGAAATTTTTATGAATGCAGATAGGCTGGTGGTGGCTAAAGAGGGGTTTGATGCGTCAAATCCCTCACTGCCGGAGGGCAATAAGCTGTTTGACAGCAATTGGCTGTTTGCAGGTAACGTTGTTCAGGCCGGACTGCATATTGATAATGCGGATTATCGCCGGAATAAAAAACCAGAACGATATATTGCATGGAATGAGCCTACAGGCTGGACTAACGTGCAAGTGATCAATTTCACACCGCTGCCATATGTGCCGACAGTCCTGCTCATTCCGCTCTCCGACAGTCGTTACTGGTCAGATCATGGCATGGTGCTTTTAGGTGCTGACAAACGAAATCGCAATTTTGGTGGTGATTATTGGCGTACCGGTGAAATCACTGTGAGCAATAGTCAAATCCATATTCCGCGCTGTCGCCATAAAGCGGGCGACCATTATCGTGAAGACTTCATCTATCTGATTATGGCGATGTGATATGGCTGGAAAAATTGTAATCGGTAACAACAATGGTGAGCAGGGTATTTTTGTTGCTCAGGCAAACAAGACTGTAGAGCAGGGTGCGCCATATCTGATGTCATCGATTGGTGATATGCTAAAAATTTGGGCGCAAGGCTCAGTATCGTCAACCGCGACAAGACAATCTGCTGGCCTGTGGCGGCATGATATTACGGTCAATTTCCCTGAGCTGCCTTACATTCCACTGGCGTTCATGGGCTTTAAGACCTCAAGCAATGAGCCGTTTCAGTTTCCGCCTGATCTGTACACTCTATCTACCTATAATGGTGCCACGCTTGGCGATCTGATGCCTGCGGTTGGCATTGCTCACAACAAGCTGGTTTTTGCCGGCTGGACTGAGCAGCAATATGCTTATTTCAATTACACGGTATTTTTGCTCAAAATCAGGGATCGGTTCTGATGCAGGGTTGTGTTTTGATCAAAAAAGGACCGGACTATAAGTTCCGTGTCTCAAAGCCCGGAAAGTCGGTTGATAGCACTGATCTGAATGACTTTATTATTCATGAAAAGCTTGGCACGGCTGCGCCCTATATCACGGGCTCTGTGCAGGTTCCGGCCAATAGCAATGTTTATATCCCGTTTGGCCGTACCTATGCTCAACCGGCGCTTATTCTGCTCAAGCCTCAAAATGTTGTGGCTTATCAAACGCAATTTGAAGCCCGTATTCAGGGAGATATGGCCTCAATGCGGATCTACAATCACACCGGCACATCCCGTTACGTGACCTATTACGTCTATTGGAATTCCATAGGCGGCTGACCGCTCCATTCATTCAACACTCTTTTTAATCATCCGCATAGTGCGGAAAGGAGAAAGCATGTCTGTACCACAGACTATTCCCACAATTCATCCGCAGGCAGAGCTGCAGGAGACGGCGTTTATGTCGGGCATTCTCCGGCAGCGCAATCTGATGCTGGCCTCAGAGAATCTTGAATTGAAAGAACGGATTAAATCACTCGAAGCAGCTGAGAAGACGCTTCAGTCCCAGATTGAGCATTTTCAGGCACAACTCAAAGAAGCTGGGGAGGTTAACTATGGCAATCCGACCTGATTGGACTTCTGGCACACTGACACTCGTGGCCGGTTCTAAGGACTTTACAACAACTGGTTCAGCGCTGGAGACAGCGGCATTGCAGGCCGGTGATGCGATTATCACTGTAACCGGTTATGTACTCATTATTGAGGCTATCACCGGTCAGAACAGCGGCACACTCTGTGCGGAATGTCCTGTAGCTGCTGCGGGGAGCGATCAGCCTTTGCGTATCCGCTATCAACCAGATGGCAGCCGTGTGCAGGGAGCCATGCGTATGGTCAGAGAATTGCTAACGTCTGGCAATCTTGAAGCCTTTGCAGCCCTTGTTGGTGAAGAGGATGCGGTGCCGGTCTTTGTCGGACCAGGTGTTATAAAGCTGGTTCCTAAATCTGAATTCGGACCAGATGATACCAATGGCAATCTGGCAGCAATTGCTCAACTGGATAGTATCGCAAATCTCACCGAACTGGCATCGCTGGCAAAAGCCAATGAGCAGTTTGTGGTGATGGGCGCTGATGGCAAGATTGCGATTGTGCCGTTCAAGCAATTTACCGATGAAATTGCCAAGAAATACCAGTTGCCTGAAGGTGGCAGTGAACAGCAGCTATTAAGCGGTACCGGTGGTTTGATTGATCCTGCCAATCTGCCGGTATCGACAGCTACTCAGGATGCGTTGGATTTAACGACTGCTCTGGTTGCTACTAAATCTTCCTATAACTGGATCATTAATGGCGATTTTACCATTAATCAGCGTGGCGGTGTGAAGAAACCAGCCAATGGTGTCTATGGTTTCGACCGGTGGAAAGGTCATAATAATGGTATTGAACAGATAATTGAGGCTCTGCCCGCTGGCGAGTACACTCTAACGTGGTCAGGTGGCGGAACTGGTACATTTGGAGGCCAGACTAAAGTGTCTCCTATTAAGGCAACAGTGGCAGGTGGAAATACCTCTGTGATTGTGCCTGAAGCCGCCAATAAGGTTTCACTTGTGATTGGAGATCCGATTATTGCAGACCCTTGGTGGAGCACTATTCGCAACCCTGCCGCAGAGGAGTTGTTATGTTACAGGTTTTTCTACAGGCAGGGGCGACTCAATATGTTTGTACAAGGGGGAACCGGTGGTTCTGTTTTAGGTAGGTTGGGGGGGGTAGTTCTGCCTGTGACTATGAGGGTAGCGCCATCTGTTAATATTGGTGCTCATCCAGAATATAACGTTAAGCCATTGATATTTGATGTCACAAGAAAAGGCGCTTCATTCAATGGCTCTGTAAAAGAAAGCCACAATTGGGGGTGGATTGAAAATATTATTTTCGATGCGGAGCTTTAACTATGACCGAAATTCTAGATAGCGCAAAGTACGCTCAGGATGGGGCTATTTCTGCCGTGATCAATGGGCAGGAAATGACAGTCCCGGATGATATGGAAAACCGTCACCGTATCATGCTTGCTGTATGGGAAGCTGCTGGCAATGCGATTGAGCCTTATGTGCCAGAGCCAGATGCTCCGGCCGTAATTTCCATTCCTGCTGTGACCTTGTGGGAGCGGATGACCGAGGCTGAAGGTGAGCAGGTTGAGGCTGTAATGCAGACACAGCCGTTCCGTATCCGGCAGATTTTTACAACCGCACAGACATATCGTTCTGATCACGAGCTGTGGCCATTGCTTCAGCAGGTCGCCACTGAGTTGTTCGGCGTACAGCGTGCCGGTGAGCTGCTCGCTCAACCTTAAAATATTACAATAACACGCTGATATTATGCGCCGCTCTTGAGCGGCATTTTCATAGGAAAATTGAAAATGGATAAAACCGTGCCAGCTGGCGCGGCGATCCTGCTTGACTTCATTCGTAAGACTGAAGTCGGGCGGACTGATCGCGCGTCTTATGATGTCATCTATGGTCAGAACCAGCATAAGCTGAAAAAACAGATCACCGCCATGACGATTGGTGAACTGGTTGATGAGCAGGCCAGCTTTACCAATCGGTTCAAATCATCGGCCTCCGGTGGCTATCAGTTCATGCGCAAAACCTTGCAGGATTTGTCGCGGGAACTGCGTCTATCCGGCAAGCAAATGTTTGATCCTGATCTGCAAGATCGCCTTGGCTATCACCTGCTAAAACGCCGTGGCTATGAAGAATTCATGGCGGGCAAAATCAACATGATAGAGTTCGCCAAGCGGCTGGCGATGGAATGGGCTTCTTTCCCTGTGCTGGCAGCAACTAAAGGGCAGCATCAGCAGCTCAAGCGCGGCCAGTCCTATTATGATGGTGATGCGCTTAATAAGGCTCTGGTGAAGCCAGAAGCCATTGAAGCTGTTTTACGCAAGGCTAAAGCTGCGGGTAATGATTTGCCAGTACTTAAAAAGCCGGAAGCTGAAAACCTGCCGCCTGAGCCTGAAAAGCCTAAGCCGGTCTGGAAATCAAAGCGGGCATGGCTTTGGAGTTATATCGGCACCATGTCGCCTGCAGCGCTCATGGGTGCATTTGATTGGCGGGTGCAGATGGTGATTGTTGTCAGCATCATCGGCATCTCAATCTATTCCATCCTCACCATGAAACAGGTGAAAGACAAAATCACCGAACTAGTTGAGGCGCTCTGATGTTGGCGCGGCTTAAAATCATTGCCGCTGTAATACTGGTGGGCGCTGTGGCGCTCACCGGTGCATTTCAGCTCGGCAAGTATAAACAGCGCCAAGAGGGCGCAATTCAGAAGTTACAGAGCGATATCCGTGCTGAGCGGGAGAGGGTGAGAGACGATGCGAAAACACGCAATCTTTCGGACTATGATTTTTGCATTCAGTCTCTTCACCGTCGCGGGGTGCAGTCAGCAGACTGTGAGCAATTGCGCAGGCTGGCGCAAGAATGATCTTTCAGCAGCTGGGCTGGTCGCTCTGACAAAAGCTGACCGGCAAGCTGCTGAGCGTGTGGAAGGGAATGACCAAAATGGAAAACGGCAGGGGTGCTGGTGATGGCAATGGATCCAAATGCAAATCCGGCACACCGTTTTAATGAGCTGCCAGATGAAACGCAGGAGTTTCTTTCTCAGCTCCGCGAAGATGACATTGAAACTCTGAAAGATGGTCTTCGTCTGGTGATTGCAATGCGCACAGTCGGCAGGCTGATGAAGTGGATGATCGTCGCTGTCGTTGGCACGTTTATCGGTACAGTAATGCTGTATGAAAATATTTTGAAAGTAATAACTTGGATTAATCAATCAAGATAATTTGTTTTTCTAAAGTGGAATTGATGTTTACACTAAATTTTGTCTAATTGTGTTTGTACTTATTTCGTTGTATATTATTGTATTATTTCTTTGATAATTATACACTTTTGATCAATTTTTATAAATTTAATTATATTTAATTGTAATTAAAATTTAATTTTTAAACTTAAATTATATAAGTATTTTAAGGTATTCTTATTTGTGATATTGATGGTTAGAGAATCTACGTATCGTAAACTAAAATTTAAAAAAGAGGTTTGTGTGACTTTCCATAATTTTCAATCGTCGGAAGAGCGTTTGGTTTCTATAATTGTCCCCATTTTTGAGGTGGAAACTTATTGTGGAGATTGCTTATCGTCGATTTTACAACAAACCTATAAAAACATTGAAGTAATTTGTGTTAATGACGCAACAATGGATAATTCCATAACAATTATTAAAAGAGTTATGGCTACCGACTCTAGGGTTAAATTGATCCATAATGATGTAAATAGGGGTCTTGGTGGTGCGAGGAATGCTGGGCTTGCACACGCTAAGGGTGAATATATATATTTTGTAGATAGTGATGACTGGATAGAGCCGGAAACAATATCTACCCTCGTAGAGCTCATTCAAGATTCTGGTAGTGAATGGTCTATGATTGCGCCGCTTATTGAGGAACGATCAAAAATTTTTCAAGCTCCTTTTGTTTCATATGAAGCTAGGGCAAAGGCGTTAATGGGGGTTGTTGACTACAGTGGTGATCGTAAGTTTATCACTGATGTTTATCCATCCGCTTGGTTATCTATGAGAACTAAGAGCTTGATTGATCGAATTAGTGCTGAGTTCCCGGAAAATCGTTTGTATGAAGATCATGAATTCCACTACGTGTGTGGTTTTGCTACAGAAAAATTAGCCTATGCAGAGCGTCATCTCTACCATTATAGAAGCAATCGTGATGGTCAAATAACTAGAGATTCAAGTCTCAGAAATTTAGAGATTTTTGATGCGATAGATAATTTGAAGGAATTATTCAAGACACATTTAATTCAAAGTGATTTTAACGATGTGTACAAAAAAATTCTTGTTAGGTTGTTGCTAGAGAGGGCTCATGTTCTTCAGCATGGGAGCCTTGCGGAAACTAAATTTAACGAAAAGGCCAAATTGTATGTAGCGAAATTCTCAGATCAAGAGTTGATAGATGCTCGTCCCTATTGGGCTGATGAGGAATGGGCGAAATACATTTTTAAAAGAATGAGTTCGTCATGTCGTGATGACAGAGTATATTTAAGTAAGATTAAAAATAAAATAACTAAGAGAATAATTAAAATTATTCCGAACTCATTAAAAAGGTTGTTGGGGTACAGGTATAGTAGGGTGACTAATGAAGTTACTAATCTTCTTCGACCTGAAATAAGTGAGTTAAGACGCATGATTGATCTAAGTAATGAGAAGATTGATTTGATTAATGCCAATATTGAATCTGAATACATGCAAAACAATATAAAATGAGTGCTAAAGCTATGAAAAATGTTAACCTGACTCATCTGGTATTCTATGATTGGTTTATTGATCCAAGAGCTGGAGGTCCAACAGGCTATCTAGCTAATCTCAGGATGGGCTTAGATCGAACAGATGAGGCTGATGGTATTGATATTTTAATTGAGAGAACGGCTAAGCCTAGTGGTTATTCCCATGCTGCTGTTGGTTCTCATACGATTCAAGAGCTGAAAAATCTTATTGATTATTATAAAAATATTGATGGTATTAAATTAGACCCATTAAAATCAAAAAAAATATTATCGTATAATGCCCAGGCCATTCATGCTCATACAGCTATTGAAGCAGTTAGATTAATTAATCATCGTAAGGAATATGGTGGTGGGGCTATTTTTTTTACGAGTCACTGCCCTGAATCAAGCGGAAAAGAGGTGGCGGATGTCTGGCGGGATAGGGCGTATCCAGCAGAGTTGACAAATGAGCTTGAGAGTGCGGCAAGGGTTATTGAGGCTATTGCTTTTAGGTACTCGGATGTTTGGGTTTTTCCAAGTAAGGAGGCTATGGAGCCATATTACTTAACGGTTCCACAATTTTACCAGTGGGAGCGTGATAAGGATGTTCGTTTCATAGAGACTGGCGCTATGGAAATTAAATCATCTCTCAGTCGGGAAGAGGCTCGAAGTAAATGGGGGCTAACGGGGAAAAGAGTAGTAGCCTTTATCGGTCGGCACAATGAGGTTAAGGGGTATGATCTCCTGAAGTCGGTTGGATTGAGTTTATTAGAAAAGCATGATGATGTAGTAATTTTAGTCGGTGGTAAGCTGGATGGTTTGCCCTCGGTCAAGCACGAGCGTTGGGTGGAGATTGGATGGTATCCTCATCCTGCCGATTTGTTGAATGCATGTGATCTCTATGTTCTTCCAAATCGTATGACATATTTTGACCTTATTTTGTTGGAGGCTTTATCTGTTGGGGTTCCAATATTGGTGTCTAATACTGGGGGGAACAAAACAGTCCATAAAACTACAAATGGGGCTGTAGAGTTATTTGAGCCAAATGATGTTGCTTTTTTAAATGCGATTGAAGCGGTGCTTTGGGATGATGAGAAGCTACTATCGATGCGTAGTAGATCTAGAAAGGCTTATCTCGAACATTATACGCCAGCTACGTTTGCTTCTAATTATAGGAAATTAATCGGGCAGATATATGCTGATCGTAACATAGTATCTTGTAGTGAGAGCAATAAAAAAATTTTGCATCATAATTTTAAATAATGTTGATTACCCCATCGATTTACTTGATCGATGGGGCGTTTTTTTATATTGTTATATGTAATGTTTGTTTTTTATTCTAATGTATTTTGGATAGACATCCTAAATATTTATAGAAAAAGTAAATTATACTATTAAATTTATTTTGTATTGGTGAAATTTGTAAGCTTAAGCTATTTTTGTTTATTTTTCCCTATTATTATAATTATATCTATTGTTGAGATTCTTGTTATCACTATTTTTGGACTGGAGTATATGTATCTTTTCGACTTTGAATTTCCTTAAGTTGACTATTTAATTCATGTTTACTTCTGTAAATAAATTGTTATTGAGAAGGTGGGGTTTATATTAGGGTGCTATTGATAATTCACAAAATGTTTATATGGTTGTTCTTTGTGTGTGTCTATTTGCATAAGAGAAATAGATTGTAAAAAACAATCGTTCCTCGTTAAATTAAGGGTGATTTATGTGTTTTGATGATTATGATGTAGTAATCGTAGGTGCTGGTTTCTTTGGAGCAACTATAGCTGAACGTGTTGCTAATGATCTTGGTAAGCGCGTACTAGTTATGGATAAACGACATCATATCGGGGGAAATGCCTATTCAGAAACATGCCCAGAGACTGGTGTGGAAGTTCATAAATACGGAGCACATCTTTTTCATACACCAAATAGAATAGTGTGGGATTATTTAAATAAATTTACTTCATTTACCGATTATAAACATCGTGTTTTTACTAGCTATAAAAATCAAGTGTATATGATGCCTATTAACCTTGGTACTATTTGTCAGTTCTTTGGTAGGCAAATGAGTCCGGATGAAGCTCAGGCGCTAATTTCTGAGCAGGCCGCTGAGTTAGGTGGTAAAGCGCCGCAAAATCTTGAAGAAAAAGCGATCTCTTTAATTGGGCGCCCTTTGTATGAGGCATTTATTCGCGGGTATACTGCAAAACAATGGCAAACTGACCCTAAGGAATTGCCTGAAGGTATTATAACTCGATTACCTGTTCGGTATAATTTCGATAATCGTTATTTTAATGATGCTTATGAAGGGTTGCCTGTAGACGGCTATACGGCGATTTTTGAGCGTATGCTTAAGAATGATCTGATTGATATTAGGCTTGGACTTGATTACTTTAATCTTCGCAATGAAATACCTAAAGAAAAATTAGTAATTTATACAGGACCGATTGATAGATATTTTGAATTCGCCGCCGGTGAACTCAAGTGGAGAACTATTGATTTTGAACCTGAGGTTCTAAATGTGGGCGATTATCAGGGCACTTCAGTTATGAATTATGCTGATGAAGATGTTCCCTTTACTCGTATTTTGGAGTTTCGCCATTTTAATCCTGAGCGGAACTATCAGACAGAGAAAACAATAATTGTGCGTGAGTACTCACGTTTTGCTGAGCGTAAGGATGAGCCTTACTATCCTATCAATACAATAGACGATAAGCGTGTTTATCTCGACTATAAAGCGATGGCTGATAAAGAAACCAATGTCATTTTCGGTGGCCGTTTAGGTACTTACCGTTATCTGGATATGCATCAAGCTATCGGTGCAGCATTGAAAACCTATGACGTTGAAGTGAAAAGTTTTTTTACATCATAAGTTAATAGTTTTGTTAGGTTTCTGATGACTAAAAATGTATTGCAAAATGTTGTACTACCTGCAACGGAGCATGCTGATCGCATTATGCTCTATGGTCGATGGCCGTCTGGTAATGTTGTTTTGACTAATTCAAATGGTCAGCTCGAGCTCACAGCAGAGAGTATTATTGATTTTACGACCTTTTTTAATGCTTTTAGTCATCGGAAATGGCATGCTTTGACCGGGGTGGAGCATGTTTCGCTGTGCGTTTGGGGAAGCGGTTCTGTAAAAATAATTGTAAGCTCTTACAGTTCAACTGCAGCAGCTATAGTTGTTTCTGAAGTCGAGGGCGAACTTAATTCTTGTGAGATGGAGGTGTCTTTACCACCTCTTAGTCAAATAAGTGGTGAGGTACTTTCCTTTCGAGTCATTGCGCTTGATAATGCAGCGATTGATCGTATTGCATGGGTTACCACTGAAAAAGCTAAGCGAGAAGTTCGTCTGGCTGCTATTATTACTACATTTCAACGTGAAACTGAAGTTTCTTCTGCTATAGAGAAATTTTCGTCGATGATTATCCCTATGGATCAGAATAACATTCATTTGTTTGTTATTGATAATGGTTCGACACTTAATAAAAAAAATACAGATAATTTGACGATTATTAGTAATAAAAATCTTGGTGGCGCAGGTGGATTTACACGCGGTTTTATAGAAGTTGAAAAACGCCAAAGCTTTACCCATGTGCTATTCATGGACGATGATGCATCGTGTGAGCCCGAGAGTGTTTGGCGTACTAAAGCTTTATTGGCATTTTTGACTGATAATAGGGCTTCTGTGGCAGGAGCAATGTTGTTTAGTGATAAGCCTTATATTCAATATGAAAAAGGCGCATCAATGCGCATAGAGGGATCTGGTAAGAATACTTGGCATGCTGAGCACTCGGGGTGGGATTTGTCAGATATTGCTTGTGTGGTATCGAATGATTTACCTGGAGATGTGAATTATGGTGGTTGGTGGTTCTTTGCATTTCCTATCAAGGCGGTGAAACACTTGGCGTTTCCATTTTTTGTTCGTGGAGATGACGTTGATTTTAGTCTTTCAAATAATTTGCCAATTGTAACTTTAAATGGCATTGGCACTTGGTGTGAAAACTTTGGATATAAATTAAATCCTCCAACTGAGTATTTAGCTTCTCGGAGTTGGATGGCTTTATCTTTTATGTATGCAGATAAGAAAGCCAATAAAGCAACTTTTAACTTAATGATACGTAATGCCTATAGAATAGGAATGAGATTTGATTATGCAGGTATGCATGCCGTATTGGATGGTGTGGAGCATGCCCTGATGGGGCCAAAGTTTTTTGGTGATAAGCCTTCTCCTGTTGATGTCTTGGTAATTCAAAAAAGTAGAAACAAATATGTAAAAATAACTTTAGATCAATTTAAACGTCTCTCACCAATTTCATGGAGAAAAAAAAGAAAAAAACGTTTAATTTCTTTTTTTAGTTTTGGAGGGGCGTTTTTACCAAAATTTGTAGTTCAGCCAGTTATTCTGCACGCCAAAATTGCATGGGATGCTGGAACATGGACTTTGGTACGTGCAGGAGCTGTTGCTTTTGGTGTTGGTAGAGATGTTTACGTATATAATAGAGATTCAAAAGAATTACGAAATGGCTTGAAGCGGATATTAAAGCTAAAGATCCAATATTTAATGAAGCGTAATGCTGTTAAATTAAACTATCAAGTTAATAGTTTAAAATATAAAACTAAAGAATATTGGGAGAAAGCTCTTGATGTTCAGAATGGCGATAAGTAATGATTGATAAGAGTAAAGTAGCCCTTGTTATGCTGGCGTGTCGTGATTATGAAGCGATGGAGCTGGCTCTTGCTTGTCATACTGCTTATGGTGATCCTGAAGTTCATTTTTACATTTTGCAAAACTGTCGCGGTAACTATGATGCAGAACGAACTTTAGATGTGGCAAGGCGTTACCAAAAGCTTTTCCCTAAAATGGTTCGTGTAATTGATCATATTCATCCTCAAGCGCCATATCATTCTATAACACAATTGTTGGAATCTGACCTTCTCGGAGGTTATGATTATATTTGTAAGGTTGATGATGATGCATTTCCAATCAATGAGGGTTGGTTAGATAAACTTTTAAAGTGTTGGGATGTTTCTGCCGATAAGTATGGTGAAAAACTAGCTTATGTGACCCCGCTGATTAACAATAATAATTGGGGATTTTCTGAGTTAATAAACGATCTTGGACTTAAGGAAGAATATTTCGGTAGTGTTGCGAGAGAGCATTATGCTGGTGTCGACACTGAATATAGTCGTAGAAGATTGTTGTCAGCTAACGAATTAGGTACTGGCGTAGATGGAACCGTATGGGGCTTGCCTTATTTGGCACGCTGGATCCATGAGCATACTACTCTTCAACCTCAGCGCTTTATTGAAGCCGTTACAGGGCAGTCTTATAAAGAGGTACCATCTCACGAGCGCTATTCTATTGGGTGTATACTGTTCAAAAAAGATTTTTGGTCAAAAATTAACGATGGGGGGGCAGACGATGAACATATGATGCATATGTATTGTCGTCAGAATAATTTAACTATCGTTTGTGATAAATCCATACCATTTGCGCATATCGCTTACTTTACACAACGTGAAGAAAATCGCGACATTGTTGAAGCAGCTAAACAGGTGTATCAGCAAAGGTTAGGCATACCTTTTCCAATTGGTTTGAGGCAGTCTCGTCTTCTGGAAATTGAAGCACGTTTACGTTGGATTGAAAATAAATCAAATACAAATACTGATCCTAATGCATCCAATAATAGTTCTGTACAGTTTCCAATTGTGCATGGTTTCACAAAAAAAATGAAGATGATTTTATATATTCTTGGTCTTAGAAATAAGCCTCCAAGATTGTAATTTGACAATATAATTTATTTTATAATAATCACGATTAATCTTTTGATTGATCGTGATTTTTTTATAAGAGAAGCTATATTTTGATCAAAAATATGTTTGTCTTTTGAGGTGGATAATGATGTGCATTTTTTATGCGATCAAACCCTAATAAAGGTGCGGGATTGAACTAAAAATAACCTAATAAATTCAATAACCGCCTGCTGGGGGTGAGGGGCGACAAAGCTATAATAATCTTTATGTCTTTGACCACGGGCGAGGCCTCCAACTGCCACACTGTGGCGGAGTAAGTAGCTGAAATAGCTCATCTATTTTTCCTTGTTTTTATTGCGGAACTCCTCACCCGAATTTGGGTGTGGCAGAACGCTGTCTAAACTTCCCCAATCAATCTTTGCAACGGCCTGTCTTGCCAGCTTCGAGCGTTGAGCGCTTCTGGTATATATTTTGGACGTTTTGCTGTCCTTCCATCCGAACATTCCTTCAAGCATGAGGTCTGTTGCTTCATTCTCAGCAATGTTCGTTGCTAGACCTTTGCGGACGCTGTGTGCAGTCAGATGGGGCAGACCTGCTTGTGTGAACCAATCAGATATCCGATTGCCAAGGCCTTTGATGCTGAATGGCTTCCCGTGGTCTGTAGTTACATAGGTTTCAGTATCTGCAGGGTGCAAATTCAATACGGCATCGAGAATAGCATGCACCGGTAAATCCAAGACTACCGGATTGCGGTTACGGTTTTTGAATACACGCAGGCTTATGATATCGCCGCGTCTGTGGCGCGGTCCCATCAATGCCAGATCAGAGACACGGACAGCGGTGTACATAAGGATGGTCAGGGCTAATACGGCCTTTGATTTTACACCGTGCTTCGTGATGTACTTGGCTATATCGTCTGAATGTAGGGTAGCGTGACCCTCGGTCTTTTTCCTGAATGATTTCACTAGCTTTGCGTGGTTTTGTTTAACCAGTTTGGGAATGCCTGCTTCAAATATCTGACGCAAAATTTTCAGACGCTCATCAGCCGCAAAAGGCGTGTCTTTCTTGCGGTCGCGCAATACCTCAATATTGCTCACATCAAGCTCGCTGGCTGGCATATTAGCGAATATAAGCGAGCTGTTCGGCGAAAGCTTTTCCAGCAGCATGCTGTCAATGATTGCCCGCCGCTTGGCCTGTGTGGTTTTATCCAGTGTCTTGAAAGAAGTGGATTGCAGATAATTGATGCACAGGTGATGGAATGTTCCAAGACGCGGACTATCTGATGCACTGAAAGCTCTTTGTACTCCGGTTCCGTCATTTATGCCGTTTCGGATGCGCCAGTACTCAGTTGTAAACTCCGGGCTTTCAGGATTGTCCGGCAGGCGGGCAATGCGCTTTCCTTCAAAGCGGTAATAATAGCGAACTTTATGATGCCGTGAGACATTGCGCTCGATGTAAGGCAGGTTGAGTTTTGTCATGGTTTCAGGTGGATGCACGCCATTGCGATGCATCAGTCTCTTGTCTCTCTGCTGTTGGCCATTCGTTCATTGCTGCATCAATCTCGATTACACGCCAGAACTTGCGGGAATGCCAGACACGAGGTTGTGGCAGTACGCCTTCTTTGACCATAGCATCGACGGTATTGGGGGCAACGCCGAGTGCCAGAGCAACTTCTGACCTGTTGAGGCCAAGGCGAGGGATGTTCTTTGAAGTGATAGATTTCACTCCCCACCTCCTTGCGCCAAGGCTGCGCGACCTGCTGTGGTGAGTAAGTAGGCTGAACCATACATTTCACCATCATCTGTCCAGCAACCACGTTTGAATTCGAGATAGCCTAAGCCTGCCAGCTCTCGGACTATCGGAGCAATGTAAGCGCGGGATTTCTCGGTGCGAACCGATAGGTCTTTAAAATGAAAGCCCATACCTATATCGCAATTATCTGTGAATACCGGTGAGAAA
>UCCC01000032.1:0-7383 GCA_900470735.1 Hyphomicrobiales bacterium | reverse complement strand
CCTCCATGCACCAAAGCCACCTAGGAGGAGGAAATTGCTTCAGGCTTTCTAGCGGCCTACTTACGACCAGAATGCAGGGAATCTGCATAGGCTCCAACAACTATTGGCTCAGCAAGATATGTTGCGATATAAATATATTATTATCATTGATTTATATTTATATGCAAAAACTATTATCATAATAGCTACATTTCAATAAGTATAAATATGTAAATATTACATATTCCATAAATCAATCGCCGCATATGCGGATATCACTCCAGATATTAATTTAATTTATTCTCCTTTTTCGGCATAACAAGGAGAAATTATTATGTTTATTGTTGTACAGGGTGATAATTCAAAAAATTATAAATGCTTGATCAATCAATACTACGAGTTAAGGAAAAAGATTTTTTATGATGAGCTTGCATGGAATGTAAATATTCAAGGAGCGTATGAGCGTGATATGTATGATGATTTAGATCCCGTATATTTACTATGGTGCAACGAGAATTACACGCAACTATATGGCGGTATGCGGTTGATGCCAACGACTGGACCAACTCTGCTTTATGATACATTCAGAGCAACATTTCCGGATTCTGCCAGTCTAATTGCTCCAGGCATATGGGAGGGGACCCGCATGTGTATAAACATTAATGCATTACAAGCCGAGTCTCCTGGCATGAAGGCCGCTGATGCATTTAGTCTCTTCCTCTTAGCGCTTTGCGAAGTCGCAATTTATCATGGTATATCAAGCCTAATCTGCAACTATGAGCCACCAATGAAGCGAATTTACCTTCGGTCTGGTGTTGTTGTGAATGAGCTGGGACGTGCAAACAAATACGGGAAATATCCTGTTTGTTGCGGCTTATTCGAAGTTACAAAAACTACCCTTGCCAATATGAGAAATAAACAAAATGTAAACTATGCACTTACCCGTTATGGGTGAGTATCTAGCTAGATTCACATAATCCAATCTTCGATATGCTTATTGGGTATGCTGAAGCATACCCTCGCAGCGATCATTCGGCGCCGAATAACCCAAGACAATCTCTGCAGGTTTAATGAAATTTTGGATTAATAATATCTAACTGAATCGCTTTCGAGACAGCCGACGATAATGTGGCGGACTCCAATTTAAATCTTGCTGATTTCAAATAGCTGCGTGCTGTATGTCCCGAGATATTTAATAATAAAGCAATGTCTAGATAATCTTTACCAAGGGCCGTCCAGTACAGACACTCAACCTCTCGTTGACTTAAACTTGGAGAAAGATCATCTTTCCCGTATACTTCTTTAATCGCACGCTGATGTATTATGTAGGCAAGCTCTTGCCATTCTGAACAATGCTCACGAACCATCTGCCTCCAATCATCATCTGGCTTAGATGAGCAAATTGAAATCAAAGCACGCCTATTGAATTTATCGACGAGCGGAATTGAATACCCCTTCGTCGGTATTCCATAACTCTGAGCATCGCATAAAAAGGCCTGTATTTTTGCATCTGCTTTAATTTCAATTTCATGCCAATGAAAAGGAAGCCTCCGAGTAAACCCTTCAAATATGATGGGATCAAGCTCAACATAATTCTTCATCAAATATCTTGTAACCCAGGCATCCGGATAAGTTGTCTTCACATAAGGTGAGTCCATCTGCTTAGATATATTTCTGGATAAGTGATAGGTTATGTGATCAAATTCGTAAGAATTTCTAAATTCAATTAGCATATCATAAGTAGATTCTGCATATTTAATAATTTTAAACTTTGTTAAATAAGCATTCAATTCATTTGCACGCATATATAATCCTAATTTATGAAAATTTAACGATTTACATACATATGTGGAGAGGATTTTCCCTAGTACAAGATATATCTATATTTTATGTAATTTCCACATTTTTTTATATCAAACATAAATGAGAAATTACGCATATAAAGTAGCGATATAAGGTACACAAAATGGAAGATTTGTATTTTCTACATGACAAGTTTCTTAAGGAGCATAATAGGCGCCAATATTTGCTTGAGCATAAATTTTTAATGATTGCTATTCATCTTATGCTGGAGAGGAACTCGACCGATAAGGTAATAGAAAAATTAAATGAAGCTATTGCCTGGCTCGAGAAAAATAAAAAAAATCTTCAATGTTGCGAATTGGAACTCTGATTTGTCAACATCAAATAATCGACCAATTCTGAACCGGGAACAGAGGCCTTGTTGCATGGATAAGCGTTGACCTGATATCCAGTGGACGTTTTTATTCGCAGGAAGTGTTTGATGCCACATAAGTTCAATGCTTCCCGCTGGCATAAGATAGCCAAGCAGAAGTTTAAGGTCACGAATAGGGCGACGTATAATGAAAGCCTGCGCCAACGCGGTGATTTAACCGTGTGGGTGAGTCATGAGGCGCTCTGTTTGTGGTCTGCGGCACGCCGACATCTCGCGGTGGCCAGTTTAAATATTCAGATATGGCGATCATGCTGTGCCTGAGTTTACGTATTGTCTACGGTCTGCCTCTGCGCCAGACCCAAGGTCTGATGCGCAGTGTCGCGAGACTGATGGGGCTTGATATTACCGTGCCGGATTTTTCCACCCTGTCGCGGCGCAGTAAAAGGCTAGGCTTGCCTTCTGTCAGACGTCAAGCCGCCTGCCGTGAACCGGTTCGTCTGGTGGTTACAGTACGGGATTAAAGGTCTTCGGTGTAGGCGAATGGTTGGAAAGCAGCAAAAGGTCAAGGCAAAACGCAAAAGCTGGCGTAAACTTCATTTCGGTCTTGATCTTGTCAGCGGAGAGATGATCTGCGCCGATTTAACTACGGATGACATTGGCGATCCGGCAGCCTTGCCTGGGCTTTGAGATCAGATCAGCGGTTCTGTGACCAAGTTTATTGCCGATGGCGCTTACGATGGAGTGCCAAGCCGTGATCTTCTGGAGGCACGGTTTGGTAAAACTGTGGAGGTCATTATTCCTCCGCCCAGAACAGCAGTACCCAGCCCGCAAGCGTGGCACAATCCATTGGTTCGAGACCGGCATATTGCACAAATACTGACCTGTGGCTGGTTCGTCTGGCAAAAAGCAACCGGCTACAATCAGCGCAGTCGCGGTGAGACCCAAATGGGCCGATATAAGACCGTAATGGAACCAAAACTCAGAGCGTGGAACTTTGACAATCAGAAAACAGAAGCCAAGATCGGCGTCCGTGTTCTCAACCGGATGACGCAACTTGGCAGTCTACAATTCCAACGCGTCTCATGAAACAAGCCATGGGTATGTAATCCGATCCGTGCAACAAGGCCTCGCAGAAAGATAATGGGTTTTGAAGCCATGCTATGGCTTCGCAAGGGCTTTGGCTTTGCAGGTGGGTGGAATGTTCTCTGCCAGAATGAGTTGATTGCTCAGTGCTTCGGAATTCAAAAGGTTTAAAAACGTGAACATCATTCGCATTTACTCAGAAACACGACCTGCGAAAAACCTTGCGACAAGCCCCTCAAACTTATACTCGTGACTGAATATTCTTCTCTGCATTCATACTCTCGGGTTTCAGGAGGAGTTTTTTAACTCAATGTCCATGAAACCGGCAGCAGGTCATTTCGTGATGTTCTCTAAATGGACACCACACAGTTGCGCGATATGACGGCATAGGTCATCACTTCTTCTTCTTCCCTGATCAGCTTCAGCAACTCTTCTTTTAGATCTTCCGACAGTTCGGAGTTAGCAACAAACGTCCTGAACGTCTCAAGAGCCCTAGTCAGATCTGTATTGTTTCTGAGACGCTCTACGAGTTTCAAGGACTCATCATATGAAAAGCTGAGTACATCCGGCACAAGGTTTAAATAACGCGGAAATTTCCCGAACTCATTGTCGAGCCGATCATCCATGTTCTCCGTCATGTGCGCCTCCAGGATAAAGTGGACGTTAATCCTCTGCTATACATAGAAATGGCTTTCGAAAACATTTTCAACATTCTGGCCAACAACCTTGGTGCGCATTTGGTTGCCGTATGGGATAGACAGGCCGACCGGCACGAACGGTTTTGAATAGGCAAAGGGTATGCTTCGTACGCGGAAATCATCTCCGAAGCAGTCAATGAGATTTCGTGGTCCCACGACAGGTAAACCAGTCTCTTGACAAAAATTTTTCAAGATGGCTGAGCAGTTCACCTCGATAAAGGAATTCGAGCAATTTTGCGCCAGCCGCAGCGTTTTATAGGTGTGTTCAAGTGCTGTCGGGCAGATGTCAGAATAGATTAGAGTGTTGGCGGGTATGTCTTCCCACCCGATCATCTTGATGTCTGTATTAAAATATCTGTTGGTTTCAGGTATGATGAATATGATTTCGACATTCCCGATCGCAATATATTCACTGTTATTGAAACGCACATCGCCGTCGATCAGCGCCATGCAGCATTCACGGTTCTCAATGGCGGAGACAACCTCGCGCCATCCGGCAGAACGAATGGAAAATTGTATGTTAGCTGACTGATCCATCATCTTGTGAAGCCACAAGGCAGACACCGAAGCGACATAAGGACTTTGGATTAGAATTTTTTGTAGCCGACGCTGCTGTTTTCCCATACTGATCGTATCAAGAGTATGTTCGTATAGGGCTAGCATGCGCACAAAGGTTTCATAAATTTCCTCGCCGCGCAGTGTCAGTTTAGCGCGGCGAGTCTTTCCAGAGCGCTCAAACAACGGCTCACCAACTGTGTCTTCGACTTCTCCGATAATGCTGACGGCTGCTGGCTGTGAAATATTGGCCCGGCGCGCACCTTCTGTAAAATTTCCAGCATCGATTGCACAAATAAAAACCCACATTTTCCTGATACTTATGTTTTTCATAGTTATTACTTTCGGGGCGTTCAATTTTAAGCGTTTAAAAAAGAAGTATTTATAAGAAAATCTGGTGATAAATAAATTTGATTATTTCATAAAATATTTTAAATTAAGTCGTGAATACATACCTCAAAAGTTCACTAACCATGTTAAGTTTAGGCTATGGTACTCGTGATATACATCCCAAACTATAGCTCGAAAAAACCTAACAAAAATCTCGGCGTATAACGAAACAAGCCATTCAAAGTGCTACAGTTCAAAAGGTTCTGTTGCGCCGTTTTTGCAGACTATAAATGTCCTTATCACTGGACGCACCTATGCTGCGCGTTCTTCGATGGTAGTTGCGGCGGAATGAAATGCGTTGAAGCCCGTCATCGGCACAGTTAAGTCCATTTGCCCTGAGCCTTGATGTTGATCTCGTCAGCATTCCATGAATTGGCTGTGGGGCGTCTGTTTTGTAATGCTTGCGAGGCGATTGGTGTTGACTAGCGCACATAAAAGAACAGCGCATGTAGAATGACATTTTTCGGGAACTGCATGCCTTTGAAATCAACCATTATCCGCCATCAATCAATCTCAACCAAATCTGCAAACTTCTGCAACGTCAATTAAACTAAAATCTTTGCGGCAGAACCATTTCTGCCGCCTTATAACGAAGAAAGACCTCAGGCACTTGCTCTGTCGATGGGAAGAGATCAACTGATGTTACGTTGCATGGAAGAGATCAGGTTGAAGTTGTCTGCAAGTTTGCCCAGCAAACGTTCTGACTTCGCATTGGCAATGGTACTGTCCGCCGATAACGCGATCGACCGGATTTGCTCATTGACGACGTCTCTAGTTAAGGAGATGTTGGTCTGCGCCGTATTATCTTTTATATTGGCACGCGCCTGTGTCATCATTTGCTGAATGAACTTCTGGATCATGTCCTGCTGGACGCTGTCTGCTATCTCAAATACTGAGTTTCCGGCGATAGTCACAGGAAATGCACTGAACATATTTTTGCTCCTTGCAAAGACACAGATTGAATTACCCATGCCATTGAACAAACTATTCGGTGGCATGGGTTATCTCGTTATAAGGTCAGGCTGCAGCGCTCTGGCTGAGCTTTTGTAGTGAGCTTTTCATATTGGCCTGTGCATTGCTTTGCATGTCAGACGCCAAGTGCTGCATTTCGTTCGTCAGCGCCTGATCGTTTTTTGCCTGCGCCGAGAGCATTTGCATCTGGTGCTGCATAGCGCTGTTCAACATCGATTGCCGCATGGTTTGGGTCATCTGTAAAACTTCCTGCGCACGCGACTGATTGGCAAGAGCGGTACTCTCAGCCAGAAGGGCGCCGGAGGCTCCGGAACTAACCAATTTATCAAATAAACTCATGACGACTCTCCTTGTGTTAATTCGAGAGGGTAAATAGCTCTCATGGAACGTTGGTGTTCCCCACACTTACCGAGTATAGAGCGTGCAGCAAATTTGCCTCACACCCCGATTATTGCAGACGCTCCAGTAGGGGTTATACTGTGACGGAGAAGCACCGCAGCCGACAGTGCTTCGCGGAGAGACGCTACAACCGACAGAGTTTGATGAAGAGCTGCCGCAGCCAGTACTCGGCAGGGAAGAGCAGCGGCTACCACAACAGGGAGTGCTGTTCCGGTAGGCGTTGTATTCTCGGTTGAACTGCTCCTCCATTTCTTTCAGTTGTTCACTGAACGAATTGCCACCCCATGGGCTCTTTGTGAAACGACTGCCGATCATTTGTCCGAGAAGACCAATCAGAGAATTGGTTATCCGGCCAATGAGATCACTAATCGTGCTGAAAACCAATAATGTGCCTATCATTTCGGAAATCTCCTCTTCAATTTGTCTGTGAAACGATCTTGTTATCACTGAAACCGAAGCGAGCCACCAACTCCCGCAGGACCGATTGTGCCGGCTTGAGCCCCGTTCGAGCAACAACCGCCGCCAATGTTGACTGCGCCCCCGCCACAGCAGCCGCTATTGCTTTTGGCTGCACAGGTCGGCTTTGAGGTTGAGTCATTGAGCATGTCTGTTAGATTGCCTTTATCGTTGCCCGCATTAAGAAGTTGTTTGAAAAGTTGGGCAAGAAATGCCTTATCTTGTACAGTGTCGGTGGTGCCGTTGTCACCGGAGCTTGCGCCTTGAAGGCCGCCTGACAGGCGGCTAAGCGAGTCAATCGTCATAACAATACCTCATGTGTTGATCGGGAGCTTATGAAGGTTTCCCCTTCTGCTCTCAAAGCTATCTTAGGCGAGTGCAATACTCTCTTCGGTTTTTCTGATAATGTTGCAAATCGCCCGTCACATTAAAAATGGAGCTGACATAGATAGATGAGAAAGGCTATTTTTGTCAGATGATTAGAGCAAGGTGGCGAAGCAAGCTCTCGAGCAGTATTCAATCTGATCAGCCGTAGGTTCATGTAATCTAGAAATCGGACGTCGTTCTATTACTGCGCTCTCGCTGTCATCAAGGCCTCATTCGGCAAAACCATAGGCTGCAGCGAACCTCAGGTGATGCTGCAGCACTACCATTCGGTGTTGTCACGTTAAGTTT
>UCCC01000004.1:0-198659 GCA_900470735.1 Hyphomicrobiales bacterium | reverse complement strand
AATGGCGGTACTCTTGCGATAGACGCAGATGCCAATCTGGGTGCGGCGGCGGGAGCACTGTCCTTTGATGGTGGTACTCTGCGTACAACAACCGGTCTCATGCTTGCCCGTGCCACCACGCTGAATGCTGGCGGTGGTACAGTTGATACTATGAGCTTTGACACGACGATGAGCGGGGTCGTTTCAGGTGCAGGCTCTCTAACTAAGACCGGCACTGGTACACTGACCTTATCAGGTACAAACACTTATGCAGGTGGCACTGCCATCAATGGCGGTACTCTTGCGATAGACGCAGATGCCAATCTGGGTGCGGCGGCGGGAGCACTGTCCTTTGATGGTGGTACTCTGCGTACAACAACCGGTCTCATGCTTGCCCGTACCACCACGCTGAATGCCGGCGGTGGTACAGTTGATACTATGAGCTTTGACACGACGATGAGCGGGGTCGTTTCAGGTGCGGGGGCTTTAACCAAAACCGGCACCGGTATACTGACCTTATCAGGCACCAATACCTATGCAGGTGGCACTGCCATCAATGGCGGTGTTGTGGTGGTGGGCGCAGATGCCAATCTGGGTGCAGCAGCAGGCGCACTGTCTTTTGATGGCGGTACTCTGCGCACAACAGCCAGTTTCGACATGAGCCGTGCTACGGCCTTGGGCATGGGCGGTGGCACATTTGATGTGAGCACCGGTACGTTGACCCAAGCGGGGAGCCTTTCCGGAGCAGGGAAACTGGTTAAAACCGGAGCAGGTATGCTGGCTCTGACCGCAGATAGTACTTCCTACAAATCAGATGTAGAAGTTAATGCTGGTATATTAGCTGTTGACGGAAGTCTGGGTGGGGCAATACGCATCGCTGATGGCGCACGATTACAGGGTAATGGTCGTGTGGGTGATGTCATGAATGCGGGCACGCTCGCACCCGGTGGCGCATCCTTCGGCACGCTTACAGTCGGTAGCTATAATGGCACCGGTTCCGCAGCTCTGATATTACGGGGTGATTTAGGGGCTGATAACTCCCCGACAGATAAACTCGTGGTTACAGGATCAACATCCGGGACAACGACTGTACAGTTTCTGAACCGGAACGGTATGGGTGCCCAGACTGTGAATGGCATCCAAATCATTGAAGTAGCGGGCAGTTCAGATGGTATCTTCAATCTGAAAGGAGATTACGTCACGAAGGATGGCCAACAGGCTGTAATTGCCGGGGTCTATGCTTATACTTTGTTTAAGGGCGGAGTTAACACACCGGCAGATGGTGGCTGGTATCTGCGCAGTCAAAACATCTCTGCGGGGCCACGTTTCAGTCCGACAGCACCCGTTTATGAAGGTGGTGCCCAATCCATGCAGGCGCTGAACAGCCTGCCAAGTCTACAGCAGCGTATCGGCAATCGCTATTGGAATGACACAAGTCACTTTGTGGCAGATCAGAGGACGAGTCCAAGTATCTCAGGTAATGCATCTTCATCTGATACAGGCTCAAGTGTGGATAAACGTGGTGTTTGGGGGCGTATCGAAGGAGCGCATAGCCGCTTCCAACCGAAAACAACAACCACAGGTACGGATCAGAAAATTAATACGCTCATAATGCAGGCCGGAATAGACGGCCTGATCAGTGAAACCGAAACCGGTAAATTAATTGCTGGCATTACAGGTCAGTATGGGAAAGCTAGGAGCTCAATCTCATCCCAGTTCGGTGACGGCAATGCTGACACGCAGGGTTGGGGTCTCGGCGGAACTCTGAGTTGGTATGGCGATAATGGTTTCTATTGGGATGGGCAGGCACAAGCCATGTGGTATAATACAGACATGTCATCTTCCAATCTTCGCAGTACACTCGCCAATGGTAATAAAGGCTTTGGTTATGCGCTTGGTCTGGAGGCCGGTCGGCGTATCGAGATGGCTCCCCATTGGTCTTTGACACCGCAAGCGCAACTTGTCTGGTCATCAGTTACATTTGATACGTTCAAAGATGTTTTTGGTTCAACAATCGCTATGGATAATGGAGATAGTCTTAATGCACGTATGGGGATTTCAGCAGATTATCGTAATGCGTGGCGCGATAATAACGGGCAAATAATGCAAAGCAATGTTTACTTGATCGCTAATCTCCATCAGGACTTACTCGAAGGTAGTAAAATTAATGTATCTGGTGAAAGTCTAAACAGCAGGAATGATCGGACCTGGGGAAGTATGGGCACCGGCGGCACGTATAGCTGGGCAGATGATAAATATACTATCTATGGGGAAGGCTCCATCAGTACAGGCCTGCAAAATTTTGCGGATAGTTATACTGTAAAAGGAAGCGTAGGCCTGCGAATTAAGTGGTGACAGGGGAATTGGAAAAATGTGGTCGGGTTAGTTCATCAACAATTCGGCCACCGTCAATCCGGGTTTAGAGCGGTTTACGTTCATGTTGGATCACAGTATTCGCTCTAATTTCTTTAGTTTGTCGCATTATCCCGGATTGTCCAAATTGAGCCAACTTGACTGTGAAATGCTCTTGCCTGCAAAATTGAAGAGCTTCTGTTATACCGAGGTGGCTCAAGATGTTGATGCATCGCGCCTTGAAAAATTTAATCGCTACTTAGGCTTAACCTTAACCCCGTGCGTCATAATCATGGGGTTTAGGTATTCGTGTTATCTGACTGGCGATCAAGGGTGAGCTTCAACGATTTATGAAACTCATTCTAAATATCATTGCGTTCATGATAACTGCTGAGGAATTGCTTCAGGCGTGGCTCGGCAGGGTTTTTAAGTATTTGATCCGGTGCTCCTACGGCTGCAATCTTGCCGGATACCATAAAGGCAACCTGATCCGCGACGCGTGATGCAAAGCCCATTTCATGCGTGACGACAACCATTGTCATGCCTTCGGAAGCAAGCGTTTTCATGACCTGAAGAACCTCTCCCACAAGTTCAGGATCAAGAGCGGAAGTCGGCTCATCAAAGAGCATAAGCTTTGGCTGCATTGCAAGAGAGCGGGCGATGGCGACGCGTTGTTGCTGACCGCCGGAAAGCCGCCCGGGATAGTTTTCAGTTTTGTCAGCAAGCCCGACTTTAGCCAGTGCTGCCATAGCCTGAGCCTTTGCGTCTTTTTGCGAAAGACCTCGGACCTGTACAAGAGCTTCTGCAACATTGCCGAGAGCTGTCATATGGGGCCAGAGATTGAACTGCTGGAATACCATTCCGATTTTACGCCGCATGTTTCGTAATTTCACCTGAGGCATAAGTGGTCCGCCCGGGCTTTGATAACCGATTAACTCACCGTCAATCCGCACCTCACCTGAATCATAAGGCTCCAGAAAATTAATACAGCGCAGCAGTGTCGACTTTCCTGAGCCTGAAGGCCCGATAAGACATGTTACTTTTCCTGGCGGAACGCTGAGCGAAACATCTTCCAGAGCTTTGAATTTGCCGAAATTCCGCGAAACACTGATTAACTCGGCTGAAGACATGGTCATGGGCTGTCTCATTTCGTTAGAAAACGGGTTACGCGTGCTTCAAGCCGTCGTCCGAGAAACGAGATTGTCTCGACAAACAACCAGAAAAACATAGCGAGTGCAAAAGTTGCTTCTACAAAAGCGAAGGTTTCTGCCGACATTGTCTGCACTTCATATAAAAGCTCAGGAACAGTGACGACGGAGAGAATAACGGTTTCTTTGGTCAGAATAATTGCAAAATTAATCAGTGCAGGCAGAGTTGAAACGAGCAGGGCAGGAACCATAATACGACGTATGATGGTTGTTTCTGCAAACCCCATACTCCGTGCAGCCTCAATCTGCCCCGCAGGTACGGATTGTAGTCCGCCGCGAAAAATTTCAGCAAAATACGGGCTGCCATATATGATCAGGCTGATGAAGCCCGCTTCCATACTTCCCAGACGAAGCCCCAGATGAGGTCCGCCGTAATAGAGCAGGAAAAGCTGCACAAGATAGGGGGTGCCGCGGATAATCTCGATATAGGTCTGTAAAACAATCCGCACCGGCCGTGTTGAATAACGCTGGAGCAATGCAATCAGAAAACCCAGACCGAGACCGCCGATCGTACCGACAGCCCAGCAGAGAACGGTGACGCCGAAACCTGAGAGCAATGCGGGGCCGTATTTAACAAAAAGACCAAGCTCCATCAGACAGCACTCCGTGTTTCAAGGTAACGGCCAAGCAGCGCCAGACATAAATTGATAGCCAGATACACAACTGCCGCTGCGCTGAAAATTTCCAGCGGACGGTAGGTTGCCGCTGCAAGAGCCTGACTTGTTCTGGTCAGTTCAGTAATGCCGACAAGAGAAACAAGAGAGGAGGCTTTCACGAGAAGGATGAGCTCATTGATGAATGAAGGCAGTGAAATGCGGAAAGCCTGCGGCAGTAAAATGCGTGTCCAGATGCGCAAGGGCGGAAAGCCCAGCGTATTGGCTGCTTCAGTTTGGCCGCGGGGGATCGCATTGAGTGCCCCGCGCAGATATTCGGCCATATAGGCTGCTGAACACAGCCCCACTGAGCCGACCGCGGCAACAATCGGCGGAACATTTATTCCGATCACCGGCAAAAGATAATATAACAGCAGTAACTGTACCAGCAGTGGCACACCGCGGAAAAAACTTATGTAAACCGCACTTACGATGCGCACCGGTTTCAGCGGGGAAATACGTGCGGCACAAATGAGTGTACCGAGAATAAGACCGATCCCGATACCCAAAACCGAAACGATCAGCGTAAGCCGTGCAGCCCAGATGAGCTGCGGCAGAGCATCCTGAATAACCTGAAATGAAAACATTGTCCGCTCCCGGAGTAAACGGGCAGCCTTCAGCTGCCCGTAGCTTCAAACTGCGGTTATTCGATCACCGGCATTTCCTTCGGAAGTTCAGAGGTTTCGCCGAACCACTTTTTCTGAATTTCAGCCAGACGGCCGTCATCCTGTATTTTGCGCAGTGCTTCATTGACAGCCACTACAAGAGAGGCACTGTCCTCGCCTTTACGCGCAACCCATGCATAATAGGACTTATGTCCGAACGGCGGATTGACGTTTGCAAAAATTTCCGGACGCTGTGCTGCTGCATATGCGTTCAGCGCTGCTCCGTTTGCCACCGCATCAATCCGGCCTGCAGCCAGATCAGCATTTGCTTCTTCAGTTGATGCATATTCTTTAAAGACGACACCCTGCAGGTTAGCAGCATAAGCCTTGAGTTCATCAAGCTCGGCTGAGCCTTTCTGGGCAGCAACAACTTTACCTGCAATATCTTCCGGTTTTTGAATGCTGTCATCAGCGGCGCGCTTGAGCAATCCTTTTGTGGCATCGGAGATAGGTAATGTGAAACTGTAACGCTCCATCCGCTCCTTGTTGACCGTAACAGGTGCGTTGGTCATGTCGAATTTACCAACTTCGAGGCCGGGAAGAACCGAAGTCCATGGCAGATCCTGATACTCAGCCTTAACCCCCAGTTCTGCGGCGACAAGATCAGCGAGATCGCGGCAAAAACCCTGATATTCCCCGTTCACCAGCATGTCGAAAGGTGGATAAAGCATCTCGGTTGCAAAATGAATCGTTCCCTTTGCCTTGATATCCGCAAGCTGATCGGCCTGAGCCGCAGAAAAAGTCAGCGCGGAGCTGGCCAGGCAGAAGCCTGCAATCTTCAGAAAATATGAAAGTGACATACTGCACTCCTTATTGGCAGGGCGAACAAATTCTCAGCTGTACGCGCCCCGAGCGTCCAGCGAGCCTCCACATTTTTGTCCGGCCACAGAACCAAAAAGATTTTTGTTCAGTGGACAATTGATTTAGTGTATATACTTGTTCCTGTGTCAATGCCCTCTTTGAGAACTGTGATTGCAAACAGCGGATTCGGGAGCTTTCGGCAGCATAAAAGTAATAAGGCTGTTCGCTGCGGCTGACAGAGGCACCCTGTCGTCTGAAAGCGTCAACGGCGCCTCAGGACGTTACTCTTATCAATAGGTTGGAACATGCAGACAGTTCAGAAAGCATCCCTTCACCCGCGTCCGGAAGTGGTGGCCCTGCCGCCATATAATGCAGGAATTTCACCTGCCGTGGCACAAAAAATCAGCGGTCTTGATGTGGTTGCGGCACTTGCGAGTAACGAAAATCCTTATGGCACATCGCCTGTGGTGCCGGCAGCGCTGGCCTCTCTTGAGTTGTCCCGCTACAGTGATTCGTCATCGCTGACATTGCGCAAAGCTCTTGCCGACAAACTTGGCGCCTCTCCGGAAAGAATTGTCTGTGGTAACGGTTCTGAAGAGCTGATTGCGGCTCTGTCACGTGCTTATATTGAAAAAGGGGATAGTGTTCTCACGATTGCGCCATGTTTTGGCTTGCATGAGATCGAGCCTATGGCGGCCGGTGCAAATGTTGTTAAAATTCCGATGACCACCAGTTTCGGCTACGATGTTGATGCTTTGATACGTGAACTTGGCAAAGTACCGAAGATTGTTTTCATATCCTCTCCGTCTAATCCGGTGGGTACGGCGCTTTCGCGGCCTGAACTTGAACGCCTGCTGAATGCAGTGCAGCCGGGCACTTTATTTGTGCTGGATGAAGCTTATTTTGAGTTGATCGATACGGACTGTCCGAACGGGCTTGAAGTTCTGAAAGAGCGGAGCAAGCTGTCCTGGGTTGTGTTACGGACATTTTCAAAAGCTTACGGGCTTGCCGGTTTACGTGTGGGCTATGGTATTGCTTCTGATGAGGTTATTGCACAAGCCATGCGTTCAGTCCTGACTCCGTTTAATGTGAATGCTGCGGCGCAGGCAGCGGCTGTTGCCGCATTCCGTGATGAGGGGTGGATGCTGAACGCCGTTGCAAAGATCAGGCACGATCGTGCAATCCTCTCGGAACAGCTGGCCGCAACGGGGCTGCATATTATTCCTTCGCAGACAAATTTCCTGTTTTTTGATGCAGGCAGGGAAGCTGCTCCTGTGGCGAAAGCACTGCTTAAAAAAGGCGTTATTGTTAAAGCGTGGATGGAAGAGGGGTATAAAAATTTCCTTCGTGTCAGCGTTGGCAAAGCTTCGGATAATGAAAAATTTATACAGGCACTGACGCAAATTCTGAGTGATGATTGTCATGGAGGGCAGTCTTGAGCGATGAACCTGCTCCTCCGAAAAAACGCAATGTCGGACGTGCTGCCGCTATCGGTCTGACACGGGAACATGTGGTTGAGGCGGCTATTGCGCTGATTGATGATGAGGGATTAGCCGGCTTTTCAGTGCGGGCACTTGCACGTCGTATCAATGTTTATCCGGCGGCACTTTACTGGCATATCGGAGGGGCGAAAGCAGATCTTTTTGCTGAGATTTCAGGGACGCTTTTAGCCGATCTCATGCCGGTGGAAGAGGAACATGATGACTGGCGGGATACGATCAGAACATTGTTCCGGAGATTCCGCGAAAGGGTAAGAGCGCATCCCAGAGCAGCTCCGTTACTCGGACCTCATATCCGTTCAAACGGTGCGCCGAATGCGCCATGGGTTGAGCTGATTTTACAGGCACTTACACAAGCCGGTTTTCAGGATGTCGGCCTGATTAACGCGTTTAACGCCGTGGTCGGGGCATTGGAAGGGTATATTACTATTGAGCTGGCCACAGACAGTGCAGATGGTGAGTCAGAATGGGTGCGGAACTTCGACAGCGGGCTTGCCGAGCTTGATCCGCAACGTTTTCCCCTTGTCGTTCAGCATCTCCCGCTGATGTATAACCGCGCTTTTGTTATGCGGTGGCAGAGTGGTGATGTTGCGCCGCTGGATCACGGTTTCGAATTTTTGCTTGAGACCTTGATTGCCGGACTGGAAATTCGTGGCAAGACAGAAGAGCCGTAATGCGGGATTTTATATCTCGTTTTAACACCCGTTTTGCGGCAGGACGAATAGCAGTGTCACAAGCCCAGAGGGTCCTGTTGCAAACAACACTTTGATTGACAGATATAGTTTTTCTAAGTGATAGGAGCAAGATATGTCTGTTTTCAAGTGGTTTTGGTGCGTGGAGGTGTTCTAACACTTTAAAAATAGAGTATAAGTTTACCTTAAACTGGTTCAGGTTTCAGGAATTATGCTTTAGGTTACCGTCTCATAATTCGCAGCCAAATTCGAATTGATGCGAGCTGGATAGATGCGAGGAAGTTATCGTGATTTTTGTCATATCTGGTTGATATAGCTCGGAAGTGTTGAGTTTATTGAAAAAGCTCTCGGCAGAGTTGTCATTGCTTATAAAGCCATGGGCTGAAGGCTGGTACATTGACACGATTTAGCATGGGGCGAATACAGCCAACCCCATGCCTGTCTTTTTTGAACGCTGGCTGCGTATTGATGAACGCGGATTGAAGAGCTGAGATCATCTGAATATCACCATCGTAAATTGCTGATATTACATTGATAATACGTGCCCAATGCTCAGCGTAGCGCCAACGGTTAAAGCGAATGATGCAGGTCGTATGATGACTGTATCGCACTGGGATGTCCGCCCATGGTGCTTTTGTTATCAGCCGCCAGAAAATGCCACTCAAAATGCGCCGGTCATCAACCCGCGCCTTGCCTCGCGCTTTGTTTGGAAGAAGTGCTTCAATCACCGACCGTTTGGAATCTGTTACAGCAAAGTGTGCCAGAACTAATGATGCGCTTTTTTCAATAGAACGTTCCGAAATACCTTCAATGCTGGTTTTATTCTATATTGGACAAGCGATGGAATATGCAATCTCCAAACCACATATTCTTCCATTCCATTGTGGTCCCATCTGCGGACAGGATGAGCATAGGAACTTTATCATCTGGCCCTAACCACCGATCCGGCGTTTCCAGAGAGCGCAGAGGAAAAGCGCCGGAACTATCCGGTTGCATCAGGCAATATTGATAGTCAGGTAATAAATCCAGCGAAGTCGCCAACTGGCCGTTATCCGCTTTAATGCGCAGCGTGCCCATCGCCCCGCCATCATAGATACCGGCAATGGCAGAATTGACCGGAGCAGGTTTTGCGCCCTGCCAGATGGACTTGCGGTACAGAGACTGTTTTTCCTTTAGGGCTTCAACAGCCTGATCATAGAGCTTCTGTGTTTCATCGGTATTACCTCGCGCAAGTTCAACCGCAAGATTCACTGCTGCATTGCGGAAATCTTCAATTTCTGTACCGCTGGCATTGATGGAGATGAAAATTCCAAACTCAGCGTCCGGCACTAATCTGGTAATGGAAAGAACACCGCTGATCGCGCCTGTGTGGTCAATGATACTCATGTCATTGCCATTTCCGATCCGCCAGCCGAGGCCATAGCCGAGAAAATTATTGTCGGCAGTTGTGCGGGCGTTAATACGTTTCAGCTCCGCGAGTTTGTTGGCAGGCAGAACGCTTTCACTGTCGGGCAATGCACCCAGATTGAATAACAACCACTGCGCGGCATCATTCGGACTTTGCGACACTGAACCAGCGCCAATGAGGTTAGAGAGGTTATCTAAACCTATTTTACGCATTTGATCGCCATTGCGAACATGAGGAAGCGCAAATCGCGGATCGCTTGCAAGTTCTGGCCGGTCAACTGATGCGGTTTTCATCTGCAGCGGGGCAAAGATATATTCTTTCATTGCCTCTGCAAAATTCATATTATTTACACGGTTGCAGACTTCTGCCGCGACGGTGAAATGCAAATTGCAATAAGAATAACGATCACGGAATGGCGCGATTGACGGAACGCCACCGGCACCATTAACGATCTCGTCAAAGGAGAGAACAGAGCCATATTCTACTGCGCTCGCCTGACCAACGCCTGTTCGGTTTGAGCAAAGGTCGCGCAGCGTCACTTGTTTGGAAATATCGGGAGAGCCGAATGCAAAATTCGGCCAGACTTCATGGATCGGGCGATCCCAATCCAGTTTCCCCTGTTCTGCCAGAATAGCGCATAGGGTTGTTGTGAAGGCTTTTGAACAGGAGGCAATTGCGAAGAGGCTGTCTGCTGTCACAGGCCGGTCCGTTCCTGCTTCCAGAACACCTATGCCTCCGGTGCAGAGAATTTTCCCCTGTCGCACAACGGAAAGCCCGATGCCAGGGATTTGCAGCGGTGCACTTTGTTCGCGCAGAAAAGTGATCAGTCGGTCGACAAGAATATCATCAGCTATGCGGTTCATCTGTATCCATCCGTTGTAATGCTCCGAAATTATCATGTCACCGGAGCGGCTTACAAAGCGTGTCATTTCAGCAAAGCGGACATATTATTGCCCGCATGATTTTAAACGGCTCTTTGTGCTTCACTGATTTGTAACCCCGGAAAATGACAGGCCGCACGATGTCCGCCATGACTGTCGAGAGCAGGTTCGCTGCTACGACAAATATCCTGCACATAAGGGCAGCGTGTATGAAAACGGCAGCCGCTTGGCAGGTTCATCGGGCTTGGTATATCACCCTTCAAGAGCGGGCGAACACGGTTGCGCTGATGCGGATCAGCACGCGGAACTGCCGAGATCAGGAACTGCGTATAAGGATGCTGAGGATTGGTGAAAATTTCTTCAGTGGTGCCGACTTCAACCAATCGTCCGAGAAACATAACGCCAACCCGATCAGCAAATTGCCGTACGACACTGAGGTCGTGCGTAATGAACAAATAAGTGAGTTGAAGTTGTTCTTGCAAGTCTTTGAGCAGGTTCAGAACCTGTGCCTGAATAGAAACATCCAGCGCAGAGACAGCTTCATCGCAGACGATAAATTCCGGATTATTTGCCAAAGCACGTGCAATACCAATACGTTGTCGTTGCCCGCCACTGAACTGGTGAGGATAGTGATTGATCAGATGCGGACGCAACCCCACCATATCCAGAAGTTCTTTGCAGCGCGCTTCAATTTGCTGGCTAGTGCCGAAATTATGCGCGCGCAAAGGTTCTGATAAGATATCTTTCACCCGCATACGCGGATTGAGGGATGCATAAGGATCCTGAAAGACGATCTGGATATTTTTACGCAATGCGCGCATTTTAGCTTCATCAAGCGCGTAAATATCCTGATCTTTGAACTTTACTGATCCGCTGCTGCGTTCCAGAAGGCGCAGCATAACGCGGCCGAGCGTTGACTTCCCACAACCGGACTCGCCCACCAGAGCAAATGTCTCACGCTCATAAATCTCGAGCGACACATCATCGACCGCGCGAACCACTTTTTCGTTAAAGGAAAACAGGCTTTTACCAAAACGAAAATGCTTGCTTAAATTTTCTGTAGAGATGAGGACTTTGCTCATAGGGTGGCTCCAGTCTCGTCATGCAGCCAGCAGCGTGCTTTATGTTCGTTTTCCAGTTGCACCAGATCCGGTGATTTCACACTGCAAACAGGCATGACATCGCCGCAACGCGGATTGAAGCGGCACCCTGCAGGCAGTCTGAACAGGTTGGGCACAACGCCATTGATGCTTTTCAGGCGGTTGCCGTCCGGCTTTTCATTGGCTTTAGGGATCGATGCCAGCAGACCGCGCGTATAGGGATGCGATGCACGATCAAACAGATCGTAGACATTTGCCTGCTCAACAATCTGACCGGCATACATCACATTCACTTCGTCACACATTTCCGCAATAATGCCGAGGTCGTGGGTAATGATGATGATTGCTGTGCCAACACGGTCCCGCAATTCCATCAGCAGGCGCAATATCTGCGCCTGTGTCGTCACATCCAATGCTGTTGTCGGTTCATCGGCAATCAGCAATTTGGGTTCGCAGATCAGCCCCATGGCAATCATGGCACGCTGGCGCAAACCGCCGGATAGTTCATGCGGATAGGCATCAAGGCGTGCTTTCGCCTCCGGAATGCCAACCGTTTCAAACATTTTCCAGACTTTGTCACGTATGTCCCGCTTGGAGAGATGACGATGGATCTGCAGCGGTTCGCCGACCTGCTGAACCATTGTCTTTACAGGATTGAGCGAAGTCATGGGCTCCTGGAACACCATCGACATATCCCGCCCGCGTTTCTGACGCAGCTGATCTTTTGTCAGTGCGGTCAGTTCAACGCCGTCAAGCATAATACTGTCGGCTGTTACCGTTGCAGACGGAGGTGTCAGTCCCATCAGGGATAGAGCTGACATGCTTTTACCGGAACCGGATTCTCCGACCAGGCCGACAATACGACCGGGATCGACACTAAAGGAAACATTGTCGAGAATGCGAACCGCACCACGATGTGAGTTAAATTCTGTACGCATATTGCGTACTTCCAGCAGAGGCTTTTGATGGGTCATATCAGCCCCCTTAATCTTTCATATAAGGATCAAGAGCGTCACGCACTCCGTCACCAATAAAGTTGAATGCCAGCACGGTGATCAGGATCGCGACTCCGGGCATAATGGCAACGAGCGGCGCGGCAAACAGATATTCTTTACCCTTGGCAACCAGCAGCCCCCAGCTCGCCTCAGGCGGCTGAACACCAACGCCAAGAAAGCTGAGGCTGGATTCCCACATAATTGCTTCCGGAATGCTCAGGGAGAACAGAACAATCAATGTCGGCACAACATTGGGAAACAGGTGCCGGAACATAATCGTTCCGTTTTTGGAGCCATTGGCGCGCGCCGCTTCAATGAATTCTTTTTCCTTCAGTGCCAGTGTCTGTGAACGTACAACACGCGCGACACCTGCCCAGCCAACCAGACTGAGAGCAATGAAAATATTGAACAAATTAGCGCCTAAAGTGTACATCACCACCATCGCCAGCAAGAGCGAGGGGAAAGCAATCATCATATCGGCAAGGCGCATGATGGCAAAATCAATACGACCGCCGAAATAGCCGCTGATGATCCCCATGATCGTACCGATAATCAGAGAAATGAAGCTCGGAACAATACCGACAACAAGTGAAATACGTGCGCCGTAAAGGATGCGCGTTAAGACATCGCGGCCAAAATTATCTGTACCCAACCAATGTGTAAGAGAGGGAGGGAGAAATTGCTCGTCCATCACAACACGGTAAGGATCATGCGGACTGATAAATGGTGCAAATATTGCTGCGAAAACCAGAATGCCAACGATAACTAAACCTATCATCGCCATGGTGTTACTTCTGAAGACACGGATAGTATCACTCAAAAAGCTCGCGCCTTGCTGCTCTTCAACATAAGTGTCTTTTGCCTGAGCAAGTTCAGTCATTTTGAACCTCCCTTCATCTGATGGCGAATACGAGGATCAAGGACAGAATAAAGCACATCTGCGATAAGATTGCCGATCAGCACTAACACTGTCGCGAATAAAACGGAGCCTTGCAGAAGCGGCATGTCACGCGCCTGAATGGCGTTGACAGAAATACGGCCGATACCCGGAATGCCAAAAATTGCCTCGGTGATAACCGCACCTGACAAGAGACCGGCAACCTGAATGGCCATGATTGTGACAACGGGAATAAGCGCGTTTTTGAGAGCGTGACGGAGAATGACCAGAATTTCACGCAAGCCTTTTGCGCGCGCTGTTCTGATATAATCATTGCGCATAACTTCGAGCAAACTCGAACGTACTAGGCGGGCAATAACACCGGCAGAGCTCCAGCCGAGAACAATGGCTGGCAGGATAACATATTTAAAACCGTAAAAACCTGATACCGGCAGCCACTTCAACTGCATGGCGAAAATATATTGCAGCAACAATGCAGACCAGAACACCGGCATGGAAACGCCGAGCAAAGAAAATCCCATAAAGAAATGATCGACGGCTGAATCGCGTTTTACAGCTGAGATAATACCGACCGGAATCCCTATTGCCCAGGAAACTGCTGCGGCACAGGCTGCGAGATAAAGCGTATTGGGAAATGCCTGCAGGATCAGCTGTGTCACATCGCGGTTGAGCTTGATGGAGACGCCTAAATCACCCTGCATTGCAGCAAACAGAAAGCGGAAATAGCGGGTGATCAACGGGTCATCAAGATGCATCTGAGCGCGTACGCGTTCAATAACCTCGGCGCTGGCATGCTCTTTCATCAAAAGAGCAATCGGATCGCCCGGAATGACGTTCATCATGATGAAGAGCAATACAGTTACGCCGATCAGCACCGGAATAAAAACTGCTATACGCTTGATCAGAAAGGTTAGCATTATATGGAAGCTTTCATTTATTCAGGCAAAACAAAGCGACCAGAGATATTGCTGCAGGCAACAAAACTCCTCGGCAGGACTGATGCAGCCCCGAGCCTGTGTTTCACCAGAGATTTACGACAAGTGATCCGGAGAGCACTAAGCACTCTCCGGATAGAGTTGTGTTACTCTTCAACTTCCATTTTGTAGTAGCTCATGCTTGTCCAGCCATTCCATGGAACGACGAAGTTCTTGACCCGTGGCTGTACGATAAACAGATGGTTGAGGCTAAACAGCGGTACCCACGCAGCGTCGGTCTGAACAATCCGTTCTGTAAGCTGTTCATAAAGCTTACAACGCTCATCAGGATTGGTCATACCGCGTGCTTTTTCGATGCCGTCGAAAACTTCCTGATCATCATTATTGAAACCGCGCACTGATGTGCCTGATTTACTGAAGAACGTGTAGAAGAAGTTATCAGGATCGTTGAAGTCCGCAGACCAAACCTGCGGGTAGTTATTGATCGTGCCACCTTTACGCATGTCGTAATAAGCGGATTCATCAACAACTTTGATTTCAGTATTGAAACCGGATTCTCTCAGCTGTGCCTGTACGAGCTGATTGAGATCAACCCATTTTGATGACCAGCTGCTGACTTGCGAAAAGGCAATATCAACGCCATCCGGATAGCCGGCTTCAACCAGCAGTTCCTTGGCTTTTTTCGGGTTATATTCGATTGGTGTCGCTGGTGTGTAACAAGCTACACCGCTTGGAAGAATACCATTCTCAAGCTGTCCTTCGCCATAAAACATCTTGTCGAGAATTTCCTGACGGTTGATGCCCATCTGAAAGGCTTTTCTGACCCGAACATCATCAAACGGCTTAATTTTCTGATTGATGTGGTAGTAATTCAGCCCTGCAACCGGACCCTTACGGATCTGATCCTTCCATTTTTCACTCTTTGTGAAATATGGAATCTGTGTGATGGCGGAATCCGTGTCAAAGACATCAATTTCGTCGGATTCAAACAGCATACGCATTGTTTCCGCGTCGGGAACAACACGGATAAGAACGCTGTCCAGCTTGGAACGGCCTTTAAAATACTTCTCGTTGGCTTCCATGCGCTGGCTGTCATTGAGGGTATAATCTGTCAGAACAAACGGACCGGTTCCGTTAACAGTGTCGGGAGACAATCCGTATTTATCACCAAGCGGTTCGGTGAATTTGCGGTTGTAAATTGAAGCCTGCGGACTGGCCAGCAGTGCGATGAAGGCTGCATAAGGCTGTGTAAGAACAATCTTTACAGTATATTTGTCAACAGCTTGCAGACCCGAGACCGTTGGAGCTGTTCCGTCCAAACGGGCTTTTGCACCTTCAACAAAATCCAGAATATCGGTGTTGAGCGCTTTCGTTGCCGGATTAAGCATGCGGTCGTAAGTATAAACGACATCGTCGGCTGTCAGCTCTTCACCATTATGGAACAAGACACCTTTACGCAAATGCAAAGTATAGGTCTTGCCATCTTCGGAGATATCCCAGCTTTCAGCAAGGGACGGGAGGATTTTTGACTGACCGGGAGCGATTGTTTCAGCTTCAACCAGTCGGTCATAGACGTTCAGGGGAATTGTATATTCATCAGTGGTCATCTGGACGTCGATGGTGCGGGGATCTCCGGTGATGGCCAGACGCAGCATCTGATCAGCAAGTGCCGGTGATAGCAAAACCAAACTTGCTAACCCTGTTGCCAATAATAATTTGGTACGATTTTTCATCATTCCCCCCATTGTAGAACATTGAATTGATGTTATTTTTTGTATGTATTTTCTATAATTCAGTATTTTAGAAAGATCCCCATCAATAAAATACTGATTTTTTCCTGTTGTAATAATTCAATGCTTTTAATGATTTACTTTATGGCATTGAATTTGTTTATTTTTCCATTGAATTAATCTGAATGTCAGCAGTAAATTTTAATTTCCTGCAGGTTCTTTCTTAAAGGATGGCGCACTCAGGACTGAATGTAAAATTCTATTTTGCAATGGTTTCCATTCAAATTCGATATGATAAATGAATTGAAATTAGCTTCACTGCGCAGCAGTTTATGATTGCGCGCTATAAAAGTGGCATGGCTTTAACCGCGAGAAATCATGTGGCCTTGTTGATATTTACTGTGGTGCTGCCAAGTTGTTTACGGAGCCTGAAGTAGCCGCTTTGAGAGCGATAAAATGGTGGGCAGTTAAAGCAGCGGAACAAGCGCAAAGATATAAATATAAGTGTCTAAAGGGGGGGGCGGCTCTAAGGCCGCCTTAATATACTAGATAATAGGTCTGTTTTCGCGTCTGGCTTCCGCCCATTCGCTGAAAAAGGAACGCAGCAGAAACAATAGAACGCCAGCCACGATAACCGGCCATACAAGGACATATGCTGTTAACAACATGGGAGACATAATCAAACTCCTTCCATTTCTTGTGTATCCGGACAGGTGTCAAAATGTCCGGTTTTTTGTGCAATTGTTGTAAAGTCAAAATTGGTTTTTGAATTCCATGACAACAAAGTGCAGATGATTGTACTTACGGCATAAGCGAGCAGGGAGGCTGTCAGAATGGTATAGTTACTGATAGAGCCATAAGCGTACGGTGCGCATATCAGCGCTGCCAGTGATCCGATGATAAGAGCGGCGCGTTTACCAAAGAAGCCGAACGCCATCAGGCCGGCAACAACACCAATTCCGATGATAGCCAGAATATCACTGATGATAGCGAGCGGGCCGTTCAGCGAGATAAGGCCAAAGCGAACCGGGAAAAAGACAATCAGTGCTGAGATGACGGCAAGACCAAAAGCCTTGTTTGTTACCTTATCCCAGTAGAAACTGGCGATCACTGGAAATACAAGGGCTCCCCAGATGGCGCCGACCAGAACCAAAAGCTCCAGAATATTGAATTGTTTGGTTGCCAGATACAGTGCAAGCGCCGTGGCTACAATCATGGTTATCCGGCCAATAAACAGCATGAGTTTGGCATTGGCTTTTGATTTGTCAGTAAATTTACTGCCATAAATATCTGTCATGACGATTGATGAAAGCGCGGCTAGATCGGAATCTGCCGTTGATGAGAGTGAGCCAATTACCATGATGATAAAGATGCAGAGCATCGTTTTGCTCAGATAGGTTGAGGCCAGCTGGGGGATGAGATTGTTTACATCGCCATCAATAGGCTCAATCCCGATATAGAGCGCAACAACCCCGAGAATACCGACACCAATGACTGTGGCGCCGTAGCCCAGAGTTGCGGTAACAAATGTGCGCTTAATCATATCCTCTCGGACTGAGAACAAGCGTTGTGCAATTGTTTGGTTGCCGATTGCATAAGCCAGAACAGCTGCAATATAGGGCGCGCCTTGATTAAGAAATGCCTCAGAGGAGAAGAAGGAGCTTTGTTCGGCTGTCAGGTTGTGCGCGCCGACAATAAAAATTTCAGTGCCGCCTGCTGCGAAGAAAACTGCCGGTACAATTATCACGACGGCACCCAACATGGCACACACTTGAATAAAATCTGTCAGAACCGAAGCTCTGAAGCCGGACCATAATGTGTAGAGCAAGACACCTGCGGCAATAATCAGGATGCCGGCTCCAAAGCTGAGCGGAGAAAGCATTGAAATAAGAGCGCCGCCGGCAATGAAATTAGAGGTCAGGCTTAGCAGGCTCCCGAGAATATTGGAGCCAGCAAGTAGCATCTGGCTGGAAGGGCCGTGCCGCGCTCTTAGAATTTCGGCCAATGTGTGCGCGTTGGGGGCAAGTGCCCGGATCCGTTTGCCAAAAGGGTAAATGAACAGGATCATCAAAGCGCCCCACAAGCCGTAATGAATGGGGCCGGATACGCCATATGTGTAACCTGAGGTTGCAGAGGCGTATAGAGAAGATGCCCAAATCCAGGTTGCAGTCATTGAGGCGGCTGAAATGCCAAAACCAACATTGTTCCCTGCGGTCATATAGCTGTCGGCATTTTCTTTTTTTTGACCTATGGAAAGAGATATAAGAAATGTGCCGCCAAAAAATACAAAAAGTAGTATTAATATAAGACTAGTTTCCAATTGTTGAAATTGCATTTCACCTTCATTTCTTTTTATTGAATAAGCAATAGTTCAACCAAATTAAAATTTGGAAGATATAGCATTGCTGTAGGTTTTAAAAAATTGCATATATTTAATTATATTTTTTATCATGCAAATTTGATTGATTGATTTGTTATATATCTATAATTTTTACAAATCTACTAATAAATTTATTATGCAGTTTTTTGCTTATTTGAAAAATATAATTGATTTATATACTTTGTATTTCAAGATTATTATTTTGTTGTTTTTTATTTATTGCGGAATTCTAATATTTGTCGTCATAATTGGTTGTTAAGTTTCGTAAAATTATTTAAATATTGTTGAATTTTATCTTCTTGTGAGATTTTTCTGGCGTGAGATGTCTTGGATAAAAAAGTATAAGTGAGATATTTAGACGTGCGGGATGCGTTTTTGAGAGTTTCGTTTGATTCGTGGGCGCCTGAAATATCTCTTCTTTCAAAAACGATTTTAAACTGTAAATTGAATTTTAAATTCAGAGTAAAGACTTCATTTCCCTCGTAACCTTTGGAGTTGAGCGGTAGCCATGATCAATGATCGTGCTTACATAACCGTATGCTCGTTCATTAGGGTAAGACGGGCTGCGAAGAGACCCGGATTGGTTATCACGTGGCTGATCCGTCGATGCGTACTGGGAGTATGCTCAGTACAGCAACGGGCGATATCGGGCACAGTTTTCCTTGATATCGTTATTGGCTTTGGTGCGCAGGCTTGATTAAAACCTTTGCAATTCAATAACGTTGCGACTGACACGTGCTTGTTCTGCAGCCAGCGCCATTAAATGACTTGTGACCGATTTATGTGCAGCGGTTCTGATCTCGCGACCAAACGGTGCACGCAGCGCAGCAGCAAAGTCTTCCATCAATCGCAGATCACCGCCCATATGGTCACCGGCAAGTGTTTCAATCTGAATTGTAATATCCGGCCGGTCATCAAAGAATTTAATCACCAGACTGCCGTCTTCAAAACAACCGGTCAGTTCTCCCTCGCTGCCACCGATATGGATATGGCGTTCGGTACGTTTGTTGAAGGCATGAACCTCAAAACTGGCGGTGATATTATTGGTAAATTCAATGCCGACAATCTGCCGGTCAACCACTGTATTGTCACTGTGATAAACACAACGGCCATAGGGCCCGTTGCGGATGGCCTTTGTGCGTGCTTCAATGCTGGTATCAACTGAAATCATTGATACCGGCCAGCCGGTATGGTCTCCCAGATAAATCCGGCGTGCGGAATAGGGGCATGTCATTTCCACCAGACAACCATCGAGACAGCGCTCAGCAGCGCCCTGCGGGGCATTTTCCGGTGTAAATTGTTTGAGGCTGCCGAAACTGGAAATACGTAAAGGCGTTTCATCGGTCAGCCAGTGCAGAATATCCATATCATGGCTGCATTTCGCCAAAATCAGCGGGTTACCATCCTCTAAGCGCCGGAAATTACCGCGCACATAACTGTGCGAGTGATGGTAATAGCCGATATTCTCGGAAGCACGGATACTTTGCACGGACCCGAAAGTCCGGTTCTCAATCAGCTCTTTGATTTTGGCAAAAAACGGTGTGTAGCGCAGCACGTGGCAGATCATCAAAAAGCGCTGGTTGCGTTCCGAGGCTTCCGCCATGCGCTGACAGGCTTCAACCGTGGAAGCCATCGGCTTTTCCAGCAGCACGTTGAATTTTCGATCAAGAGCGGCAACGGCAACAGCTTCATGATCCTTGTCGAGATTGGCCACGACAACTGCATCAATATTGTTGAGTGTATTGAGCATGGTGATGCTGTCTGAAAAGCAGTTCTCCGGCGCAATGCCATGCTTGTTGGCAAATGCAGCAACCGCATCCGGTCTGATATCGCAGACGGCGGAAAATTTCATGAGATGCGGGTTTTTCAGGGCAATATTGCCATAAGCATTGCCGCGGTAACCGGCACCGATAAGAGCAACCTGCGGGATCTGTGTCATATTGCTATCCGCTGTAACGGGAAAAAATGCGGAGCTTTAGAGCGCTGTATATCTGATAGACACACAAGGCTGCAGGCTCCGCAGTCTGGGGGTGAAGGTGTAATGGTTATGATTTGCGTGCGCCGACCAGCTCATCCCACTTGCGGAAAGCCTGCACCATTTTGTCGGGCTTTAGCGGCAGTTCAATCGGATTATTGGCGATCAGGTCATCATATTCAGGGCGGCCGAATTGCTTGATAATGTCCTGACTATGCTGTGGCGCCATCGAAAGCGGTACATTTTTCACTGCAGGGCCCGGATAGAGCGAGCCTTCATTATAGGCAAAGGCCTGTGCTTCCGGTGTGAGCAGGAACGCCATAATATCCAGCGTCACCGCCAGAACATCCTCTTTCACACCTTTCGGAATACACATGAAGAAGGCATCGGAAACCCAGTGGAAGCCTTTCAGTGTGGAGATTTTAGCTGTCTCCGGCACAATGCCGACCGCGCGCGGATTAATATCCCAGCCGGTGGTGGTCACGATAATATCGCGTGAACCTTCGCCGAATTCTTTCATCGTTGCGCCGGTACCCGCCGGATAATAATCAATATAATCGCCGAGTTCCGCGAGATAAGACCATGTCTTTTCCCAGCCGTTGATCGGGTGGGTCGGGTCTTTATCACCGAGAATATAAGGCAGCCCCATCATGAAGGTGCGGGCAGGGCCTGAATTTGTCGGACGGGCATAGAGGAAACGTCCCGGATTTTCTTTTGCCCAGGCCAGCAATTCTTCGGCACTTTCCGGTGCTTTTGCCACACGCTCCGGTGCATATTCGAGCAGCGGGCCCGAAGGGTAATAGGTGACAACCACACCGTAACCGGCACCCTGAATTTTATGCAGGTTCAGGGCTGCAGGCTCGTAATTGGCCTCAATATCAGGGAAAGTTTCATTAAATTCCGGCAGGATTTGCATCCACGTGTCTTCGACAAGACCGGCTGCGAGACCGTCACTGCCGGTCAGCACAAGATCAATATCAACGCGATTACTCTTTTGCTGTACTTTGAGTTTACCGGCCAGTTCGGTTACCGGCGCCTTCAGAAATACAATGCGGGAAACTTTATCCGGATTGCGTTCGGCATAAAGCTCAAGAGCAGGCTGTACGAGCGATAAAGCCCCGCCGACATCCATCAGCTTCACTTCGACCGGTTTAGCAGGCAACGGCATTTTGCGGGCAAAACTTAAACCGCTGCCGGCCAGAAATGCGGTGGCGGATGCACCTGTAATCAGCACGCGCCGGTTCATTCTCAGATCATTGATTTTCATCCTGTTCCCCTTTTTATTTTTATAGGTTGAGCGGTTTTGATGCTTATGCGTCATGCTCCGGAAAGGTTGCTTTCCGTATAAACAGATCAGATGTCCATTCGATGAAACCCACAGGCTGCTTAATGCCTCGGGCAGCGAGGACAGGTGCCAGAAGTGCCTCAACATTAGTGGATGCCATGCGCACTGCTTCTTCAAAGGAGGCAATGCCCCATGTCACAAGATTGCGCACGGCCTGATCGAGACACAGCGTTGAACCGGCAAGACCGGCACCATTCGGATTTTTGACCATGCCATTGTCATGGCGCTCAATCCGCATATCCGCGAAATGATAAAAGCCTGTCTCAGCCGCTGCTGCAGAAACCGCATCGGTTACCAAAACGGAGCGTGAAGTCCCTTTCGCCCGTATCATGACTTTGAGCGCTTGCGGCGGAATATGAAATCCGTCGGCAATGAAGCAGGCGCAGAGGCGGTCTTCGGCCAACTGGGCAAACAGCGGATTATCCAGCTTTGGCATATGCTGCGGCAGGCCATTGCCGAGATGGGTGGAAAGGCTGGCTCCGGCCGAGGCCGCATGAGCTGCAGTCTCAAAGTTACAATCAGAATGACCGATGGCTGTGAGAATATTGCGGGTATTCATTGCCGCAATGAATTCTTCAGAACCGGACAGTTCCGGCGCCAGCGTCACCAGCAGGATCGGCGTGGTGATCCGCGCCTGCAGCTCCTCAATCAGGCTGGCATATGGTGGTGTCATAACGCCAGCCGGATGGCATCCGGCAAAACCCTGTTGCGGATTAAGAAACGGCCCTTCAATATGCAGACCTAAGCACATCAGACGGCCAAGTCTGCTATGCTGAATGGCATTATCCAGCACTTGAATACGCTGTAACAGCACATCCGGTGCAGCAGTGATCAGCGTCGGCAAACAGGCTGTGACACCTGTCGCGAGCATAGCTTCTAATGCATGGTCGAGTTCAGATGCGGTAAGCATGCCGGAGTTGAAATCAACACCGGCAAAGCCGTTGACCTGAAGATCGGTTAAGCCTTTGGTGCGCATGACAAAAGCGACGCTGATTGTGTGTCGAGCAAAGCCACAGTGTTGTTGTGGTTCTGCAAGATGGATGCCGGATGAAGCGGCGTTACTGATCCTTCAAGGGCATTTTTAACAGCCTGCGCCTTGCGTTGATCCGGCACGGATAGAATGATCAGGGACGATTTCATAATCTGTTTAATGCTCATGGAGATAGCCTGAGCAGGCACATCTTCCAGCGTGGCAAACCAGCCTTCACCCATTTGCTGGCGGCGGCAGGCTTCGTCCAGATCAACAATAATATAAGGTTTGTCGGTCTCGAAATCGGCCGGCGGGTCATTAAAAGCCAGATGGCAATTTTCGCCGATACCGGCAAAGCAAACATCAATGCTTTCATCCATGATCAGCTTGCTGAGCCTGCCGGTTTCTGCTTCCGGATTGTCTTCGGCATTGATTTCGTGGAGTGTGACTTTACCGCCGAGCGGTTCAACAAAGCGCTCAATCAGATAGCGGCGGAAGCTTGCCGGATGGCTCTTTTTCATGCCGACATATTCATCCAGATGGAAAGCGGTGACTTTGGACCAGTCAATATCCGGCTCACGGATCAGCACTTCCAGCATTTCAAACTGGCTGGCACCGGTCGCAATAATAATTGAGGCTTTCCCCTTGTTGCGGAGAGCCGATCTGATGGCCTCCGCACCACGTTTTGCCGCAGCCTCTCCCAATTGTTGTTTCGTGTCGAAAACACGTATTTCCACGCCATTCTCCCGTTTTAAAAGGCAAAGCATCAGCATTCCCGCGCATGACGCAGGCTGCAAAGCTCTGATTGTAAGGCTGATCGGTAATGTCGCTTTTTTAAGCTGACACTGACCTCTGCCTCCTCCTGACTAAAAGAATACACCTTCATTTTAGGCTTGCAAGTTATTTTTGAATAATATTATTCAAAATAATAATATGGGATGAGTTGCTATGCAGAATTTTCAGAATCTCCGCTTTTCCGATGCGCATCAGCGTGATTGTGCCCGTGTTGTCAGCAGTCTGCTGGAGGCGGACGGGCAGTCCCGTGCCAGCCTTGCGGCTGCGCTTGATCTGACATCCATGACAACCTCCCGCATTATTGCGGATTTGCTGGATAATGGTTTTGTAACGGAAGACGTAGCGGAAAGGCGCGGGCGCGGGCGCCCCGGAACACTTGTAAGATTGAATGCAAAGCGGGTCGGTTTTACTGTTATTAAAATGACCAGCTATCTGGTAGAAGGCGCTTTGCTGGATTGGCAGGGGAATATTATAACCTTGCAGACAAAGCGTTTGAATGATGATGCTGATAATCAGCAGATGACGGTTTTTCTGCAACAAATGATACAGACATTGCGAGCTTCACAACCGGATATGATGGTGCATGTCGGCACGACAATTCTCGTGGCCGGTATTGTTGATGTTAAAAAACGGGTCTGGCTGATTACATCCCGCTGGCCGCAGGTACGGGATTTTAATCTCGCTGAAGCCTTGAACCCTGTTACACCGCTTGTCTGTTTGTTCCGCCAGCTGGATATCGAGCTGGATGTGCATTTCAAATCAGAGACTGCGCCGGTCAATACCGCCGCATTATTGCATTGGGGCTGGGGGATCGGGCTTGCCTATTGTTCCCGCGATGTCGCCAGCATTGCCCATCAGGGGCCTTTTGGTGAGATCGGCCATTGGCGTTTCGATACATTGCAGGATCGCCCCTGCGGTTGCGGAAATCAAGGTTGTCTGGAAACGGCGGTTGCCCTGCCGGTCTTGTTGCAGCAACTGGGGCTGGATGAGCTGATAGGTTTGGGCCAAGAGCAGGATATCGGCGGATATTTGCAGGATGCATCACTTGCAGACCATGCTGATATGCAGCTGGCAATTCGTCTTGTGGCGCGGGCACTGGGCAATATGTGCCGCATTTTGTTTCCTGACAGAGTGTATCTGACAGGGCCGTTTACTTCTAATCAGGCTGTTTTTACTCAGCTATGCAGTCAGTTTCAGGCAGAAGGGCTGGTTGGTGCTTTAAAATTGCCCGATGTGATTATGGTACAAACCGAAAATCAAGACATTTTGCACAGCGCTATTCGTCCGCTGATTGAGAGTGCTCTCGGAAATTTACCCGCTATTGCAGCGGGGGAATTATAGCGTATCCCGAAAAGTGTGAAGCGCCTTCGCGGGGAAATCAGTCCACCGGACTGATTTCTAAATCCCGCTTCGATCAGATAAGATACGCGTTGAAACAAAGAATTAGAGCGATTTTACTGATTTAATTTTAAGGGGAACCGCTCTAAATCCGCCGTCAGATCATGTTATCTGACGGCGGGTGTGTTTTCTAATTGTTAGACTGTTTGGCGCGGGCAACAATCTGTGTCGGATTGACAAAGCGCAGTGCCAGCAGCAACCATACCAGAGTGGTAATCATATAGATCACTGCCATGGCATCAATAGACTGGACTGAGCGTACGCCCGAGGCAAAGACAGAATAATAGAGCGCCACAACAAGCGTCTGGCTGGTTGGGCCTGCGGTGAGGAATGTCAGCTCAAACATGGCAACTGTGCGGACAAGCACCAGCAGCAATGCAGCCAGAATGCCGGGCAGCAGCATCGGCATCAGCACATAGCGGAATAGCTGGAATTTATTCGCACCGAAGACATGCGCGGCTGCTTCCACTTTCGGGTCAATCTGCTCGATAAACGGGATCATCACCAGAATAACAAAAGGAACGGTCGGCACCAGATTGGCCAGCACAACGCCCCAGAATGTCCCCCCGACACCTGCCTGATAGAGCACGGTTGCCAGCGGAATACCGAAGGTGATCGGCGGCACCAGCAACGGCAGCAAAAACAACAGCATCACCAGATTGCGGCCGGGGAAATTGCGGCGCGCCATCGCATAGGCTGCTGTAACGCCGAGCAGACCGGACAGAGCCACAACCGTGAAGACGATCTGGAAGGTGACGATCAGCACATCACCGAGCTGGAATTCCCGCCATGCGGTGAAGTACCACCGTGTTGTCAGTGCCTGCGGCAGCCATGTGCCGAGCCAGCGCGTTGAAAAGGACGAGAGCACGACGGTTGCGATCATTGCCAGCAGGTTGATGACAAAAAAGGCAACAATGACCCAGACGGCGGTGATCCATAATTTGGATCCGATAGAGGTATCTCTGATCATATTAGCCTTTACCTCCGCTGGTCGCGCCGCGATAAAACAGACTGCGTATGCCAAGGGCTGCCGCGACAATAGCGAGCTGTACACTTGCCATAATCATGGCAACAGCGGATGCCATTGAATAATCATATTGCTCAAAGGCTGCCTGATAGGCGGCAATGGAAATGACGCGTGTCGGCCCTGCCGGAGCACCAAGCAACACGGCGGACGGGAAGACTGCGAAAGCCAGCACAAAAGAGAGGCAGAAGGTAATTGCCAGTCCCGGCATCAATAGCGGCAGAAGGACATGCCGGAAGCGCTGCCAACTTTTGGCACCATGGGTTGCTGCCGCCTGTTCCAGTGCCGGATCAATACCGGTGACATAAGACAAAGTGAGCAAAAAGGTGAAAGGAAAGCCGGTAATAATCAGCGATGCGAAGACACCCCAGTAATTATTGGTCAGCTTTAAAGGGCTGTCGACAAGGCCGATAAACATCAGCGTGCGGCTGAACCAGCCCTGTGGCCCAAGATAATTCAGCAGCCCTTCGGCAACCAGTACTGTACCCAGTGTGACCGGCAGAACAAGAATGGTAGTGAGCAGGCGCTGACGGCGCATCAGCCGGACACGGAATGCCACCGGCACAGCAATCAGCAGGCTGATCAGCGTGACAGGGATGGCCAGCCACAATGTCGTTCCGATAGTTTTATACAAAAACGGATCGGAGAAGAATTTGATATAATTGGCAAACATACCTTCGCCCTCTTGCGGGGTGAAGGAGAGCAGCAAGCCATAGATGAACGGATAGATAAAGACCCCCAGCAGGAAGATAACCGCAGGCAGAACCAGCATGGTTGTGCCATCGATCCCCTTGACGGCGAGCCTTTGTCGCAATGACAGTTTTTCAAGATCGGAAGAGGTGTTCATGTGTCACCTCACGCCGGAAACACAAGAGCACGGGCAGGGTCGATAGCCAGCGCGATAGCGCTGCCCGGTGCTGCATTCGCTGAAGCGTGAAACACCAGCTCATGTGCATTATCGGTGCTGGCAGTGCCTACAAAATCTCGGCCGCGATATTCAATTGTCTCAACTTTAGCCAGAATATTTGATTGGATGGTTGATGCGTCTGCGGCTGTCGTGCTCACATCATCCGGTCGCACTGCAAGAACAGCATTTTGCCCGACGGTCAGCGGCACCCGTGCGGTGCCGGATATATGGGCATTGCCGATATCGAGTGTCACCTTGCCGTTCTGTTCGGCGATAACTTTACCGGAGAGGCGGTTGCGGTAGCCCATGAACTCAGCCACATCCAGATGATCCGGATGTTCATAAAGCTCGACCGGTGAACCGACCTGCCGGATTTCACCATCGCGGAGCACCACAATCCTGTCGGCCAGCGACAGCGCTTCGTCCTGATCATGGGTCACATAAATTGTTGTGGCACCAAGTTGATTATGAATGCGGCGGATTTCAGCACGCATTTCCAGACGCAGCTTGGCATCAAGATTGGACAATGGTTCGTCCATCAGAACCAGAGGCGGTTCAATCACGATGGCGCGGGCAATGGCAACACGCTGCTGCTGGCCGCCTGATAGCTGCCCCGGCAATTTGTCTTCCTGACCATGCAAGCGTACCATGGCAATGGCGGCTTCCACACGGCTGTTCATTTCCGCTTTGGGGGTGCCGCGCATTTTCAGACCGAAACCGACATTCTGGCGTACAGTCATATGCGGAAACAGCGCATAATTCTGAAACACCATACCGAAGCCGCGATCTTCCGGTTTCAGGGTGTCGATACGGGTTTTATCAATATAAATACCACCACCCGTTGTTGCGAGCAGTCCGGCGATACAGTTCAATGCTGTGGATTTTCCGCAGCCGGACGGGCCGAGCAGGGCAATAAACTCGCCTTTTTTGATCGAAAGGGAGATGCCTTTTAATGCCTGATGAGCTCCGAAAGACCGGCTGAGCTTTTCAAGCCGGATTTCCTCAAAGGGTAGTGACGCAAGTTGCATGAAATACCTCATTGCCGGATGTCACCTTAAAGGCAGATGACATCCGTCGTTTATCGGTTTTATTTTGGCTGGCTGGCGACTTCTTCGTCCCAGCGGCGGAACGCAACGACCATGGCATCCGGATCAAGCGGCAGCTCCACCGGATTATTGGCGATCCAGTCGGCATATTCTGCGCGGCCATATTCCGCGATGGCATCCTGACTGGATTGCGGCGCCATGGAGAGCGGCACATCTTTGACCGCAGGGCCCGGATAGAAATAGCCTTCATCATAGGTATAAGCCTGCTGCTCAGGGGTGAGCAGGAAGCTCATCAGATCAAGCAGAACAGCGAGTTTTTCATTGCTGACACCCTTCGGCACACTCATGAACTGCGCATCGGCAACCCAGTGGAAGCCGTCCAGTTTGGCAACAGCTGCTTCTTTCGGCACCACGCCAAGCACGCGCGGATTGATGTCCCAGCCGGTTGTGGTCACCGTCATATGACGGGTGCCTTCGCCGAGCTCTTTCATCAGGGCGCCGGTGCCGGTCGGGTAATATTCAACATATTTATGCAGCTCTTTCAGATAAGCCCATGTCTTATCCCAGCCTTTGACCGGATCGCGCGGGTCTGTATCGCCGAGCAGATATGGCAATCCCATCAGGAATGTGCGGCCGGGGCCGGAATTGGCAGGACGGGCGTAGGCAAATTTATTCGGATTTTCTTTTGCCCATGCGAGCAGTTCTTCCGCATTGCGTGGCACTTTTTTTACATGCTCAGGCATATATTCGAGCAGGGGGCCCGACGGATAATAGACAACTGCAACGCCGTGATCCTTGGCAAAGGCCTGCATGCGCCATGCCGGTTCCAGATAAATAGATTGCAGGTCGGGCAGCGCACTTGCGTGATCCGGAAACAGTTTGACCCACAGGCCCATTTCCAGTCCGGCAGCCAGCGCATCTGCGCCGGTTAAAACCAGATCAATATCGAGGCGCTTGGCAGCCTGCTGCGCTTTCAGCTTGCCCGGAAGTTCAGGTGCCGGTGCTTTGGTGAAAGTGATTTTTGAAACCAGTTCCGGCTTGGCCGCAGCATAATTTTCAATTGCTTTCTGGGTCAGCGCCAGATTGCCGGCAACATCAACAATGTTGATTGCGACCGGCGATGTCGGCAGTGCCAGTTTGCTCTGCGCCCAGAGTTTTGTTGCCGGAAGTGTAGCAAGAGCTGCCAGACCACCCAATGTCTGTCTGCGTGTGAAGTGCATGACTGTTCCTCCCCGTTGATTTTTATTGGTCGTACGGCCTGCCTCCTCAGAAAGACCGTCTTTTATTTTAATATATTAGTCTATCAATTTTGCAGGGCAAGCAAAAAATATTCCGTTCTTACCCCTTGGTGCTTACGGACTTGAAATTCTGAACTGTTTTAGCTGCGCCGTTTGTCAGTAATGTTTCAAGCTGCTGTAAAATGACGGATTTGAAATGTGCATTTTGAGCCAGTTCAGGTGCGAAAATACTGTCAAAAGCCAGCAATGCATTCAGTATAGTCTGCGCAGTGGTGAGTCCCGCCGTTGCCTGCAAGAGTTGTTCACGCAGCGGATCGCGAATGTCGATAGCTTGTCCGTGTTCATCTTTACCGGTCACAAAACGCATCCATGCGGCGACACCCAATGCCAGACGGTCAAAAGACTGACCGGCCAGAAGACGGTTATGGATTGTATTGAGCAGGCGTTGTGGCAGTTTCTGCGAGCCGTCCATAGCAATCTGCGCAGTTCGGTGATGCAGAGCCGGATTGCAAAACCGTTCAATCAGCTGGTCTTTATAGGTTGAAAGATCAAAATCCGGCAGAGTGGGCAGTGTCGGCGTTATTTCCTCATCCATCATGGCGCGGATGAATGTTTTAAAACCGGCAGCGGCCATGGTTGCGGATACGGTTTCATGACCGGAGAGAAAGCCGAGATAGGCAAGTGTGGAGTGACTGCCATTGAGCAGCCGTAGCTTCATCAGCTCAAAAGCGGCGACATCGCGGACAAAACTTGCGCCTGCTTTTTCCCATAACGGGCGACCGGAAGGGAAATGATCTTCAATCACCCATTGGCTGAACGGTTCTGTGCAGACCGGCCATTGATCTTTCACGTTCAAAGCACGGCTGACACTTTCACGATCCTGATCGGTAGTTGCCGGTACAATGCGGTCAATCATACTGGACGGGAATGCAACATGTTCCGCGATAAAACGGCCAAGTTCCGGATTGGTCAGTTCGGCAAGCCGGACAGTCACACGCTTCAGTGTTTCTCCGTTGACTGGCAGATTATCGCAGGAGAGAACTGTGAAAGGCTGTAGTCCTGATGCGTGTCTTCTCCTGATAGCCTCTACCAGAAAGCCGGGGGCAGAGCGTGGTGCATGCGGGTGTTTCAGGTCATGGATAATATCGCTGTTGCTCTCATCCAGCGTGCGGCTGGCGGGGGCGTAGCAATAGCCTTTTTCGGTCACAGTCAGCGTGACAATGCGGATATCCGGCCGGCACATGGCTTGCAGCACGGCTTCCGGATTTTCCGGTGCGACCAGAATATCGGTGAGACAGCCGATAACATGCAGTTTTTCACCGGCACCATCACGCACGGCAACACTATAGAGATAATCTTGCGGTGCGAGCGCATCTCTGGTGTCGGGGCTGCGCAGAGAAACACCGGTAATGCCCCAGCTCTGGTCATCCTGCAGGATATTCTCCGTGTAAACTGCCTGATGAGCACGGTGAAATGCGCCGATGCCTAAATGGATAATTCCTGTTTTCAGATCGGCACGATTATAGGCAGACTTGCCCACAGTTGCAGGCAGATCGGCCAAGGTTTTATCGGAGAGAGAATTAAGTGTTCCGGTCATAATTTATAAGCCTGTTTAGCCAGCCGGTAGCTGAGGTCATGAGCGACTTCATAGGCTTCTTCCTCATCAAGGCGGTGCTCAGCAACAAGACGGGCAAGGAAGGCACAATCCACACGGCGTGCCATATCATGGCGGGCGGGAATGGAGAGATAAGCGCGGGTGTCGTCATTGAAACCGACTGTATTGTAGAAACCGGCACTTTCCGTTGTCAGTTCACGATAGCGTCTGATCCCCTCCGGGCTGTCATGGAACCACCATGCGGGGCCGAGCTTGAGGGCAGGGTAATGCCCTGCCAGCGGTGCGAGTTCGCGGCTGTAAGCCGTCTCATCCAGCGTGAACAGAATAAGCGTCAGGCGCGGATCATTGCCATGCGCATCAAGCAATGGTTTGAGTTCTTTCACATAGCCGGTCTGGTTCGGAATATCCGCACCTTTGTCAAAGCCGAAAGCGGAGAAAACTTGCGGATTATGGTTGCGGTATGAGCCCGGATGGATCTGCATGACCAGCCCGTCATCAATGCTCATACGTGCCATTTCGGTCAGCATCTGTGCGCGGAACAATTCCGCATCTTCCGGTTTAACCGGTTGTTTGATGATGCGTTCAAACAGCGCTTCCGCTTCCCCTGCCGAGAGATTGGCTGTCTGTGCAGTCGGGTGACCGTGATCGGTGGATGTTGCGCCGCGTGCCTTGAAATAGGCGCGGCGGTTGCGGTGCGCCTGCAAATAACCCTGATAGGTCATCGGATTATTTGTCAGTGCGATAAATTTTTCCAGTTCACTATGAAAGTCCGGTCGGGATGCATCAACCACTGCATCCGGCCGGTAGGCGGGCACAACGCGCCCGTGCCAGCCTGAGCTAAGGATCGCATCATGATGTGTCAGCGGGTCATTGGCGGAATCCGTGGTGGAGATCACCTCAATATTGAAGCGGTCATATAGCGCGCGCGGACGCATTTCCGGTGTCGCCAACCTCTCGGAAATCAGGTCATAAAGCCGGTCGGCATTGTTCTCGCTGAGACGTTCCGTAATGTCGAAAACGCTCTCCAGAGAGTGTTCAAACCAGAGGCGGGACGGTGTGCCGCGAAACAGAGGCCAGTGTTTTGCAAATAATCGCCAGATGGTGCGGCTGTCGGTTTCCACCGCTGCGCCATCCAGACGGGCAATGCCTAATTGCTCCAGCGGAATGCCCTGCGAATAGAGCATACGGCAGATATAATGATCGGGTTTGACAAACAGGGTTGCCGGATCGGGAAAAACGGCATCTGTCGCATACCATGACGGTTCGGTATGCCCGTGCGGGGAGATGATCGGCAATTTTTCGATCGATGCGAACAAGCGGCGCGCTATGGCGCGGCTGTCTGCCTCCGCAGGCAGAAGGCGATCCGGATTGAGTGCCATTGCTGGTCTTTTCCTCCCTGACAGACTTTGAGGTCTGTTTCCCGTCATTGCTGTCCGGCTTTTTCTGTCTGCGGTTTTTGATCCGTCTTGTACAGAATTTACATCCGGCGCTTGGCGAACAGTAAATAATAATATATTAGTATGTCAACAGCGCATGGATTTTTTGTTTCGGATCGCAGTTGCGAGCGGATAAACAAGACCTGAAGACTTAAGATTCAGGCAGGAGAACAAGATTGAACACGCAGCCGACATTCGGGCAGATATCCTCAGTAAGGCGGCCTGCCGCAGGACGTGAAACCGCAGCAAAGTTGATTTATCGCGCATTACAGGCCGATATTGTTGCAATGAAGCTGCTGCCTGGCACGGCGCTGAACGAGAAAACTTTTATTGAGCAATTCGGTGTGAGTCGCACGCCGGTGCGTGAGGCGCTTATTCGTCTGGCAGAAGAAGGGCTGGTCGATATTTTTCCGCAGTCCGGCACTTTTGTGGCGCGCATTCCGGTTGATCTGATACCGGAATCTGTGGTGATCCGTCAGGCGCTGGAAGGAGCGACGGCGGAACACGCGGCATTATCGTCAACACCGGATGCAGTCGCTAAGCTGGATGAGCTGATTGATATGCAGCAATTCCATGCCAGCCGTGAAAAGCTGGGATTGTTTCATGAAGCAGACGATGCTTTCCATGAGGCAGTAGCGGAAATCGCCGGTTATCCCGGTATCTGGCAGCATCTGAAACTTGTGAAAATCCAGATCGACCGTGCACGACGTATGACCGTTCCGGTGCTGGGGCGTATGGATCAGGTTTTGCGCGAACATAAACTCATCAGGGATGCCATTGCCGCTAAAGATGCACCGGAAGCGATAAAGGCGATGAAGCATCATCTCAGCGCTGTTCTGCCTGATATTGACGAATTGCGGAAAAGCCATCCGGACTTCTTTGTCTGATCAGGCGTTCGTCCGCTGCCGCAGATTTTCAAAATCATAAAATATAAAAACTTATTCGGAGGAGGGGTTAATGCGTCAAGCGTGGAGATGGTTCGGGCCGGATGCCGGTGTGCCTTTGGATGCTGTACGTCAGGCCGGAGCGACAGATATTGTATCTGCTTTGCATGATGTGCCGATCGGACAGGCATGGACGTCCAGGCAGATTGCAGAACGCAAGACGCTGATTGAAAATACCCCTTCTGACCGCACGCCGCTTGTCTGGTCTGTGGTGGAGAGCATCCCGATTTCGGATGCGATCAAGCGTGAAGGCGGTGCTGCAAAACAGGATATCGCCGCATGGATTGCCTCAATGGAGGCTTTGGCTGCACATGATATTAAAGTCATTTGCTATAATTTTATGCCGGTTGTGGACTGGTGCCGCACCGATCTGGATTATGTCACGCCAAGCGGCGCGACTGCCATGCGTTTTGATCAGGATCGTTTTGCTGCTTTTGATCTGCATATTTTGCAGCGTAAAAATGCGGAACAGGATTACTCTGAAGCTGACCGTCTTGCTGCCCGCGCAACCTATGAGGCGATGAGCGAGGCTGAGATTAATCAGCTGATTTTCAATATTGCCAGTGCTTTGCCGGGTTCGACAACCGAGCCGCTGACGATACCGGCTTTTCGCGACAAGCTGGAAACCTATGCGCATGTGGATGCCAATAAGTTAAGACAAAATCTGATCGCTTTTTTGGAAGAAGTGACCCCTGTTGCGGACGAGTTGGGGGTGCGCCTGACCCTGCATCCGGATGATCCGCCGCGTTCCCTGTTCGGACTGCCGCGCATTGCTTCAAATGAAGCTGATTATGCAGCGATTTTTGATGCGGTGCCGTCTCCGGCCAATGGTATGTGTTTCTGTTCCGGCAGTCTTGGTGTGCGGGCGGATAATGATCTGCCTGCAATGGCGCGCCGCTTTGCATCACGTATCTATTTCTCGCATTTACGGGCAACCACGCGACAGGGTGACGGGCGCAGCTTCTATGAAGCCGCTCATCTTGAAGGTGATGTGGATATGGTTGCATTGCTGCGTGCGCTGGTCGAGGAAGACCGCAAGCGGGATAGCGGATCAAAGATTATTTTCCGCTCCGATCATGGTCACCGTATGCTGGATGATCTGGCAAAACAGGTGACACCGGGCTATCCGGTTATCGGCCGGTTGCGCGGCCTTGCAGAATTGCGTGGCGTGATCACCGCATTGGATGCCGGTGCTTTATGTCCGGCAAAGGCGGGCGGGTGAGCTATGACTCGTCAGAACAGTCCGGTTATTATCCTTCATCCGTCTGACCATGTGGCGGTTGCGCGGGTGACAATCCGTGCCGGAGAACCTGTCGGCAGTGGTGAACTTGTAGCCGTTAATCTGATCGGCAAAGGGCATAAAGTTGCACTTGTACCCATCACAAAAGGACAGGAAATCCGCAAATACGGCAACGTGATCGGTGTCGCGACAGAGGATATTGCTGCGGGTACGCATGTGCATCTGCATAATCTGGCAATGCTGCCGTCACAGCACGAGCATGAGTTCTGTGTTGATTATGCGGAACCGGAACTGTTTCCGGAAGCGGAAAGACGCAGCTTTTTGGGTTTTGACCGTGGTGCAGGCGGGGTTGGTACGCGCAATTATATTGGTGTGATTGCGACGGTGAATTGTTCCGCCACAGTTTCGCAATATGTGGCAGATCATTTCAACCGCATGGGCGGTTTGAAAAGCTATGACAATATTGACGGCGTTGTGGTGCTTGGTCATGCGGGCGGCTGCGGGATTAATACGCAATCGGAAGCCTATCGGGTTCTGACCCGCACGATACAGGGCTATGCCCGTCATCCCAATTTCGGCGGCGTGTTGCTGATCGGGCTGGGTTGTGAAACCAACCAGATTGCTCCGATCCTTGAGCATTATAAGCTGGAAGAAAGCGAGCGTTTGCAGACGCTGACCATCCAGCAATATGGCGGCACACGGAAGACAATTGAAGCGGCGATTGCAGCGATTGAAACTATGTTGCCGGTTGTGAATGCGGCGCAGCGCACACAACAGCCTTTGTCGCAGCTTAAACTCGGTTTGCAATGCGGCGGGTCGGATGGCTATTCGGGGATTTCCGCAAATCCGGCACTCGGCTACGCATCGGATTTGCTTGTGCGGCATGGCGGCACCAGTGTTTTGTCGGAAACACCGGAGATTTACGGTGCTGAACATTTGCTGACCAGAAGAGCGGCGCGACCGGACATTGCTGAAAAGCTGTTGTCACGGATTGACTGGTGGCGTGACTACACGCAGCGCAACGGCGATGAGTTGAATAATAATCCGTCTCATGGCAACAAATTGGGCGGGCTGACCACAATCCTTGAAAAATCGCTCGGTGCCGTGGCGAAAGGCGGCTCTATGCCTCTGCGTCAGGTTTATGAATATGCGCAGACGATTGATGAAATGGGTTTCGTGTTTATGGATACACCAGGCTATGATCCGGTTTCTGTGACCGGACAGGTGGCAGGGGGCTGTAACCTCATCTGTTTCACCACAGGGCGTGGTTCGGTCTCGGGTTTCAAACCGGCGCCGAGTATTAAAATTGCAACCAATTCAGATATGTATGAGCATATGAAGGAAGACATGGATCTGAATTGCGGTGGCATTGTTACCGGTGAAGAGAGTATTCAGCAGGCAGGCGAACGTATCTTTGAGGAGATTATCGCTGTTGCTTCCGGCCGCAAGACAGTGAGCGAGATTTACGGCTATGGCGATAATGAATTTGTGCCATGGCAGCTCGGGGCAACGACCTGACAAACAAATAGCATGACGGGGGGAATGGTGAGGAAAAAGCTCTTTTTGTCTGCCGGTGAATGCATGATTGAAATGTCCTCACTGGGAGGCAGTGAGTTTCATCTTGGCTTTGCAGGCGATACTTTAAATACCGCATGGTATGCGCGCGCTTGCCTGCCTGCGCAGGACTGGGATGTGTCTTATTTTACCCGTATCGGTACGGATAGTTTTTCTGCAAAAATGAAAGATTTTCTGAACCGGAACGGGATTGGTACTGCCTACATTGAGGAAGATGCGCAGCGTCAGGCTGGACTTTATTTGATCGAAGTTGAGAACGGCGAGCGGCATTTCACCTATTGGCGCAACCAGTCGGCAGCACGTCTGCTGGCGGTCAATCAGACATTGCTCGCCAAGGCTTTTTCTGATGCCGATATCATCTATTTTTCTGCGATTACGCTGGCTATTCTTTGTCCTGAACAGCGGGCAGTATTTATCTCTCATTTGAGGGATGCTGCTTGTGCCGGAAAAACGGTGGTGTTTGACACCAATATCAGACCGCGTTTGTGGGAGAGCCACGATATTTTGCGCGAAACAATTATGCAGGCAGCAGCGGTTTCACAGATTATTTTGCCGAGTTTTGATGATGAAGCGGCAATGTTTGGCGATCGCAGTTTAGAGGATTGCGCTGCCCGCTATCGCGCTGCCGGTGCACAGGTCGTTGTGGTTAAAAACGGCGGCGGTACAATGCTGGTTGCCGATGCTAATGGTATGCGCCAGATCACGGATATTGAACCACTCAAACCGGTAGACACAACCGGTGCCGGAGATTCATTCAACGGTGGTTTTCTCGCGGCACTGTTAAGTGGAAAAGATATTGAGACTGCTGTCAAAGCCGGTCATGCTGTTGCCGCTCAGGTGGTGATGCAACGCGGAGCATTAATACCGATGGAGCAGTTGATTTTTTAGCGATTGTCTTGAAGGGCTTGGTACGGATTACCGGAGAAGGATCGGGCAAAGACAGCAGATCATCGCCTGATCATTTCTCCGGTCATGCCAATACTAATGGTCTATTGATTGCAAACGTCTTCCGCCGTCAGATTGGACGGAGGAATGGTTTCAGAGCCAAAACCAAAAGGTTCTGTAATTTTGGTGACGGTTCCGTTGGCCAAATTTTGTGCCAGCCAGCTATTCCATGCTTCACGCAGATCCGTGTCATCCTGACGAAACGCCATTGCACCATAGCGGGTTGCGGGCGTACCAGACTTGGTTTTTGGTTGTTCGGTGAGGCTTGCATATTCAATCGCCGGATTGGCTGCGCGGGTAATGGCATTGTTAATTGTTATTGTTGAGGCAACAACAGCATCAACACGATCTGCCTGAAGGCCTGCCATTGCGGTGGCCAGATCCGGAAACAGTACCTGACGGTCTTTAGGAATATTGGCGTTCGCGGCCAAAGCAATTTCACCGGAGCCGGAAATCATGCCAAACCGTGCCGCAGGCGACTCCATAACCGACTGATAACTTGTCAGTCCAAGCGGGTTGCCTTGTTTAACGGCAAAAGCGTTATCTGACCGGTACTCAGGATTGCCGAAAGCAACGACACCGCACCGGTCATGCTGGATCAGCATGCCTGTGCTGACAATGTCAAAATGTCCGGCGCGTAAGCCGCCGATTAAAGCGCCGAACTCAGTGACAACAGGTGTTACCTCAACATTTTGTTCTGCAAAAAAGGCTCGTAATAATTCTGCCGACTGTCCGGTCACGCGTCCTTCGCCATCGACATAACCATAGGGATTGATATTGGCGATACCAACTTTGACTTTGCCTGAAGCGCGAATGCGTTCCAGAGTTGTCTCGGCTACGGCCATTGAGACCGTGCCGAGTGTGAGTGCCGCAATGAGCGGCAGCCATAACAGCTGCACGCCCCGATTTTGTCGCTTATAGCGTTGTTTCATTGAGTTCCTCCCAAAACCATGATGCCTTTATTCTATATCTGAGTCCTGATTAATCTGGTCGTACGCAGTTAATGCGAGTGCTTCAATCGTTGGTAGCAGCAAATTTGCATCGAAGACGTCATCTTCCGGCTCTACCACAACTTTGTTATGGCCGATGGCGCCCGGATTATAGGAAATAGCCTGACTGTCCCAAGCCTCAGTAAAGTAATGCATGCCTAAATAATGCGACCAGACTATCGGTTCTGCCGGTTTGCCGCTTACATCATGCAGATTATTTGCAAGTGTTTGGTAGAGTGTGCTCTCAGGCGATGTGTATGAAGGCTCTACTGTGTGCGGCATAGAAAGCGAGACTTCAAAGCCGGTCTGCTGTCTTGCTTCTGCAGCCAGTGTTTCAAGCTCTTGTCTGACTTGAGCGACAGTTTCACCCGGATTAAGCCGGCGATCAATGAACAGTGCACAATCAGGTGCTACAAATCCGCTATCCAGATTGCCGGCGATACGGCACATCGTGATGGAAGGGGCAGATGCTTCAACGGGTCTGATCGGTATGGCGCTTAAGCGGGTCGCATATTGTTTGCTCATCTCAAGGATGCGGTTTTGTACCCACATCATAGCTTCAATAGCATTGCGGCCTTCATGTGCCCGTGCGCCATGGGCAGCTTTGCCACGGATTGCCAGTTTAGCCCAGATCATCCCTTTATAGCCGACTGTAATCAGATTAGGTCCGCTCAAGCCGCCTGCAATAACATATTTGGAGCGGCCAATATCAGCGGCGGCAACATAACCGGCACCGGATTCTCCTCCGATATAGGCATCCGGTGTGGCTGATAAAAAGACAGATTTTTTGAGAGAAACACCACTCTTTTTGAGTGCCCTCATGGCCATGATCTGCGCGACTGTGCCTGCACGTTCTTTTTTCGGCCCCCAGTAAAGATCGTAATTATTAGTAAAATGCAGGCCGATCTCCGCAGAGGCGCCGTTGAGCTGAGCGGTTGCAATGCGTCGCGGGGCAAATTCCTCCACATTCAGATAATCTTTTGCATTCTCCAGATTTTCTCCCCAGCATTCATGCAGATATGAATTGGGTACATCAATTTTCGCAACTGTATCCGCAGTGTCGCTCAGTGCGTTGGCGATATAATCGACCGTTTCAGCGTAGCCCTCTGTGGTTTGCGGATTGGCCGGAATTGCAACCAGATCAGCATGAAGCCTGAGTGCCTCGTTTTCCAGATTTTTTACAGTTTCACGGATGTTTTGACGTTCAGAATGGTGCATTTTAATCTCCTCACGCGTTACGTGTAACATATTACTAAATGGACGCAAGGTGAATAATATGATTTTTCAGAATTGGAAAAATCGTCTGAGCGGCAAAAGCAATTAGGCAGAAAACGTGCAATATGGAATTGACAGACTAATATGTAATATATTACACATTACAAATCGCTTGAGATTTTGGGAGGAATTCAAGATGCGCGAAGTTATGTCTCATAAAAACGGTCCGGTTAAATTCTACTCGGATGTCGTTAAGGCAAAGGGGACGTTTCTGTTTCTGGCAGGGCAGGTTGCCCAGCATGCGGATGGCAGCTGGGCTGAGGGATTTGAGGCGCAGACAGAACTTGCACTCGCCAATCTGAAAAAGACGCTCGATCTGGCCGGTGCCACTATTGATGATATCGTCAAAGTATCCGTGTTTATGTCAGATACCCGTTACGGTGACACATTCAACCGTATTTACGGGCGTGTATTCACGGAGAATAAGCCGGTACGCACACGTATTCAGTGCGGGCTTCTGGCGCCGGAATGCCTCATCGAAATCGATGTTATTGCTGTCGTAGATAGCGAATGAGGTCGATATTATGGGCAATAAACTTCACTATGTCGTGCCCGTTATCGCAGCGCTGATTGCCGGTTCCGGAGTGTGTGCTGCACATTCCGGTACATTAGAGGATATCAAGGCCTCCGGAAAAGTGCGCATCGGTATTCCGAACATAAACCCCTACGGATATATTGACGGTGACGGTCACGTTACGGGACAGGCTCCTGAATTAACGCGCGCCTTCTTTGCTGATATGGGTGTAAAAGAGGTCGATCCAGTTGTTACTGAGTGGGGCGCGCTGATCGGCGGTCTTATGGCGGGGCGTTTCGATATTATCGCAACAGGTATGCTCATTCAGCCGGAGCGTTGCCGGCAAATATCTTTCGGAAATCCGGAATATAAAATTGTGAGCGCTTTCGCTGTCCGAAAAGGCAATCCGCTGGCACTGACGAGCTATCAGACTGTCGCAATACATGATGCGGCAAAGATCGGAATGCTGACTGGTGCGGGTGATATTCGTTATGCGGAACTGGCTGGAGTTCCGGCTGCGCGGCGAATTCTGTTTCCTGATTTTACGGCTGCTTTGGCCGGATTGCAGGCCGGACGTGTGGATGCGGTGGTTGCTTCCACTGTTACAATCCGAAATGCCCTGACACGGCTGGCTGATCCCGAACTTGAATATGCGGAACTGACGGAACAGCCCTTGGGAGAAAATGGCAAGCCTGTTGTCAGTTACGGGGGGATGGGTTTTCGTAAAGAAGATGCCGCGTTGCGCGAGGCTTGGAATAGCTGGCTGACGGCACAACTGCAATCAGGGAAGGCGACACAGATTATGGCGCCTTTTGGCTTCGGGCCGGAAACGCAACCATCAGCAGATATCACAGCAGATCAGATCTGCAGTGAAACGAAATAATCGGGGGAGCAATGATTGATGAGAAAATATCGCAAATCTGTCAGGCTGGCTGCATTGTCAGTGTTACTCTCTGTCTTTGCACATGGTGCTGAGGCGGATACTCTGAGCAAAATCAAAGAGCAGGGATTTGCTCAGGTCGGTTTTTCTAACCTGACTCCGTGGGGATTTGTTGCTGAAAACGGTGAGCTGGATGGTGTCGAGGCGGTGTTGATCCGCGCCTTTTTGGCATCGCAGGGCGTTGAAGGAATGGACGGCGTTTTAACGCAATATGTTTCGCTTATTCCGGCATTACAGGCAGGGCGTTTTGATCTGATCGGCGCGGGTATGCAAATACGTCCCGAGCGTTGCAAGCAGGTTGCCTTCGGTGATCCGGAGTGGATCAGCCAGCAGGCCTTTGCAATATTGTCCGGGAATCCGAAAGACCTGCGCAGTCTTGAAGATATCACCCGAAAGAAAGCCCGCCTTGCTGTCGTCAGCGGCGGTGCAGAGCGTGAATATGCTGTTTTGAACGGCGTTCCGGAAGAGCAGATTGTCGTTTTTCCTGATCTGGCAACAGTTGCGGCCGGATTACGGGCAGAGCGTATTGATGCTGTCATGTTTGCGGCTGTTTCAATCCGTGGTTTTGTAAAAACACAAAGTCAGGGAGATATTGAAATGGTGACGTTGACGAAACAACCTGTCGGTAAAGACGGCAAACCGGCCATCGGTTACGGAGCTATTGGCTTTCGCAAGGGCGATGATGCGCTGATTACTGCATGGAATGACTGGTTGCGGAAAGCCAAACAGTCAGGTGAATTGCTGCGCCTTGTGGAGCCTTACGGGCTGGAGGCGACGGATATTCCCGCTGAAGATATCACTGCTGAAAGTCTGTGTGCTTCCAAATGAATGATTATAGTCTCGCAGAGTTTTTGATACGGATTGCGCCGACCCTTGGTCGGGGCGCTCTGGTTTCAATTCAAATCGCGCTGGTTGCAGCGGTTGGCGCAATGGTGATTGGCTTCATCACAGGGCTGGCCCGTTTGTCTCGGCACTGGTATGTGCGGCTGCCTTTTGTTGTTTATGTCGAGCTGTTCCGTTCCACATCATCACTGGTTCAGATTTTCTACTTTTTCTATGTTTTGCCTTTGGTCGGCATCAAGCTTGACGCATTTCTGACGGGTACTTTGGTACTGTCGCTGAACTTCGGCGCCTATGTATCGGAAGTCGTCCGCTCAGCTGTGCAGTCTGTCAGCCCGGGGCAGTGGCAGGCAGGCATTGCATTGAATATGGAGCGCGGACAGATATTCCGCCGTATTATATTCCCGCAGGCTGTTCCGGTTATGCTGCCAGCCTTGGGAAATTATGCCCTTGAGCTGCTCAAGGCAACGTCTCTGGTTTCCCTGATTACCATTACAGAGCTGACCTTTGCGGGATCGCAATTGGTGCAGTTCTATGGACGGCCGACAACAATCTACTTAGCCGTTTTTGTCATTTATCTCATTATGGCAATGCCGCTTGTTGCCCTGAACAATCATCTTGAGAAACGTGCCGGTGGTATCTGGCAAGGAAAGGTTCGGAACAAATGAATTTCGACCTTAACAGTATTCCTGTGATTTTACCGTTGTTATTGCAAGGTTTGAAAGTCACGGTCATTGCCTCTGCCGGTGCTGCAGTGGTGGCAATTGTACTTGGCTTTGTGATTGCAATGTTGCGCCGTTCAGCCCGCCGAAGTCTGTGTCTGGTGATCGACACCGTTGTTACAGTGATACGCAGTACCCCGCTTTTGGTGCAGCTTTATCTTCTGTTTTATGTGCTGCCTTTATATGGGCCGGCTTTATCGCCGATGACGACGGGTATTCTCGGGCTTGGCATCCACTACAGCGCATATCTCTCTGAAGTGTTCCGTGCCGGTATTGATGCGGTTCCGAAAGGGCAGTGGGAAGCTGCGATTGCTTTGCAATTTAACCGCTTTCAGACCTGGAAGCGCCTCATTATCCCTCAGGTTTTCCGGATCGTACTACCACAGGTCGGCAACTATTTTATCTCCATCTACAAACACAGCTCCCTTCTTGCGACGATCACAGTTGTGGAAGTGCTTGGCGCGACCCTGAATTATGCCGGAGAGACTTTCCGATATCTGGAAGCCTTTACCATCCTCGGGATACTCTACTTTATCGTCGGGTTCAGCTTGTCGCAGACAGTTGGATATCTGGAGCGCCGTCTGGCCTGAGCGAAAGGAAACTCACATGCATAACAGCTCTACACCAGCCGCAGAATTTGTTGGCGTTACAAAGAGTTACGGCTCTCTCGAAGTTTTGAAAAAGCTTTGTTTCAAAATTGCGCCGGGTGAGCGCGTCTCATTGATCGGGCCGAGTGGTTCAGGCAAAACCACGATTTTGAGAATGTTGATGACATTGGAGCAGCCGACTTCAGGTGAAATCCGCGTTTTCGGTAAAACCATGAGTTCAGCTGATGGTACACCGGTAAAAGAACAGGCGATGCGTGCTGCGCGTGCTCATATTGGTATGGTGTTTCAGCAGTTCAATCTGTTTCCGCATATGACTGCGCTTGAGAATGTCATGGAGGCACCGGTCCATGTGCTGAAAATGCCGAAAAATGAAGCGCGTGATATGGCGCAGGCTTTGCTGGATCGTGTCGGATTGGGGAATAAAGCCGGTTCATATCCGTCTCAACTGTCCGGCGGTCAGCAGCAGCGTGTTGCGATTGCCCGTGCACTCGCCATGAAACCGCAAATTATGCTGCTCGATGAAATTACGTCAGCGCTTGATCCTGAATTGATTGGCGAGGTACTTGATCTGGTTCATGCCCTAGCCAGTGAAACACGCATGGCAATGCTGGTTGTGACACATGAAATGGGATTTGCACGCGATATTGCCGACCGTGTTATCTTCATGGAAAAGGGGCATATCGTAGAGGAAGGTTTGCCGGATCAGGTATTCGGGGCTCCCGATAATGAACGAACCCGTGCATTTTTACGGTCAGTTCGCCGGTAATATGCAGCATAATCTTGGAAGCCTGTTCAATAGTCTTTCCAGGTCTTCAGTGATAAGAGAGACAGAGGTTTTTGAAAAACAATGACGGAATCTATGTTTAAACCAGGCGCTATCCCGAAACAGGTCACACTGCGTGAATCTGCAGCCAGAATTCTGCTGGCGCAGATTATGTCCGGCGAATTAAATGAAGGTGAGATTTATTCGGTTGCAATGGTTGCGACCAATCTCGGAATTTCGCCGACGCCGGTGCGGGAAGCTGTACTGGAGCTTGCAGATAAAGGCTTGCTGACGGTTCATAAAAACCGTGGCTTTACAATTCCGGTGCTGACCAAGCCGATGATGCAGGAAATTCATCATATCCGGTTTTTACTGGAGGCACCTTCCACAGTGCGTGCCGGTATGCAGCTGAGCGATGCAGATGCTGCAGAATTGCGGGATCTTGCGGAAATGACGGTTGAAGCGGCAAAAAGCGGCGACCTCGTCAATTATGTAGAGCTTGACCGTGAGTTTCATGGCCGTTTTCTGAGTGTGCTGGAGATGCCGCTGCTTGTGCGCTTGATCATGGATTATCGGGATCGTGCACGTCTGATTGGCTTGCGTGCGCGCCTTGGCAGCGATGAGATTATCGAGGCAGCAAAAGAACATATCGCACTCGTTGATGCAGCCGTTGCCAGAGATGAAGCGGCGTTGGCACGGATTATCGCTAACCATCTTGAGATGACGCTGAAGCGCTCTCTCGAAGGTTGCTGATTTCCCGGACTTGTATCGCCTGCGTATAGCGCGGCAAAATCAGATATAAAAGGATAACGACCATGTCTTCGTTAGAGACACCAATATCAATTGGTGCGGCTGATGCTGCACGTCTTCTTTCCATGAAAGAGCTCATTGAAGCTTTGCGTACCGCTTTCATCAATGGCTGTACTGTGCCGGAACGCCATCATCATACAATTCCTGTGCCGGGTGAGGAAGCTGCTACATTGCTTCTGATGCCTGCATGGCAAGAAAAACACGGAGATGACGGCTTTATTGGTGTTAAGCTGGTCAATGTTTTTCCGGGTAATGCTAAAAAAGGATTGCCGGGGCTGACATCAAGCTATTTGTTATATGACAGCGGTACCGGTGCGCATCTCGCTACAATCGATGGCGGTACAATAACAAGCCGCCGTACAGTTGCAGTATCTGCTTTGGCAGCTTCTTTTCTTGCCCGGGAAGATGCGAATAAGCTTTTTGTTGTTGGTGCTGGTCGCGTGGCTTCATTGATACCGGACGCTTACAGAGCGGTCCGGAATATTAAGCAGATCAAGGTCTGGGATATTCAACAGGATAATGCGGTTAAACTTGTTGAGCAGCTGCGCGGGCAAGGGATTGATGCTTCTGTAGAGACTGATCTGGAAGCAGGAACACGCTGGGCGGATATTATTTCATGTGCGACGCTCTCAACGGCTCCTTTAATTCGCGGAGACTGGTTGCAGGCAGGTGTGCATCTTGATCTGATCGGCGCTTTCACACCGGAAATGCGTGAGGCTGATGATGCAGCAGTTGCGAAATCTGCTGTCTTCATTGATGCAGATGAGGCGTTTCATGAGGCCGGAGATCTTGTACAACCAATCCGCTCGGGCGTGTTTAAACAGGAAGACTGTCAGGCAAAATTGAGTGAATTGTGCAATGGAACAGCAAGCGGACGAGAGAGCGCAGACCAGATAACGCTCTTTAAGGCCGTAGGAACGGCACTGTCTGATCTGGCTGCCAGCACGCTTGTTTATCAACGATTTGGAAAGTCTGAATGATAGTGCGCAATATTAGCATTAAGATAAAATGACGTTTCTGAATACTGTTTATTCAAGAAAAATTCTGGCAGAGGCATCACAATAGATGATGGTGCCTCTGCTTTATGGACTGAGCGCTTTATAGTTTAGAAGTTCCAGTCACTGTCTTCGGTCACGACCGCCTTACCAATGACGTAACTTGATCCTGATCCCGAAAAGAAATCGTGGTTTTCATCTGCGTTTGGTGAAAGCGAAGATAAAATGATCGGATTGACATCGGTAACTGAGCTTGGGAATAGCGGTTCATAGCCAAGGTTCATCAGCGCTTTATTGGCGTTATAATGCAGAAACTTTTTCACATCCTCGGTGAGTGGCGTGTCTGCGTACAACTCTTCGGTAAAGCGACATTCTACATCATATAATTCCTGAAGCAGTGCATAGGCAAAATCCTTCAACTCACGTTGGCGCTCTGCGCTCTCATCTTCAAGACAAACCTGATATTTATAGCCAATATAGTATCCGTGAACGGCCTCATCGCGAATGATCAGTCGAATGAGATCAGCTGTATTGGTTAGTTTTGCTCTGCTGGACCAATACATCGGCAGGTAAAATCCCGAATAGAATAGAAAGCTTTCCAGATAAACGCTGGCTATCTTTTTCTTCATAGGATCGTCGGATTCATATTCATGAATGATGAGCGCGGCTTTTCGCTGCAAATGTTCGTTTTTTTCACTCCACAAATATGCATCATCCACATCCTGAGTTGAGCAAAGCGTGGAGAAGATAGAGGAGTAGGAGCGGGCATGTACGGCTTCCATGAAGCAGATGTTTGAAAGGACAGCTTCTTCATGCGGTGTACGTGCATCTGGTACTAAGCAGAGCGCACCTATCGTATTTTGGATCGTGTCGAGTAGTGTAAGCGTTGTGAAAACTCTGATGGTTAAAGTTTTTTCAGCCGCGGTTAATGTGCCCCATGTTGATATGTCATTAGATAGCGGTGCCTTTTCAGGCAGCCAAAAATTACCGGTTAACCGGTTCCAAACTTCCAGATCTTTTTCGTCTTCAATACTGTTCCAGTTGATTGCTTTAAGGGTGTCGGGAAGTTGCATTTCGTATTTCATTTTATGCTCTGGATGTTTGTTTTTTAAGAGGCTTAGAGGGGAGCGTCAGTTGACCGACCACAGTTGCCTTAAGCCGTTTTTGACATTCGCTACGTCGTCATCTGTACCGGCTAGCTCAAACCGGTATAGGAACGGGACATTGCATTTTTCGGCAATAATGCTGCCAGCCAAACAATAGGTGGCTCCGAAATTACGATTGCCGCCGGCTATGACGCCCCGGATCAGCTTTCTGTTGGCGGGGGCATTCAGGAACTGGATAACCGGTTTTGGAACTGCACCTTTGCCGTCTCCGCCGGCATATGTTGCTGCTACCAAAACATAGGGTTTATCCACTTGCAGAGGTTCACTCTTCTTGCTGCAGAGTATGCGCAGAGCCGGAAGGTCAAGCTTGTTGATGAACCTGTGCGTGTTGAGTGTCCCGCTTGAGAAGTAAACAAGAAGGCTCATGAATTGATCCGTTCATTATTTGATTAGCCGTCTGTGCTTTCTTGAAATTCAGAAACCCATACGATCTTTGAAAAAAGCGCACGAGACTACGGCCTCATGTCCGGTCAGGACATAAGTCGAGGTTTACAGCAGATGGTTGGCAGGGAGAGTTAAGCAACGACGAAAATTCGTCGTAGCGTTTATGCGCTATACGTTAAATTAGCCGAACGACTTTTGAGATTGAGCACTCAGGCGTGCGGAATTTATTTTTATCCGCGGGTGAGGGGCATTGGGATGGAGGTTGCGGCATGGTGGGATCCTTATCTGTGTCTATTGTTTGACTGATGACAGGCGCGCTTATCTGGTTTCGCGTCCACATCAGGTGTTCATAGTTGATGCCACACAATAGAAATTCCTCCTGATCAGATTACTCTGTTCAAATTCGGATGAATCAATATATGGTAGTTGATTTGTCAAATTCGTGATTTGATGCACTATATATAGTTTTCAAACTTGATTTTGGTCAATAGCTGCAGTTCACAAAAAAGTTTTTTACGCGAATTTTAAATGAGCGTAACGAACTCAGTGCACAGGAAGGGTCACTGTAGCTCTTTCGCTGTTTCGAATTGCGAAGCTCTGCTTTCAAACGAGAAATGCGAAAAGTGTGGCAGCTCGTTTTTAAAAACTGGTTATATGATATGCACTGCTGGCTCACTTGGCTCAACTAAAGCCTGCGTTGGTAAAAACACAGGCTTTAGTTTTTTAATTCATAATCATTGCCGGAGCTTAAGTTCTCTCAAAGACGGAGCTTTGAGGAGATGGTTCCTAACATACTATCAATGTTATTTTATTTATCGAGCCATGGTGTCGGCTGAAACAGAAGAAGCTTCCATTTGTGGCCATCGCGTATCCAAATAGATGTGCGAATATTATTGAGCTCACGATCCGTGCCACTAGCCGTGATCTGACCTTTCATCGTACCGATCACGATGGCTGTATCACCGCGTATGATGATATCATGTTGTTCTGCCTCGACCCGGTGGTAAATGAAAAAACCGTTGCGTACACGCTCAAGATAACTGTTTTTGGTATCGCGGGTTCCGAATGAATGGAAATAAGTGCAATTGTCTGCCATCATATCAGCCATCGCATCCGCATCACCGCGTTGCATTGCGGCATAGAAACTGGCTTCTATGGTTTTGATTTCTGCAGTCATAACAACACCTTCGTTGCAGATATAGCATATTATCTAATGTACGGTTTTAGCGGACCTCTGTGAAAGGAGAGTGGTGATCGATCCACATTTGCGGTGGTAATGTGCCCCAGCGGTTAACCACTTTCGGGTTCGAAAGATTTTCACCGACATCAACTATACGTGGTTCTTCATTGTGCTGGATGAGTTCCATCTCTGCCGTGCACTCGACCAGAAATCCAGCGCTATCCAGATAGTAAGCGAAAAGATTGTCTCCCGCACCATGCCGTCCGGGACCCCAGACAAGGCTGCGATCATCTGCATCGAGCATGTCACCAAGTCGTTTGAAATCGGCAAAATCCGCAAATTCCCAGCTATAGTGATGAAGCCCCGGTGCGCCTTTTACCATGCCAATTGTATGATGACGGTGGTCACCGGCACGCAGCCAATTGATTTCATAACCCGCGGAGCGCTCGGATAGTTTCATACCAAGCACTTCAACCAGTTCTTCGATAATCAGTTTGGGGTTTTCAGCGGTTAGATTAACATGGTCGATATAGCGGGGATGAATACCTCCGCATAAATAACGTATGGGTTGATTGCATAGCATTGGCGTATGCACTTCGAATATATGCCCTTCACTTGTAACAAAGGTCACTGAATGTGAGATCGCATCCAGTGAAGGAGTTTCACTGAGAATATGCAGTCCGCGATCAAGCGCACGCCGTGCAACCTCAGCGACGCACTCTGCATTATTGGCCTCCAAACCAATGCAACGTACTGTATTTTTATCGCTTTTATAAAAAATCAATTCGGCATGCCGCTGATTTGAGGTCATGAGCATTCTGGTGGCTGTTTTTTCCACGACCCTTACACCAGCAATATTTTCTGCGTCGCGTGCAGCTACGGTCATATCTGTTACATTCAGGGCGACATAGCCCAGGCGTAGAACTAATGCTGTCATGTTTTCTCCTCCCAAAAGTGGCTCCCGAAGTGAAATCGAAAACCACTTTTCTCTAAAACGTTCCGGCAACAGCGATCCATTTATCGCTGTGTTGAAATTAGTTACTTGATAGTCGGGTTTATTTCGTTGCGGATCGGGTTGGTCAGAATGCCGATGGATTCAATTTCCACTTCACAAACATCGCCTTCTTTCATGAAAAGAGGTGGCTTGCGTGCCCAGCCGATACCTGCTGGCGTACCTGTTACGAGAACGTCACCGGCTTGCAGTGTAAAGGCTTCACTCAGTGTCGCGATCAGTTCATCAACCGGAAAAATCATATCGGCTGTATTGCCGCTTTGCATGACTTGGCCATTGAGGCGGGTTTCAATTTTCAGGCCGGATGCACCGCATGGTAATTCGTCAGATGTCACAAAGTAAGGGCCGAATGCGCCGGTATTGTCGAAGTTTTTACCGACGGTCCATTGTGGTGATTTAAACTGATAATCACGCACTGAGCCTTCATTGAAAATTGAATAGCCTGCAACATGCTCAAGGGCTTTTTCTCGTGGGATATGGCGGCCGGACTTACCGATAATCGCGACCAACTCGCCCTCAAAGTCGAGTTCTTCGGAAATCAGAGGGCGCTCGATGGCTTCACCATCGCCTATCAGGGTCGTGGCAAAACGCGGGAATACTGCCGGATATGCGGGGGTATCTTTATATGGGCTTTCGGCAGCATGATCGAGGTAGTTAAGTCCCACGCAGATGATTTTGGGCGGATTGGCGATGAGAGGTGCTTTTTTGAGTTTGGAAATATCTATCTCAGGCAATGAAGTTGCATGGGCGGCACTGCTCAAATCCTGTCCTGATTGAATAAGCGATAACAGGCTGACAGCACCCATATCACGCCAGACACTATCAACCTGCACTGCGGTGCCGGTTGAACCATCGCGGACATAGCTTAAATATCTCATGCGTTTTTCCTTTCAAAATGCCGTATTAACGGCAAAGTTCTGCTTGTCAGAGGACAATGCAGGCTTCGTCGAAGGATAAGCGTGGCAAGCGGGGAAAAAGCTTGTCCTGAACGCCATATCCAAGATTAATCAAAAAGTTACTGCGCCATTTTCCGTCGGGGAAAAATGCCTGATCGACGACAGCATGGTCGAAACCGGACATCGGGCCACAATCAAGGCCGCATGCACGTGCTGCAAGAATGAAATAGGCACCTTGCAAAGTCGAATTACGGAAAGCAGTGATCTCGCGTAAATATTCATTGTCCGCAAAAGGCTGCATCGCTTCAGGCCTGTGATGAAACAAACGTGGGATATGGACATGGAAATCCATATCTTCAGCGACGATGACCGTGACCGGTGCGCTGCGAACTTTTTCCATATTGGCAGGAACTAAAGACGGTAAAATTTGCTCTTTTGCAGATGGGCTGGTTAAAAACACAAATCGTGCCGGGCTGCAATTGACGCTTGTAGGCGCCATGCGCGCAATATCGTAGACGCGGTGCAACAAGGGGAGAGAAACCGCTTTGTCCTGCCAGTTGGAGTGTGTGCGTGCCGTCATAAACACGCGGTCGATGAAATCGCTGTCAACCATGGAGATATGCTTTCGTCAGTACATCATCAGCCAATGCTTGTTCCCACCCGCCATGACCGATTTCATAAACAACTTTACCTAAAGACATCACATAGGTGCGGTCTGTCATGGTGGCTGCCAGCTTGATATTTTGCTCGATAATCAGCAGGCTCATGCCGCGGGTACGCAATGCTGCCAAGGCCAGCAAAATTTCCTGAACAACTTTCGGCGCAAGACCGGTGGTTAGTTCGTCTAAAATGAGCAAGCGTGGTTGTAATAATAATGCACGCGCAACCGCAACCATCTGTTGCTGGCCACCGGAAAGCAGTTCAACGCGGGTGTCTTTCTTCTCACGCACAACCGGAAAGAGGTTAAAAACATCTTCCAGCGTGAAGTGTTGAAATCCGGCCGGACGTGCAACATTGATACCGCTGACTTCCGCGATGCGCAGGTTGTCACTGACGGTTAGTTCACCAAAGAGGCCACGCGTTTCGAGCACAACCGCGATGCCGGTTTTAGGGCGTAAATGGCCGGCATCGTAAGTGATATCTTGTCCGTCAAAACAAATTTTGCCGGATGTTGGTGTTGATAAGCCGCAAATGGCACGCACGAGAGTTGTTTTGCCTGCACCATTTGAGCCAACAATAGCGACGGCTTCATTGGCATTGACCTGTAGCGAGACATCACGCAAAACTGGTACAGGGCCGTAACCTGCATCAAGGGCTGTTATTTCCAATGACATATCAGCCTCCCAGATACGCTTCACGCACGGTTGGGTCAGCCTGAATGGCTGACATAGAACCGCTGGCGATAATTTTACCGAAATAGAGTGCGTGTACGTCGTGACAAACACTCATTAAGCCCATGTCATGCGACACCAATAAAATGGTAATGCCTTCAGCGGATAAAGTTTCAATCCACTGTCTGAGCAGACGAACCTCATCGCTGCTCAACCCTGATGATGGCTCATCCAGCATTAGCAGGCTTGGTGCATTCATATAAGCACGGGCAATTTCAACAATACGTTGCTGACCAGCAGGCAATTCGCCTGCGGTCATATCCAGCAAATGCGTAATGTCGAATTTGGCAGCAGTTTTCTCAGCCTTTTCGCGCATCTCCAAACGTTCGCGCCGTGCTGCAGGCGTGGCAAACATGGTGCTGATGAAGCCTGCACGGGTGGAGGCATAAAAGCCCATTTCGATATTTTCCCGCACTGACATATGTTGAAATACTTTTGGCGTTTGAAACGTGCGAACCAGACCTAAACGGCTGCGTTGCTGAACGCTGCAGCTTGTGATGGTTTGTGTATTCAAAAGCAGATCTCCTGCTTTAGGGCGTAAAAACCCGGACGCAATATTGAAAAGCGTTGTTTTACCGGAACCATTCGGGCCGATAAGACCGGTGATTTTGCCTTGTGCGACAGAGAAACATACATCTCTGAGCACAACCAAACCGCCAAAACTGTGAGCGATATTGCGGACTTCCAATAGTGCAGGCTGGGATGCCAAACTATTGACCGGCGTTTGTTGTAAAGCTGCGCTCATTGGGCAAACCTCTTATAAAGGCGGGCAGGGACGCCGGACAGGCCATCGGGTACGAAAATCACCACAAGTACCAGCATAATGCCGAACAGCATTTGATGTGCATCACCAAAGCCTGCGAGCAGTTCAGGCACAAGTGTTACAAACAGAGCGCCGGGAATGATGCCCCATACAGAACGAGCGCCTGCAATTACCGGAATGAGCAGAAAAATAATTGAGCGCTGCACGGTAAAACTCTCAACGCTGACATAAGTTGAGTAATGCGCGAAAAGAGAGCCGGCCAATGCCCCCAAGACTGCGCTCAAAGCGAATATTTTGGTGCGCATGGCGTGAATATTGACGGCCATTACTTCTGCAGCGGGCGCTGAATCGCGCATGGCCCGCATGGCAAGACCCGGCCGGCCGCGCACAAGATTATTGGTCAGTATCAGCAATACAAGCACAATTGCCCAAACAAGATAGTAAAAGCGAAAAGGCGTATTGAAGGTAAAACCGGCAATGGACAGTGACGGCATGCCGCCGATGCCGAGCGTTCCTCCGGTCAGCCAATCCCACTCAAAGAAGAAAATTGTGCCGATCGTTCCTGCCGCCAACGTGGCAAGAGCGAGAAAGAAACCGTGCAAGCGCAGTAACGGAATGCCTATCAGCAAAGCGATGGTAACACTGATAATGATGCCAAGCAGGATGCCCGTTAATGGTGACCAGCCAAGTGTAACGGTGGAATAAGCTGTTGCATAAGCACCGATACCATAAAATAGTGCCTGAGCCAGATTGACGATGCCGCATTGTCCTAACAATAAGCCGACGCCTAATCCGGCAATTGTATAAAGACCGGCAAAAACCAGCAAATCTGTGGCGCTGCGTTGCAGGGTGAATGGCAGGCATATTGCAATAATAGCTATGGCAATGATCTGAAAACGAAGTGTTGTTGGTGATTTAATCATGTCAGCCTCCTTGTCTTCCGGCTTTGCCGAGTAGGCCATTCGGCATCAGCACCATCATGATGACCATGATGGTGAGAGCAACGACATCTTTATAACCGGAGGACAGGCCGAGAACGGCAAGAGCTTCACTTATGCCGATAACCAAACCACCAAGAACGGCGCCCAAAGGGTTTGTCAGGCCGCCCAGAATGGCGGCTGAAAAGCCTTTGAGTGTTAAGGCAAGACCCATGTGATAGTTGACGGAAATAAGTGGCGTTACCAAAATACCGGCCAAGGCACCAATCGTGCCGCCCATGACAAAGGTCAGCGCACGCATTTTATTGACATCAATGCCAATAGTCGTTGCGCCATCCGGATCAACAGATGCGGCAATCATCGACAGTCCTGTGGTGGTTCTGCGATAAAACAGCCACAGTCCAAGCACAACAAGCAAGGCAATTGCGATCAAAAACAAGGCGTGGACAGAAATAAATGCGCCGGCAAAATTGATAGAGCCGCTACCACCAATACCTGGCAGCAAATGTGCCTCACGACCATTAATATAAAGCACGGCAGCAGATATCGCGACCGCAAGCCCTATTGTTAAGAGTAGAAATGCCTCTTCATCAGCCTTGCGGCGGATCATTGGTCTGACGCACAGGACATCAATGAGATATCCTGTTGCTGCACCCGCAGCGAGACCCAGTGTAAAGGCCAGAATATAAGGCAGGCCGAGAGAGACCAGTCCAAAAACTGCGATCATCCCGCCGATAACAGCAAAATCACCCTGCATAGCATTGATAATTCTGGTGCCGCGATAAATCACAGCAATGCCAATCCCGATCAGTGCATAGACAAAACTATTTGTCAGGCCGGCAAAAAGTGATTGAAAAATAAGAGACGTACTCATGCATAATCTCCAGCTGGCTGGGAAGAAAGGTATGAGCCCTCCCGCTCAAGCTGCTCCCAGCTTATTCGGAGGCTTTAAATGGAAGCCTGCTAAATTTTCCATTGGTCAGCAGTGAATAGTTAAAGCTTTCAAGCTTTAGTCCGCCGAGGTCTTCCGCTGAAAAATCGTATAGAGCAAAGGCTCCTTGATAGGGGGCACGCAGCTCTTTACACAGCGCTCCATTGGTGCCTGTATCGCCTGATTTATTCATCGCTGCTGCGATAGCCATGAGTGCATCGTACCCTGCGGCTTCAAAATGTTTGGGCAGTTGTCCGTGTTCTTTTTGATAGGCAGCAACAAAATCTGTTTGATATGGCTGAGGATCTTCTGCAATCAGAAATTCGGCGTGAATAATATTGTCAGCTGCAGCGCCCATCGCTTTAACAATGTCATAAGTTGCAGTGCCATGTACGGAGATGATGGGTGTGGTCAGCCCCACTTGGCGTAAATTGCGAAAAGGTGTTGCGAGTGAACTTAAAACGATAACTGCATCTGGCTCTGTGGCTTTGACTTTGGCCGCCTGAGCCGTTGCATCTGTTGCGGATAATTCAAATTTTTCAACACCGACAAATTCAACGCCATAATCGGCACCAAGCTTTGACATTGCGCCCCAGATAACCTGGCCATAGCCTGAATCGTGCAATACGCCGATGCGTTTTGCTCCTGTTTCCTGAGCATAGGCCAGAAGCCCTTTAGCATTGAGTTCTTGCGCTGGTGTTAAATGGAAAACGCAATCACGCGATTTTTCAACCGCCGGGCCAATGCCGGTAAATGCAAGCACGGGAATATTCAAAGGTTGTGTGACAGAGCCAATAGCAACTGTCTGTGCAATGCCTGTAGGGCCGATGATAGCTGCAACCTTTTGTGAGTGAACCAGTGTGTTCACCTTTGTCAGGGCAGCATCGGGATTGGTTGCGTCATCTTCAAGGATAACTTCCACAGGGCGGCCATTAATGCCGCCATCAGCATTAATCAGCTTTTGTGCAAGTAAAATGCCGTCACGCTGAGGAATGCCAAGTCCAGCCAGACCGCCGGTTGTCGAAAGCAGTGCGCCAATACGAACAGGGTCTTGTGATTGGGCGACTGCTGTTGTTGCAAGACCTGTTTGTAATGCCGCGGCAGTTGTTGCCATCCATAGTATTTTTTTCAAGCTCATCGTTACCTCCCCTGATGACCTTGAGAAAAGCATATAATCGAAAAATATTAGAATCAATCCAATATTTTCTAAAATCTTATTTTTATGGTAAATTTATAAAAATAACTAAAAAGTCGTGGTTTTGGTTGCAGGAATGATTTATGGTGCTGGTTGGCTTTTGCAGATGTTGCAGATCAGCATAAGCATTGGAAAAATAAGGCGATGTTCGTTAATTTCTAAAATGGGTGATTTGATTATGCCTGCTGCGCCAACAAACCAAAGCGGTGCTCGCACACGTACGTCAGAGCTGGTGGCACTGTTACGCCAGCAGATTCTCAGCGCTCAACTGAAGCCTGGCGAGCGTTTGCGTTTTGATGAATTGCGGCAGCAGATGGATGCGGGGATGAGCCCGCTACGTGAGGCGTTGACCCGTTTGGCTTCTGATGGCTTGGTGACGCTTGAAGAACATAAGGGGTATCGCGTAGCCCCCGTGTCGCGTGATGATTTGCTGGATATTGCACAAACGCGCAGTGATATTGAAGCTCTCTTAGTGAAGCGCTCTATTGCTCATGGCAATGATGCATGGGAGGGGCGCATTCTTGCTGCTCTTCATGAACTTGGTAAAAAAAACAAACTTGATACCAATGGAGAAATTGACCCTTTGTGGGAAGATTTGCACCAAAACTTCCATTCCATTCTGGTTTCTATGTGTCCGTCATCCCGTCTTTTGCAGTTCAGGCAAATTTTAGCGGATCAGGCGGTACGTTATCGCCGTCTTTCGGTTAAATATTTACATGAACCAAGGGACGATATGGCAGAACATCGTGCGATTGCCGATGCTGTGATCGCAAGGCGTGCAGACGATGCGATAGAACTGTTGCGCGCGCATTATATGCGCACAGTTGAGATATTGCTTGAAGAGGGGGCAGAGCTATTTGAATGATCATCTCTGATTTGTCAGGGGAAGCATTGAGTGGCTTGAAAAATACCTCGCTCGTTTTGCCCTGCCACCGGTGAACCTTTGTTATTGTTTCATACCAAAACCCCATGAATATGGTTCATGGGGTTTTGGTAAGTCATTGTGGCAATTGAACTTTTCAAGGCGCGATACGCCAGCATCGTGAACTGCCTGAGTATCAGTAGGTTGTTCTTGTACGCGCGAAAAGAACGGTTCATCTTTTCACCCCTCATATCCAGTTGAGGCGAGGGGCTTTTCATCACAAAGACTATGTCAGAACTTGATTTTCAGATGTGTATTCAGACCATTCTGTGTGATGCCGGAACCGAATTGTCCCTGATAAGCGATGCCGAGCACTGCGTTATGTTTGAGCTGGAAATCCAGTCCGCCCGACAGCAAAACTGTGTTGCGCCCAATGTCGGAACCATTGACGGTAAAGCTGTTTGATCCGGCAAAATTAGCTTCTGATATTGGTGTCACATCACCAAAAGCATGGCGCCAGGCAATGTCGGCACGGGCTTTAACCGGAATGACTTCCTGATTAAGATCAGCTGTCACGCGGAAACCCAAAGATGAAAGTGCTGTATCCATCGTGTTTTTGTGAACAGTCAATGCAGCACCATGACGATCTTTTTCGGTAAAGGCATTTGTTCCCAGATGCACATAAGCCAGATTGGCATAAGGTTCGATGGCAAATTTTTCAGTCGCCTGATGCTTATAACCAAGCTCACCAAAAAGCTGGAATGTGCCAGCCCGATAATCCGCAGATAGTTTATCACTGAAATCGGCGAAGGCGACAGAGCGGGTCATATCGATATTATGCCATGTATAGGCAAGGCCGGAACGCAATGCCAGTGTGCCTTGTCCCAGTGCTGTTTCAGTCTTGCCATAGGCGCCGATTGTGTAATCGTCGCTGCTGCCTGAGGACATATGCTCATTCAAACGGAAGTTCGTATGGCTATAACCAGCCAGAACACCAAAGCGCCAATTATCAAAAGCTTGCACGTCAACACCGGTCAGGAATCCGGCGATGTCAGTTTTCATCTGCGCCACATTGATGCCGCCGGAATATTGAGTCCAATCACCAAAGCTATGTGCCCAGACATTTGGCTGATCCGGAATCTTCGTCGAAGTTTTAGATGAAGCAGATGGTTTGGCAAAGCCCTGTGACAACTGCTCATACACAGCCATACGTGTATAGGCGCTGTTGTTGACGAGCGCCGACTATATTGAGGCATAAGCTTCGCCGGACATTTGGTCATAAGCCTGGCGTGCTTCTGTTTCGTTCAAAAACAGCATGCGGTCATATAAATTGCCACCTTCGCCCTGACTTTCCAGTGCTGTAGCAGTCGCAGTTTGATTGTGCGTGACTGCAAAATCAGCAAAAGCTATGTCGGAGCGACTGGTGTCGAGGAAGACATTATTGGCATCATAATTCAGCGCAAAATTAATGAATGGTAATTGTGCAGCAAAATTATTGCTGAGATTGCCATAAGTACCGGTAACGCCGCTGGAAGCTGTCAGCAAAGTATAGCGCGCAGTCGCATTGCCGTGGGCTTTGCCCCGGTGAACCAGTTCAACTGACGCATTATTATCTAAATGTGCTGTGCCATTGACGATGATCTGGTCAGTACCAGTGCCAAAAGCGAGATCCGCAACATAGGCAGAGCCGCTTTGTTGTATGAAGCTGCCATTGACAGTTAATGTGCCGATTGCTTGGTCTGTAAAAAGCGCGCTGCCGGGTGATACCTTGCCACCCTGTGCCAGTGTTAAGTCACTGACTGCACCGGTACCGGTCAGTTGGCCTGTTTGTGAGACATGCGTTTCAGACGTGATGCTGCCGTTTACTTCCAGAGTGCCTCCAAGAATATTGGTTGGCCCCTGATACGTGTTGTGGCCGGCAAGAGCCAGAATACCATCACCGCGTTTGGTCAGATCGCCAGCACCGGAGATCGGGTTAGGCCAGATGGAAGAATAACCGTGTGTGTCGACATCAAAAACACCACTGTAACGAAATGCCATCGGCCCGTCGACAGCGGCGCCGAGATTGAGCAAGCCCTGACCGAACTTGTTCTGATCCTCAAAGCCGTTTTTGGTTGTTGTTGTCAGAATGGTTTCAATCGTCTGGCGCGCATTCATATATGGAAATGCTGAGCGCACGACAGCGGCAGCGCCGGCAACATGCGGCGATGCCATGGATGTGCCCTGCAAATATTTGTAAGTGCGATTACCGTTCGTGGGGTCACCTTGTGGCCATGTTGAGTAGATCCCGTCCTTGGCATCAACATACATCGAGCCACCTGGTGCTGCGATGCACCATTCAGCTGCTTCACCGCATTCATTACTGTAGCTTGCAAGCTTCCCGTCAGGGCCAAGCGACACGACAGTGATGAGCGATCCTTGCAGATCGGAAAAATCCATATTATCAAAGGCAGGATCACTGGGATTTATAAAGCTGTATGTGTCTGGATTATTGAGATCAATATTATTGTCTCTTGTGTTAAGGAAACGGATTCTGCCGCTATTAATGAAATCGCGGGTGATGAGGGGAAGCATCCCGTTTCCACTGGGAATAGTTGAAAAAGCCCCGGGCTGAACCCTGCGCTCATTGCCAGCCGCAAAAACCATGACAACATCGCTGTCAGCTGCGTATTTCAGTGCGTCATAGGTTTTTCGTAAGCCTTCAGGACTGTTCAGAATGAGCTGATAATTCAATACCTCATAATTCGGGTTTGGATTGTTGTCATCATCGATTGGCATTGGAAATGCATATGGCCCATAGCTGCCATTAATGACTTTTGCGCCATGGTTCGCGGCATAGACGATCGCTTGATTTACGGCAGCTTGATTGCCACGGGTCTCTCCCGCGTCAATGGCACGAAGCGGCATCAAAATAGAATTATAAGCAACGCCGTGCATACCAAAACCATTGCGGCCGGCACCAATAATGCCGGCGACATGGTCACCATGCCCGGAAATAGATCCATCATCCTCATCAATGCTCGGGAAAACATTATCAGTATCCTGATCAATACCGTAATTGAAAAGGAAGGGTGAAATGCGGCCGGCATATTCAGGATGATTGATATCCAGCCCTGTATCGATAACGCCTACGACAATATCTTTACCGGTAAAACCTTTAAGATAAGCGGGCAGAGCGTTGATCATATCAAGCCCCCAATTGGCATGATATTCTGCATCAGCTGCTGCTGGCGGATTGGTATCCGCGCTTTGTGCAGAGATCAAGGCAGGCGCTACAAGCGCTGTCGTTAGAGCCAGTAATTTTAATACGTTTTTAAAAGAATACATAACTGCCCTCAGAGTGCTTCTGCAATATTTGAAATCAAAATAATAATTTTATTTATGAAATCGTTATTTGCGTGTGCAATGATTGGCTATCCCTGAAAATAGCTATGCTTTCAGTTTTATGTTCATAATTATTGATGTATTTTTTAAATATATATTTGTTTGCTCGCTTTTTTGTTTTGTAATTTATTTGTGTGAGCATAAATGAGTGGGTATTGTTCAGGCAGAGGCGGTCGTTTTTGCAGACGTGTAATCCGGAGCAGTTGACGCGCCTACATTCTGAGGTGGCACGTGTGAGTATGCCCCGATGTAGCAAATAAGCTATCCGCTCGGTATCAGTGAGAGTGGTGGTCGAAATTTTTCAAGGCGTGATGCGTCAACATCTTGAGCGGCCTTGTATGAGAGATTAGCGGGCTGAATTATTCCTGCCCGCTAATCTTAATCCTATCAAAAGCGTGTGCTGAAACTCATTTTAAAACTACGGCCGGGTGCCGGAACCAGCCCTGTTGAAAGCGGATCGAGATAATATCGGTCACCGACATTTTCTACGCTGAAATCAAGTGCCACATCTTCGTTGAATTTATAACTCCCGAAAAGGTCAACGATCGTACCAGGGTGATAATAAGGCGCTTCTGTTGAGGAACCTGTGTGCCACTGAAAGCCACCATAACGCTCGCCAAAGAAGTAAACACGACTGCCGAGGGTCAGTTTTTCTTCAAGCAGATTAAAACCAGCAGTGACATTGCCTGAATATTTCGGGGGCACGTTCATCACACCATAATCGAACGCCACTCTGTCTGCGCCGCAACCGGCAGGCAGAATGAGTGTAATCAGATTGGCTTCCTTTTCACGACAAAAAGTTGCCTGTGAGTAGAGGGTCAGACCTGCTGATGCAAAAAACTTTGTGCTGTCATAAGAGGCGGAGAATTCGTAGCCATTAAATTTGGCCTTATCAATATTGCCCCATTGGTAGCGCCAAAAGCCGTCAGGATCAACAAAACGCTCACGAATGACGTAGTCATCATATGTGTTGTGGAAATAGACTGCTTTGAAACCCAGCCTGTCTCCGGCTTGAATAACATCATTGCGCAACAAGTTGATGCCGACTTCAATATTGGATGATGTTTCCGGACGCAGATTTGGATTAGGTGATACCCCGCCAGCCTGATTAACAGCAGTTTCACGCAGGCTCGGCGGGCGCCAGCCACTCGTGTAACTGCTGAAGATCTGCAAACCATCCAATGGTTCAATTGTAATGCCAAAAGCTGGATTCAGACGCGTGTCTGACTTTGTGCTGAAGTCATCCAGCGTGGTATGTTCACTTTCATTTTGATAATAGTCGTAGCGCAAGCTGCCGAAGACCGTCAGCCAATCGGTAGCTTTAAGGCTGGTATGATTGTACATGCTGGCTAATGTGCGTTTGCCATTCGGATTGGCGCCGAGATAGGTACCGGAAAGACTTGTCCCGCCATCTTCTTTTGCGTGTTCACGCACATATTCAATGCCGTTGCGCAGGGATAATGTGCCGATAGCTGTCTCAATACTGGAATTATTGGTTACATCACCGCCGATTGTGCGAATGCCGGTCGCAACCGATTTTGGTGCCATACCATAGCTGGCACCGCCGCTATAGGCGCGGATGACATTACTTTCCGACGAAATATCCGTATACCAGAGATTGGCGATAAGGCCGATGAGATCATTCTCTTCCGGCTTATATTCATAGGTGGATTTAACAGTATGTGTTTGTGTGTTGCTCAAGTCGTGTTGTGCGACACGGTAAGGTGAGTTTGCACCACGAATATATGGCAGGAAATTTTCATCCATTTCCCCATACTCGTTTTCATAATAAATATATCCGAGTGCGAGAGAATGCCCGTCCCCCCAAGAGGTTTTTCCCTTTACCAAGGCTGAGGTCATATCTTGTGATGTATTGAAGACTTCTTTACCCGGTCCGAAAGGGGAGAGTGCGGTTTCTGCTTTATAAATCGGGGAATAATAAGAATCCTTGCCCTTTTTACCGGCAAAATAATTGCCGGTTTGCCGACGGGAAACCCCTGCAATAAATTCATAGTCTTCATTCGCATAAGCGCCGACAATATTGCCGGACCAGCTGTCTCCGTCAAACATACCGGAACGTGAATCGCGCGGATAAGTGATTTTGTCTTCTTTGCCGATATTTTTACTGGTTGGAGGCGGAGACGTTGTGTTGCTGCCAAGTCCGCCTTTAATACGCAGTGCATAATTTTTGCCGTCTTTTAGAATATCGGAAGCTTCGAGTGTGCGCATATTCACAACGCCGCCCATCGCGCCGACACCACCTGCTGTGGCAACGGGACCTTTGGCAATGTCTACGCCACCAAGAAAATCAGGATCAACATAAACTTCTGTTCGGCTACCACGATAACCGCGATAGGTGTGGTTGCTTTGGCGTGTGCCATCAACCATAACATTCACACGGTTCTGCCCTTGCAGACCACGGATATTTACATCCACTGAACTGCCAATACGACCGCCGGCGGCTATCACACCCGGGGCAGACTTGAAGATATCTCCAAGGGATGTGGGTGGAAGTCGTTGAATATCTTCTGCTGAAATATGGCTGACAGATCCCGGAGTTGTATAAACCGTTTCCTGCGGGGTGGTGCCGCTGGTAATGACAATAGGTGCCAGCATAGTTGTACCGGCAGGTACGTTTTGTGTTGCTGATCCGGCTGTACGCTTATTAATGGTAATGGTATTGCCTGAAATACGGTACTCTAAATCTGTACCGGACATCAGATTGATCAATGCCTCTTCACGCGCCAGCGTGCCTTTTACGCCCTGTGAGCGTAATCCCCGCACTGTATCGGCATGAAAGACAAGCTGTGTACCGGTATGGTTGGCGTATTGTAACAAAGCCGACGACAGAGGTTGTGCTGAAATGTTAAACCCGATGCGCTCCTGAGCAAAAGCAGGCAATATCGGCAGGCTTAATGCGAGCAGACTGCTAGCAAGCAGACGAGCAGTCATGAGCGTTGTGATACGATATTTTTTTCCGGTGCTTGGTTTTTCGCTCTGCTTGGTTTCTGATGCATCTGCCCGTCTTTTTGTCATGAATTTACCAATCCGTTTATGGGTTCGCTTTCACGAGGGATTGATAGGCCCTCATTAGAGTAAACACCTGAGACCAGCAGAGTAATGATTGCGGGCAGGAAATTATTTTTTGCGATAAACAAAAGCAGCAAGACCAGTATCCAAAACACGGATTGGCAGAGCCTCAGCCAGACTAGTCAGAGCCTCATGACTGGACGTAATGTTAAAAACCGCTGTTACGGGTATGTCCGCAAGCGTTGAATCGGCAAGAATGATTTTTCCGTGCCGGTAACGTTCCAGTTCTGTAAGAACATAATGTAATGGTTTATCTTCAAAATAGATGCGACCCTGTCGCCAGGCTTCAGCTTCAGCAAGATTGACAGGGTGTAGCTCTCCTGCTGTTTTTTCAGCATAATCAATCTGCCAGCCGGCTTTTATTACGATTGGTGATGTATCATTATGGCGGAGTTTGACGGCGCTTTCTAAAACGGTGACCGTAGCGTTATTCCCAACCAGCCGGATATCAAATTGCGTGCCAAGTGCTTGTGTTTCTCCTGAACCGGCAACGACGATAAATGGCCGGTCTGTCATTGGAGCAACGCTGAATAATGCTTGTCCGTGATGCAGGATAATCCGGCGTTTATCTGCTGTGAAATCCAGTGAAAGAGCCGTATTGGTACCAAGCTGCACAGTACTGCCATCCGGCAAAGATACGGAAAGCTGCTGACCTATGCCGGAGCGATAATCTGCAAAAAGAGCCGGATTAAGCAGCAAATAAGATGCAGGTATTGCTGTTACAGCAAGCCCGCCTAAGAGCAGGCTACGCCGGTTGATATTGCGGGATTTACGGTATTTCTCATAGGCCGGTTTCACAAGGTCAAACCGTTCCCATAATTGGGAAGCACGGTGATAAGCAATCTTGTGGGTAGGTGAGCTGGCAAGCCATTCTGCAAAAGCCTGCCGTTTGTCAGCAGACAGTTCTGCATCTTGCATCAGCACAAACCACTCAACGGCTTGTTGATAGACAGGGTCGATATTGTCGTCCTGCATTTAAGGTTTATCCGCTTGCAGTGCCGCATCAAGCTGTATCAAAGCTGTTACGACCTGAGAAATAACGGTATTGCGGGAGATACCCTGCTTTATCGCGACTTCTTCATAGGTCAGACCCTCAATTTTACAGGCGATGAAGGCTTCCCGTCGTTTTTGCGGCAATGCGGAAATCGCTGTTAACAGACGCAATAACTCACTGCGATGCAGAGCGACCATCTCTGGTGAAGGTTGCTGATCGGCAATATGCTCCGTTTCAATGCCTTGTAATTCTACAACAGCGCGTCGGCGGTTATCACGCAGATAATTGAGGGCTAAATTACGGACTGCCTGTGAAGTATAAGCCGATTGGTCGAAGGACACGCCCTGTGTTTTGAGAATGTTGACAAAAGCTTGCTGAACCACATCTTCAGCGGCTGTCGGATTTCCGATAAAGCGGTTGGCCAAAGCACGAAGCCGTAATTTCTCAGCTTTGTAAAGTCTGGCAAGCCCCAATGCAAATCCGCCTGTGTTTTTAACTTGGCTCTCGAATTCCATTGAGAACTTCGAAGACAGGAATGAAATCAACAATTGTAAGTGGTGTTTTATAGTTGATTATTTTAATCATATTTTTAAGCGATGGCAAGCCGGTTTTTGGTTTGTGCTTTTACAAGTTCTCAACCTGAATTGTGAATTTTGCTGAAAAAGGCAGAGAGTAAAGCTCTGTATTTTATGCGTTAGGCGCTCTGAAATTTTAAAATCAACGCAGACTTTTTCCGGTTGTTTACGTTGATTTAAAATATGAATACGATTCATGTTTCAATGAAATTAAATCACTTTTACTCATGTAATGGCTCGGGCATAAGATATGCACCGCTCTTATCTGTAGACAGTATGAAGATTGCTGACTGAGAAGACCAGAAAAGAAAATTAGGAAGTCCTGAAGAAGCAAAGCACAGGTTTTACTCAGGAATGAGGATGCAGATCGCGATGAATAAAGAATTTGATTTTAACATTAAGAGCATTCGTTTTGATGAGGATTATCAACCCTCAGAAAATACGCGCATTACGACCAATTTTGCTAATTTGGCCAGAGGCGCGAACAGGCAGGAAAATCTGCGCAATGCTCTGAAGATGATTGATAATCGTTTCAATGCTCTCGCGCATTGGGATAACCCAAAGGGCGATCGTTATTCTGTTGAAATTGAAATCATTTCTGTCGAGATGAATCTGAATGGTGAAGGCAATCAGAATGTTTTCCCGTTAATTGAAATTTTGAAAACGAATATCATTGACCGTGTAACGAACGAGCGCATTGAGGGCATTGTCGGCAATAATTTCTCCTCTTATGTGCGTGATTACGATTTCAGCGTTGTGTTGCCTGAACATAACCGCAATCAGGCTGCGTTCAGCATCCCTGCCGGTTTTGGCGATCTGCATGGCAACCTTTTCAAATATTTTGTAAATTCAAAAAGCTATAAAGAACATTTTAGCAAAGCACCGGTTATTTGCCTGAGCGCATCCAGCAGCAAAACCTACCTGCGTACCGGAAATCAGCATCCTGTTTTGGGTGTCGAATATCTGCAAAATGAATTCTCTTCGACAGATCAATATTTTGAGAAAATGGGATTGCAGGTTCGCTATTTCATGCCAGCGAATAGCGTTGCACCTTTGGCTTTCTATTTTAGCGGCGACTTGCTCCGTGACTACACTGATCTTGAGCTTATCAGCACGATCAGCACTATGGAGACTTTCCAAAAAATCTATCGTCCTGAAATTTACAACGCCAATTCTGCAGCAGGCGCATCTTATCAGCCAAGCTTGAAACACTCAGACTATTCATTGACGCAAATTGTCTATGATCGGGAAGAGCGTAGCCGGATGGCGGTTGAGCAAGGAAAGTTCGCTGAAGAACATTTTATCAAGCCGTACAAAACCATTCTTGAGCAATGGTCTGCAAATTATGTTCTTTAATGAACTAGCATTATAAGGTTGTCTATTATGAAAACACTGTTGCCTACTTCAACCGCCGGCAGCTTGCCAAAACCGTCATGGCTTGCAGAACCGGAAAAACTTTGGTCACCTTGGAAACTACAGGGTGAGGAACTGATTGAAGGCAAGCAGGATGCTCTGCGTTTGGCTTTAGATGATCAGCGTCAGGCTGGCATTGATATTGTCAGTGATGGTGAACAGACACGTCAGCATTTTGTCACGACATTTATTGAACATCTCAGCGGTGTTGATTTTGAAAAGCGTGAGACGGTCAGAATCCGTGATCGCTATGATGCGAGTGTGCCGACAGTTGTTGGTGCCGTATCCCGACAAAAGCCGGTTTTTGTTGAAGATGCCAAGTTTTTGCGTCAGCAAACCAAGCAGCCTATTAAATGGGCTTTGCCTGGTCCGATGACCATGATCGACACGCTTTATGATGCTCACTATAAGAGCCGCGAAAAGCTGGCTTGGGAATTTGCTAAAATTCTCAATCAGGAAGCGAAAGAGCTGGAAGCTGCCGGTGTTGATATCATCCAGTTTGATGAGCCTGCATTCAACGTTTTCTTCGATGAAGTGAATGATTGGGGCGTTGCTACACTGGAACGAGCGATTGAAGGCCTGCAATGCGAGACGGCTGTCCATATTTGCTATGGTTACGGTATCAAAGCCAATACAGACTGGAAAAAGACACTGGGTTCCGAGTGGAGACAGTATGAAGAAGCTTTCCCGAAGCTGCAAAAATCCAGTATCGATCTGATTTCGCTGGAATGCCATAACTCTCATGTGCCGATGGATCTGATTGAATTGATCCGTGGTAAAAAAGTGATGGTAGGCGCTATCGACGTCGCGTCCAATACGATTGAAACACCGGAAGAAGTGGCGGATACGCTGCGCAAAGCACTGCAGTTTGTGGATGCTGATAAGCTGTATCCTTGCACCAATTGTGGCATGGCACCGCTGTCGCGTCAGGTTGCAAGAGGTAAGCTGAATGCTTTGAGTGCGGGCGCTGAAATTATCCGCAAAGAACTTTCCGCTTAATATTCATTTGTCGCAAGGTTACCGGTTTTACGGATGTGCAAATCTATGAAGCCGGTAACTCATCCTCCCTTTCCACGGATGTCGTCGGAATGCCGGTGCTGAAATTGCGGGCAGGGGATTTAAATACGAACAGGAACATCGGCGAATGGTTCAGTATCGCCTGTTCCGAATGCGTTTGAGAGGCCGGTATGGGCATTGTGGATCACCGCTTTAACATTGTGGACAAAGCTACATTTCGCAGCGGGATGTCACGCCTTGGCTCGGCAGTGAATATCACCAGTACGCTTCATAACGGTAAACGCTATGGTTTTACTGCTTCTGCAGTTTGCAGTGTCAGTGATACACCGGCAACACTTCTGGTCTGCATTAATCGTGCAAGCTCTTGTTTTCATGCATTTGAAAATGCACGCCATTTTTGCGTCAACACACTGATGCCGGGTCAGGAGCAGATCTCAAATATCTTCGGCGGTGGAGCAGCGACACCGATGGAAGACAGATTTGCACTTGATAACTGGAGCGAAGGTCTTACCGGTGTTCCGGTTCTAGCCACTGCATCAGTCAGCTTCGAATGCGAGCTGACCAATGCCGTGGATGAAGCAACACATCGAATCCTTTTCGGGCGTGTGATCAATATTCGTGAAAACGAAGAACAGAGCACTTTGCTTTATTGCATGCGTCGTTATCTCAACGGCTAAGCGCCGTTATTATCCGCGTTTAACTTGTCTGATTTGTTTGAGCTGGTGCTGAGCGGGTCTGACCAGCTCACTTCAGGCTCGTTATGCCTGCTGTGAGCCAATATTTGATTGCGCACAATTTGCTTCAAAAAGGTGAAGTTATCAGTAGCTCTGTCTTGGGCGCATACGAGCAGAACGCTTGGCCAAAGGAGCACTAGGCGGCGTGAGCTGCAGGATTAAGGCTTGAAGAAAATTATATATTTCGATACTCGAAAAAAATAATGACAAACCCTCTTTTCCATGTAATTCTCACAGGCAGGAGATTTAAAGTTCAGCGCTAAGGTCATTAAGAACCATGCTGAGCTTATGGGGAGGTCAGCGCTTGACAGTACATGTTTCGCGCTCAGAAGGGCTGCGATGGGAAAACCGTCGTCGCATTCTGATGCTGTTGCGACAATCCGGACATTTGTCACGCACCGATATCGCCGGTGCGACCGGAATGAGTCATTCTACTGTTTCCGCCATTACGAATACGCTGCTGGCCGATGATGTTTTGATTGAATTGCCAATCAATGAAGCCTCTGCATCGGATTCCGAAAACCGCCGCGGGCGACCGCAAGTTCTGTTAGGGCTTAATCCGGATTTCGCGAGTGTCATTGCTATTAATATTGCACTCAACGTGATCACTATAGAGCTGGTGAGCTATGCCGGTGAGACGATTGATCATGTGGAAAATACAATCCCCACTTTGCAAATCAGCAATACCGGGCTGCTGGAAGCTTTAAAAACCCATATCAATGCCCTACTGATAGAACATGCATTGCCTGCCAAAAAGTTGGCTCATATTTCTGTTGGTGTTCAGGGTATGACAGATGCTGACCAGCAAAGTCTGATCTGGTCGCCGACTATCGGCGCAACCAATGCTCCGATCGCTGCACATCTTGAAATGCAATTTCAGGTACCGGTTAAGGTCTCCAATGACTGTCTGATGATTGCAGAGGCGCTGCGCTGGTTTGGTCCTGATATTTTCGGTGATAATTTCGCAGCGATTTTGTTTTCTTCCGGTATTGGTATGGGATTGTTCCTGAAGGGTAAGCCTTTCTCCGGTGCACGGTCCTCGGCTGCGGAATTCGGTCATATTGTGCACATCCCTGACGGCGCATTATGCCGGTGCGGGCGGCAAGGCTGTCTGGAAGCATATGCCAGTGACTATGGCATCTGGCGTTTTGCCAATCATATTGACGATAATACATCGCCATCGGCAATGATTTCTGATGCCGACTTTGCGGCACTCACAACCCGTGCACGTGCTGCAGAAGGCATCGAACGGCAAGCTTTTCAACGTGCCGGTAAAGCGCTCGGTTTTGCATTGCGCAGCATATTCTCGCTAATTGATCCGGTGCCGCTGGCTTTTGTCGGACCCGGAGTTCATGCCTTTGATCTCATTGAAGATGATCTGCGTCGAACGATCAGCGGGGGTGCCGAAAACGGTGTTCTGGCCGGTCCTCAAAACGGGCTGCGTTCACCGGAAGACCTGTCAATCTATCGCTATCCGTCTGAGCAACCGCTCATCTTGCAGGGCTGTGCAATCACATCGCTGATACAGGCCGATGCCCGGCAGAATCAACAATTAAAAAAGAGCACATCTGACGTGTCACAACTTCGGGGAATACTGGTATGAGTACGGGATTTTTCAATATGACCACACCTGTTCAGTATGAAGGACCGGACAGCACCAATCCGCTAGCTTACCGGTTTTATAATCCGGATGAAATCGTGCTGGGCAAACGCATGGAAGATCAGCTGCGTTTTGCCGTCGCCTATTGGCACAGTCTGGCCTGGCCGGGGGGCGATCCGTTTGGCGGCCAAACATTTGAACGCCCGTGGTTTGGTGATAGTTTGCAACACGCAAAACTAAAAGCTGATGTTGCGTTTGAACTTTGTACTCTTTTGCGTGCGCCGTATTACTGTTTTCACGATGCGGATATTCGTCCCGAGGGGCAAACATTTGCTGAGACATCAGCCAATCTCGACCAGATGGCTGATTATTTGCAGGAAAAAATGGCTGAAACCGGCGTTAAGCTGCTGTGGGGTACGGCCAATTTGTTTTCGCATCGCCGCTATATGGCAGGAGCTGCAACGAACCCTGATCCTGAAATTTTTGCCTATGCAGCTGCAACCGTTAAACATTGTATGGATGTTACCAAGCGTCTCAATGGTGAAAATTACGTGCTTTGGGGCGGACGCGAAGGCTATGAGACATTGCTCAATACTGATCTGAGCCGCGAACTTGATCAGATGGGGCGTTTTCTGTCGCTTGTCGTGGATTACAAGCATAAAACCGGCTTTAAAGGCACAATTCTGCTGGAGCCGAAGCCGCAGGAGCCGACCAAGCATCAATATGATTATGACGTGGCAACGGTCTACGGCTTTTTGAAACGCTACGGTCTTGAGAACGAGGTTAAGGTCAATATCGAGCAGGGACACGCCATTCTGGCGGGACATTCCTTCGAGCATGAACTGGCCCTTGCCAATGCACTCGGCATTTTCGGCTCCATTGATATGAACCGTAATGATTATCAATCTGGCTGGGACACTGATCAGTTCCCGAACAATGTACCGGAAATGGCTTTGGCCTATTATCAGATATTGCAAGGCGGCGGCTTCACTACAGGCGGCACCAATTTCGATGCGAAATTGCGGCGCCAGTCGCTTGATCCGCAAGATTTGCTGATCGGCCATATCGGCGCCATGGATTGCTGCGCTCGCGGCCTGAAAGCCGCGGCCAGAATGATTGAGGATCAGGCGCTCTCTGCACCATTGCAACAGCGCTATGCCGGATGGAACAAGCCTCAGGTGCAGGCCATGCTCAAAGGTGAACAGTCGCTGGAAGAGATTGCCGCCTATGTTCACAGCAGCAAAATTGAGCCGCAGCCGGTTTCCGGCCGGCAGGAACTCTTGGAAAATATTGTGAACCGCTACGTCTGACAGATCGTTTATCTGAGGCTTTATAGCATTTTCAGCAAAAGTGGGAACCGGTTTTGCGTCGGATAATGCGTAAAAACAAATAGTTACAGCGGTTCCAACGATTCAGTCTTAACTGGAACCGCTGTAAAGCGACAAAAAAGGGGAGTGGGATAATGAAAACGATTAAAGGACCAGCGATATTTCTGGCGCAGTTTGCAGGCGACAGCGCTCCTTTTCATTCTTTCGATGCTATCTGCAAATGGGCGGCATCACTCGGCTATAAAGGCGTACAGATTCCCACTTGGGACAAGCGGTTGTTTGATCTGGAAAAAGCTTCAGATTCACAAACCTATTGCGATGAAATCAAAGGCATAGCGGCATCGCATGGTTTGGAAATTACTGAGCTTTCAACCCATCTTCAGGGACAGCTGGTTGCTGTTCATCCGGCCTATGATACCGCATTTGACGGCTTTGCAGATGAGAGTGTCCGTGGCAATCCGCAGGCACGAGCGGAATGGGCGAATGATCAGGTGCGGCGGGCATTGCGTGCATCCAAGCGCTTAGGCCTTAATGCAATGGCATCATTTTCCGGTGCTCTCGCCTGGCCCTATGTTTATCCGTGGCCACAGCGCCCCGCCGGTTTGGTGGAAACTGCTTTTGACGAACTGGCAAAGCGCTGGACACCGCTGCTTGATTATGCGGATGAGAATGGCGTGGATATTTGCTACGAAATTCATCCCGGTGAAGATCTGCATGACGGTATCTCCTATGAGATGTTCCTTGAGCGTGTGAATAATCATGCGCGCGCCAATCTGCTCTATGATCCTTCACATTTTGTGCTTCAGCAGCTCGACTATCTGGATTTCATCGACATTTACCATCAACGTATCAAAGCGCTCCACGTTAAGGATGCTGAATTTAATCCGACCGGACGGCAAGGCGTTTATGGCGGGTTTCAGAGCTGGGTCAACCGTGCGGGACGTTTCCGTTCGCTGGGTGACGGGCAGGTCGATTTTGGCAGTATTTTCTCCAAGCTAACGGCCTATGATTTCGATAGCTGGGCGGTTCTGGAGTGGGAATGCGCACTGAAACATCCGGAAGACGGTGCGCGTGAGGGCGCGGATTTCATCAAACATCATATTATTCGCGTCACCGAACATGCCTTCGATGATTTTGCCAATGCGGGCACTGATGAAGCAGCCAACCGCAAAATGCTTGGTCTTTGATCGAAACTGTCGCTGAAAGGAACATGTCATGGCAACTGAATACCAGCAGCACCGTATCAGACTTGGAATGGTCGGCGGCGGACAAGGTGCATTTATCGGTGCGGTTCATCGGATTGCCGCCCGCATTGATGATCAATATGAGCTGGTAGCCGGAGCACTTTCCTCCGATCCTGAACGAGCCAGCGCGTCTGCGCGAGAACTCGGCATTGCCGCAGATCGTAGTTATGCGTGCTATGAGGAAATGGCACAGGCAGAAGCTGCACGTCCTGATGGCATTGAAGCTGTTTCAATCGTTACGCCCAATCATTTACATGCGCCGATCGCACGCGCATTTTTAAATGCCGGTATTCATGTCATCTGCGACAAGCCGCTGACAACATCGGTGAAAGAAGCGGAAGAACTTGTCGGTCTGGTCGAAAAATCCGGCAAACTATTTGTTCTGACCCATAATTACAGTGGTTATCCGATGATACGGCAGGCCCGCAGCATGGTCGCCGGTGGTGTGATTGGTGATATCCGGGTTATTCAGGTGGAATATCCGCAGGACTGGCTGACCGAACGCTCGGAGCTAAGCGGTAATAAGCAGGCAGAATGGCGCACCGATCCGGCACGTTCCGGTGCGGGCGGGGCGATTGGTGATATTGGCACCCACGCCTATCATCTGGCTGGTTTTGTTTCCGGACTAGAGACAGAGCAGGTGCTGGCACAACTGACTTCTTTTGTTGAGGGGCGCAGTCTTGATGATGATGTACAGATCATGCTGCGCTACAAAGGAGGTGCGCGTGGCTCTCTCTGGGCAAGTCAGGTGGCTGTCGGCAATGAAAATGGTCTGAAACTGCGTATTTATGGCAGTAAAGGCGGACTGGAATGGACGCAGGCTGACCCGAATTATTTGTGGTTTACGCGCTTTGGAGAGCCGAAACAACTGATCACCCGTGGCGGTGCCGGTGCCAATGCGGCTGCCAGCCGTGTTACCCGTATCCCCGGCGGACATCCGGAAGGTTATCTGGAAGGCTTTGCAACGATTTATACGGAAGCAGCGCATGCAATCCGTGCCGCACGGACAGGTGAAAAACCTGATGATCAGGTGCTTTATCCAACGGTCTATGATGGTTTGGACGGTATGCGCTTTATCGAAGCATCCGTTGCTTCCAGTCAGGCCGGCAATCAATGGACACACCTGAAATGACAGCAGTGTCCGGCGCACCCCACACAGAAAATACAGGGACAAAAAACCTCCCGCATATACCATTTATGCAGGTTGCAGGCCTGTCGAAATCCTTCGGCCCCATCGAGGTGCTACGGGATATTGCGCTTGAAATCAGACAGGGCGAAATTCACGCTATTATCGGTGAAAATGGTGCCGGTAAATCGACTCTGATGAAGTTGCTGGCAGGACATCTGCAGCCAAGCCGCGGTACAATTGCTTTTGACGGTGAACCGGTCACCCTTTCAGGGCCGGTTGATGCGGAACATCGTGGTGTGGTGCTGGTTCATCAGGAAATTTTGCTCGCACCGGATATGACAGTTGCGCAGAATATTTTTCTGGGACGTGAGATCAGGCGTGGTCTGACACTCAACGACCGGAAGATGAATGACGAGGCAAAAGCAGCCATTGAAAGTCTGGGAGCTGCAATTGATCCCAAGGCACGTGTTGAGCAATTATCCATAGCCCAGCGGCAACTGGTGCAAATTGCCCGTGCATTGCTGGTGCCGCATCGGCTGGTGATTTTTGACGAGCCGACCGCTTCCTTAACGCCGATTGAAACAGAAGCGCTGCTGAAAGTGATTACGGGTATTCGTGATCGCGGGGCGGCAGTGCTTTATATCTCGCATCGCCTGCCTGAAGTGAAGGCTATTTCAGATCGCATTACTATCTTGCGTGACGGACAACTGGTCTCATCGCATGATGCTGAAGACTTGCAGCCATTGGATATGGCGCGTCTGATGGTCGGGCGTGATATGTCTCAGCTTTATCCTGAGTATCACAGGCCTTCAGTCCAGAATGTTGTTCTGGAGGTGTCGGATTTTCATGTGCCGGGTTATGCCCAAAATTGCAGTTTTGCGCTGCATAAAGGTGAAATTCTCGGATTTGCGGGCCTGATCGGTGCAGGTCGCACTGAGTTGCTTGAGGGGATTGTCGGTTTACGTGCAGCGCATGGTAAAATCCGGCTGAACGGCAAGCCGGTGCAATTTCCGTCTGCGCGCGAAAGTATGGATGCGGGCATTGTTTATTTAAGCGAAGACCGCAAAGGCAAAGGCTTGCTGCTGGAGCAGAATTTACGAACCAATCTGACACTGGCATCGCTGGATAAATTCACGGAGCATTTTTTAATCAATGCCGGCAAAGAGCAGGCCGCGCTTGATCACGCGATCAGCGAGTTTGATATCCGTACCCGTGATCCTAATTTGCTGGCCGGACAACTTTCCGGTGGCAATCAGCAAAAATTGCTTCTCGCAAAAATGATGCTGCTTGAGCCGGATATTATCATCATTGATGAACCTACCCGCGGCATCGATATCGGCACAAAAGAGCAGATTTATAAATTCATTGCTGCGCTCGCAGCAGCAGGCAAAGCGGTAATCGTTATTTCTTCGGAAATGCCTGAACTGATCGGCATATGCGAACGCATTCTCGTCATGCGCAATGGCCGCATTGTCGCTGAAGTGAGCGGAGATCAGATGACCGAAAACGAGATTGTCGTGCATGCCACCGGCGTCACAGCACAGGAGGCTGCCATCGTGGCGGAAATAATATGAGCGATATGACAGGTAAAAATCAGAGCAATGTAACCGGTAAAAGCTTCTGGCAGGATATAGATCTGCGCGCCGTAGCACCCTTCGTGGCTCTGGCTGTGCTGCTGATATTCGGTACTTTGGTCAATCCCAATTTTATCGGGGTCGACAACTTGTTAAATATCGCAACCCGCAGTGCTTTCATTGCAATCATTGCCATTGGTGCAACCTTTGTTATTGCATCCGGCGGGCTTGATCTGTCTGTCGGCTCGATGTCTGCCTTTGTTGCGGCGGTCACTATTTTGTTCATGAATTCCGGCATCGTAAGCGGTAATCTGCCGATGTTAATTCTGGCAATGTCTCTTGCGATTGCGGTGGGGGCTGCCTGTGGGCTTGCTAATGGTACTATCACCACAATGGGACGTATTGAGCCTTTCATTGTCACGCTTGGTACAATGGGGATTTTCCGTGCGCTGACCATTTATCTGGCTGAAGGCGGTTCGATTGCGATGAAATCGCAGGAACTGCGTGCCGCCTATCGTCCGGTTTATTTCGGCAATATTCTCGGTATTCCGATCCCGATTGTGGTGATCATTGTTGTCGCGCTTATCGCTGCTTTCCTGCTCTATCGTACGGCTTTCGGCCGCCACGTCATTGCCGTTGGTTCCAATCAGGATGTCGCGCGCTATTCGGGTATTCCGGTACGACGCGTGCGAACGCTGGCTTTTGTTATTCAGGGTATCTGCGTTGCCATTGCTGTGCTGGTCTATGTTCCGCGTCTGGGCGCAGCAACGCCAACGACCGGTCTGATGTGGGAGCTGCAGGCGATTACAGCCGTTGTTATTGGTGGCACGGCGCTGCGCGGCGGCGTTGGCCGCATCTGGGGCACAGTCTGCGGTGCGCTCATTCTCGAGGTTGTCGGCAATATCATGGTTCTGTCTGATTTGGTCAGTGAATATCTGATCGGCGCAGTACAGGGAGCGATCATTATTATTGCAATGCTGGTGCAGCGTTCATTGTCGCGGCGCCAGTAAGCAAAAGTCACATACCGGTGGGGTTGATCCATACCGGCATCAGAAACGGCGGAGGGAGGCCGGACCGCCGTAGTGTCAGGCCTTAAAATGAGGGAGACGTAAAATGAAGAAGATACTTTTAAGTGCTGTCTGCGGCGTCGCATTGCTGACAGGGGCTGCCTATGCTCAGGATAAGAAGGTGACGATTGCCGTTTCCATTCCGGCCGCAGATCATGGCTGGACAGGCGGCGTGGTGTATCATGCCGAGCGCGCAAAAGCCGTTTTAGAAAAAGCCCATCCGGGTCTGAAGATCATTGTCAAAACATCGCCGGATGGTGCCTCTCAGGCTAATGCGCTGGAAGATCTGACAACGCAGGGCATGGATGCTCTGGTAACATTGCCGCACAATTCGGACGAGCTGACTGATCCGATCCGTCAGGTCAAAGATAAGGGCATTTTTGTTACGGTTGTTGACCGCGCATTATCTGATCCGTCCATTCAGGATCTTTATGTGGCCGGAAACAATGAAGAACTCGGGCGCGTTGCCGGACAATATATCAAAGACACGCTTGGCTCCGGTGATGTTGTGGTCATTCGTGGCCTGCCGATTGTCATCGACGAAGAGCGTCAAAAAGGCTTTGACTCTGCCGTTGCCGGTAGCGATATCAAAGTTCTCGACAAGCAGTTTGGTAACTGGTCACGTGATGATGCATTTAAAGTGATGCAGGATTATCTGGTCAAATACCCGAAAATTGATGCTGTCTGGACGCAGGATGACGATATGAGCGTTGGCGCTCTTGAGGCAATCCAGCAAGCAAACCGCTCGGATATCAAAATGGTTATCGGCGGTGCCGGTATGAAAGAGATGATCAAAAAAGTTGCCGATGGCGATGCTTTGATCCCAGTAGATGTGCTCTATCCGCCGGCAATGATTGCAACAGCAATGGAGTTGACCGTTGCCAATTTCTACGATCAGGTGCCAATTCGCGGCAGCTATATTCTTGATGCCACTTTGGTGACGAAGGAAAATGCGCAGGAGTTTTATTTCCCTGACTCACCTTATTGATCCGGTTGTTTGAAAACTCCCGCCTTTGGTGGGAGTTTTTTCATAAAGCATGGAAAGAAGCTTGATATGTATCTTGGTCTTGATCTCGGCACCTCAGGTATTAAAGCGCTGCTCATTGATGATAATCAGGGCATTGTCGCTTCTGCTCATGCAGATCTGCATATTGCGCGCCCTCATGCAGGCTGGTCGGAGCAAAATCCTCAGGATTGGTGTGAAGCTGCTGAAAAGGCTTTGCTGGCACTCAAAGCTTCCCATCCGAGGGAAATGGCTGCTGTTAAAGGCATCGGCCTGTCCGGGCAGATGCATGGTGCGGTTCTGTTGGATCGAGATGCACAAGTCTTACGACCTGCCATTTTGTGGAATGATTCACGCAGTTATATTCAGGCGGCAAGGCTCGATGCCGATCCGCAGTTTCGTGCTATTTCCGGGAATATAGTTTTCCCGGGTTTTACAGCTCCCAAGCTTGTCTGGGTGAAAGAAAACGAGCCGGAGATTTTCGCCAAAATCCATAAAGTGCTGCTGCCTAAAGACTATTTGCGGCTCTGGCTGACCGGGGAATACTTGTCTGATTTCTCAGATTCATCCGGTACAGCATGGCTGAATACAGCGCAGCGCCGATGGTCAGCTGAACTGCTCTCTGCCACGGATATGGATATTTCCCGGATGCCGGATTTGGTGGAAGGCACTGAGCAAGCAGGGCGTTTACGTCCCGAGATTGCACTACAATTCGGTTTGCCACTAGGTACGATCATTGCCGGTGGCGGCGGTGATAATGCTGCCTCTGCCTGTGGTGTCGGAACTGTTGCTCCAAACCGTGCCTTCATTTCGCTGGGGACATCCGGTGTCGTTTTCGCTGCCAATCAGCAATATAGCCCTAATGCTGAGAGTGCAGTGCATAGTTTTTGTCACGCATTGCCTGATATGTGGCATCAAATGGGGGTTATTTTATCGGGGACAGATTCATTAAACTGGTTTGCTAAAATCTGCGGCCAGACACCGCCTGAATTAATCTCAGAGCTGGGAGAGGCCTTGCAAGCACCGGGCGGGGTGAGCTTTTTGCCCTATTTATCCGGTGAACGCACACCGCACAATGACGCGGCACTTCGCGGTAGTTTCATAGGTCTGGGGCATGAAAGTGACCGTCCGGCGCTCACACAGGCTGTTCTTGAAGGCGTAGCTTTTGCAGTGCGGGATAATCTCGAAGCTCTCCGTGTCGCTGGGACAGAGATTACACAGGCAACTGCGATCGGCGGTGGTTCGCGATCCTTATACTGGTTGTCTGCGATTGCTACAATTTCAGGCATTCCGCTTGAAGTGCCGCAGGACGGAGATTATGGCGCAGCTTTTGGTGCTGCACGCCTCGGCATGATCGCCGCCCATAATCTCGACCCTGTTGCCGTTTGCACTCTCCCCAAGATTGCTAAAGTGGTTGAACCGGTTGTTCAGCTGACATCTGCTTATGAAGAGGCATATCAGAGGTACATGGCCAGATATCCGGCAGCTAGGGTATAGTTCCTTAAATCTGAATCAGTTTAAGGTGAGATTATGCTTTGCTTTTAAAGTGTTAGAGCGAGCACCGTGTGTCAACTATGGCACACGGTGCTCTAAAACAAATTTTGTGGCTATTTGATCGGTTGGGTTAACTGCCGAAGTTGTTTTAGCATATTAGAAAAGCTGTTTTGATCATCGAGTGCCTGCGCAATAACTAAAGCCCCCTGTATCCCTGCAACGACTGTTGTTGCCGTTTGTTTAGCTTCAGCAGGTGAGACGTTTGCACGTATCAAAGCGGTTGCAAGGCTGTCGATCCATTTTTTGAAGTATTGATTAACTTCGGTACTGAACCGATCGCGGGTTTCAGTAAGGGCAAAGACACCGACAAGGCAAATCCGTTGCCCCGACTTAAAATAATCGTCTACAGCGGTAAACATGAGATCAATTGCATGTCCGTCATGATCTGCACTGTCTTGCAAGGGCAGAAAAATGTTTTGTTCGAACCAATCTTCGATATCACTCAGGACGGCTTTCGCCATTTCCTCTTTGCCGCCGGGAAAAAAGTGATAGAGACTGTCTTTACCAAGATGCGTATTCTCGGAAAACCGCGCAATGCTGGCACCCTCAAACCCATAGCGGCGGAAGACTTCGCCCAGAGCTGGAATGGTATCAGCGCGTTCCATGACGAGTTTGGCCATCAATTTTTCCTTATCGGGTATAAGCCGCCAGTACAGCGATGATATATAGTAGCAAAAGCTGCAAGCAACAGGGCACCGGTCAGAACGGGCATAAGTAAAAACGCAAAGCCGGGGTTTTCTGCAAAGACAACCAGCGGATCCGCGCCAGCCGGAGGATGGGTAACTCTTAAGGCCGACATAATGCTGATTGCAAGACCAACAAGCAATGGCAACTGCCCACCATTCATTCGGTAAAACTAAACGCGTTATCAGTCCCACAAGGGTGGCTGTGAGGTGTCCGCTGATGACGTTGGCGGGTTGCGACAAGGGATTTGCCGGAGCCGAAAATAGTAGGACACAGCTTGCACCAAAGGGCGCCATGATAAATGGCGAGTGCGCATAACGACTTAAAATGCCGAGCATAGCAATGGCGAGGAGACCACCGACACCAGCAATCAAGGACAAGCGCAGGAATTGCGGTGATTGGTGGTGGGCAGCAACTTGTTTCATATCAGCTTATTGTACTGATTCAAATACATTTTACTGAGCGGTACAGATGGTTTTATATGTCGTCAAGAGTGAGGTAACTCATGAAGGTTCTGCCTGTGATAGTCGGTTCAGGTGGCTCCGGAATTGATATTTATTGTTATTAATGCCAGTTTCAGACCATCAAACCGTAAGTCTTGACGGAGCTGCTATCTGCGATATGACAACCGGACGATTTAAACTTGCACGTTATGAAACTATGGGGGTGGATGCGGTTCTGGCCGATACCACGCATAGTTTTGGACGTCATATTCACAATCAGTTTGGTCTTGGCATCATCCTGCGTGGAGCGCAAAAATCTTTGAGCGGGCGGGGTGTCGTTGAGGCATCTGCCGGAGATGTTATAACTGTGAACCCTGATGAGGTTCATGACGGCTCTCCTGTCGGCCATCAGGGTCGAAGCTGGAAAATGCTGTATTTCGATCAGGGGGCACTTAACGCTGCTATTCATGATCTTACAGAAGGCCGGATCACAGCGGGTGAGCTATCTTATCCGGTTATCAATGATCGTGTTGCGGCAAACCGATTTTTGGCATTGTTTCAGACAGTCATAAATTCATCGGGAGTGAGTAGTCAGGGAGCGGATAGTGAGATTGAAATGCGTGAGCACTTACTTATCTTGCTATCAAGGCTATTTGACCATCTGCCATGTGAACGCATGGGTTCTATCCCTGCAACAATGGAGCTTGTCAGGACAAGGATTGATGATGCTCCGGCGGACAATGTGTTGCTTGAGGAACTGGCTGTTCTTGCCGGTGTCAGTCAATTCCAGTTGATACGCGGTTTTAAACGACTGACAGGGCTTACGCCGCATGCTTATCTTGTTCAGCGACGTTTACATCATGCCCGGATAATGATCTCAAAAGGCATAACACTATCTGAATGTGCTTACGCTGCAGGGTTTGCTGATCAGAGCCATATGACCAGATTGTTTGTTCGGGCTTACGGGTTTTCTCCGGGAAATTATGCGAACGCAGTTGTTTAAACTGCAATTTTCTTCAAGACATGGAGGAGAACCGGACAAATAACTGACGTAAATAACACGTCAGGAGATTAACCGGTTATGTCTGTCCAGTTTCGCTATGCTCCGGAAATAAAAGCCTCTTTCCCTCAGCTGAAATCCCGCTTTTTATGCATTGATGGTATCAGTCCGGATGCTGACCCTTCTATGGAAATAATGGGTCTTTTGGCTGTCGCTGATAAGCGATTAGAGGTAACGAGTGAAGGTGAATTTCCGGAAATTCAGGCATGGCGGAGAGCTTTTTCCGCCATGCAATTGAAGCCGACGCAATATCGCTGTGCTGCAGAGGCATTGCTTCGGCGCTATCGTAGAGAGGGTATTATACCGGCACTGCATCCGCTAATTGATTTGTGTAATGCGGTGTCACTTGCTTATGCCATTCCGATAGCCGTATTTGATCGTGCATATGTAAGTGCACCTATGATCGTTCGCTATGCGCATGGCGATGAGGTGTACGAAACATTTGACGGGTTAACAGAGTTTCCTGAGGGCGGAGAAGTTATTTTTGCTGACCGCACGGGTCGTGCACATGCCCGACGCTGGACGCATCGGCAAAGCGCATTCTCGGCTATTTGGGCAGAAACAGCGCAGGTTTTAGTTGTTGCGGAAGCGCTGCATGAGAAAGCCGAAATAGATATTGTTAATTTATCCCTGACTTTAGCCAAAGCAGTACAAGCAGTTTGGCCAAATGCACAGGTGCTGGTAGGAAGTCCTGAATGATGCCGGAATTTATTTTGACTTCGCTGTTGATCATCGCTGCGCCCGGTACCGGTGCTCTCTACACAATTGCCAACGGAATTGATGGTGGTGTTCGCCGAAGTTTGTTTGCTGCACTCGGTTGTACTTTGGGTATTATCCCGCACATGATGGCTGCCATGAGTGGCGTGGCAGTATTATTACATACGAGCACCGTTATCTTTCAATTTTTGAAATATCTGGGTGTTGCTTATCTGTTTTATATGGCATGGAGCATTTTCCGTGACCGGAATATGCTGGCCGTTCATCAACAAAAATCGGAGCGGAAGAGCAATCTGCAGATCATCATATCAGCGATATTCATTAATCTTCTGAACCCTAAGCTTTCAATATTCTTCTTGTCTTTCCTGCCTCAGTTTATCCGTACAGAAGATGCGGGATCACTGGGTTATTTATTGCAGCTTAGTCTGATATTTATGGTGCTGACTTTCGTTGTTTTTGCTTGCTACGGTGTTTTCGCAGCCTTTTTCCGGAGACATGTCATTGCAAATACACGTGTCCAAAACTGGTTGCGCCGTGGTTTTGCTGTTGCGTTTGCAGGTCTGGCTATTCAGTTGGCTTTTGTAAGGTAATGATAATTTGCATGTAAATTATCACTGTGCGCGAGAGAAATATTCTCTGTGATAACTATGTTCTGAATACTGATTGAGCAAAGATTGGATGGTGCATCAGGTAGAGATTTGATTTACCTATGAAGCTTACAGATAAAATAGCTGGCTGATTATCTCTTCTTATCAAGGTTGTATGCAAATGCATGGTGAATACAAAGTCCACGGCGGCAAACTGGTTGTTGTTGATCTGGAGGTTCTGGATAACAAATTGCATGAAGTTCAGGTTGCGGGAGATTTTTTCCTCGAACCGGCAGAGGCGCTTGATGACATTCGTGATGCCTTGAATGGCTTGCCTGCTACGGCAACTGTGGAGGAGATTGCCGAGGCCGTGAGACACGGGCTGCGTGCGGATGCTTTTATGATTGGCTTCAGCCCTGAGGCTGTTGCGATTGCTGTTCGCCGTGCGTTGGGTGTTGCCAAAACCTGGCGTGATTTCGAATGGCAAATCATTGATATTCCACCCTTATCGCCGGCTATGCATCTTGCGCTGGATGAAGTTTTGGCACGTGAAGTCGCTGCCGGACGCCGTGCGCCGACTTTGCGTTTTTGGGAATGGGAGCGTCCGTCGATTATTATCGGTGCATTTCAGTCGCTGCGTAATGAAGTTGATATGGAAGCAACCAAGGAGATGGGCGTAGAGACCGTTCGTCGTGTAACCGGCGGTGGCGCGATGTTCGTCGAACCTGGCAACACAATTACATATTCGCTTTATGCGCCGGGCGATCTGGTCCGGGATATGAGCTTCGCTGACTCTTATGCTTTTCTTGATGAGTGGGTTTTGAAGTCACTGAACTCTCTGGGTGTGGATGCCTTCTATAAGCCGTTGAATGATATTTCGAGTTCCAAGGGTAAGATCGGTGGCGCCGCGCAGAAACGTTACTCGGGTGGCACGGTTCTGCATCATGTGACGATGGCTTATGATATGGATGCCGATAAAATGATGAAGGTTCTGCGCATTGGTCGCGAGAAGCTTTCAGATAAAGGAACAGCAAGCGCAGCCAAACGTGTTGATCCGGTTCGCAGTCAGACAGGTCTGCCGCGCGGCGAGGTTATCGACCGTATGACAGAGATGTTTGTATCGCTGAATGGTGGTGTAAAAGGGACGATCACACCGGAAGAATTTGCGGCTGCTGAACAGCTCGTTACGGAGAAATTTTCCACTGAAAAATGGCTGCATCACATTCCGTAATCAGGAGGTATGACAGTAAATCCTTATTCAATAATCTTGTTGGCTTGATAGCCAACAAGATTATTTCGTAAAATGCTTACAGCTCTGATTTATAAACGTTTCCGTCTTTCATCACGAAGCCGACATCACGCATTTGTTCGATATTATCGAGCGGGTTGGTTTTGACGGCAATGATATCGGCCAGTTTTCCGGTTTCAATGGTACCGATTACGTCAATCATATCAATATGAGTGGCGGCATTGACTGTTGCAGCAAGTAAGGCCTCTTGCGGGGTCATACCGGCTTCTACCATCAGCACCAATTCAGTCGCATTATTGCCATGCACTGAAACACCGCTATCAGTACCAAAGGCAATTTTAACGCCACCTTTATGCGCTTTGCGCAGCATATCCAGCATCAGCGGGCCTGCTTGCAGCGATTTAATACGCTGAGGCTCAGTCATCCATTTTGCTTCTTTGGCGGTTTTCGCAACAAAGTCGCCTGCCATGACAGTTGGTACCAGATAAGCGCCTTTTTCTTTAAAAAGTGCAATGGAGCTGTCATCCAGATAAGTGCCATGTTCAATCGACATAACACCGGATGCCAGAGAAGAATTGATGCCGTTTAAGCCATGGGCATGCGCTGTTACTTTGCGTCCCATGCTGCTTGCAGCGTCTACAATTGCTTCAATTTCCGGGCTGGTGAACTGCTGATTAAAACCTGCCAAAGTGTTGGACAATACACCGCCGGTTGCGGTGATTTTGATGATATCAGCACCTTTGCGGATTTGTTCGCGTGCTGCGCGGCGGCAATCATCTGCACCATTGCAGATTGAATCCTTATGCAGAACTTCAGCTACATCATCATTATAGCCTTGGCGACCATCGCCATGTCCGCCACTAACGGAAATGGAGTAGCCTGCACTGCGGATACGGGGCAGGGGTAAGTCATTACGCTTTGAGGCTTCTTTGAGGGCGAAAATGGCATCCTGACCGCTGGCGCCAAGATCCTGAATAGTTGTGAAACCTGCCTCCAAGGTACGCTTACCATGAAGTGCGCCTTGCATTGCCCAGTCTGCATCCGAATTTTCCACGCGTTTAAGGCGTGCGTCGGGTGCTAATTGCGAGGTAATATGGACGTGGCTGTCGATCATGCCGGGCATTACGAAAGCTTCACTGAGATCTACTACTTTAGCGCCGTCCCGTTGAGAAAACCCGGCTTCAACAGCTTCAACCTTGTTATCTTTAATGATGATTGACTGTTTGCTCAGCGGTTTATCTGCCGGATTTGCAAGCAAAGTACCGGCATGAATAATGGTAATCTGAGTTGCATCCTGCGCAAATGCAGGCGTGATGAAAAGACTAGACGCGAGAAATCCTGATAGTAGATGTTTATGCAATTTTAATCTCCTCCACTAGATTAAGCACTTACAAAATAAGCATTAATTTCTAAACGTCGTCAATCACTTATGTTCTGAATTTTTATTTATAGTGCTTTGCTCATTTGTTGCGCTTGGTTCTCGGAATTTCAGTATTACTTTTAGATTTTCTGAAATTTGTTTTCTATTTTTCTCAGAGAGGTGTGGTCAGTTTTGCGGGGGATATTGTTCGTCGGGTATCTTGCTATTCACTTTAAAGATGAGTAAATAACTCCAGTTATTTTTGCATTGCGATTGCACGCGTTATTTTTGCAGGTTTTTTATGCCCCCCATGAACGCTGTTTTTGAACGGATTTATGTCAGGGAGCGTTTGCGCCTGAAGCGGCTTGCAGCCCGTATTCTCGGCAATGCACAGGATGCGGAAGATATTTTGCATGATACTTATGTCAAACTATCCAAACGATCTTTAACGGAAAATGACGGCGGGCTGGTCGTGCGCACCGTCACGACACTGGCGCTGGATCAGTTGCGCAGTCGTAAAGTGCAGCCGGATAAAGCTGCATATGACAAGCAACATTGTGAAATGTCCGACTTCATTCAGCCTGAACGGATTATTGAAGCGCGGCATGACCTGTTTGCTTTACTGGAGGCGATCCATGCCTTGCCGGAACGCCGCGCGCAGATTTTTCTGCTGGCCAGAGTTGACGGTATGACCTATCAGCAGATTGCGCATCATTTACAGCTTTCATTGAGTACGGTTGAAAAAGAAATGGCGGCAGCAATTGCTTACTGCCATAAGTGGCAGCAGATGCGTGACCGGAAATGATTATGTTTGTCTGTCACCAATTTGCAGGCAACTGCTTGCTTCATGGAAAATGCTTCATCTCATGCTGAAAACCGACGGTTCTGAACAACTGACAGATGCTGCTATTGAGGAAGCTGCCCAATGGTTCGTGCGGATGAGCAGTCAGCCGGTCAGCACAGATATACAGCGGGCTTTTCAGGCATGGCTTGAGCAAAGCCCGATGCATGAACAAGCCTATCAGCGAACTGCGCAGCTCTGGACGGATCTGAAAGCGCCCGCCCGTGAAGCGGCCGGAAGCGGCTGGCATCGCAAACGGGAGCGGCAGCCTTTTTCTCTCAGGTATTTTGCCAAATGGGGCAGTGTTGCAGCAGCGGCTGTTGTTGTCATGACATCAACGGCGCTCTGGCGCGATGCAGGACTGATACAGCGTGCTTTTGCTGAATATGCTGTAGCGCCCGGCACCTATAGCGAATTAACGCTGAGTGACGGGTCACGGGTCTATCTGGATGGCGACAGCGCCATCAATACGAATTTTAGTAATGCAGAACGCAATGTAGAGCTGGTTCGCGGCCGCGCATGGTTTGATGTGACACGGAATGAAAACCGGCCGTTTCACGTAACGGGTGGCACCGCCTCTGTGCATGTGCTTGGCACAGCCTTTGCTGTTGAGCTGGAACCTGAAGTGACCAAAGTGACCGTTGAGCGCGGGCTGGTTGCGGTGCATTCCACAGGCAAGACGGATATGGTTCGGCTGGAGGCCGGAGACAGCGCAGCAGTAACGCCGGACAGGATCGAACAAATCCGTGACGGCAATGCGGAAGCCCGTCTTGCATGGCGGCGCGGTTTGATCATGATGAACCAGACCCCGCTTAAATCAGTGCTGCATGAACTCGGCAAATATACTGCGGGACGTATTATTCTCAGCGATAAAGAGCTGGAAAATCTGCCGGTATCCGGCGTGTTTCAGGCGCAAGATCCTGATGCGGTTTTTGATGCTTTGCGTAGCACACTCAATCTGACTGTGGTGCGTGTGCCGGGCTTGATGACCATTATCTACCGGTAAAATTATTTTTACGGGTTTTATTCGGGCAAACCGTTCTTTGATTAAGGGCCTGACGTCCTTGAATTTGAACAGGAAACGTCCAGAATGAAGACCATCAGAACTGCGTTCACCGCCAGCGGTGTTTCGCTCATTGCGCTTATGTCCGCTTATCCGGCTGGTGCTTTGGCGCAATCCGCCACAACGGCACAGGATCGCACCAGCTATAATTTCAATATTCCTGCGAAACCGCTGCTCACAGCATTGGCTGATTTTACGGCAACCACCGGCATACAGGTCGTGCGCCAGAATGGCGGAACAATTTCCGGACAATCCGCAGCCGTGATCGGACGTCAGTCACCGGAAGCAGCCCTCAAACGCGTTCTTGGTCCTTCTAAACTGCATTATCGTTTTGTCGATAGCCGCACAGTCAGCCTCTATACACCTGATGAAGCAGCGGCAAATGCCGGTGGTGTGAATGCTGATGGCGCAACCCAGCTGAATATGATCACGATTACGACGGCCGCCCGTGCTGTAGACGGGGCATCAGCCGTTTATTCAGCACCTAAATCCACTGTTTATCTCTCGGAAGAACAGATCAATCGTTATGGTTCGTTATCGTCGGCAGATATGCTCAAGGGCTTGCCGGGTGTGCAGGTTGCAGACAGCCGTAACGGTGGCGGTCTTGATGTGAATATTCGCGGTGTTCAGGGGCAAAGCCGTGTGGCGGTGACCGTGGATGGTTCACAACAGTCGCTCAATGTTTATCGTGGTTATGCTGGTACGCAGCAGCGTAGCTATATTGATCCCGATCTGATCAGCGATGTGGTGATTAGTAAGGGGCCTGATCTTACACCCGCCGCAGCCGGTGCCATCGGCGGTGCGGTCAGAATGACCACGCTGCGTATTCAGGATATTCTTAAACCCGGTCAGACTTTCGGTGTTCGGCTGAAAGGCGAATTATGGGACAATGGTGTAAAGCAGCCATACCGTCCGGATCAGGTCAGTTCTGTATCTGAGCTTAACGCAGATGTACGCAGCGGTCGTCCGGATATTTTTGGCTCTGCAGCGAAATCCGGCAGTATTGCCGCAGCCTATACCAGTGATTTTGTGGATGTGGTTGCCGCCTATGCACGGCGCAATCAGGGCAATTATTTTGCCGGTAAACATGGTCGAGATAAATATCGCCAATTCTCCAAATCCGGCTATGAAGAAAACACGGTTGCAAAATCCTACAAGGCCGGAGAAGAAGTTTTAAATTCCTCTTCACAAACGGAATCCGTGTTGTTGAAGGCGACAATCAAACCAACGGATGAACAGCAGCTTGAGCTCAGCTACCGTTATTATGACGGACGTTTTGGTGAGGTCATGCCGTCGGATATTTTCCGTTTTGGTACCGCTGGACTGTATCAGTATCCGACCGGCAGCATGATTATCAATTCGGGTTCGGCACGCTATCAGTATAAGCCAGCCGATAATGATCTGATTGATTTTAAGGCCAATCTCTGGATTACAGACGCTAAAAGTGATCAGATCAACGCGACCAACGGGCCTAAGTCCCAACAGGTTTATGGCAGCACTGACCGCACATGGGTGCGTATGGATGACGTGCGCGTAGGTGGTGATCTTTCCAACCGTTCTGAATTTACCACGGAAGCCGGTGCTTTTGCATTCGATCTTGGCGGTTCATTCCAGTATGAAAATATCCGTCCGCAAAAAGATGTTGTGATCTCCGAACATGACATCAACCAGAACCGTAATTTGCGTGACGGGTATCGTTCAGAAATCAGCCTGACCGGTAAGCTCGAATATGAGCCGCGTGAGAACTTGCAGTTCTGGGCAGGCGGGCGTTATGGCCGTTACAGTTCTCACGACCGCAATGCACCGTCTGTGGCACGACGTGAAAAGCTCTATGGCAAATGGATTTCTCTCTCCAGAGGTCCGGGCACATGGGACAGCATGTTCTGGCGTACGGATGAAAACGGCCAGTTTACCGATGCCACCGATCCGCGTCTGAACAATGGTATTGCCGCTTCTAACACCAATAACCCGTTTGATGGGACGCCTTTTGATGAATATGGCACGCCGACTTATATGGCGGTGGCCAAAGCGGGTTACAGCGATATCGTTACCGGCTTTGACCGCGGCGAGAAAATGTCGAATAAAGGCAGTGGTTTTACACCCGCTTTTGGCGTGAATTACGAGATTATTCCGCAGACTTTCCTCTATGCCAGTTACACGCAAGGCTACCGTCTGCCGTCGCTGTTTGAAACCACGCTTGGCACCTTGCAGGTTGACCCTGCGACAGGTCTGAAGCCCGAGCGTTCCCGTGCCATTGAGTTTGGTGCCAGCACGACACGGGATGACCTGTTCATGCAGGGCGATACGGCATCTTTCAAACTCGCTTATTTTGATAATAATATCAAAAACTACATCAGCCGTTATTATGACCCGACATCGAATGGCCTGATGACGTTCAGCAATGCCGACAGCTATAAAGCGAATGGTCTTGAGTTCCAGTCGAGCTATGATAACGGCCGGATTTTCGCGGACCTTTCCGCGACTTATTATTTCAAAACGGAAACCTGTGATGCGAGTTTCGCGGCACGTTTGCGGGCAAGCGCTAATAGATATCAGCCGACTGAAAACACACCGGATTGCACACCCGGCAGCTATATGGGGTCTTTCACCAATACTCAGAATCCGCCGAAATATGCAGCAAATCTGACGCTTGGCAGCCGTTTCTTTGAAGAAAAACTGACCGTGGGTGGCCGCATGACCTATACATCAGGGCCGACCGAGACAATCGACAAGCCGTGGCAGACAGGTGCAACCACGCCGCAGATTATCTATAAGCCGGTTACGCTGTTTGATGCTTTTGTCAGCTATAAATTGCGTGAAGATGCCGTGTTGAATGCCTCGGTTCAGAATATCGGTAACCGCTATTATCTGGACCCGCTGGCACAAAGTTTTATGCCGGCACCAGGGCGAACCTATCGCGCCGGTTTCTCGGTAAAATTCTGACGTAAAAATGCGCCCTTTCTGCAGAAAGTGCGCATTTTTTATTTCTCAATTATTGTTATCTGCAAATTAGCTCAGCGGCTGCTTCTTGAGATAAATCCCCGACAGTTTTCCATCAAATCCGTCAAGATTTTGAGCTGATAATCAAATACGAGAATCTCCCCCTTACCGCGCTTTATAAAGCCGTCTTGCTTCATAAATTTGCTGACGCGTTGGGTTTCTTGGTATTTTTGCCTGCAGGTTGATGCAGGTGTTACTCTTTGGATAAAGAAAGTGCCGTCGCTAAGCGGAATTGGTGGTGTTGAATACTGAGCATCTTTTTCTGCTTCAGTGGTTGTACATCCTGCTACAGATAGCAAGACAAGACTAAACATAAATCGACGGAAATGCACAATTACCCTCTGGAGTTGATTTAAATATGATTGATTTTATCATATTATAGATGTAGTGAAAATTTTAAAGAGGCATTGCGCACAGTCAGCTGGCAGATGGCACAAGCCGGAAGTTTCACAACAGAAAGCTGGGCTTCATTGGGCTGGGATATTCAAAACCTGTTTCGGAGTCACGCAAGGGGTATTGCCAGTTCCCTGCGCCGCCGTGGTTTGAATAATGAAACTGCTGCAGATCTCACGCAGGACACATTCGTGCGTGTTCTGACAACGCCACCGCCCGCTGCCAGCGGAAACTTCAATCCGAAAGCCTATCTGTATAAAATCTCGCGTAATCTCGGCACGAATTATCAAAAGCGTGAAGCGCTGATAACAACCGTTGCAATTGATGATGCAAGTGTGCCGGAGATCGCGGATCAAAAGCCTTCGCCGGAAGATATTGTGCATTCACGGCAATGCTTACTGCAGACCTATAATGCACTGGCAGAATTGCCGGAGCGTACACGGCAGGCGTTTGAGATGCACCGTCTGGGAGAAAGAACAGTTGCTGAAATCGGTGAAGAGCTTGGTATATCCACCTCGAGAGCATGGGCACTCATTCGTGATGCCTATAAACATATCCTGTCCCGTGTAGACGCATTCTGAAACTCGGCATAAACAGGATGCACTGAAAAATCGTGCGTTGCCTTCAAAAACATTGATACGAAATGGACCGGAATGAGCGAGCCGCATACAGATCAGAACCAGTTACTGGATGAGGCGATTGATCTGGTTATCCGGCTTCAGAATGATCCGGATAATGCAGTATCCGGCGATATGATCCGTGCATGGCGGGAAAGAAGCCCGCTCCATGAGAAAATCTGGCTCCGTATTGATAAGGCCCATGGTGCATCGGGTGCGATTTTGTCTCATCAGCGCCGTGAAGAACGCCGGAAAAATATCGGTCTGTCACGCCGTCAGTTTATGATTGGCGGTCCGGCTTTGCTGGCAGCAGGCGGGCTTTCCTACTCTTTTGGTAAAGAGTTGTTGTTGCGTGCGCGAGCCGATTATATCACCGCAAAAGGTGAAATGGCGCAGATCACACTGCCTGACGACAGTCTTGTGACACTAGGGCCGGACAGTGCAATTCAGCTTGCCTATGGCTCCGACCACCGTGAGGTTAAATTGCTGCGCGGTATGGGCTTTTTTGAAGTCAAACCGGATAAAAGCAAGCCATTTTCAGTTTTGTCAGACACTGTTCGTGTGACGGCACTCGGCACCGCTTTTGATGTTTCCAATGATGCGGGCGTTATCGCAGTCTCTGTTGATCATGGCGTTGTTGAAATGCAATCACCCGATGCTGCGCTGGGGGCAGGCAAGCGCCTTGAGCAAGGCGAATGGATTAATTTTGATCAGACGATGCAAACTCTCGATCAGGGCGTGCGCGAGGCTGAACAAATCGCGGCATGGCGGGATAAGCTGATCATAGCGGAAAGAGAAACGGTTGCGGCGCTTGTTGCCCGCATCGGCCGCTGGATGGCCGGGCGCATTATCATGGCCAGCCCGAATACAGGTGCACAACGGGTCAGCGGTGTATATGACCTGACTGATCCGCTTCGCGCATTGGAAGCTGTGGTGCATCCGACCGGTGCGCAGGTGCGCCAGTTATCGTCTTTTGTCACTATTATTTCCCCACTTTAAAAAATATGAGTAAAAAAGTAAAAATATTGCAGCCCCGATTGTATTACATTCAGGGTCGCATTTCTTCATCGACAGAAAGCACGATCCTTCAGGAAATTTGCCAAGAAATTTGCATTGACGGAGAGTGCGCCGATGGGGCTCGGAACTTACAAAAATACTTTTAAAAACTGCACGCGCAGAATGCTGTCTACGACATTCATACTGACTGCGGGTGTCAGTTTAGTAGGTATCAGCCCGAGCGCATTTGCACAAACACAGGCACAAACCAGTTTCTCTGTGCCTGCCGGTTCACTGACACAAGCTCTGACTGTTTTCGGCAGGCAGTCCGGTTTGCAGATCACGTATCTGGCTTCGGTCGCTGCGGGTAAAACATCCAAAGGCGTTTCCGGAAATGTCAGCCGCGAGCAGGCTTTATCCAGTATTTTGCAGGGCTCCGGCCTGACTTATTCTTTCCCGAATGCGACCACCGTTGCAATCACTCAGCCTAATGAAGTCAGCAATGGCGCAGCTGCCGCAGATGGCTCACTGGTGCTCAACACAATCACCATCAGCAGCGGCGGTGTTATTGGCAGCCATGACGATACCTATACCACTGCGGGTTCGGTCAGTTACATTTCAGCGCAAGAAATAGAGCAACGACGCGGCACATCGGCAGGCGACTTTATTGCAGGCATACCAGGCGTTCTGAACGGCGATACCCGCAACTCCGGTGCTATTGACGTGAATATTCGCGGCTTGCAGGGGCAAGGCCGCGTTCCGGTGGTTATTGACGGCGCCACACAAGAGCAGACAGTCTATCGCGGTTATAATGGTGCACGCTCCGGCAGCTATGTCGATCCGGACTTCATTGGTGAGGTTTCCGTAGAAAAAGGCCCGAGTGCCGGCGCGGACGGTTCCGGTGCGATTGGTGGTGTTGTGCGTATGCGTACTTTGAACGCCGGCGATATTCTGCTGCCGGATCGCCAGTTTGGTGTCCGCATACGCGGTGGCTTCAATACAAACAGCACTACGCCACCGGATGTATTGACACCAGGCGGTATGGCCGGCGGTTCCTATCAGGCAGGAAAACAACCGACCACCCGTGACGGCGGCAATATGGATCGCCCGGGTTTTCTTGATCCGACAGGCGGCAACGGCAGTATCGCTGCGGCTTTAACAACAGACTATATTGATGTTGTGGGTGCCTATGCGAAGCGTAAAAACGGCAATTATTTTGCGGGTAAAAAAGGTAGCGGACAACCCTATTTCGTTGACCGCACCACAGATCCTGATTTTCCGAATATTGGCTATGAAGGACTTTCACCCTGGAAGGGCGGAGAAGAGGTTCTCAATACGTCGATGGAAAATGAGTCCGTTCTTCTGAAAAGCAATATCCGGTTTGGCGATGATCACGCGCTTGAGCTCAGCTATATGAGCTATAGCAGTGAGTTCGGTGAAATTATGCCAACACGGTTGGGCACACATACCAGTGCTATTGGCGGTTTTCAGTCAGAGCCGGATACGCTTAATCTTAAAACCTACAATACCCGTTATAAATGGACACCGGATAACGATCTTATCAATCTGAAAATTAATGCATTTCGTACGGATATGGATCATCGTGCCACAAACCTGCTGACACTGTTTGGTACAACCACGACATCCGTGCATTATGCGCAGACAATTCGTGATGGTATTACCGTATCGAATGAAAGCAAGCTTGACTTTATTCCCGGTGAGTTCCGACTGGAATATGGTGGCGGCTGGCAGCGTGAAACTGTGGGGCTGCCCAAGGATCTGGACGACCCGAAGTGGGTGATTGATCATTTAGAGTTTCCGCCACGTTCCGGTAAACGGACGGAGAAAAATCTGTTCGTCAACGGAACATGGGAAATTACACCGGAATGGACTGCAACAGCTGGCTTGCGTTATTCGGATTTCCGCACCTCGGATGATAATTACAGCCTGCGCGCGACGGGCAACTGGCCGAATTTCTCCTATGATCTGATACCGGGGCAAGAGAGCCATGTGACGGGGAATGGCTGGTCAAAAAATGCTTCTTTGAGCTGGGAGCCGATCACAGATCTGCAACTTTATGGTCGTTATTCCGATACGATGCGTATGCCGAGTATTTTTGAAGCACTGAAGGGGTTCTCAACGGCCTATCTGCCATTAGATATCAAACCGGAACAGGCACACATTTTCGAGCTTGGTGCCAATAAAACATTCGAAGATCTCACCGGCAATGATGATCGTCTGAGATTGCACGCAGCCTATTACAACAACCATATTGATGATTATCTGACCCGCTCGAATATCATTTATAAAAATCCGGTTTTCGGTAATATTTGGGGTCTGGGAATGATCAATCTGGATTATGCCAAGATGACCGGTTTTGAGCTGAGTGCTGATTATCAGGTCGGAAACCTCACCGCTAAACTGGGCTGGAACCATGCTATAACATCGCTGTTCTGCGCACATCCGGGTTCACTGTGGAAACAGGATGATCTTTGCAGCGAGGGTGGTTTTACCAATAGCTACGCCCTGCAGCATGTGCCGCCTAAAGATACGGTCTCGGCAGAATTCGCTTATAAAATGCTGGAAAACCGCCTGACTTTGGGTACCCGTATTTCCTATTATTCTCATCGTTTTGCCGAAAGCAAAGCCGAAACAACATCGGAAATCCAGCCGGGTAAATGGCGCCCGTATACGCTGGTGGATGTTTATGGCAGCTATGCATTCAATGAGGCAACAAGGCTTGATTTTGCCATCGATAACCTGACTGACCAATATTATATGGATGCTCTGAATGCCTCGCTGATGCCGGCACCCGGCCGCACTTTCCGCATGAATATGACGGCTAAATTTTAATACATAAACGGGGCGGTTTAACCGCCCCGTTATCAGTTGTTCTGAATTTGCTATACAAGTTTAGGAATAGCATCGAGCAGCATTTTTGTATAAGGCTGCTGCGGGGCTTCGAAAATTGTCTCAGCCATGCCTTCTTCAACAATCTTGCCGTGATGCATAACAATGATGCGATCACAGAGGTGACGCACAACGGACAGATCATGACTGATAAACAGCAATGTCAGGTTTAGTTCTTTGCGCAGCCGCAGGAGCAGATTGAGAATTTGCGCCTGAATGGACACATCAAGCGACGCCACCGGCTCGTCGCAGACAATCACTTCCGGTTTCATTGCCAAAGCACGGGCAATGGCAATACGCTGCCGCTGACCGCCGGAAAACTGATGCGGATAACGGTCTGCAAAAGCCGGATCAAGGCTCACTGCTTTCAGCCACTGTGCTACATAGGCACGGGCTTCGCTTTTTGTGGTCAGACCATGGGCAATCGGCCCTTCGGCAATCGATTGGCCGATGGTGCGGCGCGGATCAAGGGATGCAAACGGATCCTGAAAAATCATCTGGATTTTAGTCGTCAATTTGCGTCCGTGTACATGGTCAGACATGACAGGCTGGCCGGATAGACGGATCTCCCCCTCAGTCGGCTGATAAATCCCGCAGACCATGCGGCCGAGCGTTGATTTACCGGATCCAGATTCTCCGACCAGCCCCAGCGCCTCCCCTCGGGCGATGGTCAGATTGACATGATTGACGGCGATGACAGGTTGACGAGGTTTTAGCAGGCCGATTTTCTGGCCAAGCCTGCCCCAGAAATCACTTTTCCATTCAAAGCGTTTGACCGCGTTACGAACGGTCACAAAATCCGGCTTGGCTTCCGTTACCGGTGCCAAGGTTTTAAACGATGCTTCTTCTTCATCCGTCGGTTTGCCCAGCATTTGCCCCGGCTTGGAACGTGATGGCAGGGCATCCAGCAGACCTTGTGTATAAGGATGGCTTGGTGCTTTCAGCACTTCTGAAGCGGGGCCGGTCTCAACAATCTTGCCCGACTTCATCACGGCAATACGTTTTGAAATTGAAGCGACAGTTGCCAGATCATGGCTGATCCAGATCATCGAAATGCCAAGCTCGGCGACCAGTGCTTTCACCTCGGTTAGAATTTCGGCCTGTACGGATACATCAAGTGCTGTAGTCGGCTCATCCGCAATCACGACCTTCGGATTGTGCAACAGAGCAATGGCAATCGCCACGCGCTGGCGCATACCACCGGAAAACTGATGCGGATAGAAATCAACCTTATGTTCCGGATCGACAATGCGCACACGGCGCAAGGCTTCCACACATCGTGTGCGGGCATTGCTGTCCGAAATAGTTTCATGCGCGCGCAATGCCAGTGTCATCTGATCGAGAACGGTCAGCACCGGATTGAGTGTCATCATCGGGTCCTGAAAGACCATCGAGATTTCACGGCCACGTAATTTACGTAGCTCGTTTTCGCTCAGGCCTACAAGTTCACGCCCTTCCAGTTTGACAGAGCCTTGCACGATGCGTCCCGGCTTGTCGATCAGCCCGATCAGGGAAAAACCGGTGATGGATTTACCGGAACCGGATTCACCCACCAGTCCCAGAATTTCCCCGCGGTCGAGATAGAAAGAAACACCATCGACAGATTTGACCGTAGCAGCACGGGTTTCGAAATGCGTATGCAGATCAGTGACTTCAAGAAGATGAGCTGTCATTTGTTCAACCTCGGATTAAGCTGGTCGCGGATCTGATCGCCAACGAGATTGATCGCCATGATGAGAATGATCAGTGCAATGCCCGGATAAATCGAAATCCAGTAGCGGCCGGACAGCAGATATTGGAAACCGTTGGAAATGAGCATGCCAAGAGACGGTTCTGTTGGCGGCAGGCCGACACCAAGGAATGACAGGGTTGCTTCGAGTGAAATCGCCGAGGCGACCTGCACTGTTGCCACAACAATGAGTGGCGGCATAGCATTGGGCAGAATATGACGGGTGACAATGAACCAGCCACTCATTGGCACAGAAAGTGCGGCCTCGACATAGTCTTTATGGCGTTCTGCCGAGGCCGCGCCATGAGCGGTACGCACAAAATAGGCATATTGCGAAAAGACCAGAGCGATAATCAGCTGGCTTTTGCCCTGCCCGAGAAGTGCTGCCACTACAAAGGCCAGCAAAATAGCCGGAAAGGAGAGCTGCAGGTCGATGACGCGCATGATGAAGGCTTCAAAACGACCGCCGACATAGGCTGCCGTTGAACCGACCAATGCGCCAATGGCAAAGGCAATCGCACCGGCGAGCAGGCCCATTTCCAGCGAAATGCGCAAGCCGTAAAGAATGGCCGAGAAGAGATCGCGCCCCTGTCCGTCGGTTCCCAGAATATGGGCGTAACCGCCCTGACCGATATAACCGGGTGCACGGCGTCCGTCCCGCAACACAAGGCTGGAAAGATCATAAGGATCCTGTGGTGCAATCAGCGGTGCGAAGACGGCCAGCAAGATAATGATCAGCACCACGAGGGCGGCAATAACCGGTACCGGATGGCGTTTGAATTCTGACCAGAATTGTAATGATCTGTTGTTGAGCAATGACATTATTTGCCACCTCCCTGACGCATGCGCGGATCAAGCACGGCATAGGACAGATCCACAATCAGATTAATCGTGATGAAAAGCAGGGAAACCAGCATCAGATAGGCCACCATCACCGGACGGTCGAGTGAGGTGATGCTGTCAATGATCAGCTTGCCAAGACCCGGCCATGAATAGATCGTCTCAGTAACAACGGCAAAAGCAACGGTTGAGCCAAGCTCCAGACCAAAGACGGTAACAAGCGGAATAGAGATCAGGCGCAGTACATGACGGCGCAGAATTGTGCGCTCGTTAATACCGGCGGCACGGGCAAATTTAATCGTGTCGGTCAGCATGATTTCACGCGTACCGGACGCAGCCAGACGGATCATCAGTGATAGTTTGAATAGCGACAGATTAATGGCGGGCAATGCCAGATGATGAAGACCATCAAGCGTGAGGAAGCTGACAGGAACACCGAGCACGGAAATTGTGGCACCGCGTCCGCCCGCAGGCATAATGCCAAGCTGCACAGCAAAGACCATAATCAGCATCAGTCCGATCCAGAACGTCGGAACGGAAAAGCCGAGAATAGACAGCGCCATAATGATTTTGGACGCCCAGCTGTCCGGTTTGTAACCGGCATAGATACCAAGCGGAATACCGATGAGGCTGGCCATGAACACAGCCGTCAAAGCCAGCTCTGCAGTTGCAGGCAGGCGTGATGCAATCAGCTCGGAGACGGGCATATTATAGACGAAGGATCGTCCCAAATCGCCATGAAGCAGATTGCTCATGAATTGCAGATATTGCTGCCATACCGGCAGGTCCAGCCCGTATTGGGCGATAACCCTGTCACGGATTTCCTGTGTCGCATCCGGTGAGATCAGCACATCGACAGGATTGCCGATGACAAAGACCCCCATAAACACCAATAGCGACATGACAAGCATCACCAATGCTGCCTGCCATAAGCGTCTGACAATAAATGCAATCATCAGCTATGCTCCCCCAAAAGCGGATAGTGGACAGTTTCCTCCCGCCGTATCCGCTTAATTATTTCTAATGCCGGACGGGATTTCTCCTGTCCGGAAATTTCTGATTATCAGTGCCAGCCGTTTTCGAGTTCAAAGCGGGTTTCACGCACAGCAACATCCCAGATCGCGAGCATATCTGCATCCGGACGTTCAAAAAGGCCGTGATAATTGCCTTCGCTGCTCTCTAACAGCGCACGTTTGCGACCGGCGTCAACGCGAGCCATAGCGCCGAAATCAATGCGCTCTACCGCATGTTTCGGCTGCTGAACGCCTGCAAGACGTGTCCACGGAAAGTTTTCCATCCATGAGGCGTGCGAAGCGCGGCTGTCGATTTCCAGTACTTTGCCCATGGTTTGTGGTGCGCGCCACCAATCGTGCATTTTTACGCTGGCATCGCGGTTGCGGTTCAGCCACTCAGACACAACAGTACCGGCAGGTGCATTGCCGCCATGGCCGTTGACGATCAGGATACGGCGGAAACCGGCGCGGTAGATACTGTCGAGAATATCTTCAATCACGCCGATATAGGTGCGCAGGCTCAGGGATACTGTGCCCGGGAAATCGGCAAAGCTGGATGCAAGACCATAAGGGAGCACAGGAAAGACCGGCACGCCCAGCGGCTCTGCGGCATCCAGTGATACTTTTTCAGCCAAAATCATATCAGTGCCAAGGCTGATGCGGGCATGTTGCTCAACGCTGCCGATCGGCAGGATGCAGCGGTCGTCCTGTTTGACGCGCTCTTCAACCTGTGCCCAGTGCATGGCGTTAATATGCATGTGAAATTCCTCTCATTTCAGATGTGTTCCCGAGTCTGCGCTCATGGGTTTCTGAAACTATTATCCATGAAAATATTTTGCAAACAAGTTCCAATTGGAACAAAAATTACGTTTGACATCCATAAAACAAGCTATATCTTGTTCCAAATAGAACTTAATCGCTGAAATACCACAGGGGGGGGTGATGGAGGAACGTGTAGCAACCGCCCTTTTGGAAGGGCGCGCGGGGCGCAGTGAGGCTGCGGACAGCCGCATCAGCGAAAGCGATATTCTGCATACAAAATTATGGGAAAATCCGTGCTGGTTGTCCTTCCGGATTAACTATCTGGCTCTGCATTACAACAATCCGATCTACGGGTTGATCGGTGCGGATCATGATCTGCTGCGGCCGGAATTTGTGGTGTTGTATTCGCTGTTTCTGCGCGACCGCACGACTTTGTCCGAAGTGGTTGCCGGTTCCGGCTTTCCTAAAAACACACTGAGCCGCGCCACTAAAAAACTGACGCGCCTGAAACTGGTGCAACGCGAAGGTGACAGCGACGACCTGCGCCGTGTTGTGCTGTGTCTGACGGATGCTGGACGCGCCATTGTCGAAGCGAAAATGACGCCGATGCTTGAGCGTGAACGCCTGATGCTGGAAACGCTAAGCCCTGCTGAGCGCATGATGCTTTCGGAACTGCTGACCAAACTGGTGATCGCCTCGCGGGAGTGGCCGGAAACAATTGCCTCCGATCTGCCGGAGCGTGATGAAGAGTTTGAACAAGACTAATAATGGGGACTGGACTATTCACATGAAAAAAACACTGCATGCTTTAATGCTTGGCACAACATTGCTTTTTAGCGCCGGACAGGTTTTTGCCGCCGATCTGGTTATGGCAATTAAAGCCGGCCCTGCTTCGATGGATCCGCATTTTACGGCAACCGCCGCCAATGCCGAAGCGACGAAACATATTTTCGATACGCTGATCCGTTCCGGTAATAATCTGGAGCTTGAGCCATCTCTGGCTGTCAGCTGGCAGGCACTTGATGATACGACATGGGAATTCAAACTGCGCGAAGGCGTGAAATTCCATGACGGTTCGGATTTTACCGCGGAAGATGTGAAATTCTCCATCGAGCGTATTCCGCATGTGACAGGGCCAAATCCGGCAACGATTTTTGTGCGCCGTGTTAAATCGGTAGAAGTTGTTGATCCGTTGACAGTGCGCGTGACAACAAATTCTGCTGCACCGACATTGCCGAATGATTTTATCCGTCTGTTTATTACCTCGCATAAAGCCGCCGCGGCCTATTCAACGCAGGAAACCGCAGCAGAAGGCTTCAATACCGGTAAAGCGACAATCGGCACCGGCCCTTATAAATTCGTTTCATGGGCGCCGACACAGGATCTGGTTGTTGAGCGCTTTGACGGTTACTGGGGCGGTGCACAGCCATGGGATCGTGTTATCCGTAAGGAAATTCCGAACGATGCTGCCCGTGTTGCCCAGCTGAAAGCCGGTCAGGTTGATGTTATTTCCAAAGTGCCGGCCTCGGATGTGCCTGTACTTGAACAGGATTCATCGCTGACAGTTGTGAAAAACGAGAGCATCTATATCAGCTATCTCGAATTTGATTTCCGCGAAAAAAGCCCGATGGTATTTGCCAAGGATGGCAGCAAGCTGGATAAAAATCCGCTGCTTGATCCGCGCGTGCGAGAGGCTTTTGATCTGGCGATTGACCGCGAGACTATTGTCGAATTCGCTCTGGAAGGCATGGCAGCCGTACCGACGCAATTGGTGACCTCCAATATTTTCGGCTATGACAAGTCGTTGCAGGCACCGGAATTCAACGTAAAGCGTGCAAAAGAATTACTGGCAGAAGCCGGTTATCCGGATGGTTTCAAAATCACATTGAGCTATTCAAATGACCGTATGCCGAATGAACTGGGACCTACAGTCGCCCAGATGCTGGCCGCAATTGGCATTACGGCGGATGTAAACGGCGTTCCGGCGGCGGTGTTCAACCCTGCGAAAACGCGCGGCGAATATTCTCTCTATATGGCAAGCTGGGGCACATTGACCGGCGAGGCCAACTATATGCTGTCATCGCTGATGCATTCCAATGAACCGGCAAAATCGCTGGGTGCATTTAACGTGCGCGGCTATGCCAATCCGGAAATGGATAAACTGATTGAGGATGCAGCGGCAGCGATGGATGCAGATGAGCGCCGCACTTTACTTGAAAAGGCGAATAATCTGGTAGCAACGGATCGTCCTGATCTGCCGCTTGCCATCCAGCTCAGTGCATGGGCTGTGAAGAAGGACAAGGTGGAACTGACACCGCGAGCTGATGAAGACACGCTGGCGATGAACATCAAACCTGTGAAGTAAGTGCGAATGGCCCGGTTTATCCGGGCCATTTTTTTGACTGCCCTATAGCCGTCCCCAGTCGCAGTCTTTCAGATCATCCCTGATAAAATCGACAAAGGTTCTGATCAGGGGATTTTTATAACGGCTTTGGAAATACATTGCATAAAGTGTGTGCAGGCTGGCTGCCTGATAATCGGGAAACAGAACTTCAATTTCGCCATTCTTAATGTGTTTATCAGCCACATAGGTCGGCAAACAGGCAATGCCCTGATGGGCAAGCGTGAAATTCAATAAGGCCAGACTGCTGTTGCATTCCAGACTGGCATTAATCTTTATCTGCTCAACAGTGCCTTTATGCCAATAGGTCCACGCACCACCGTTTGTCATAGCCGGATAGACCAGCAATTGGTGGTTTTGCGGTTTGAGATCCTGCGGCTTTTGCGGGCGTCCGTGTTGCTCAAGATATTGCGGCGTCGCGCAATAAACCCAGCGGATTTGGGTGAGCATTCTGGCCGCATAGGGACCGTCAGTTGCATCCGTTATGCGCAAGGCAATATCAATATTTTCCTCGCCAAGATTAACCAGGCGATCATCCAGAGAAATGTGAATATTCACATCAGGATAGCGCTCTTTATAGCGGCTGATAATGCCAACGAGCTGTGAGCAGCCGAATGCAATCGAACAGGAGATATGGAGATCGCCTTTCGTCTGGCTGCGCAAATCTCCGACTTCATCCAGTGCATCTTCAACATCGGCAAGAATACGGGAGACACGCTGGAAAAACATTTTGCCGTGCGTTGTCAGCGTAACCGCACGTGTTGTGCGCCGAACCAGCAAAACGCCGAGTTGTTCTTCAAGCAGGGACAGGCTTTTACTGACAGCAGATGGTGTCATGCCCAGCTCGCGCGCTGCCGATGACAGACCGCCGGTTTCTGCAATTTTTGCCAGAACAATGAACTGGTTGAGCGAAGAAGTGAGTTTCATTTGTGAAAATTTATCATAATAGCTTTGAAAAATGAACTATTCTTCATAACTCTTTCTTGTTCTATCTTTGTCGTATGTGAGAGGGAACAGATGTGACTACAGATTTCGATTGCGTAATTGACCGCCGCCAGAGCAGTTCAATCAAATGGGCTGCAGCGGATACAAATCTTTTGCCGGATGAGGCAGCCGCCGATCCGTTGCCGATGTGGGTGGCGGATATGGATTTTCGCTCTCCGCCTGTTGTGATTGAGGCTTTGGAAAAGGCAGCACGCGATGGTGTGTTTGGTTATCCGTTCCGCACGCAGAGCTATGATGAGGCTGTCTGCGGCTGGCAAAAACATCGCTTTGGCTGGGATGCAAAGCCTGAGTGGCTGGTGCAGACACCGGGCGTTGTAACCGCATTGAACATGCTGATCCAGACTTTCAGCCGTCCGGGCGATGCGGTTCTGATCCAGCCGCCGGTTTATGGTCATTTCTTCAATGATGTGATTGAAAACGGCCGTCGGGTGATTGAAGCGCCGTTACAACGTAATGATACTTCCTATAGTTTTGATGCTGAGGTCTTTGAAGCAGCGATTACACCGGACACCAAAATCTTTATCCTCTGTAATCCGCATAATCCGACCGGTAATGTCTGGTCAAAAGCAGATCTGCGGCAAATGGGGGAAATCTGTCTGCGGCACAATATTCTGGTGATTTCTGATGAAATTCACGAGGATCTGATCTTAAACCCGCATGTCAGTCATGTGCCGTTTGCTTCGCTGGGTGAGGAATTTGCGCAGAATTCGGTTGTATGCACTGCACCAAGCAAGACATTTAATATTGCTGGTCTGCAATGCTCAAATTTGTTTATTGCCAACAAAAAAAATCCGTGATGAGTTCCGCCGTGTTCTGGTGCGCAGCGGACTTAATTTTGTGAATACATTAGGCGCGGTTGCCTGCGAGGCGGCTTATAAACATGGTGAGAGCTGGCTGGAGGATTTGCTGGCTTATATTCGCGGTAATCAGCAATATTTTGCGTCTTCTGTGCAGCAGCTTTTCCCGCAATTGCAGGTTTTCGACAGCGATGCGCTTTACCTCGCATGGATGGATTGTCGTGGCCTTGGTATGGCGGCGCCTGAGCTGGAAAAATTCATGCTGACACAGGCACGGGTCTGGTTTGACCGTGGCTCCAAATTTGGCGCGCAGGGACATGGTTTTATGCGGGTTAATCTCGGCTGTCCGCGTTCAACGATTGATGAGGCGCTCGGGAGACTGAAAAACGCTCTGGAATAAGGACTAATACGACCCTGCCAGCTGGGGAGCTGAGCAGGGAAGCATAAAGGGGAGGAATTATGCTGGCATCTTATAAAACATCTGCCATTGCTATTGCATTGGCGGAACAGGACTATATGCGCGCTATCCGGCGGGAGTTACATAGCCTGCCGGAACTATCGCTGCATGAGAGCAGGACATCACAATGTATTGCAGAAGAGCTGGATGCCATCGGCGTGCCTTATGTGCGGGTTGGTGAGTTTGGTATTGTTGCGACCATTGAAGGTACAAGCAGAGACCGCGTGGTGGCTTTGCGTGCGGATATGGATGCTTTGCCGATTCAGGAGGATAATCCGCATCTGGAATATTGCTCAAAAACAGCAGGTGTGATGCATGCCTGCGGTCATGACGGACATGTGGCGATGTTGCTGGGTGCCGCCCGTATTCTGCAACAGCTTAAAGGGCAATTAAACGGCACCGTGAAACTTTGTTTCCAGCAGGCGGAAGAAGTCGGCAAAGGAACGCAGGAAATTCTGGCGGAGCTTGCCAAGTTTCCGGTGGAAAGTGTTTTCGGTATTCATCTCTGGTCAGAGATTGAAACCGGCAAAATTTCAGTTGAAGCGGGGCCGCGCATGGCTGCCGGTAAAGCGATCAATATTGCGGTTCATGGTACCGGTACACATGGTGCTTACCCGAACCGCGGTGTCGATCCGGTGCTCGCATCAGCCGCTATCTTGTTAAATTGTTCGGCATTGATCAGTCGTGAGATTGATGCAGTTGAGCCTGCGGTGCTGACATTCGGGCAAATCCATGCCGGTGAAGCGGGTAATGTGATTCCGGATATTGTGCGGATTGCCGGTACTTTGCGGACCACATCTGTTGCAACAGAGGCGTTTCTGATTGAGGCCGTAGAACGTGTGGTGAAAAACACGGCAGCATCTTACCGCGCAACGGCCGAGGTGAGCTGGCCCGGTGGCGTGCCTGTAGTTGCAAATGATCCTGCGTGCAGCGAGGTTGCATTCACGGCCGTGCATAATCTGGGTCTTGATGATCAGCTGATCGATTTTAAAACCATGATGGCCTCCGAAAACTATGCTGACTTTCTGGCCGTTTATCCCGGTGTGTTTGCGCTGATCGGCGTTCGTAATGAGGCACTGGGCGCCTGCTACCCGCATCATCATCCGAAATTCAATATTGATGAGGAGCCGCTGTCCACCGGCGCAGCTTTGCATGCGCAATATGCGATTGATTATTTCAACAAGATGCAGGCGGGAGCAGGACAATGACAGACGCTGTGATGAAAAAGGGCAGCGGTTTCCTCGCTGCTGTGGAACGTATCGGCAATAAAATGCCGCATCCGATTGCCCTGTTTTTAGGAATTATTCTTATTGTTCTGGGCTTGTCTTTGCTGCTGTCGCTGGCAGGGGTGTCTGCTGTTCATCCGCAAACACAGGAAACACTCTATGTTAAAAACCTGCTCAATGTGCGGGAACTGATTGAGTGGGGCAGCAATCTTTCTAAAAACCTGCAAAATTTTCCGGTATTGGCCAGTGTGCTTATTCTGGCAGCGGCAACAGGGCTGTGTGAGCAAACGGGTTTTTTTGCTTCCGCGATCAAATCGTCTTTGAAAAATGCGACCGGATCAGGCGTGGTTTTTGTGATCGCGCTGGTCGGAGCCTGCGGGAATATTGCCGGTGACGTTGCTTTTCTGATCGTTCCGACAATTGCGGCCAGCGTATTTCTCGGCACCGGACGGCATCCGCTGGTAGGGCTTTTCTTGGGCTATGCGGCTGTTGGCGGCGGTTACGGCACCAATTTTATTCCGGGTGGCTGGGACGTTATTCTGACACCGATCACAATCCAGTCGGCCAAGTTGCTGGATCCGACATTCGATATGAATCTGGTCAGCGGTTATTATATGATGGCTGTTGGCACGGTGCTGATTGCTTTGACCGCAACATTTGTCACGGTTAAATTTATCGAGCCGAAATTCGGCAAATATGAGGGCAGCTACGCGGCGACTGAAGAAAATGAAGGGGCTTTGACTGAGGTGCAGCAGCGGGCATTGCGAAAGGCTTTGCTTGGTGTCGGGCTGTTTCTGGCCGCCATTATTATTGCAGCCATTCCGTCGAACAGTTTTCTGCGTTCAGATACGGGGTCGCTGACGATCAATGCACCTTTAATGAAACTTCTCTATGCATTTCTGGTGATTGCGTTCTTGCTCGCAGGTATCATTTATGGTGCTGCAACCGGTAAAATCCGCAATATCAAAGAACTGGCAGACATGCTGACCAAGTCAATCAGCAATGTTGCACCATTTGTCGTCATCGCGATTATTGTTTCCCAATTTCTCTACCTGTTTGCACAGTCTAATCTCGGAACAGTAATTGCAATTAACGGTGGTCATTTGCTCAGTGAACTGTCTGTGCCGGTCGTGGTGGTGCTGATCATGTTCTTCATTTTTGAAGGCATTGCCGATATGTTCATTGTGAGCGGAAGTGCGCGTTATCTGATCTTTGGTCCGGTATTTGTGCCAATGCTGATGCATCTGGGTGTGCATCCGGCATTTACGCAGATGATCCACCGCACCGGCGGCAGTATGGCGAACCATCTGACACCGCTGAATTCTTTCTTTCCTGTGTTGATTGGTCTGGCGCAGAAATATGACAAGAATATCGGTATCGGCACGATTTTCTCGACCATGATACCCTACACGATTGCCTATAGCATCGTTTATATCGCGATGATTATTGTGTGGTACGTGTTTGCACTGCCTTTAGGCTTTGATACGCCTTCACATATCGTCTTGCAGTAATGATCTATCCCTGACGATACTTCGATGCCCCGCGTTTGCTTAAATTGCCTGCGGGGCATTATTTTGTGTCTTTCCGGCCGTAACGGGTCGGGGATGTGCCGAAAAACTTGCGAAACATTGCGATAAATGCACTGACGCTTTCATAGCCGAGCCGGAAAGCAATATCAGTCACACTATGTCCGCTATCCAGCAAGGACAGTGCTTCCATCAAGCGGATTTGTTGCTTCCATGTGGTCAGGCTCATGCCGGTTTGTTCACGAAACATCCGTGTGAAGGTTCGCCGTCCCATTGCTGCATAGGATGCCCATGCATCCAGATCGCGCGGATCAGACGGGTCTTCACTAATAGCCTTGCAGACCCGCAACAAGCGCGGATCAGACGGCATTGATACACTGTAAGGCGCGGCGGGCATGGCTTTGAGTTCAGTGATCAGCAGCTCCGCAATCTTCATATCGCGTTCGCTTGCAGGTTGGCTGCGGTCAAAGGATACGACTTCGACAATTAATGCACGCAGGAACTCGGATATTTCCATCAGGATACAGCCGTCCGGCAATTCCGCGCTGTTCTCAAAGTAAAGAGTGCGCAGAGCAACACTGTCGCGACAGGAAACCTCATGTCCCATTCCCGCCGGTATCAGTAATGCGCGTTGCGGCGGCACGGTATATTGTGCGGCAGTGGTGGAAACAGACATCACACCGGTAATAGCGTAGAGCAGTTGCGGGCGCTCATGGCTGTGCCACGTATCGGTAAAACCGGCACTATATTCATCCGACAGGCCGATGACCGGACAACCATTATTTTTTAAATCGCTCGAATGCTTCATTTGTGACACATATCCGTCAGACAGAATGTCAAACAAGCACAAATCCGGCTTAAAAACGAGCGCTTTGCCCGAGATACATATTTTTTGGCCCTTTTTCGATAGAAGCATTGCTGCCGATTGCCGATGGTTGTCCAATAATAATTTTATAATGAATGGGAAATTGGTATGCTGGCCAATAATCAATCGGGTGACGGCACGGATATTGATCCGGATATTCGGGAATTCATCCGGATTACCTCACAGGATTACAACCGCTTCGCCGGTGACGATCCTGCCAGTATTGCGCAGCGCCGTCTGACTGCCGAAAAGGTGCGCGAACTTTGGGTTCAGGGTGGCCCTGCGATGCACAGCACACAGGACATGGTGCCGGAAACACTGGGCGTACGCATCCGTATTCATAAAAATGGTGCGGAACGGGCAAAGGGAACGCTGCTTTATATTCACGGCGGCGGCTGGGTTATTTTCAGTATGGATACGCATGACCGTCTGATGCGCGAATATGCAGCGCGCAGTGGTCTGGATGTTGTTGGTATTGATTATAGCCTGTCACCGGAAAACCGGTATCCGACAGCGCTGAACGAGATTTCTGCCACTATTGACTGGCTTAAAACCCATGGTGAGCAATATGGTCTGAATCTTGACCACCTCGCAATCGGCGGAGATTCTGTTGGTGCGAATATGTCTCTGGCCACATGCATAGCGATGCGCGATCGCGGTACGCCATTAGATGCGATGATCCTGAGCTATGGTGCTTATGATACCGCGCACCGGCCTTCCTATGACCGGTTTGACGGTGCTAATTATATGCTCACATCTCAGGAAATGGTTGGCTTCTGGCGGGACTATCTCGGTAGTCAGCCGATAGAAACTGCGCCACTGGCACGACCAATCCATGCTGATCTGACCGGTCTACCGCCTGCATTTTTGTGCATCGCGCCTTGCGATGTGCTTGCCGATGAAAACTACGCGCTGGCAGATAAATTGAAAGCAGCGGGTGTTGATATGACAAGTGTTGTCTATCCGGGCGCGACCCATAGTTTTCTGGAAGCTGTATCAATATCCGGACTGGCGGATCAGGCGCTTAGTGATGCCTCAGACTGGCTGAAATGCCTTTTCAATCAAGCATAAACCCAACAGAGTAACTGACCAATGGCCGATTATTTTTCAAAATGGACACTTGCAGATATCTGCGATCTGATTGCGGATTATCCTATGGCGTCCATTATCAGTGCCGGCGTTATGGACTGTGCAGATATCTCTGTCAGTGAAATGCCTATGCTCTTGGATCTGGATGCGGATGGTCAGCCGGTTAGTCTGCTCGGGCATTTTCCGTTGAGGAACCCGCATTATGCGGTGTTGAAAGAGCAACCGCGTGCGGTTTTCAGCTTTCACGGCCCCAATGATTATGTGTCGCCGTCCCATGCCGGTAAAAGCGACTGGGCGCCGACATGGAATTTTGCGACAGTGCGGATTGTTGCGGACGTGTATTTTGATGATGCTCTGACGGATGAGGCTCTAGAGCGTGTCGTTGCGCATATGGAGCGCAATCAGCAAGAACCGTGGAACCTGTCGGCTCTTGGCGCCCGTTATGAAAAATTACGCAGCGGTGTCATGGGCTTCCGCGCTCAAATCCGTTCTGTTTCCGGTCGTTTCAAGCTCGGGCAGGATGAAAGTGACGTGGTTTTTGAAAATATCCTGAACCATCACGGTAATGAGCCATTGCGCCAATGGATGATCCGTATGCGAGGCCGTCAATGACAGGATCACTCGCACAGACACCCACTTTAATTGGTTTAAGCAGGGCCGAGAAACAAATGCGTTTCGGTTTTGGCAACGCCTTCCATCGCACGCACCGTGGTTACCAGACGATGAAACTCGTTCATGTTGGGAACTTCGATTTCGGCGATCAGATCCCAGCTGCCATTGGTGATGTTCAGTGCGGCAAAGCCGGGGTTTTTGCGCAGGCTGGCAATGACGTTTTTAATGTTCCGGCCGGTCAGCTCAACCATCATGATCCCTTTGATCATATCCGTCGGGCCATGATCTTTAAGACGAACGGTGAAACCGGCAATCATACCCGAGGCGATCAGGCGCTCCATCCGGCTTTGTACGGTTCCGCGAGCGACGCCGAGAATACTGGCGAGGGTCGGAATAGAGGCGCGGGCATTGATCCGCAATTCAGAAATAAGGCGCTGATCCAGATCGTCCATAATACCTGCTGACTGACTATTTAAACAATCTGCTGAGTATAAACGCAAAATAATGCGTTATTCTATACATAATTGACGTTTTCGCTGATCGCATGGTTCGATAGCGTGGTGCTAACAAGAAAACCGGATAAGTTTCTGACTTAAAAACGGCCAAGGGAATATCCGGATAAACTATCGGACTGTCAGCAAAATTTATCAGGTCAGGGCAAGCCTGTTATCGCAACTTTGCCGGTTTTTAAAAAATGGGGAATTTATGAAAACGTTTTTATCTTCTGTAATCGCTGCCGGCATCGGTGCATTTCTGGCTTTGACACCGGCTGCGCAGGCTGATGATCTGGATAAGATCAAGCAAAGCGGTGAACTGCGCGTTGCCATGAGTGGTGTGTTTGCGCCCTTCAGCTTTGTTGATGACAAAAATGAAGTTGTCGGCTTCGATGTGGATATCAGCAACGAGCTTGCCAAACGCCTTGGCGTTAAGCCGGTGATCATCACCACAGCTTTTGACGGCATTATTGCAGGTCTTCGCGCAGGCAAGTTCGACACAGTTATCGGCAGCATGAGCATTACACCTGAGCGCGAAAAAGCCGTTGATTTCGCAGGCCCTTATTATCGCGGCGGACGCGGCGTGTTTGTGGCTGAAGCATCACCGATTAAAACGCTCGAAGAGCTGCAGACCAAAACACTCGGTATCATTCTTGGTGAAACCAGTGACAAATGGGCACGCGAAAAAGGCGGCTGGACAATCCGTACCTATAAAGGCATTCCGGAACTGCTGCTTGAGCTGCGCGCCGGTCGTGTAGACGGTATTGCAACCGATGATATTCCTGTACTGATCGCGATCAAAAACGGCAATGAAAAGGTTCGCCAGCTTGATACGCCGGAACTGCAGGGTTCGGACAATGTTGGCATTGCGATCCGCAAAAACAATCCTGAGCTCAAAGCTGCTCTCGACAAAGCACTGGATGATATGAAAGCCGACGGCACCTACGAGAAAATCTCGATGAAATGGGTTGGCCGCGACATTCGCTAATCGCATAATTCAGGCCGGAGTTCTGTTCTGAAGCGTCTCGCATCCAATAGGTTCATTGAACTGCGACATGCTCTGACACTCCGGCTTTTGTTTTGAAAATATTGGATTTTTCAGATTTGCATCGCCGTTTCTGAAACAGATATTTCATGAATATAGCTATGCCGCACCATTTTAATGATGCGCGATTAAAGAGATTGGGGGATCGATGGATTTCTCTTTGATGGCGGAAGTGTTCCCGTTTTTCGTGAATGCCGCTATTGTTACTATTCATATTTCAGCATGGGCATTTCTCATCGGTATTACCGTCGGTGCGATTGTAACCGCTGCCAAACTGTCCCGTTTCTGGCCGGTTCGTTATCTGGGTATTGCCTATGTCAGTGTGTTTCGCGGCACGCCTTGTCTGCTGCAATTATTCGTCTTGTATTTTGGCGGACCACAGATCGGGTTGAACTTCGATCCGTTTGTTGCCGGTGCTATCGGCCTCGGTCTCAATATTGCCGCCTATATGGCTGAGGCCATGCGTGGCGCCATCCTGACCGTCGATGGCGGACAGGCAGAGGCAGCGCGTTCCATCGGTTTCAGCCGCGAACAGGCGATGTTCTATATTGTGCTGCCACAGGCCGGACGCCTGATGATCCGCTCTATCGGCGTTAACACGATTATGCTGGTTAAAGGCTCTGCCCTTGTTTCTGCCATTTCCGTGGTTGAACTGACCTATACTGCACAGCGCTTTATCGGTTCGACCTATCGTCCTTTTGAAATTTTCGGTGTTGCTGCCGCAATCTACATGGTGCTGATTTATGTTATTTCGCGCTTTGTCGATTACGCAGAAGCCCGCTTTGCGCTTAAATAAAGGGTGATCTCATGGAACTCGATTTCTCCATCGTCCCGCCCTATACGGAATTATTGCTGACCGGATTTTACTGGACGCTGATCATTGCAGTCTCGGCGGGGATTGTCAGCTTTATCGGTGGTATTTTCTTTGCTTTGCTGGTGCTTTATGCGCCTGCAGTGATCCGTTATCCGCTGCGTTTTTTCATGTGGTTGTTCATGGGAACACCACTGCTGTTGCAGCTGTTTTTGCTCTATTACGGGTTGTCGCAGGTCGGTATTAACATCCCCGCTTTGTGGACCGGGATCATCGGACTGGGACTGCACTTCGCGGTTTATAATGCCGATATTTTCCGTACGTCTATTCTGACCGTTGATGTCGGGCAGACGGAAGGTGCACGCTCTATCGGCTTTAGCAATGTGCAGACATTGCGCTATGTGATTGTGCCGCAAGCTGTGCGCAATGCCCTGCCGCAAGCGGGTAATAATCTGATTGCGTTGCTGAAAGACACGGCGATTGTTTCTGTTCTGGGCATTACCGAACTGGTGCATGCCTCTCAGCAGGCGATTAGCGAAACTTACAGCCCGTTTGAATTTTACATCACAGCAGCTGTGATGTTCTACATCCTTAATCTCATCCTCGAAGCCGGCCTGCATTGGATGGAAAAGAAAGTGGAGGCCTATCGATGAGCGATAGCAAACCAATGGTTGAAGTGCGCAATGTCCATAAGGCCTATGGCGCACTGGAAGTTCTCAAAGGTATTGATCTCTCGGTTGAGCGTGGCCAGATCATTGCGATTATCGGCCCGAGCGGTTCCGGTAAAAGCACATTGCTGCGCTCCATCAATCATCTTGAAACGGTGAATTCCGGTGAAATTTTGCTGGATGGCGTACAGGTCAATCAGCCGCTGACCGGCCGCGCTTTTGAAAAACATATCAATTTCGTGCGTCAGCAGATGGGCATGGTGTTCCAGCACTTCAATCTGTTTCCGCATCTCAATGTGATGGATAATATTACGCTCGGACCGATCAAACTGAAGGGCAAATCCAAGCGTGACGCTCAGGAACTGGCAGTTTCCTTGCTTGAAAAAGTCGGCCTTGCCGACAAAGCAGAGATGTATCCGTCACGTTTGTCCGGCGGGCAGAAACAGCGCGTGGCTATTGCCCGTGCCTTGGCGATGCAACCTAAAGTCATGCTGTTTGATGAAGCCACCTCGGCACTCGATCCGGAATTGGTGGAAGAAGTAAACCTCGTGATGAAGCAACTGGCGCAAGAGCATATGACGATGCTGATTGTGACCCATGAAATGCGCTTTGCCAGCGAGGTCGCCGACAAAGTTCTGTTTATGGATAAGGGTGTTGTTGTGGAGCAGGGTAAGCCTGAAGATATTTTCACCAATCCGCAGAATGAGCGCACCAGAACATTCCTGAGAAAACATCTCAATCAATAAGTGAAATCAGACCGGTCACAGCACCTGAATTGAAGTTGCTGTGACCGCCCCCTTAACGCATCTCCTGAGCAACCTGTTTTTGATGAAGAACGGGAACGGGAAACTATAGACTGAGAAAAACCGTGACATCATTCAATACAACTGAAGTTAATGCATGGCAGCCTGCGGAGCGCGTCCGACAATTGTCCTACCAAATGGTGCGATGGCCGAGTGAAACCGGAACTGCAGGCGAGGCTGAATTCGCTCCGAAACTGGTCGAACTGCTGCGTAAAATTCCTTATTTTCAGGCCAATCCCGATGATATTGCTGTGATTGACAGCCACGGTTCTCCGATGACGCAAAATGTCGTGGCGGTAGTGCGCGGCAAGGGGCGCAAAGCACTGGCCTTCGCCGGACATTATGATGTTGTTGAAACCGGTAATTACCGTGATCTCAAACATCTGGCATTTGAGCCGGATGCCTTGCTGGAAGCTTTGTTGGCTGATCTCACAAGCAGAACGCTTGCGCCGAATGAAGCAAAAGCACTGAGCGATTTCCAGACTGGTGATTTTATTCCAGGGCGCGGCATGCTGGATATGAAAAGCGGTGTCGCAGCGGGTATTGCTGTGCTGGAACATTTCGCGACAAAGCAGGATCGCGAAGGCAATCTGCTGCTGTTTGTAACACCTGATGAGGAGCGCGGCTCGCGCGGTATGCGCAGCCTGCGTGATGCCTTGCCTGCTTTGATGCAGCGCTGGAATCTGGACATTGTTGCGGGCGTCAACCTCGATGCCACCAGTGATCAGGGCAACGGTTCTGAAGGCCGTGCAATTTATCGCGGGACAATCGGCAAACAATTGCCGTTTGCCTTTGTAGTCGGCAAGCCATCCCATGCGGGTTATCCGTTTGAAGGCATCAGCGCGCATTTGATCGCCTCGGAAATTATGCGTGCGGTGGAAGCCAATGCCGACTTGAGTGACACAGACGGTAATGAAGTGTCACCACCACCAATCTGTCTGGAAGCACGCGATTTCCGTGGCGGCTATGAGGTAACAACACCTGAGCGCACCTGGATTGCGTTTAACTGGCTTGCACATTCACGCTCACCGGATGCTTTGTTCCAGCACTTCCAGTCGATTGTCAGTGATGCACTGCATCGTGCAATCGGTCATTTCAACGCGCATGCACAAACCTATGCCAAATTGCTGGGAACCGAACAATCGGCAAGCGATCATGAAGGCCGTGTGATGACAGTGGCCGAGTTGCGCGCTGAGGTTGTCCGTATCGGCGGTGATGCGGCTCTCAAGCGCATCGAGGAACTGGAACAGAAACTGTCAGTCCATGACAATCCGCTGCTTTTGACCCGCGAACTCGTTGACCGGATGGTTGTGGAGGCACGTATTACCGGCCCGACAGTCATTATTGGCTTTGGCAGTCTCGTTTATCCGCATGTGCATATGGGCAATGAAACTGCGCTGGAACGCGAGTTCAGTGCGGCACTGGATGCTGCACGCCTGACGATCGAGCAGAGATTTTCTACGACGATCAAATATCGCGATACCTTTGCCGGTATCTCGGATATGAGCTTTTTCGGCTACAAACCGGATGCTGCGGATAGTCTGGTTGTCTCAGAGAACACACCTGCATTGCAGTTTATTGATCAGGTTTCTCCCGATGCGTTGACCTATCCTGTCGTCAATATCGGCCCTTGGGGGCGCGAATATCATCAGCGGCTGGAGCGTGTCTATGCACCTTATGCTTTTGATACTCTACCAAGATTTCTCAATGAAATCGCAGAGGCTATATTTGGGCGCAGCTCTTAAAAAGACGGATAATGATATTCTGAACAGAGGATATCATCTGAGATGATTTTGCATCTCATGACCTATTCAGTATTTTAGCCCTCAGCAGAGAATAATAGTCTGCTGAGGGCTGTTTCCAGCTTATTTCTGCAGGGAAATGAATTTCTTGAAACGCTCAGAGCGCGGATTATCAAAAACTTCATGGGACGGGCCGTCTTCTTCGATACTGCCCTGATGCAGAAATACGACGCGGTTAGAAACATCACGGGCAAAGCCCATTTCATGGGTTACAACCAGCATTGTGTGACCGGCTTCTGCAAGTGAGCGCATCACCTTCAACACTTCCCCCACCAGTTCGGGATCCAGTGCAGAAGTCGGCTCATCAAAGAGCAACAGGCGTGGCTTCATAGCCAGAGCTCTGGCGATAGCTGCCCGCTGTTGCTGGCCGCCGGACAGATGGCTTGGATAATTATCCCGTTTGTCCGCAATGCCTACCCGTTCAAGCAGTGCAAGCGCTTCGTCTTTTGCTTCGGCCTTGGTGCGTTTTTGCAGGTGGACCGGAGCTTCCATGATGTTTTCAAGAATGGTCATATGAGACCAGAGATTGAAACTCTGGAACACCATCGCGACGTCAGTTCTGATCCGGTTGATCTGTCGCATATCGGCGGCGATCATGCCCTGTTTGCTGGGTTTCATCAGGAGCTCTTCGCCATGAATGCTGACAGAACCGGAGCTTGGCAGTTCAAGGAAATTGATGCAGCGCAGCATCGTGGATTTGCCGGAGCCGGAAGAGCCGAGAATGGAGATAACGTCGCCTTCCGCAGCATCAAGATTGACGCCTTTGAGGACTTCCAGAGAGCCGAAGCTCTTGCGCAGATTACGGATGGAAACTGCTGGTGTTGTGGTTTGCATGTTTTTCCCTCAGGCAGTTTTCAGCTTTGAAGCGGATTTAATCGTAGCAGGAGGACGGATATGAGCGGACAGCTTCCATTCCGAATAGGCAACGATACGGGTAAGAATAAAATTGAGCAGCAGATAAACAGTACCGGCTGCGATGAAGACTTCGACAGCGCGGAAGGATTCAGAAATCAGCTTCGCAGCAATACCGGTAATTTCCATCATGGTGATAACGGATGCGAGCGAAGTCGCCTTGACCATCAAAATGAGTTCATTGCCATAGGCCGGCAGTGCCTGACGGATAGCAATCGGAAAGATGATACGACGCTGCAGCAAAAAGCCGGACATGCCGCAGGCTCTGGCCGCTTCAATTTGCGGGGCAGGAACGGCTTCATAACCACCACGGAAAATCTCGCTGGCATAGGCGGCTGTGTTGAGGGAGAGCGCAATCACCGCACACCAATAGGCGTCACGGAAGAAGCTCCACAATCCTAATTCCTGAAGGAACGGACGGAACTGTGCCAGTCCGTAATAGATCAGAAATATCTGCACAAGCAGCGGTGTGCCGCGGAATGCAAAGACATAAGCCTCTGAGATAAAAGCCAGAACCTTGATACCGGACAGGCGCAGTACGGTCAGGAACAGTCCTAATATACCGCCGAAAAAGACAGCATATAATGAGAGTTCCAGTGTGAGAGGCACACCGCGTAACAGGGTGACGAAAGACGTGTAAAGAAACTGAAAGTCCATGTTACGCTCTCCGGATGCCGCGTCGCGCTTTTTCTTCGGCGCGTTTGAAAATGATGGTCGAGATGAGCGTAATCACCAGATAGAGCATGGCCGCAGTGATGTAGAAGTCAAACGGGCGGCGGGTGGAGCCGGCGGCAATTTGCGACTGACGCAGCAATTCAACCAGACCGATCACGGAGATCAGCGCGGATTCTTTCAAGGCAAGCTGCCAGACATTTCCCAGCCCCGGAATTGCAAAACGCAGCACTTGCGGGGCGATAATCCGGCGGAACATCAAGAATTTCGGCATTCCCATCGACTTTGCAGCTTCAATCTCGCCGCGCGCGACCGAATTGAACGCACCGCGAAACACTTCAGCCTGATAGGCGGCGGAAACAACCCCGATAGCCATCGCACCTGTGAGAAACGTTGGCAGGCCAATAAAACCTTTGGCACCGAACAGGCTACCGACCGCTCCCAGTGCAGCACTGCCGCCAAAATAGAAGAGGTAAATAACCAGCAGATCCGGAATGCCGCGCAGGATTGTTGTATATGTTTCTGCAAAAAAGCGGATTGGTCGGTTGCCGGTGATTTTAGCCCAACTGATTAAGGCACCAATCATCGCGCCGATCAGATAGCCACAAAAAGCGACGGCGACAGTCATTGCAGCTGCAAGAAGCAGAGCATCTCCCCAGCCATTAGGCCCGAAGCCTATCAGTTCAAAGTAGCTGAATTGTTGCATTGAAAATTCTTCACATGTGCTGGAGCGCAAGAGGAAAAATGCGCGTTCATTCACAAAAAGAGAGCATGGTGCAATAAGCTGGCTTCACGAGAGGCTGATGATTGCGCCATGCTCCGGTTTTGACGGATTTCAGAGGCTGGAAATTCCGTTTAGTTTGCTGATGGTGTCAGATCCATCTGCAGCCATTTCATCGATAATTCGCGGATTGTACCGTCCTGAATGGCATCACTAATTGCTTTGTCGAAAGCTTCTTTCTGTTTGGTGTCGCCTTTAGGCAGTGCAACGCCTACACCTTTACCGAAAACACCGCCGCGCAAACCGGCGCCAACAACATGCATATCTTTGTAGTCTGCATTGCTCATCGTGGCTGCAAAATTGGCGTGGTTGGCAAAAAGGGCATCAACACGGCCTGCCAGCAGATCGAGATCCTGCTGTTCGGTTGATTTATACTCTTTGATCTCGATTGTATCTTTCAGATATTTTTCCAGAAATGCGACGCCGATAGTGGATGTTTGTACACCAATGGTCATGCCTTTGAGCTGTGGCTTCCACTGTTCAACTAGAGCTTCGAGTTTGGCTGGATCGGCGTTGATATCAATGGTTTCACCGGTGCCCGGCAGCGTATCGAGAGGGCTGCCTTTCAGTGTTGCGAAACCGGTCAGAATATTCTGATAAGGGATAGAGAAATCAACGGCTTCTTCGCGCTTTGGTGTGATAGACATACCGGCGATAATCGCATCATATTTACCAGCTTGCAGGGCAGGGATCATGCCATCCCATTCCTGCGCACTGATGGTGCAGGTATAATTCAGACGTTTGCAGAGTTCTTTGGCGACATCGACTTCAAATCCGTCCAGAGTGCCGTCAGCACGGGTGAAGGTGAAGGGTGCATAGGCACCGTCAGTCGCAACGCGAAATTCTGAAGCGACGGCTGTGCTGATGCAACCGAATAAACCGAGCGAAACCAGTGCGAGTTTCAGCTTGCTTTTCATATTAGGAATCCTTTTTCTGACCGTCAAAAGACGGGTAACTTGATGAGAAAATTTCGCTCACGGGAGGATGGCCGAAAGTCCGGTCCGGATAGAGAGAAACAAGGCGATCGAATTGCTGCTGCGCCTGTTCGCGGGCAGCCGTGAAGTCAAAATCAGGAATAACGCCATCAGCCATGACAAAGCGGCCATTAATAATGACGGTTGAAATATCGCGGTTGGAACCGGCCATCATCAGGGTCTGGATCGGGTCGATCACATGGCCGATGCGGTCATTATCCATATTGATGACGATGATATCGGCTTTGGAACCGGTCTGGAGCCTTCCCAGATCAGGGCGTCTTAATGCATCTGCGCCGCCGATGGTTGCAGCATCAAAATAATGCTCGGAACGGACACTCTGTATGGAGTCGTCCTTAACGCGGGACATCATGATGCCGACCTGCATGTTCTGGATAAAATCCGGCGGCCACGTATCTGTACCCAGAGCAATCTGGGCACCTGCATTACGGAATTTGCTGAAACTGTCCATGAAGCTGCCATGCCGCGCGGAAACAACAGGGCAATGCACAAATGTTGCACCGGTATCACGCATAATCGCCAGATCATCGCCTTTGCGGCTGACATTGCGGGAGCCGCAAACATATTCGCCATGCGGTAGCAATGAGCGGTCTGACAACAGACCCAGCGAGTTCAGCCATTCAAGCGGGCTAAGACCATAGGCATCAACAATCCGGTTAAACTCTGTATCGGACTGGCAGCAGTGCAGACGGAATGGGATGTCGAGATCCTGTGAGGCCTGGACTGTCCGCTTGAGAAGCTCAGGCGTGCAGGTCTCAATCCGGTCCGGCGCCAGCATTGCTTTTACCAAGGAAGATGAGCGGCTTTCCATTTGTTCAGCAAATGCAAGCGCGTCCTGAAAATTCTTTAGCCCACGTGTCTCATCAAAATAGAATTCAATGCTGCCGTCATCCTGAACAAATGTATTACCCGTTCTGTAGGCAGGGCCAAGATAGACACGTAGCCCTAACTCTTCGGCGCTGGTAGCAGCACTGGAAAATTCGTCATTGGTTTCTCCCCATTCCCGATAGAACAGGGAGGCAATAGGCATAGCTGTGGTGATGCCGTTACGGATCAGCTGAGCGAAAGAATAGCGTTTTTGGAAAGCCAGTTCTTCTGCGGAGTACATTTCATAAGGGCCGCGTTCCATATAGCTTTTTGGCCAGACACGCCCTTTTTTCCATGAAGGTTGATTGTCAAAAGACAAGATTGTTGTGTCGATATCCGACAGTGCATCAAGGTCGATAAAACCCGGCGAAATAATCGCCGTTCCATAGTCGAAGCGATGGGCAACATCGCCCTGATAATCATGCCCGACAAAGATGACAGTGTCGTTTTCATAGACAACACAGCCGTTTTCAAAGATTGCATGTTTGCCGTCTTGATGACCGATAACCCAGCGTGATGATAAGAGTACCGGACCGGATAGCGGGGCAGACGGAACAGATTTATTCATGCTTCTTTATCCAAATTCTATTCAGGGAATATCAAAGGCAAAGAGGCATTTTTTACTTTGCCTTTGATAATGTCGTTTTCTTTTAACGGGTTATTTATTGGCTGGGTGTGATGTCGCGCTTGAACCATTTGATCGCGAGTTCGGAGAGGCTGCCGTCAGCGATTGCGGCATTGATTGCCTCGTCAAACAGTGCTTTCAGCTCGGTGTCTTCTTTACGCAGGCCAACAGATTGCCCACCGCCTAAAGGGCCGCCGGTAAATTCAGCACCGGCAAACATCACCTGATCTGTACCGATATGAGCTAATGCCTGATCCAGCGTGACGGGGGAGGCCATAATGGCATCAATGCGTCCGGCAGCGAGATCAAGATCATGCTGTTCTGTGCTTTTATATTCCTTGTACTCAATATCCGGGAACATATCTTTCATGATCTGTGCCGCGGTTGTTGCACCCTGACCGCCGATGACACTGTTTTTCATCGCTTTACGCATTTCATCTGCTGCTGCACGGGCTTGTTCCGGCTCTTTTTCCAGATCATATTTTTTGCCGAAGGCCATCTCTGCTAAAGGAGAGTCTTTGCGCACCAGAAATGCGGCCGAGCCGGTTGCATAATTTCTTGAAAAAGAAATGACTTTTTCCCGTTCTTTGGTCATCAGCATACCTGAGACAATGGCGTCGAATTTTTCGGCATTCAGAGCCGGTATCAAGCCATCCCAGTCCTGCACAATTAATTCGCATTTCACTTTCATACGCGGACATAAATTATCAAGAAGGTCGATTTCAAAACCGGCGAGCTTGCCGCCGGCTTCCGTAAAGTTCCAGGGGGCGTAAGCGCCCTCAGTGGCGATTTTGATTACTTTTTCACTTTGGCTATGTGCGGTTGCTGTCAGTGCTCCGACCAGAACACCAAAAGCCAGCACGGCTTTTTTCCCGTAATTATTGAACATCTGGCAATCTCCTCCTTATGCCTAATGTTGGTCTTTATTTATCTGGGAGTAATCAGTTTGCCTTCCTTCGCAATCAGAGCGCCTTTCCTGTAAACGGCGCTGCGAACGGGGCGTGATGCAACAGCATCGGCGGGTGTTTCGGCATTGAGCAATATGAAATTGGCATCACAGCCTTCCTGAATGCCGTAATCCGCAATATCCATCATTCGCGCGCCGCCATAGGTAGCAAGCTTGAGCGCGAGTTCGATATTTTCATCGCTTCTGAAATCGTTTCTCTGGGACACAATGGCAGCTCTTTCAAGCATGTCTGCATTGCCGAAAGGTGACCAGGTATCGCGGATACCATCACTGCCGGAACAGATGTTGACACCCATGGCTGTGAGGTCAAAGACCGGCGGAGCAGCGCTGGATGCACCGCCTTTGACCATCAGATGAATACCGGCTTTGGCCAGCTTTGCACCTAAAGCGGCTAAAGGTTTATCCGCCAGCATACCAAGGCAGAAGCCATGACTGATTGTGACCTGTCCGGCCATGCCTAAAGCATTGGTCCGTTCAATGATCATTTCAATTGCATATGCACCGAGGGAGTCCGGCTCATGCAGATGGATATCAACCGGTTTGCCATAGCGCTGTGCCATGGAAAATACAGTATCGAGATGGCCTTTTGCATCGCGGTCAACCTCGGAAGGATCTAGACCGCCGACGATATCAGCGCCGTTCTGCATTGCAGCTTCCATAAGTTCGACGGTGCCAGGGCGGATCAGCATGCCGCTTTGCGGAAAGGCTACAATCTGTATATCAATCAGATCACGATATTTCTCGCGTGAAGCTACCACGCCTTCGAGACCGCTCAGGCCGTATTCTGTATCAATATCTACATGGGTGCGGATATATGTGGTGCCGTAGCTGATGGCTTGTTCAATTTGCCTAGCTGACTGGCGCTGCGGATCAATGCCGAGTTCCCTCTTCATTGCCCTTTCATTTTCAATCAGTTCGATGAGTTCTGTGCCGACATCATTACGATACCACGGCATGCCCAGCAGGGTTTTATCGAGATGCGTATGGGCATCAATGAGAGAAGGCAGCATCAGCTGCCCGCATCCGTCAACGATCTCAAGAGCTTCGTGATTGGTCGCGCTGTTGTGATCGGTAACCGAGACGATCTTGCCGTTTTTGATCAGCACGTCTTTCAGCGCTCCTCCCTGAGGGCGAATTTTTGAAAGCAGGAAATCAGCAGGCATATTCGTTCTCTCCCATTCTGCAATTTCAGGAGCAGATCAGCCTGTTTAAAAACAATACCTCACAGCTCTCCGGTCACAGGATTTCATCCCGTCAAAGCAATGCAGAAGGTTTTAAATGAATTCAAAATGATGAACTGCTTCAACACGAATGGAGGAGTAGCCGGCTCTCCAGACTTACACGCAACACATTGTAACGTTTGCAGCTTTTAATATTAATGAAACGTCGACTACCTCCTCATGGCAACGACGTATTCTCTCCCTATGATGACGACCGATGTTCAGCCTGTAATCCTGTTCAGAGCTTTAGTGTTATGGATGGCCTATATTATTGTCAATAATAATATTTACAAAATTGTATACAAAAATGAATTGCACATAAAATATTGCGGGATAACAGCGCTGTTATATGTGAAACTCAGCGGCGATGGTTCTGGCATGAGTTTTTTCTCTGCAGCATGGCCATAGTAAACTAGGGGAATCGTTCGTTAATCAGTATCGATAAACCTCGTTCCTATCAGGTAAATGAGATTTGGGACCGGCAATATTATTTCCGGTTGACGCTCTAACTCTTTAAAATCAGAGGATAATTTCGTCTTAAATTGATCCATGCGTAAGGGGTTATGCTCTGGCCGATATACGGCTAATACAAAGTAATAATCAATTTATTTATTGAATGATTGACTGTATGTGAGAGTCAGGTTTATGAATTGCTCAATTCAGATAATCAGGAAATTTCTTATGCATAAATATGAAAACGGTATCACTGTCAGGGGCGCCAATGACGGCAAACGCTTAGCCTCAGCAGGTAATATCTACCGTATACTCGCCAGCGGTGCAGAAACGAACGGCCGCTATGCGCTGTTAGAAACATTGGTCGAACCGGGACAGGGTGCGCCGCTGCATCTGCATGAGCGTGAGGAAGAAGCCTTCTTCATTCTGGAAGGCGACATGATTTTCTTTACCGGGAATGAGAAAATCAAGGCACCGGAAGGCAGTTTTCTCAACTGCTCCGTCAATACCGTGCGCGGTTTTCGCAATGACACACAAAAAACAGCGCGTATGCTGATCCTGCTGGCGCCTCCCGGCCTGGAAGACATGTTTGAGGAAGATGGCGAGGTTCTGGAGAACACACATCCTTTCCGTGAAACGAAGATCAGTGGTGGCAGAGCATTATCCTGTCCGGTCATTTCAGAGCGTTTTGGCATCGTCAACATTGCGAAAGCGCTGCCTGAAAGTGAAGTCTGATTGCTTTCTGCGACTATCAGAAATGAGGCAAAAATGTCTGATAATGAACATGCCCGTGTGATTGTTCTGGGGGCATGCGCCTGCGACGGAGCTTTTTGCCGGTCAATTACCTCTGAAATCGGGTGGCTATCTGATGACTGAAGCGAACAGCTCCAGAACCACCGTGCCAGGTGTATTCGCGGCCGGAGACGTAGCCGATGATGTCTACTGGCAGGCAGTCACGGCTGCCGGTATGGGGTGCATGGCTGCACTGGATGCCGAGCGATATCTCACAAAAATTGGTCTGTCACAGGCCACGTAATTTCCTTTTAATCATTTGCGGAGGCGTAAAATGAAAGTCGTATCTCTGAACAACAATAATTTTGAAACACAGGTTCTGAAACATAGCGGTGTCTATGCTGTACGCTTCTGGGCGGAGTGGTGCGGGCCATGCCGTGCAATGGAGCCGATGTATAAAGCTCTGGCTGAGGAGTCTTCAGCTAAAGCCAGCTTTGGCGAGGTCGACATTGACAGATCGCCGGAGATTGCTGCGGCTTTCGGTATTCGTGGTGTGCCGACAGTGATCCTGTTTAAAGACGGCAAGCCGGTCGAGCAGGTTGTGGGGCTGAGAGAAAAGAGCAAATACGCCGCTCTGATTGACCAGTTGACAGCTTCTTAAACCCTGTAATTGACGCCTTTTAGAGCATTAGGCACTGTTCTGACTCCATTGGTCAGTGCAGTGCTTTTTGTTGCATATATCTCAGGCGCGGGAATGGTTCTCACCATATAAACTGATTGTGAATTCGGGCTTGGTGGCTTGACAAGTTATATCACCTCGTCAATCATTCAATAAATAAATTGAATGATTGACGAGGTGATTGATATGAATATCCTGCTTGGCATAAATGCTGCAGGTGCTGTGCGTGTCAGTGAGATATTGCCGCTGTTGCTGCCATACCGCTCAGAAGGTGATCTGGTTGAAAAGGCCTGGGGCATCAGCCTTCATCAGCAGAAGACCGCACGTCTTTTTAAAGACGATGTTACAGCACAAAAATCTGCCTATCACGGTTTTACGCATGAGCATGAGGGGCACGGATTACTCGCACAAACCATCTTATCCGAAGTGCAGGTTGCACCAGCTTATGCGGATATTGCACCTTTCGCACGGGAGCTGGGCGGGCAGGTTTGGACATTTACCCATGACAGCGATCTGCCTAATCTGGATCAGCTCGAAGTGATTGGCTTCCGTCCGATTGGTACCAGTGCTGCAGAACGTGCCTTCTGCCTGCTGCTGGATACTGCAAGAGATTATCTTTGTGAGCATGGTGACATTCCTGATCCGCAGAAAATGCTGCACCGGCTGGCACGGGAAACGTCGCGGATCTCAGCTTCCGGCCATTTCAATTATATGCTCAGCAATGGTGATTATCTCTTTGTCCATAGCCATACGCAGCTCGATATCCTGATGGCAGAGGATGATGCGGAACAGCGGGATATTTGTGTGGTCGCCAGCCAGCAGATGACGGATGATGATTTCTGGTCATGTCTGCTGCCTCATTCTCTGACGATGATCCGCAATGGCAAAATTATCGGACAGGTACGCACAGAAAATCCGGCTGATACCACCATGCAGAAAAACCATGCTGCCTCTCTGCGGCAATTCCAGCAAAACCGGCTCGCTGCTATTGCAGAGCGTCAGGAGCAATGCGCCGGTGACGGACATCTTTATGAATGTAGCTGAAGTGCTTTCAGAGCGCGTTTTTATTTTTGCGGCCTATCAGCCGCGCATCCGTTAACGGAGACGAACAATGGCTGTTAAAGCCCTGACACAAAACAGTTTTGCTGATGAAGTTCTCAATAGTTCCGCTATTTACGCCGTGCGGTTCTGGGCAGAATGGTGTGGTCCTTGCAGAGCGATGAAGCCGCTTTATGAGGAACTTGCCGGAGAGCTCGCAAATATTGCGCAATTTGCCGAGGTGGATATCGATGCCAATCCTGAAATTGCATCAGCATGCGGCATTACCAGTATTCCGGCGGTGGTGATCTTTCAGGTAGGAAACATGGTTGACCAGATTGTCGGCTTGGCACCGAAGAGTGCTTATGAGGCTATTTTGAAGGAATATGCCACCGCTGTTGCTGCCGGATAAAGCTGCGACATCAGCCTTCCTTCCCGATATTTATAACAACCGCAGGACATGGCGTCTGACGACACTGTGGAGGTGTTGTTCGTCCCTTTTTGTCTGCAACCCGAAAATGAAACAAAACTTTGATGAATATTTCTCCTCAGGTGATGCAAGCGCATTCAATATCCGAAAGTAAACAGCGCGCAGGGTTTGTTCTGCTGGCTTTTGTGCAGGCGACTTTGATTTTTACCATCGCGCTGATCATGATCCCGCTGCCAAAAATTGCAGCGGACTTCAATTTAGACAGCGCGCAAATGCTGTTTCTGCAGGTTGCTTATGGCTTGCCTTTCAGCGGATTGTTATTGTTCGGCGGGCGTCTGGCTGACCGTTTTCCGGAGCGACCGATGTTCCTGATCGGGCTTAGCCTGTTTGGTCTGTCATCGGTGGCGGCAGCTTTTGCTCCGTCCTATAATGTGCTTGCGGCAATGCGCTTTATACAAGGCATTGGTGGTGCCATAACCGCACCGGCGGCAATGGCAATTTTACGAAATATCTATCCGGACCCGATCCGTTTCGGTAAGGCAATGGCGATTTGGGGTGGTGTGTCGGTTCTCGGCGCGACTTTGGGCTTTGTGCTGTCCGGCATTGTGACAGCATGGATTTCATGGCGCTGGATGTTTGTTGTGCCGGTTGGTGTCGCACTGGCAGGACTGTTAATGAGCGGGCGACTGTTGCCGCCAAACCGGCCGCGCAATAATGATATAAAACTGCAACTTGATCTGCTTGGTGCGCTGCTGGCGACAGCCGCGATTGTACTGACTAGCTATGCTTTGATCCGCAGCGGTGGTCAACCATGGGCATCACCTCATGTCTGGATGCCGTTGCTGGCAGGTTTGCTGCTGTTGATTGTTTTCTTGTTGCTGGAACAGCGGATGAAGTCGCCGCTTTTACCCCCGCGTTTTCTGCTGGATGCCAACCGCGCAGCAGGATTGATCGGTATGTTGCTGGCCGCAGCGGGTTCGATGCTGATTGAACTGCTGCCGTCATTGTATTTGCAGCAGGTGCGCGGATGGTCAGCTTTGACAACAGCTTTGTCTTTTCTGCCGCTGATCATCGCTTTGCTGGTAGCCAACCAATTTACGTCACCGTTAGTTTATCGTTTTGGTGCCAGAAAAGTAACGATTGCAGGCTTTCTGATCGCTGCCGTCGGATTGTTCCTTTATTCCTGGCTGCATCGTGAGACCGGCTATTTGTTGGGCATGGTGCCGGGGCAGATCCTTGTATCCGTGGGGATCGCATTTGTCTTTTCCGGCTCTGCAGTGATGTCGACCAGCAATGTGCCGGAACATCAGGCCGGACTGGCTGGCGGTGTGATGAATACGGCAATGGAGCTGGGGCCGACAATCGGGCTGGCAATCTTTATGTCTGTGGCAGGACTACGGGCAGATGTCGTGGAAGGCTACGCACTGGCTTTTGCCGCAGGTACGGGAATTTATCTGTTGGTGGCAATCTGGTTGATGTTTTTACCTGAGCGAACCGGCTCGTATTGAATAAAAAACGGGCGGTTTTGACCGCCCGTTTTCATGAATTTTATAACTATCAATCATTACCAGAGCGAAGCGGTCAGCAGGGCTGCCAGATAAAGCCCGATACCAAAAATGCTATGGTTCATCAGACTGCGAAGCCGTGCTGTGGCCGGTGCCGGTGTTTTAGATGCCGCAATACCAAAACCAAAACAAGGCTGCATGATGAAAAACGGTGCGGCAATACTGATGATACCGGCAGCCAATGCGGGAAGAATGGTCGGGTTTTGCGTCCATTGCAGTCCTGCAATCAATAATAACAGAGCTGCAAACACAATGCCGGTCACATAATGGGCGAACCAGCCGAGCGCGCGTTCTCCGGAAACAGGGGCGGCTTTCAAAATATTATCATGTTTGAATTTGCCTTGCGGCATATACAAAATCCAGCGGCCGACAATCCTGTAATCCAGTGACGGAACAGAAAAAACGCGTTTTAACAGGATGGCCCATAAGTCCATAATGATGGTTGCACCAATGCCGATGACAACGGCTCGGGTCAGAAGTTCAATTTCCGGTAACACAGTTTACCTCATGAGAAGCGGAATACAGATTGATGATCTGCAGTAAATTTGAATACCTCAATCATATATTCAATTAATTGATTGATCAATAAGTGCGTGCTATAGAAAATCTATGATTCAGGATGAGATACAAAACCAGTTTTTTGCAGATATTGCCGAACTCGCGCGCGCTGTCGGCAGCGCGCAACGTCTGATGCTGCTACAACACATAGCGCAGGGCGAACGTTCTGTTGAACGTCTCGCGGAATTGTCAGGGCTGACAATCGCCAATGCCTCGCAACATTTGCAGAATTTGAAGCGTGCGAATTTTGTGCAGACGCGGCGCGATGGTAAAAACGTCTTCTACCGCCTTGCAAACGGACCGATTATTGAGCTGCTGACAGCGCTGACGCGGCTTGCAGAGTTCAATCAGGCTGAGATCCGTTCGCTTGTCTCTGATAGTTTCCACCAGCGGGAACGGCTGGAGGCAGTATCACGTGAGGAATTACTGGAGAGATTACGCGAAAGTAGCGTGACTATTCTGGACGTGCGGCCGGAAGATGAATTTGCGTCAGGGCATTTGCCGGGGGCGATCAATATTCCTTTCACAGAACTGGAACAGCGCCTTTCCGAACTTGCACGGGATCAGGAAGTTGTTGCCTATTGCCGTGGTTCAAAATGCGTGCTGTCACCGAATGCAGTCGCGATTTTACAGGCTAAAGGTATCCAAGCCCGCTTTTTGCAGGACGGTTTTCCGTCATGGAAAGCCGCAGGGCTGGATGTGGAAACTCAATAGCTTTGCTGCTTAAGATTTGATTTCTCGAATATATTTTTCAAGAAAACTCTTAATCGTATTGGCGTCAGCATCAAGCATATTGGTTTCGATCAGTAACGGACTGCCGAAATTCCCTGTCAGGCTTTTGCAGTTTCTTTTGGCCGTCCCTGAGGTGTCTTATCAAGATAGGCCTGTATATCTTTGAGATGCAGTACAAACATGGATGAGTTATTGACACTGTAACCTGCAAGTTCTTCCCATGGCGCCTAAATCGTCCTGAGAAGCCATCTACAGTAGCGCCGGATGCGGATAAAATAACGCGTGGTTTCGGATGACGTAAGCTGCTGAACACGAACCGTAAAAGGTAAAGTGTCAGTGCAAGACCTGTGAACATGAGCGCATAAAAGATCACCGGATTTCGCAAAGGTCTGATGATACTCTCCGGATCAGAGCCATTGATAAGCATCACAATAACACCGACAAGAAGCGCTGCAACGCCAAGACCGCCCAATATCAGCTTATGCTTTTTCTGGTAGAGATTCAGTTGGGTATTCATTTATGTTCTCATAATAAGAGCAAGATTAACCAATGCCGGTTTTGTGCGCTGCAGTGACAAAATTCAATTCAGAAATTATTCTTTAAAACCGCTTTCTGCAGCGGTAATTGATTTGCATGTGCCGTTGTCTTTTTCACCGACCATACGTTTGTCACGGATGATGGTGTTCTTTGCGAGATCAATTTCCCATGCAACCGAGCCTTCATTCAGGCTGGCTTTGCCATTGGCAAATGTACCTTCAGCGGATCGTTCGCTGCCTGAGGCTGGTACATAAACGCCAAAAGTCCCTTTGGATTCATCGAGCGCAAAGTTGAACACTTGTGAGCCTGAAAATTCGCACGACAGATAGGTCGGTGCGGCAAAGGCAGTTGCCCCTGAAAAAAGAACGGCAAGGGTGGTAAGAGCGGTATCTGCAATGATTTTCAATTGGCAATCCTCGACTATATTTTGATTGCGGAACGAAAATACAGGCTATTCAAAGCTCGCTTTTTGTTCTTACGATACAGTTATATTCTGGGATATTTGTCAAGATTGGCAGGGATGTATCCTGCCAATTCAGACCATTTAAGAGATATCATGCAAATATCCGCATTGATCTGCGCAATTAGACAGTAATGATACCGATTGGGATAAGAATTTTGCCAAAGGACTGGCATGGATCATTCATGCACTGCCGGTTTGACGGGCTTATGATAAGTGAGCGCGGCATAGATGCAGAATGACAGCTCCGTCACCGGCAGATCTGACTGACCGGAAATGATTAAAGCACGGTTGCCCTCAAAGAGAAAATGACCGGTGAACTGTTCTCTGAATTGCTGAACGAGTGATGTTTTACAGTTGAAAAATAATGCACAATCATCCGGTGCGGATTTTGCCACGCCCAGACGAATTGTTGTGCCGCTTTTGCTGGCTGTGGTGAGATAGGCCGGTTCGCCCCATTTGAGTGTTTCTGTCAACGGGCCAATGGCCGGTGTTGTACTGGCAACTTCGTAAATTAATCTGCGAATTTCGATTAAGCGTGATCTTGCCGCTGCACTCAAGCGGGCAAAAGCGGCATCAATTTCGGCAGGTATAGCGGGTGTTACAGACATTATGGCTCAAACTTGCTGTAAGTTAAAACATCGGGAGCATGCGTCTTCATGATATCATTTTTCTGTAGTCTGTGAGCCCAATACCGGTATGACGTTTGAAATATTTGCTCAGATAGGATGCATCGGTAAATTGCAGATCATCGGCAATTTGCTGCATTGATCTTTTGGGCTGTAACAGCTGTTTTTTTATTTCCAGAATTACTTGGCGGTCGATCAGAGTCTTCGGGGCATCGTTGAAAAAGCGTCTGGTCAGTTGTGAAAGGTAATAGGGCGTCACATTGAGCAGGCCGGCATAGAAAGCAACGTCGCGCTGCTGCCTGCAATGCAAAAATATCAGTTCCCAGAATTTCCAGCAGAGCGCTTCCTGTCTGCTATAGTCATTTTTCTCTGCAATATCGAAACCGGCTGTTTTATGGGAAAGCCATAAAAACAGGTTTTGAAACTGATTGACCAGAATGGTTCTCTGATATTGCAGCACTTGTTCCTGAAGGTGCGCCGTCATCTGCTCCCATAGCCGCAGAAAACTGATTGTATTGCTATCAGCAGTGAAAAACGGATGGCGGCTTAAAAACAGAAACAGTTCATTTGGTAAGCCATATGCAATATCTGCGGCCATGGAACGATCGATCAAATAATAAGAGCATGAAAAATCTGCTGATCTGTTTCTCACCATAGCGATGGAGTCATCGTAGAGAACCAGAAAATCATCTTTCTGCATCTGATAGCGCCGAAAGTTGACGTCAAATTCCGCAGATCCCGTCTGGCAGATAAGCAGCACAAGATAACTCAGAGACAAAAGCTGATTATCTGTCTCTGCGAGCGGGCTTTCGCCCCTCCTGAACTCATCGCCACTGATCAGGCTGAGTGTGCTATTTGTTTCTTTTTTATCCATTGATCCAAAGAAAATATGTAAAAATATACTATTTAGTTTTCATTATTACCTAATTTGCTTAATTCCTGCCGTTGTCAATCTCTCTGTCCTGTTTTTAAACAACGCAACATTATTGAGGATAACAAGCGAGAAAAATCATGCTTAAAACAGAACGTCTCATCATGCGGCCATGGCTGGAGAGTGATGCAGCAAGTCTTTATCAATATGCCAGTGACGACCGTGTCGGACCGATCGCAGGCTGGCCGGCGCACCAGAGTGAAGAAGAAAGCCTGGACATTATCCGTACTGTGTTTTCACATCCGGCAATTTACGCTGTTGCGTTGAAAGAAGATAATGTTGCTATCGGCATGGCCGGTTTGTTGATTGGCAAAGACAGTAATTTTGACATTGCAGATAATGAAGCAGAAGTCGCCTATTGGATCGGCGTGCCGTTCTGGGGGCAGGGTTTTATTCCGGAAGCGGTGAAAGAACTGATGCGCCATGCTTTTGAAGAGTTGAACATGGCCGCTCTTTGGTGCGGTTATTTCGCCGAGAATGAGCAGTCTTTTAAAGCGCAGGCAAAATGCGGTTTCAAACACCATCACACGGAAGAAAAGCAGTTCAACCAGTTTATGAGCGACTACCGTGTTGAGCATATCAGCCGCATTGGTAAAGACGAATGGCTGGATTTACAAAAGGGCCAGGCCTGAGTATTCAAAACACAACACGGGGACAGGCTGTGCCATATCCCCGTGTTGCACAGGACAGAAGTCGGGGATGAATACGCAAATTGTGCGGTCTACTCGTCTACAATTTGCAGAGAGCTGATGCCGAGCAGGGTGTTTTCCATGTCCGGCTCACTACCGGAACAGACACACAGGATTTCTGCATCCTGCTCGCTCACCGATAGATAGGCATGTCCCATGGTTGAATCGATATAGACACTCTCACCGGCTTTCAGCCGTACCGGCTTATATTGATCGGTATGCAGTTCAATTTCACCATTGAGAACAATCAGAAACTCCTCACCGGCATGTCTGGTCAGGGGACCGAATTCTTCCATTGAGCGGGCACGGGCAAAAGCATGGATCGGTACCATTCTTTTGCGGATGAGATCGGTTGCCAGATAATGATAATCGTAATTTTGCGTCAGCTGACGCAATGTCGACATGGCCGAACTTACAGAACGCCGTGCGCGATTTGTGGCAGGATCATTATCGCAGCTTAAAAGTTCGGTAACATGAATGCCTAAACCATGGCAGATTTGCAGCAGTTTGTCATAGCTCAGAGACAACTGATCATTCTCAACTTTGGACAGCGTGGAAACCGCAACGCCGGTGCGGTCGCTGACTTGTTGCAGCGTCCATTGGTGGTTCTTGCGCAGTTTGCGCAGGCAATTGGCAAGATTGGGCTGTCCGGACATTTTTACTCCGCTTTAATTCCTGTCGCTATCTTATTCTGGGTGAGAAAACGGAGCAAGATTTTTATTATATGCTAAATATTGACTAAGTCAGAAAACTGACATAGCAATTCTGCATGGGAGAAAATTCAAAAACTATTATCGTTATCGGCGGAGGCATTGCAGGCCTTTCCGCTGCTGCTGTTTTGGCTCAGTCGTCTTCAGTTCTGTTGCTGGAGCGCGAAAAACAGCTTGGCTATCATGCGAGCGGCCGCTCGGCCGCTCTCTTCTCGGAAACCTACGGTAACCGTGTTGTACGCGGATTGTCGGTTGCCAGTCGTCCGGCATTGGAAAATAGCGGTTTCTTTGAACATCGTCGTGGTGCTTTGCATATTGGTGGTGTGACTGATGATGCTGCGATTGATGAACTGGCACAGGAATTGCAGGCGCTCTTGCCGTCAGTACGTCGCCTGTCTGCCGCAGATGTTCATGCAATAATTGCCGTGGTTCCGCAGGATAAGACCTGCGGCGGTGTCTATGAAGCTGACGCCATGGACATTGATACCAACAAGATGCTCAACGACCGTGCCGCTCAGTTTAAAGCAGCGGGAGGAACTGTGCGCCTTGGTGAAGAAGTGATGGAAATCCGTAAAACCGAAAACGGATTTCAGGTGGTGACGAATACCGGTGCTTACGAGGCAGATATTGTTATCAATGCTTCCGGGGCATGGGCGGATGTCATCGCTGAGCGGGCAGGGCTGTCCGGTCTCGGTATGCAGCCGAAGCGCCGCACAGCTTTTATGTTCGATGCAGAGGATGAAGCCTTGCGTGAATGGCCATTGGTCGTTGATCTGCATGAGCAGTTTTATTTCAAGCCGGATGCCGGACGTCTGATCGGCTCATTGGCCGATGAAACCGATACGCCGCCTTGTGATGCCTATCCGGAAGATCTGGATGTTGCGATCGCCGTTGACCGTATTGAGCAGGCCACCACACTGCACATTGGTCGCCCTTCAACGCCATGGGCAGGGCTGAGGACATTTTCACCGGATCGTACGCCGGTGGTTGGCTTTGATCCGCGTTTATCCGGTTTCTTCTGGCTGGTCGGACAAGGCGGCTACGGTTTTCAGGTCTCGCTGGCTTTGGCGGATATGACCGCGAAGCTGGTCAGGCATGAGCCATTGCCGGATGAATTGGTGAAACTTGGCGTCACTGCTGAAGCATTGGCACCGGAGCGGTTTCTGCACAAAACAAATTAATCATCAACCGGCACGTCATGTGCCGGTTTTATTTTATATGAGCGGGAGAGAGAAATGGTAGCAGAAGTTGAATGGGCACGTATGACCGCACCGGATTTGCGGGAGATTGCAGCAGGTAAAAATGCACTGGCAATTTTGCCGATCGGTTCGCTGGAACAGCACGGTCCGCACCTGCCGGTTATTACTGATACTGCGAGTGCCTCTGAAGCAGCAATTCGTGCGGCGCGTCTGGTTTCCGGTGAAATGCCTGTGGCGGTATTGCCGGGTTTGTGGCTCGGAATGAGTGAACATCATTTGCCATTCGGCGGGACGATTACGCTTGATTTTGAAGCATTGCGCAAAGTTCTGCAATGTATTGTACGTTCCCTTAAAGCACTCGGCTTCTCACGTCTTTTGATCGTGAACGGTCATGGTGGAAATATTGATCCGCTGGCGGTCGCAGTGCGTGAACTGGCTGTTGAATTCTCGATGCCGATTGTATCAACACTGCCTTGGGAGTTGGCTCCGGAAGAAACAGCGCAGATTTTTGAGGTCGATACCGGTGCGCATCACGCCTGTGAAGGTGAAGCTTCGGTAATGCTGGCAATTACGCCGCAAACCGTGCGCTCAGACCGTTTCGAGCAGGCTTTCGGTAATCAGCAGCATCCGCTGGAAAATTTGCCAAAGGGAGCAACGCGCTTCTATTCCTTCTCTGAGCATGCACCGACGACCGGTACATGGGGCGATCCACGCAGCGCTACGGCTGAAAAGGGCGAGCGTTTTCTGAATTTGCAGGCTGCTGAAGTTGCGAAGCTTATTCGCTGTGATGCACTGTGGACGACACCGGATCCGGTTTGGTCCGCTGGTCGTGGTCAGAAAACATCAGCCGGTCGGCTCGAAATCTAAAATTGGGTGCATAATGGGGAGGAAGATTATGCGTTTGTTTTCATCTCGGGCAGCGTTGCTGGGTGCAACATTGCTCTCCGGTGCGCTTGCAATTGTTGGCGGAACGGTTGCCGCACAGGCTAAGACACTGGTTTATTGTTCCGAAGGTTCGCCGGAAGGTTTTGATGCTGCGCTTTACTCGACAAACAGCACATGGGATGCCTCATCCGAGACGGTCTATGATCGTCTGACTGAGTTTAAAGCCGGCACAACAGAGATCGTACCGGGACTGGCCGAGAGCTGGACAATTTCGGATGATAATCTGGAATATGTGCTGAAATTGCGGGAAGGCGTGCAGTTCCAGAAAACGGATTATTTTACACCGTCGCGTGAATTCAACGCGGATGATGTATTGTTCTCGTATAACCGTCAGATCGACAAAACCAGTCCGTGGTATAATTATACCGGCATGGGCAATTGGGAAATGTTCGATGCGATGGAGATGGGCAAGATCGTCAAAGAGATCGTGAAAGTGGACGATCATACGGTCAAATTTGTGCTCAACCAGCCGGATGCCTCGCTGCTGGCGAAACTGGCGCTGAATTTCGGTGTTATTCTGTCTGCAGAATATGCGGCTCAGCTGGAGAAATCCGGCAATCAGCTGGATCTTGATCATAAGCCTGTCGGCACAGGCCCTTTTGTGTTTAATGCCTATCAGCAGGATGCAGTCATTCGTTTCGCAGCGAATCCTGACTACTGGGGCGGTAAGCCGAAAATTGATACGCTGATTTTTGCGATTACCGTGGATTCCACGACGCGTATGCAACGTCTGAAAGCGGGCGAATGCCAGATTGCACCTTATCCGGCTCCGGCGGATGTGGAGGGGCTTAAAGCCGATCCGTCGCTGACAGTTGTGGAGCAACCGGGACTCAATGTCGCTTATATGTCTTACAACACGCTTGTTGCGCCTTTTGACAAGGTGGAAGTGCGTAAAGCACTGAATATGGCGATCAACCGTCAGGCGATTGTCGATAGTATCTATCAGGGCTTCGGACAGGTTGCGCAAACCGGCGTGCCGCCGACAATGTGGAGTTATAACGGCGCGATTAAAGGTCCGGTTTATGATCCGGAACTGGCAAAGAAAATGCTGGATGAGGCCGGTGTTAAAGATCTCAATATGAAGATCTGGGCGATGCCGGTTGCCAGACCTTATATGCCGAATGCCCGTCGTACTGCAGAGATGATGCAGTCTGATCTGGCTCAGGTCGGCGTGAAGGTTGAGATCGTTTCCTATGAATGGGGCGAATATCTCAAGAAAAGCCGTGACAAAGCGCGTGACGGTGCAGTGATCCTCGGGGCGACCAGTGATAATGGCGATCCGGATAATATGCTGAGTTTCTTCTTTGTTTGCTCGGCAATCGGTTCCAGCAACATGTCAAACTGGTGCTATAAGCCGGTGGATGATCTGTTACAGCAGGGACGTATCACCTCTGACGCTACAAAGCGTAAAGAGATCTATGAAAAAGCGCAGGAATATATTGATGAGCAGGCACCATGGCTGCCGATTGCCCATTCAACCGTTGTGCTGCCGATGTCGAAAAAGGTCAAAAACTATGTGATGGAACCGTTGGGTTCTCATCGCTTTAAGAATGTTGATCTCGACGAGTAAGAAACCGGAAACGGCATCGCTTTTGTCAGAAACGAGCAACAGCGATGCCTTTTCCTGATCGGATAGCTTTTAAACTATACTGTCAGGGCGCATTTTGGTTGGGTGTGACTGACTAAGTGTTTCATTCCTCATATGAGCGTTTTGGTTACGCTGCTATTGATGTGTTCTGCAATCATCTGCGTTATCGTGCGCACAGGACGCTGTGGGTCACTTTGCGAAAACAGACCCAATGTAACCGGAAATGACGGTGCAAGCTGGGACAACTGGCGCAGCACACGGCAATCCGGAGGAATAGTGTGGTAGGTCATCAGTCCGACACCGACGCCGACACGGATTGCGGTGCTGACTGCTGCCAGCGCACCGGCCTCACAAACCATGGTCCAGTTGATATTATTGAGCGCGTCAACTGCCCGCTCCCGCCAGGGGCATAACTCATCAAACATGATGATCGGCAAAGTGCCGTCCGGTGCAATACAAATATCATCCCGCACCGTCCAGTAAAGCTGTTCTGTCCATTCGATCACCGGTTTGCGGTCAAGAACACTGACATCACAAATGGCAAGGTCGATGTTCTTTTCTTCAAAGCGCGCGCCTAATGTGCGGTTGTTTTCAACCACAATATCAATCTGCACATCTTTGTACTGATCGCGGAATTTTTTTAAAATCTCAATCAGGCCGGAAGAGGCAAAATCTTCCAGAACGCCGAGCCGTACACGACCGGAACCGGACAGGCTCGATAGTCTGCCAAGCACATCATCACTGATACGCAAAATCTCCTGTGCCTGTGACAGCAGAACCATGCCCGCCGCAGTCATTTTGAGGCCGCGGGCAGAACGTTCAAACAGCTTGATATCCAGTAATTCTTCCAGCCGCTGAATTTGCATGCTGACAGCCGCTTGTGTGCGGTTGAGACTGCGAGCAGCACCATTGATTGTCCCGACCTCAACCACCGTCACAAAGGCGCGCAACAATTTTGGATCAAGATCAATCATTCAATTTTCCTTATACCCTTATAGGAATAAAGACAGTATTCAGGTTCTGTTTCTTTTGTAAACGTAGTTCTCATATAAAAAATGATTATACATAGCCGGATTTGAAAATGGCGTGCGGGAAATCTGATCAGATTTTTCAACGCTGCCTTTTCAGACGCTTATGCATGATCAGTTCAATAAAAACGGGAACAGTCTCATGCAGCTCATTCGTAAAAATTTATTGTTTTTTGCACTTTCAGCATCCGTGCTGACAGCTTGCAGCAGTGCGTCCTTTGCGGAGGACAAAGCGGTTTTAAAAATTGCGACTGAAGGCGCCTTTAAACCGTGGAATTTCACTGAACCTTCGGGAAAGCTCGCCGGATTTGAAATTGATCTGGCCGAAGATCTTTGCAAACGTATGAACCATACGTGCGAGATCGTGGCGCAGGATTGGGATGGTATTATTCCTGCGCTGAATGCTGGCAAATACGATGTGATCATGGCAGCCATGAGCATTACGGATGAGCGCAAAAAGGTACTGGATTTTTCGGTGCCTTATGTTGCGACTTATCACGCTACGATGCTGCCGGAAGCTGCTGTCGGGCGGCTCGCAGAAGATATACAGCGCTATAATTTGTCGGATGAAAAAGCATCAGAAGCGCCGGTTCGTCTGCTGGCAGAAGAGCTGAAAAACAAAACTGTTGGTGTTCAGCTGGCATCAACCAACGGGGCTTTTCTTGAAGCCTATCTCAAGAATGATGTGACGATCACTTATTATAAGACGGTTGAGCAGCTCAATCTTGATCTGCAATCCGGCCGTATTGATGCAACCATTGCAGATCTGACAGCCTTGGAAGCTGAATTGAAAAAGCCCGGTTTTTCAGACTACAAAATTGCAGGCCCTGTCCTAATGGGCGGAGTTTTCGGGGAGGGCGTGGGTGCTGCCATGCGTAAGGGCGATGATGCTTTAAAACAGCTTTTTGATACGGCGATCACTGCTGCCATCAAGGACGGCACTGTGAAGCAGCTTTCTGAGAAATGGTACGGCACGGATATTTCCCCGTTGTAACGGGCGAAATGAAATTTAATCTGGGAAATGGAAACGAAAATGACGGAATATCTGAAAAGCGCGGCACGGTCTGTTCAGGCAAGAAAGCGTATCGGTGATTATATCGAAATCACGCCTCTGATTGCCTCGCGTGAGATCGGTGCGGAGACCGGTTCAGATCTGTATTTCAAGGCAGAGCACTTACAGAAAACCGGCTCTTTTAAATTCAGGGGAGCAATGAGTAAGATCACCGCTTTACCGAAAGATAAGGGCGTTATCACTGCCTCGTCGGGCAATCACGGCATTGCGTCTGCACAGGCCGCCGCATTGCTGAACCGTCCGATGACCGTTTACCTCGGTGTTGGTGTATCAAAAGCAAAATTAGCGAAAATCCGCTCCTATGGGATTGAAGTTGTGCTTTCCGGAGAGGATTCAGGGCAGGCGGAAGTCCATGCACAGGAAGCTGCGGTTAAACGCGGTCTGACCTATGTATCGCCTTACAATGATGAGCAGATTATTGCCGGACAGGGAACAATCGGACTTGAACTGCTGGAGCAGGCACCGCGCATTGATAATGTGTTTATCGCTATGGGCGGTGGCGGTCTGATCAGCGGCATCGGTTCTGTTTTGAAAAGTTTTAGCCCGCAAACCAAGGTCTATGGTATTGCCGCTGAAGCCTCCTGTACGCTGGCTGTTTCAATGCAGGAAGGCAAGGTCGTTGAAACCGAACATCTGCCAACCCTCGCTGACGGCGTGGCAGGCGGTATGGATGATGACAGCATTACACTGCCCCTCGCCATTGAAGTCGTTGATGAGGTGGTGACATGCTCGGAAGACGAAATTGCCAGTGCCCTCGCGCAGCTTGCCATTAAAGAGCATCACCTTGTTGAAGGTGCGGCAGGGCTTGCTCTTGCCGGTTATCTGAAGGTTGCGGAAGACTGCAAAGGTCAGGTGAACGTGGTTTTGCTCTGCGGCGGTAACTTCGAGTTCTCTACGGTTCTGAACGTTATTAATTCTGCAGAAAATGCCTGACCCGACAAGGAGACAGCCATGGCCAGCCTTGAAATAGATTGGACAAAAGACGGCAGGCAGAGTGCTTATATTCATCTGCCAAGCTCTGTGAATACCAGTGCCTGGCAGAATATCCGCATTCCGGTCTATCTGCTGAAAAACGGTGCCGGTCCGGTGACATTGCTGCTGGGCGGCAATCACGGTGATGAATATGAAGGGCAGGTGGCTCTGTCAAAACTGGCGCATCATTTGAAGCCGGAGGAGATCAGCGGTACGATTGTGATTATTCCGTCTCTCAATTTGCCGGCGGTTATGAGTGGTCAGCGGTTGTCTCCGGTTGATGACAGAAATCTCAATCGTGAATTTCCGGGGAACGCCAGAGGCTCAGTGACACAGCGTCTAGCACATTTTGTGTCAACGCAACTGGTGCCTCGTTGTGATAATGTGATTGATCTGCATTCCGGCGGACGCACGCTGAATTTTGTGCCCTGTACATTTATACATGCGCAGGAGAATGAAGCGGAAAATCAGAGGTTTATTGATGCCGCACTCGCTTTCGGCGCGCCGCTGACGGTGATCATCCGTGAGCCGCATGCTGATGTTATGCTGGATGATGTGGTTGAAAAAAGCGGTAAGCTGATGCTCTCGAGCGAGCTTGGCGGCAGTGCTTGTATTAGTGTCGAGACTATGACACTGACCTATGATGGTATTCTGTCAACCTTGCAGCATCTGAAACAAATACAGACTGTGAATGGCAGGAATGTTGTAAAACAACCCACGCAACGGCTCGTGACAGTGCCTGATGCGGGCTATTACATTCATGCCGATGATGCCGGATTATACGAACCGGTTGTGCCGCTTGGGACTGAACTGCAGGCAGGTGATATTATCGGTTATATTCATCACACTGACCGCAATGACAAAGCACCGTCTCCGGTCAAAGCGCCTAAAGCTGGTCTGCTATTCTGCGTGGCCGGACAGGGACTTGTCCGGCGGGACGATACAATCGTGGTTATTGCTGTGGATCATCAATAACAATCTGGCCGTGCGGTTTTGATTATCACGCACGGCTTTTTTCTCTCTTTTCAGCAGCTTTGACGGTGCTCCAGCATCGTATGCGACTGCTATTTTTAAGGAAACTGAATGTCAGCCGGATCGCCTGTTATTTTAAACCAGACCGAGATTGAAAACCGTGTTCAGCAACTGGATATTGTGCCGCTGATCGGGGACGCTTTTGCTGCATTTTCACGGGGAGAGGCGGTTGTGCCGCTGCCGGGGGAGCTGATCTTCAGTAATCCTCCGGGAGAGACCCACATTAAATACGGGTATTTCACGCAAGGTGATACTTACGTCATTAAAATCGCTTCCGGTTTTTTTGAAAATCCGGCCAAGGGGCTGAATACAAGTGACGGCTTGATGCTGGTTTTCAGCAAGCTGACCGGCGAGCTTGGTGCAATCCTCAATGATCGCGGGCGGCTGACAGATTTACGCACGGCAGCGGCCGGTGCTGTTGCGGCACATTATATGGCACCGGAAACCGTCAGCGTGATCGGCGTTATCGGCACAGGAATGCAAGCAGAATTGCAGGTGGAACTATTGCAGAAAGTCCGGCCTTGTAAAAATCTAATTGTTTGGGGACGACGTGGTGAGCAGGCGCAGCATTATGCGCAGCGTATGACGGCGAAAGGCTATAAGGTCACCATTGCGGATACACCAGCCGTAGTGGCACAAGAAGCACGCTTAATCGTGACGACAACTGCAAGCCGTGAAGCCATCTTAACTGCAGATATGATACAAGCAGGTACGCATATTACGGCTATCGGTGCGGATACGCCGGAAAAGCAGGAGTTGGAAGCAGCGCTTATTCATAAGGCTGATATTGTGGTCACCGACAGTCGTGAGCAGGCGCGACATCGTGGCGAACTGCATCATGCATTCGGTGATACAGAGCTGTCTGCTGATCAAGTTTTTGAACTGGGCGAAGTCGTTGCCGGAAAGCTTAGCGGCCGGAAAAGTAGTGCAGATATTTCGATCGCTACGCTGACAGGATTAGCTGTTCAGGATATTGCAATTGCTACCGCTGTTCTGAATGCACATGATTAGTTGAAATTTGACGCAATATATCTGCCTCAACATATCCGCAATGGGTTGAGGCAGATCGTTATGTAGATATTACTCTGTGCGTTATTTTACACGCATCGTCGAATGTGACGACAATAGGAAAAAAGGCGCAGTTATCATTCTCTGAACTCAGCGCTCATTTTGATCTTTAGGTAATTATCTTTCGTATGGGTTTCATTTGTGGATATAATGCAAATTATATAGCGCTTTTGATTGCGTATTCTTGCGATGAGATGTTAGAGACGGCATGATCTGTTACAAATTCTGATATTAAGGGCTGACATTTGTAATGTTTGCCCTGCCGTCTGAGCATGTCTCCGGAGGAATGAACTATATGAACCATTATGGCATGGTGCCTTGTCTGCCTCGTAAAGGAGCAGGACAATGAATGCCCCGACCAGTGCTGTTCAATCGGAAAATACTTCTAAAACAGTTATTGAACTTAAAGATGTCGCTATCTCTTTCAAGCTGGCTAATGGCGGCCGGTATGATGCGGTAGCGGAAAGCAATCTTAAGGTTGCTGAGAATGAATTTGTTGCAATCGTCGGCCCCACAGGCTGCGGTAAATCAACATTGCTGAATGCTGTGGCAGGTTTACTGACTCCTGCAAACGGTCATGTGGAAATCGGCGGGGCACGTCTGAGCGGCCTTAATCGTCAGGCCGGTTATCTTTTTCAGCAGGATGCTCTGATGCCGTGGAAAACGGTGCTTGAGAATGTTGCAATCGGGCTGGAAATTGCTGGCACGCCTAAGAAACAAGCACGTGAACTGGCACAAGACTGGCTGGCACGTGTTGGCCTTGCCAATTTTGGTGACCGTTATCCGCATATGTTGTCGGGTGGTCAGCGTAAACGTATTGGCCTTGCGCAGGTTCTCATCCGCAATCCTAAATATTTGCTGATGGATGAGCCTTTTGGTCCGCTTGATGCGCAAACCCGCGTTATTATGGGCGATCTTTTGCTGGAGCTTTGGTCTCAGGATCGCAAAGCAGTGATGTTTGTAACGCATGATCTGGAAGAGGCAATTGCGCTTGCCGATCGTGTGGTGATTATGTCTGCGGGACCACGCGCACACATAATGGCCGAGTATCAAATTCCTCTGAAACGCCCGCGTGAGATTTCTGAAATCCGCTTGCATGACCAGTTCCATGAAATTCATCGTGAAATTTGGGGAGCTTTGAAAGAGGAAGTTCTGAAAGGCTATCAGCAGACGAGCGGAGTACGTAAATGAACAAGCCTCTTTTGTTTCTGGCGCAGCTCAGTGTTGCCGTATTCGTTATTCTCGTCTGGTATCTTTTCACTGAAACACATTTATTCGGCAACCCCGCGAATGCGAAGTTCTTTTTCGCAACGCCGACACAAGTCGCTATCCGCATCTATAAATGGTTTGCGGAGGGCAGTATCTGGTATCATCTCGGCATTACATTGCTTGAAGCGATGCTGGCCTTTGTTATCGGTTCTGTCGGCGGCGTGCTGATCGGTTTCTGGTTCGCACGTAAGCCGGTGGTTGCTGCGATTTTTGACCCTTATGTGAAAGCCGCCAATTCGTTGCCGCGCGTGGTACTGGCACCGATTTTCATGTTGTGGCTTGGTCTCGGTATCTGGTCAAAAGTAGCACTGGGTGTGTCTTTGGTCTTCTTCATTGTGTTTTTCAACGTCTATCAGGGTGTGAAAGAGGTGAACCAGACCGTGCTTGCCAATGCACGCATGTTGGGCATGAACGAACGCCAGTTGTTGCGGAATGTTTATTTGCCTTCTGCTTTATCATGGATGTTTTCCAGTCTGCATACGGCTGTCGGTTTTGCGGTTGTCGGCGCGGTTGTCGGCGAATATCTCGGTTCATCTGCAGGGCTTGGCTATCTCATTCATCAGGCCGAAGGCGTTTTCGATGTGACCGGTGTATTTTCCGGCATGATTGTGCTGACAGCTTTCGTGTTGCTTATCGATTGGGTTGTGTCGATTGCAGAGACGCGATTACTGGTTTGGAAACCTAAAGTTGCCGGGCCGAACGGTGTTTAACAGATCAATGCAAGGAGTATATTCATGAAGATGACGCGTCGCGATTTGATGCTGGGTGCTGCCATTCTCGGGCTGACAAGCATTGCTGCACAACTCCCTGCCTATGCTCAGGATGCTGATGCAAAGCCGGAAAAAACCGATCTGATGCTGGGTGTTGGCGGTAAGCCATTGTTCTATTATTTACCGTTGACGATTGCTGAACGCCTTGGTTTCTTTAAGGAACTGGACTTGAACGTCACAATCAATGACTTTGGCGGCGGCGCTAAGTCTTTGCAGGCACTTATCGGCGGCTCTGTTGATGTGGTGACCGGTGCTTATGAGCATACTCTGCGTATGCAGCATCGCAGTCAGGATATTAAAGCTATATGTGAGCTTGGTCGTTTCCCAGGTATTTGTATTGCTGTTCGTACAGATCTTGCTGATGAAATCAAAACCATTGCCGACCTTAAAGGCCGCAATATTGGTGTAACTGCACCCGGCTCATCAACATCATTGTTCCTGCAATATGCGATGATCAAAAACGGTCTTGCAGCTGATGATGCATCAATCATCGGTGTCGGCGGTGGTGCAAGTGCTGTTGCGGCGATCAAAAAGGGCGATATTGCTGCGCTGGTTCATCTTGATCCGGTTATTACCAAGCTGGAAGTTGATGGCGACGTTAAAATTCTGCTCGATACCCGTACGGAAGAAGGCACACGCGCCTTGTTTGACGGCACCAATCCGGCAGCGATTGTCTATATGCAGCAGAGCTTTATCGATGCCAATCCGGTAACCACACAACGTGTTGTTGATGCTTTTGTCAAAGCACTTAACTGGATACACAATGCGACGCCGGACGAAGTGGCTGATGCTGTGCCGGAAGAATATTTGTTTGGGGATCGTGAGCTGTATAAAACCGGCTTTGAGAAATCCCGTGCGATGTATTCAGAAAAGGGCATGATCGCGGAAGATGGTTTCAAGAGCATGTATGACATGCTGAAGAAGCTTGATCCTGATCTGGCCAATAGCGATCTGAAATTCTCGCAGACCTTTGATCCGCGTTTTGTGGAATATTCGAATATTTGAGTAGAATGCTGTCCGGCACTTGATGGAGCCGGACAGCAGCAATCTTTCAGCCTTCAGCTTATCCGATCAGATAGCGGCACAAGCCTGCTGAGACAATGCCGATAATGACAGTCGGCAGCATCGAAAATCGTGTGGCTGCCAGAATTGTAATCGCCAGTGCAAGCAGATTTGCCGGTCTGTCGGACACAAAATCCGGCGCGATAACTGAGATCAGAACACAGCCTGGTGCGGCCTCCATGACTGCTGTCGCGCGTTTGCTCAAGGTGCGGTTACGCAACAAAACATAGCCGCCAATACGGGTCAGATAGGTAACCGAAGCCATCAGAACGATGGTGAGTGCTACAATCGGGTCAATCATTCATCACCTGCCAGCAGATAGGCTGCGATCAGACCGGAGAGGGCGCCGGCTGCAACATACCACGCACCGGGTATTGTGAGATAAGTTGTGGCGGCAACTACGAGACTGATCAGCCATGGGCGTGCGGCAGCAAAACCTTTCCACATACCGGCAAGCAGTACCAGAAACACGGCAGGAAATGCCATGTCAAAACCATAAATCCGCAGATCGCCCATCATCGGGCCAAAGGCACCGCCAAGTGCCGTAAATGCGACCCAGGCTCCGTAAAACGGAATTGCTACGCCCAGATAAAACGGCATGCTCAAACCGTTCGAGATACCTTGCATCTTGCGGCGGCGGGCGTCATCCAGACCTAAAGCCCAGCTTTCATCGCACATCAAAAACAAAGCGGCTAATGCCCGGCGTTTTGACAAATGACGAATGAATGGTGCAAGCGCTGCGCCCATCAATAAATGACGGCTGTTGACCAGAAAAGTAATTGCGACGATCAGCAGAATATGTGGCGGTGACGTCCAGAGCTGAATGGCTGCAAATTCCGAGCCGCCGGCAAAATTAAGACCGGTCATAAGCGGCACCTCAAGAACCGTCAGTCCTTTTTGCGCTGCCTGTGCGCCCAGTACTAAAGCATAGGGAATAATGCCGAGCAGAACAGGAAAACCTGCCTGTGCGCCACGCCAAAACTCGGAGCGCTGCACTGTTGTATTTTCAGTCGGCGCATAAACTTGTGAAATGTCCATGATTTTCTGGGTATAAAAATTGATCAGGATTGGCAAAATAAACCATTATGATCGCAATTTTCTTGCTATTATTAAGCAGTTTCGGTGATGTTTGGCATCATCTGTCAAATTTTTTGATTAATATGGAATTTAAAGCCAATGAAGCTGGATGAGGTTGATAAGAAGATTCTTCGGGTGCTTCAGCAAGACGGGCGCATTGCGAATAATGATTTGGCGCGTGAAGTCGGGCTTTCGCCTTCGCCTTGTTTGCGACGGGTGAAACTGCTTGAGGAGGCCGGTGTGATTGACCGCTATGTGGCGGTTTTGAATCCGGCCAAGATCAATAAAAGTCTGACATTTTTCGCCCGTATCCGGCTGGATAAGCAGGATGAAGAAACATTGCAGAAATTTGCGGATGAAATTTTGAAATTACCGCAAGTGCTGGAATGTTATTTTATGCTGGGTGACTACGATGCCATGATCCGCGTTGTTGCGGAGTCTATTGAAGATTATCGTCGTTTTCAGTCGGAATATCTCAGCCGGATTAAAGGCGTGCAAAACCTGAAAACAGACGTTCCGAGCCAAACCGTAAAGCAGACATCAGTCATGCCTTTGTAAGCAGGCTGAGGGAGTGTCCGGTCAGGCATGTAGCCTGACCGGACTGTTTTTTATTTTCGGGCGACAGGGCGAACCAATGGCGTTACACGTCTGATGGTCACGCGGCGGTTTTCCTGTTCTGCGGTCTGTGTCTTAATTTTCAGGAACCGCTCGCCATAGCCTTGCGTAACGAGATTTTCGGCAGGGATGTCATAAACTTCTGTCAGCAAACTTGCCACGGATTCGGCTCGGCGGTCGGACAGTACAAGATTGGACTTGTCTGAACCGACAGCATCCGTGTGCCCTTCGATAAAGAAGGTTTCACCCCGGTCTTTTGCTAATACTTTCTGCATCGCGACAGCAACCTTGCGCAGAGTTTTAGCCTGTGAGAGCGAGACTTCTGCACTGCCGGTGGCAAAGTGGATCGTATCGAGGTCAATACGGCGAACCTTGTCACGCAGACGGGCAGAATGGCGCACTTCATCAATGGAATAGATGCGCTCTACCGGTTCAACCGGTGGCAGACTGAGGAAGTTATAGAAGTCGCGCTCAGGGTCTGTTGCCACATCAATGATGTAATCACGCACCGGAATGGTCAGACGCATCGGCGGCAGATCATAACCGGCATCGAAAATCGCTGCGCGTGGCGTATCATCATAATCGGGCACATAGATCATCAGATATTCATTACCGTTGCGGTCAATACGGGAGCGCTGCACAATATCACCGTAACGGTCATAGATTGTCACGATCTCATAGCCACCGGGGCGGACAATGGTTTCGCGGGTGCGGCCATGCGGTAGCTGATCATAATAAGTGCGTTCAGCATTACGGCGCAGACGCGGACGGTCATCACCGCGGACGAAGAAACGGTCGCCGGTTTCCAGAATGATGCGGTTATCGATTTGCTCAACAACTTTGACATTCGTGACGTTGGTCACATTAGTGACATTCGTAACATTGTTGATGACCGTATTATTGATCACGGTGTTGTTGTTATTGATAATATTCGTCGTATCCGGAACTACGAAAACCGGTGCTTCTTTAATACGCGTGCCTTCTTCTTTGAGGTTTGCCTCAATTTTCGCCGGCAACGTGGCTTTTACGGCATCAGGAATCTCAACCTGTGCAGCAGCATCAGTAACCGGTGGCGGGGCTTTGTTCTCATCAGCAATGCGCTGTTGTTCACGCTGCTTGCGGCGTTCTTCACGGGATTGATTGCCACCGGAATTATCGGCGTCTTTGTCGCTGTCCAGAATAGCGGCACCATTTTCTACCGGCAGCACAATGGTTTCATCGGTGCTGGCAGGGTTTTTGGCAACGTCCTGTTTCTGCTCCGTTGTGCGCTCGTCGATAATTTCAGCTTTTGGTTCAGGAGCCGGATTATCAACCGGCTGTTTGATTTCCGGTTCAGGCTGCGGTTGCGGCTCTGGTTGTGGTAGTGGCGCTTCCTGCTCCGGTTGCTTCACAGGTGCAGTTTCATTGTCCTGAGGTTCTACTTCAGGCGCAGGTGTTTGCACAGGCGGCTGCTCTGGCTGTGTCTGAGGTTCAGGCTGCACCTCCGGTTGTGGTGCCGGTTTCTGTTCGGCAGGTGCTGCAGGCACTTCTTCTGGAGTGGCTGGTTCAGGTTGAGGAGCCGGCGTTTCTTCAGGCTTAGATTGCTCCGCAGCATCTTTCGCCTGCTTCTCAGCGGCGGCATCAATTGCTTTTTGCTGTTCTGCGGCTTCGCGCTGCGCTTGTTCAGCTGCCTGTTGTTTCTGTTCTTCAGCCTGTCGGGCTGCTTCTTCCTCAGCCGCTTTTTGCTGCTCTGCAGCCTGTTTGGCCTGAGCTTCCTCTGCGCGCTGTTGTTCCGCCGCGCGTTTAGCTTGTTCTTCAGCTTCTTTTTGTTGCTGGGCAGCCTGACGCTCTGCCTCTTGTTGAGCGGCGCGTTGCTGTTCCTCGGCTGCGCGACGTGCCTCTTCCTGTGCAGCACGTTGTTGCTCTTCAGCTTGGCGGCGTGCCTGCTCTTCTGCCGCACGCTGCTGTTCTGCGGCTTGGCGTTCAGCTTCCTGCTGAGCGGCGCGTTGCTGCTCCTCAGCTGCGCGGCGCGCCTCTTCCTGTGCAGCACGTTGTTGCTCTTCAGCCTGACGACGCGCTTCCTCTTCAGCAGCCCGCTGTTGTTCCGCCGCTTGTCGGGCTTGTTCTTCTGCCTGTTGCTGGCGGAGCAGCTCATCATCAGATGACTGATCGCTGTTGTCCTGCGCAAGAATAACCGGTGTTTCCTGTGCACTTGCCAGAACCGGTTGCATCATGAAGGATGCTGAAAACGCCGGAAGTACCACCGTTGCAAGCAGTTTAGAACGAAGACTCATAATCCCTCTCCTTAGGAAGGCAGAAATTGTATGCGTTGTATTTCATCAGTTCTGAATGAAACAACGTCTGGTACCGTCATTTGCTCTGCAAAATTATAGCAAATTTCGCGGGCACGCAGAAAGCGTTAGTTTAATTCTCATGAACCTTTGCTGAATGACAGCGCTTAACCGCGATTATTGATGAGCAATAATCTGCGTTGAATTGTGTCGTTTTTAAATGCTTGCCTGAAATTAAAAGGCTTATAAAAGCAGATATAAGTTTGCTGATAAAAATGCGTTCTTTTTCAATAAGGGATCAGGGATGGATCATGTCACTTCCGTGCATCAGCAGCAGGGCGTAATGCAGCTGCCATGCCTTCCTTATACCTTGGAAATTACCGGTAAGGCTATCGGGGAGATTGTTGCTGCACAGCAGGTAATCCCGCAAGGGACAGCAATTAATATCGCGTTTCTGGGCAATGAAAATCATGCGCAGCGCATTCATGCGGCTAAAACTATCCGAGATTGCGGGTTCGAGCCGGTGCCGATTATTTCATCGCGCCGTTTGCTCTCGGTGGAAGATCGTGACCAGTTGTTGAGCAGTCTCATTAGAGAGGCCGCGCCAAAACGCTTTCTCCTTGTGGGCGGTGATCCGGCACAGCCAGCGGGGCCATTTCAGGATTCTCTCTCGCTTCTCAATAGCAAGATCGTGGAGAGCTTTGGTATCCGTCATGTTGCTATCACGGGTTATCCCGAAGGACATCCGAAGATTGATCAACAGGAGCTTTGGCGCTGTCTGAAATGGAAACTTGATTATCTCAGACAAGCGGAGTGTTCTGTTGAGATCACCACGCAGTTTGGTTTTGATGCTCAGGCGGTTGTCCGCTGGATTGAACGCTTACGCAGTGAAGGGATTGTTACGCCGGTACGGGTCGGGATTCCGGGGCCGGCAGATGCCGCCAAACTGCTGCGTTTTGCTAAGCAGTTTGGTGTTGTTGCTTCCGCTTCGATTATGCGTCGGTATGGTTTATCTCTGGCTAATCTGATGCGTCGCTCTGTTGCTGACCGCTACTGGGAAGATTTGAATGCACTGTTGTTAAAACAGGATTTAGGACAGGTTTATTTCCACCTCTACCCGTTTGGCGGTGTGGCAGAGAGTGCCACATGGATGAATGAGCAATTACGGCAGCGTTTTGCTTGATTATGGGCTTATGCTGTCGGGAATGTAAGTATCGCTTCAAAGCCATCTGTTCGCCCTGTAGCGGGTGACCGGAACTGCAATTGCGCGTGCATCTGCCCCGCAATTTCGATGGCAATCGGCATGCCTAAGCCGGAACCCGGTGCCGTCGTTGTTCCTCTGCCAAACCGCTTCTGTGCATTAGCAAGCTCTTCAGACGACAAGCTCTTACCCCCATTGATAATGTGAATGGTACTGTCCTTCCCGACACGGATCAGCACAGGTTCATCCTGTTTGCCATGCAGCAGTGCATTTTCAATCAGGTTACGTATGACGATGGCAAAAGCGTCTTCATTCACGGGTTTAACAAGACGTGCTTCAGCGCTGCGCTCATAGATAATCTGCTCATCATTTTGCATATTGCGCTGGTATTCCTCGACCAGAAGATCGAGCACATTCAACAGATTAGCCGGTTTGTCGGTCAGCGCGATATTGGCTTCAGCGCGTGCCAGCTGCATCAGTTTCTCAACCAATCTTTTCAGCTTTTGCAGTGACGCTTCAATCTGCTCAACCCGTGCTTGCCCTGATGTGCTTTTCACCTCTGACATCAGCAATTGTGTGTGCGCCAGCGCTCCGGCAATCGGTGTGCGCAATTCATGCGCACTATTGGCTGTGAAAGCACGCTCCGCTTCAAGAGCGGATTGTACGCGCCCCATCAGAATATTCACGGAATGAACAATCGGCTGTAATTCAATAGCCTGACCTTCGGTTTGGATCGGGTTGAGATCGCCGCTGTCTTTCTCGGAAATCGCTTGTCGCAGGTCACCGATAGAGCTGACCGAACGCCGTGCTACAAGACGGATAATATAAAGGCTGAGCGGTACCAGAACGAGGATCGGCAGCAAAAGTGCAAGCGCACCTTCATTGATGGCTTCGCGCCGGTTTTTCATCTGATCTGCAACCTGAACGAAGATCGTATTATCGGCTGCGGCTACCGTATAATAACGCGCGTCATCATCTTCCCAAAAACCTTCAGCCAGAGGGGCGGGAAACGGACCTTTGATAATATCAGAGGAATGAACCAGTATTTTGCCATTCGCATCACGCGCCTGATAGGTCAGATATTGGCGGGATGAGGCTTGCGCACTGTTTTCCAGCGATAAAACCTCATCAGAATGGTCACCATGTTGGATATCATCAACGATCAGCGGCGCCAATCGCTCGGTTGTCTCTTGCAGTGCGCTGTCAAAAATTTCGGCAAATTCGTCCTTCATCACCATAATACCGCCGACTGCGGCAACAATCCAGAAAGACACCACCGCAGCGGTGACCGAGAACATGAGACGTCCGATCAGGCTGGGAGACTTCATGTTTTGTCCTCGATTTTATAGCCGACACCGCGCACTGTGCTGATACGGTTAGACCCAAGTTTTTTGCGCAAACGGCTGATATAGACTTCGACGGTATTGCTCTCAATTTCCGAGCCGAAAGCATAAAGGGCTTCTTCAATCTGGGGTTTGGAAACAATTGCGCCGGAGCGGTGCAGCAGGCATTCCAGCACGGCCCATTCACGGCCTGACAGAATGATTTCTCCCTGCGGCGACAGGATATTGCGCTCTGTGATTTTGATCTCGAGATCACCGACATGCAGCACGGATGCACTATTGCCGCCATAACGGCGCGATACCGCCAGCATACGTGCGGTCAGTTCATCCAGATTGAAAGGCTTGACGAGATAATCGTCAGCACCGGCATTCAGCCCTTCTATCCGGTCTGATATCTGATCATGCGCAGTGAGGATAATAACGGGCACCGGATTCTTGGCGAGACGTAATTTCGCGAGAATATCGAGACCGCTGCCATCCGGCAGGCGCAGATCGAGCAGGATCAGACCATAGCTGACACTTGTGGCAGCCAGAGCTGCATCTTCTGCCGTCTGCATCCAGTCCACAGCATGGCCGCTGGCCAGAACATGATCACGCACAGCCTGACCAAGTGTGTCGTCGTCTTCGACAAGCAGAACTCTCACGCACTGTTCTCCGGCATTTAGCCTTGATGATGGATTGTCCGCGGACAATCCATCACCTTATTGCATGTTTCAAGTCTTTATTTCGCGGTCTGCGGATCAAGTTTTTGTGCAACTACAGGATCTGTTGTCTTCAAACGGCAGGATGCAAGCGTATCCAGATCCGGCAGATAAACCTGCGTTTTAACCTGCATCAGACCAAGGACTGTATGAAACAGTTTGTCGTGCGACTGCGGTTGAGGCGCTTCTTTGGCGAGACAGTCCTGATTGATTGTGGTTTTGGCATCTTTTCCGAGCCACAAGACATAAGGGATCTGTGTTTGCTGTGAGGGGGCCACAAAATAAGGCGCACCATGAAGATACAGACCAAATTCACCAACGGATTCACCGTGATCGGACATATAGATCAATGATGTATCGAGCGTATCCTGCTGATCTTTGAGCTTATTGATCACCGATGAAACAATATGATCCGTATAAGCGATCGAATTATTATAGGCGTTCAGAATTTCTTCACGGCTGCATTTTGAAAATTCCGCGCTTTGGCAATCCGGTGTGAAGCGACGATATTCTTCAGGATAGCGCAGATAATAAGCAGGGCCATGGCTGCCAAGCTGGTGCAGAACCAGAACCGTGTCTTGTTTGACCGTCGGCATCCATGCGTCGAGCTTATCCAGAAAAATGCCGTCCAGACATTCGCCATTTTTACAATATTTAGGGTTGTCTGAGCCGGACAGCGCTTCACTAGTCACGCGGTCGGCAATACCTTTGTCTCCGGTATTATTATCCCACCATTCTACACGTACACCGGCATGTTTGAGTACGTCGAGCAGGTTCTCTGTTGCCAGTCCTTTTTCATGGCTGTAATCATCACGTGTATAGACAGAGAACATGCATGGCAGGGATACGGCAGTAATCGTCCCGCAACTGCTGGTATCAGAAAAATAGGTTATATCCTGGCTAGCAAGTTCAGGGTTGGTATTTTTCTTATAGCCTCCGAGAGAAAAGCTCTCCGCACGCGCAGTTTCACCGGCAATGACGATGGTGAGCCTTGGTTTTCTGGTGCCTGTGGTAGTGGATGCGATTTTCGCATCGGTTCCGATTGGCTCAACGATAATATTCTGGTTTTTGCTTGAGCGAATACCGAGTTTCACAGCATTACCGATTGGCATCACCGGATTAAGCGTTGCAATCCATTCCCGATGCTCACGACCTAAAGATGTGAACGTGCTGGCATTGAGCATAAAAATTGTAACCGCGATGATCAGCGCAGGAAAAATATAAGCCGAGTTTTGCTTAACTTTTTTCCAAAATGTGCGGTGCTCAATCTTTACCCATATAATCAGCAGGGAAGGTAAAACACCATACAGCACGACATGACGGATAAAGCCGAAGCTGATGAGATGTCCGGCTTCGGCATTGGTGGTGTCGATGGCGCTTTGCAACATTTCTACGTCTATAATGGTGCCGAATTTATCGACGAACCACGATGCAGTCGCTGAAATCATAATCAGCAGAATGAATAGCGGCTTGGTCGCATATTTCACTGAAATGGTGATGCAAAGTGCTGCTAACAGACAGAAAAGCCCCGCAACGAGCGCCAGCAAGGCGCCTGTCGGTAATAATTCCTGCGAACGCTGCCAGAAAGTCGCATTATTCACTGCGGTAAGATAACCGGCAACAATAATGCTTAAGGTGACACTCTCAATATGTGGGCGGCGTAAATCTGCCGGAATTTTCAATGCCATGACTCATCGTCCTTGAAATGCTTCTTCTTTGGACTGCACGAGTGAACAGTTTTGCTGACACCAACCTGAACGGACGTGATGGATCAGGAGAAAGGTGCGCAGGAAAAGCCTGCATGCGAAGCATGCTATTGTTTTGATTGAAATATATTCAGAATATAAGTTGTTGTATTATCTGTTCTATTTTACCATCGCATTGATTGTCGGGGGAGAGTCGATGATCAAAGTAATGTGGAGGAGTTATAATTATGATCTCAAGACGTCATTTTCTGGCGGGTGCTGCTACTATACCATTCTTATCCTATGCGAATATGTTACCTGCTTTTGCAGCGGGTCGTCAGGACATTTTAGTTGTTGCTCAGACGCTCGATAATATTAGCAGCCTTGACCCTCATGAGAGTTTTGAATCTGTAGGCAGCGAGCTATGCAATAATCTTTATCAGCGGCTTGTGCGCCCGAATTATGAGAACCCTGAGAAAATTGACGGTGCTGTTGCCGCGTCCTGGGAAGGTGATGCGGAAGGGAAAAACTTCACCTTCAAAATCAATGCAGAAGCGAAATTTTCAAGCGGCAATAAAATCACCGCTGAAGATGTGGCATTTTCAATTCAGCGTTTGATTAAACTTAATAAGGGACCTGCTTTCATTATCGGCCAGTTCGGGCTGACACCGGACAATGTGGAAGCCAGTGTTCAGGCACCGGATGATGAAACGGTAACAATCAGTCTGGACAATCCGACCTCGCTGGCCTTTTTGCTCTATTGTATTTCGGCTTCTTCTGCGTCGATTGTAGAGAAGAAGGTTGTACTGGAGAATGCAACCGGCGATGACATGGGGAATGCATGGTTGCAGAAAAACAGTGCGGGCTCCGGTGAATGGGTTCTGGCATCGTGGAAGCCGAGTGAGAGCGTGACACTCACTGCTAATCCGCACGGCGCGTATAAAGGTAATGTAAAGCGCATTATATTGCGTCACATTGCTGATCCGGCGTCACAATTACTGATGTTGCGCAAGGGTGATGTGGATATTGCACGTAATTTTACCACTGAACAGTTGAGTGCAATTGATGGCGACGAGGCTTTTGTTCTCGTGCGCAAGCCCTCCGCCAGTATCAATCTGATGTCGCTGAACCAAAGAATTGAAAATCTGCAAAATCCTAAAGTCTGGGAAGCGATGAAATGGGCGATTGATTATGACGGTATTCAAAAGAATATCGTGCCTCTGACGAACAGAGTGCATCAATCGATCATTCCGCAAGGTTTTGCCGGTGCTATTGATGACAAGCCCTATAGTCAGGATATAGCGAAAGCTAAATCACTGCTGGCCGAAGCGGGATTGCCAAATGGGTTTACGGTTTCGATGGATCATTACTCCAATCAGCCCTGGCCGGATATTGCACAAGCTATTCAGGCAAATCTCGCCCAAATTGGTATTAAGGTCGAGTTGAAAGCCGCAGAAAACCGTCAGGTTCTGACAAAGATGCGTGCGCGTGAGCATGAAATTGCCCTGACATCATGGGCTTCAGATTATTTTGATCCGAACACAAATGCGGATGTCTTCTGTAATAACCCTGACAATTCCGATAATGCGACAACCAAATCTTTTGCATGGCGATCACATTATCAAAATGCTGATTTTGCGAAGAAGTCATTGGCTGCCCGCGATGAAAAAGACCCGGCAACCCGTGTTAAGCTTTATGAAGAGCTGCAGCGGGAATTTATGCAGAACAGCCCGTTTGTGGTTATGCTGCAGCCAATTGCAACAGCGGTTCTGCGTAAGGAGATTTCCGGTATGCGTATCGGCAGCTTGCCGGACAGCCACTCTTATGCGGTGATCGAAAAGTCCTAGGGCATAATTCCTTAAACTTGGATCAGTTTAAGGTGACATTATGCTCTAATTTTAAAGTGTAGGGCGATCTTTGAGTTAGAGATGGCTCACGGTGCTCTGGTCTGCAATTAAAGAGGCGTTATTAATAGCGCCTCTTTAATACCTGTTTTATCAAAAAATTCACATCTAATATAGATTGAGTTGCACATGGCAGCACAATGTATCATGCAAGACATGCAGATTATCCGTTTGCGCCAACCTTGTGATTATGATCACCTAAACAGTACATTTCTTTGATATTTATCTTATCCAATGACAGATATGCAGGTTCAATGAACATCAAGCGCGCTTACACTTTGGCGATTATTGTGATGCTGGGATTTGGCCTGATGCTGGGCTATGCCTTTTATCAGTTGCTGCGTGTGGAGCGCAGTCTGGCAAGCTATGTCGGCGAGAATATGCTTTGGGCCGTCAATCAGGCAGATCGGGAAACCCGCCGTTTCAGTGATGCATTGCTGCTGGATAATACTGATAAGGATATGGTGCTGCTGCGACTGGAAATTTTGCAAAGCCGTATCAAGCTGTTGAGTGAAGGGCCGCAGCTTGAATATTTTCAAAAGATTGGTGCTGATACACAACTGAAAAACATTGTTGAGACTGTCGGGCGTGTTGAACAGCGCTATGGAACGGGCGATAATTTTGCACTTTCAGATATTCTGTCGCTTTATCGTGAAATTCAGCCGGTATTCAGTGATTTTGGCAGAATTGCCAATCTCTCAATGATTTATGAGCGGGATGCCGGTGGCGCGAACCGCGACAGGCAGTTGCAGATTATTTATCTGATTACAGCGGCAGTGCTCGGTTTGACAACGGTGGGAGGATTGCTGTCATGGTTGCTTATCGTCAATATTAAGTCGGCTAACCGTGCAAATCAGGAATTACTCCGCTATCAGGAAGAACTTGAAGCTATCGTTGAACAGCGCACTAATGCTTTGAGCGTGGCACTGAGAAATGAGAAAAAAGCCAATGAAATTTATAAAGGATTTCTGACAACCGTATCACACCAGTTTAAAACGCCGGTGGCGATTATTGATCTGATTGCCCAGCGTTTTATACGGCATCCACAAGATATTGATGAGCCTAATGTGCTTGAAGCGGCAGGCAGAATTCGTGAATCCGTGAGCCGACTGTCCCGCATAGTTGAAAGTACAATCAGCGGTGAGATTGTTGATCATGAAGGGGTGAAGTTAAACAAGTCAGACTTTGATCTGGTGGAGATGATCAGTCAGACCATTGCCTATCATCAGGAAATTTATGCGGAACGTACTGTTGACTTTGATCAGCAAGTTCAGGCATTTCCCTATCATGGTGATAAAACACTGCTGGAGCAGATCATCATCAATCTCCTTGCTAATGCCGAAAAATACTCCCCTCAGAATACACCGGTTATCGTTGTGGTTCGTCGTGAGGAAGATGTTTTCTCGTGTCGTATTAAGGATTTTGGTGCTGGAATTCCGGCAGGTGAAGCGGATAAGATTTTCAGCCGGTTTTATCGTGCAAGTAATGTCGCGCATTTGTCCGGCAGTGGTCTTGGGTTGAGTTTTTCACGGCAAATTGCAGAAATGCATGGCGGTAAGCTGGATTTAGCTGCTTTTGGTGAAGGCTATACAGAGTTTGAATTGAGACTGCCGGTAACGGGAGGATAACACAGAGATGACTGATCGTTTCAGAGGGACGAACGGCCGCGCACTGGTTTTGTGTGTTGAAGATGAAAAATATATTCGTGAGGAATTGGTTCGGGAATTGAAGCGTTCCGGACATGATGTGCTTGAAGCAAGCGATGGTGCGATAGCTCTGTCATTGCTGAAAAAACAAATTCCGGACCTGATCGTTTCGGACATTCTGATGCCGGAAATGAACGGATTAGAATTACTGGAGCATGTGCGCTCTGGTACTGCTGAGTTAAGCACAATCCCGTTTTTATTTCTCTCGGCGCTTGCAGATCGTGATCGTATTCTTGCAGCATATCGGGCTGGTGTTGATGATTATCTTGTGAAGCCGGTTGATATGGGGGTCTTCCTCTCGCAGGTCGATGCCAAGTTGCGACTGGTGCAGAGAATTGAAAACAGAAAGCAGAATGCAACACCGGGCGTGAATGCGAAAAAACTGTCTCCGCGGGAAATCAATGTGCTGGTGCATCTCGTCGATGGCAAAAAGAGTGCTGATATTGCTGTAGCGCTGCAAATCTCAGACCATACCGTCAATGATTATATCAAGAGTATTTTTAAAAAATTAAATGTGCATTCAAGAGCCGAAGCTGTGAAAGAGGCAGTTAAAAATAAAATTGTTGAACCGTAAACATAGTACTCTATATTGAGCGCATTAGTATTGTATTGTTTTCTAATGTTTATGATGTGCATAAAATAATTGTTGTATAATATTAATACCCCCTAAATCAGGGGAATTGTTTCAACCAGATGATCAAATAAATTTTGCAGGCTGCCGAACCGGTGTTCGTGTGGCCTGTTTTTTATTGTCTGATCTTTGGGGTGCGCAATGTCATTGGTTCAAAAAAATCATTCTGTGGTTCTTTCGAAAGTTAAACGCATCCTGATGACCGGTGTAAGCATGGGCGCATTGTGCTTCACTGCGACGCCTTCACTGGTTTTTGCTCAGCCCTTTCCTCAAAATATTAATCCCGTGCCTTCACCTGTTTTAGGTGACTTGGTGAATAAAGGCGGTGTTGTTACCCACACGTTGCCACCTGTGAATGGCGCGGATGGTAAAGATGCACATGTTAAAATTGGCATTCCGCCAAAGCGTGTAGAGGCAGCAGCCGGTAGCATCGGGCACAACGGTGGCTCCTTTACAGTCAGCGGCGGCGGCGGGCATTCAGGATACGGGAAAAATATATTCCTCGCTGGCAGTACAGGCGGGGCCGGTGGCAATGGCGGATCTGTTGGTCGCTTGATGAAGGGCGACGGTGCAACCGGTGGCAACGGTGGCAATGGTGGTGATGTTAATGTAGACAGTGCCGGCGGCTTATCCGTTAATAATGGAAGTGCGATTGTTGTATTTTCGAATGGAGGGCAAGGTGGCAAAGGTGGCGATGGCAGTGCATTGACCGATACTATTAAATCCGGCGTTGGTGGCAATGGCGGTGATGCGGGGCAGGTTTTTGTTCGCAATGGCGGACAGATAAATGTTAATGGAAATCAGTCCTTTGGTATTTTCGCACAAGCTGCTGGTGGTCATGGCGGTAAAGCTGGTGATGCTGATGGTGATTTTGCTAAAGCTGTTGCTGCAAAAAGCGGTGATGGCGGGCGTGGCGGTACGGTCGTTATTAATAATAAAAATAATATAACAACGATTGGCGCTGGTTCTGATGCGATACATGGCCTGTCTTTGGGCGGTAATGGAGCTGATGCGGCGGAAGCAAAATCCCTTACCGGCAGTGCAACGAATGGTGTGGCTGGTAATGGCGGCGATGCCGGAACGCTTAATATCACCAATGATAAGACTGTAACGACAAAAGGTGCTCAGTCTAATGGTTTGGTGGGTAAATCTGTTGGCGGTAAAGGCGGCAATGGCAATAATGTAACGCCTGGCGGCTCAGTTGATACAACGACAGCTGGTGGGGGCCATGGCGGTAATGGTGGTGGTGTTAATATCACCAATGATGGTTCCGTCACCATCACTAACGGGCATGCCATTTATGCTGAATCGACAGGTGGTGCGGGTGGTGCCAGTGGTTCTTCAGTTGCAGCTCTCAGCAAAACCAAATCCGGCAATGGCGGTAACGGCGGCAATGCCGGTGCGGTTGATGTTAAAAATAACGGCGTTATTACAACAGAAAGTGCTTCGTCCAGCGCTGTGGTTGCTGTTTCAACCGGCAGACAGGGTGGCTCGGCAAATTATGCTGCTGGTTTACGTCAGGCAGAGGTCGGATCGGGCGGTAATGGCGGCCATGGCGGAACCGTTAGCGTCAACAACCAGTCATCCATCAGCACGCAGGGTAATAATTCGAATGCAATTATTGCGGCATCCACTGGCGGCAATGGTGGGCATGGTGGTTGGGCTGGAGCGGCAACAGATGCCACATCAGGCAATGGTGGCAACGGTGGTCATGGTGGAAAAGCTGACTTTACCAATGATAGTATCATTAAAACGCAAGGTGAAAATTCTACTGCGGTGATTGTATCCTCATCCGGAGGAACAGGTGGTAATGGCGGCTTCTCTGTTGGCGGTGGCGTAGCCGCCAGCGGCTCTGGTGGTCAAGGTGGCAATGGTGGCGAGGTTGAAGCTACCAATAATCAGACAATTGAAACATCCGGAGACAACTCGGCTGGTTTGGTAGCTGTGTCCAATGGTGGCAGAGGCGGCAATGCCGGTTGGTCAATTGCGGTTGGCAAAACCAATTCAGGCGATGGCGGCAAGGGTGGCAATGGCGACACTGCCACAGTTAATAATAGCGGAACAGTTACCACGACGGGCAATAATTCTGCTGCGGTGATTGCTTCATCTGCGGGTGGCGCAGGCGGTAATGGTGGCTTCTCTGTTGGTGGCGGCGTTGCTACCAGCGGTAATGGCGGGCAGGGTGGTCTGGGCAGCGCGGTTACTGTGACGAATACGGGAGACCTGCTGACGAATGGCAATTTATCCGGTGGTGTTGTTGCGACATCACTTGGTGGTTCTGGCGGTAATTCCGGCTGGTCGGTTGGTGTTGGTAATGCCACATCCGGCTCAGGTGGCACTGGTGGTGCTGCGGCAAACGTAACGGTTGATAATCAGGGTAAAATTACCACACAAGGCGAACATTCGAATGCCGTCACCGCAGTTTCTGCCGGTGGGCAGGGCGGCAATGCAGGCTTTTCGGCAAGCGGTGGCGTTGCAAGCAGCGGCTCTGGTGGTAATGGCGGCAATGCTGGTGCTGTTGATGTTAAAAATGCCGGTACTGTCACTACCAATGGGGCGTCTTCTTCGGCATTGGTTGCCGTCTCTCAGGGCGGCAATGGCGGTAATGCCGGTTGGTCGGCGGCAATTGGTAAAGCAACATCCGGCAAAGGCGGTGATGGTGGTAATGCCGGATCTGTATCCGCTACAAATAGCGGCTCGCTTGAAACAAAAGGTGCATCTTCCAGTGCAGTAATTGCCACATCGGATGGTGGCAAGGGCGGTGCTGGTGGTGTCGCAGGTAGTGTTTATGCCGGAGATCAGGGCGGGGGCGCAGGCGGCAAAGCGGATCGCGTCACTGTTGTGAATGATGGGGATATTTCCACTGCACAATCCTCGTCATTGGGCATTGTTGCACAGTCCAATGGTGGCGTAGGGGGGGACGGTGGCTTCCATCTTTCGATTGCGTCTAAGGGCGGTGATGGCGGTAAAGGCGGAGCTGCTGGTGCTGTTTCGGTTACAAATAATAAATCAATAAAAACAGGCATTGCGGCACAAGGTGAGAATTCTTCAGTTGTGACCGGCTCTGCCGCCATTGTTGCGCAGTCCTTAGGTGGACAAGGTGGCAAAAGCGGTAGCAATGTTACTGTCGCTCCCCTTGTGTCTGGTTCGGAAGGCGGAACGGGTGGTGCAGGCGGTGATGCCGGTACGGTTAATGTAACCACTGGTGTGAACAGTTCGACCATCACATATGGCGATCAATCTGCGGCAATTATTGCACAATCCATTGGTGGTCAGGGTGGTAAAGGCGAACTGACTGTCAGCGTGGCCGCAGGGCCAGGTGCCGGCGCCGGAGCTTTGGGCACAATCGGCGGCAAAGGCGGTGATGGTGCAAAAGTTACCATTGATACAGCAGGTGTAATTACCACGCATGGCAATGGTTCCATTGCTGTTTTGGCAAGTTCTGTTGGTGGTGAAGGCGGCGAGGGTGGCCTGACGATTACAGGTGCGGGCAGCACAACGGCTTCTATTGCAGGCTCTGTTGCGCGCGAAGGTGGTGCGGGCGGTAATGCAGGCGAGGTGAGTGTCGTCAATGCCGCGGCAATCAGTACGAGCGGCAATCAATCAAGCGCTATTGCAGCTTTGTCTGCGGGTGGCAAAGGCGGCAAAGGCGGAACTGCCGGTGATCTGAACATTGCTTTGATGGCAGGCGGTTCGGTATCGGTTGCAGGTGCGGGTGGCGCTGGTGGCAATGCCGGTAAAACAGATGTGCGCAATACTGGCGAAATCAACACGAAAGGTGATGGTTCGGCTGGCATCCTGGCGCAATCAGCCGGGGGCGCTGGTGGTGACGGCGGCAAGGCGATGGCTTTGTCATTGGGCACGGGTGGTTCCTTGTCTGCTTCAATAGGTGGCAAAGGTGGTGCCGGTGGCAATGGTGGTCAGGTCAGCGTTGAAAATGAAGGCAAGATTATCACGCAGGGCAATGGCTCCGGCGCGATTATTGCTGAAAGCCTTGGCGGCAATGGCGGACAGGGTGAAGGCAACGGCACTGGCGGCCTGACATCAGGCGCATCTCTGACAGTGGCTGGTGGCCATGATGGTGGTGCCGGTGGTCAGGCAGCTGCGGTTAGTGTTGTCAATAAAGGCGATTTAACCACCACTGGTCATAACGCAGCCGGTATTTCAGCTATCTCGCAAGGGGGGGCTGGTAGTGACGGTGGCAATGCTGTGAGCATTGCTGCCGCTGCTGCCGGTTCGGTTGCGGGTGCATGGAGCGGTAAAGGCGGTGCAGGTGGTGATGCAGCTGGCATAACAATTACCAATTCTGCTTCTTCGATTAAAACAGAAGGTGCCAATTCTTCTGCCATTGAGGCGCAGTCCAATGGCGGTAAGGGTGGCACGGCAGGATTAGCCGGTGTGGCTGGTTTTGCAGCCTTTACGTCGACACCAACAGGTGCCGCGACAGTTGGCTTTGCGCAAGCAGGCGGCGCGGGCGGTGTTGCGGATGATGTGGTCATCAATTCGCAATCCGAAATAAATCGTCCGGCTGAGGATGTTGTTTCACTTAGCACAATGGGCGATGGCTCACGCGGAATTCTGGCGCAATCACTTGGCGGAAGCGGCGGCAATGGTGGCATGGCGGGGGCCTTGTCAGGTTCATTGGGGCCAACCACACTGGATGCTGCGGTTGCCATTGGTGGTAATGGTGGCGCAGGCGCTGATGCCGGTACAGTCACAGTAACAAGTTTTGATCATATTCTTACCTCAGGCAATCAGGCGAGCGGCATTGAAGCGGTTTCGCAAGGTGGTGCAGGTGGCAATGGCGGCGGCGCAGGCGTCGCGGCATTGGAAGCAGCTATCAATGCTAAATCCTATGGTGGTATGGCGGCTATTGGCGGCACCGGCGGCAATGGTGGTGCGGGTGCAGATAGTCAGGTTGAGTTTAACGGCTGGATTGTGACAGGCGGTGAAGGCTCGCATGGTATCCGCTCAGCTTCAGTCGGTGGCAAAGGCGGAGATGCGGGTAACACACTGAGCGCTGGCATCGGCTTTACACCGGATGCAGCTAATATTGCTGGCAGCGTTGGTAGTGCCGGAGGTAAGGGCGGCGCGGCTGGTGACGCATCGGTTGATTTCACCGGTGAAATTTTTACCAACGGAAAAAATGCGCATGGTATTTTAGCTGAAAGCCTTGGCGGTGAAGGTGGTAAGGGTGCGCTTAATATTGCAGGTGCCGCAGGTCATATTGGTGCAACGAATGGCGCCGGTTCTTGGGGGCGTGTCGCAGGTGACGGTGGTGTTGCCGGTAATGTTAATATTGACACGCTTGGTGTTCTGGTCACAAAAGGTGACGGATCTGATGCGCTCGTTGCACGCTCAGTCGGTGGTCAAGGCGGCGCGGCACAACAGGCATTAAGTGGTACTGTTGGCGCACAAAGTGCTTCTTCCAACACAAATGGTAGTTTGGCTGTAGCCGGTAATGGTGGCAATGGTGCTGAAGCTGGTACAGTTACAGTCAATAATCAGGCGCATATTTATACCGGCGGTCAGGATGCACGGGCGATTGCCGCCCTTTCAGAAGGTGGCGCTGGTGGCAATGGCGGAACAGCGATTGCCGGTGCAGCTAATCTGGCAGGTATCAATGAAGGCCAATCGCGGATCGGATTAGTCAGTATTGCCGGAAGCGGCGGATATGGTGCTGATGGCGGTCTGGTTGATGTTACCAATAGCGGTGAAATTTACACAGTTGGTGCTAATTCTGCCGGTTTGCAGGCGTATTCATTGGGCGGCAATGGCGGCAATGGCGGTGATGCTGATGCTGATGTTGCCCATGCATTGTTCAAAGTTGAGGTGCCGAATATAGACGAATCTTCGTCTGCCAGCACTTATCAGCTGCTTATTGGTGGTGCTGGTGGTCAGGGTGGCGACAGTGCACAAGTGCGGGTCAATAACCAGAATGAAATTGTCACAATGGGTGCGGGAAGCGCAGGTATTGATGCGCAGTCGCTTGGCGGTGCAGGCGGCGATGGCGGCAGCAGCAATTTGCTGTTTTCTGCTAATGATATTCCATATGATCCAATCAAAGAACTGATTGATAAAGATGCTGGCCATTTGATCGTCGGTGTGGGCGGTACTGGTGGCGCAGGTGGTGACGGCGCTGATGTGATCGTTGCTAGTCAGGGCGCGATTTTCACATATGGTGATGCCGCCGCTGGTATTGTGGCGCGTTCCGTTGGCGGTCAGGGTGGCCATAGCGGTGATGGAGGCCTGAGTGATGGTAGCCTTGGCATTGGGGGCGGCGCATTAACTGAGCTTGTCCGCGCTGTGGGTGAAAATACGCAAACACAATCTGCAATTCTGGATCAGATTTTTAACTGGGCTGATGATGTCAGCACTGGTGGAGATGCTGGTGCGGTATCGGTCACCAATGGTGTTGCCGGTGACATGCTGGCGGGTACTATTCAAACGTCTGGCGATAATTCTGCGGCATTAGTAGCTGAAACTGCTGGCGGTGCCGGTGGAAACGGCGGCAATGGCTTTGGCAAAATTGCTCTTGGCGGTGATGGCGGGCGTGCCGGTCATGCCGGAGCAGTGGATGTCGTGAACCACGCTTCCTTGGCCACTTTTGGTGAGCAGTCAGCAGCCATTATTGCGCGTGCTCAAGGTGGTGCAGGTGGTCGGAGTGGAAGTGCCTCATCCGGTGGTGATGAGCCAACTGCTTATCTGACCTTTGGCGGCCGTGGTGGCGCGGGCGGCAATGCAGCCGATGTGGCAGTTGATAATCACGGTGAAATCTGGACAACCGGCGATGGTTCGCAAGGCATTCTGGCGCAATCTCTTGGTGGTGACGGTGGTGCTTCCGGTGATGGACAGAGCAAGTTTGCCGGTCTTGCCGGCGGTGCGCTGGATCAATTAGCGCGCGAAAATCTGTCATGGTTCGGCAGTGCCGGTACAGCTGGTAACGGCGCGGATGTGAATGTCACCAACAATGCCCTTATTTACACTGAAGGCAATGGATCTGTTGCTATTCAGGCTGAATCCCGTGGCGGCACGGGCGGAAAAGGCGGCTCGGCTGGGGGTATCGTCAGCCTCGCTGGTGATGGCGGCGTTGGCGGGAATGCCGGAAATGTCGGTGCCATCAATCATGCGAACCTATTCACAGAGGGCGAAAATGCAACAGGCATCGCAGCACGTTCTCAAGGTGGTATGGGTGGAGCCGGTGGCTCGATTGGTTCCGCTGATGCCTTGGAGGGCTTCGCAAGTATTGCTGGTCGTGGTGGTGCTGGTGGCGCAGCTTCGGATGTATCTGTGCAGAATATGGGCACAATTGTTACCTTGGGCGGTGGGTCTGCGGCTATTCAGGTGCAATCTGTTGGTGGTACCGGCGGCAAGGGCGGCGACAGCAATGCTAAATTGATTGCAGTTGGTGGCGGCAGCTTTGACGGGCTTATCAATACAAAAGCGGACTGGTATGGTCGCACAGGTACGGGCGGTGATGCTGGTGATGTGAGCATTACCAACGGCGATGCTCAAAATCCGAATAGCGGTATACTTGCTACGGCCGGTGACAATGCGGATGTTATTGTTGCTCAATCGCTGGGCGGCCATGGCGGTGCTGGCGGTGATGCTTCCGGCCATATCCAATTTGGTGTGCCGGGCACAACAGATTATGAAGCAGCACTCGGCATTGCTGTTGCTAGTGATGGTGGCATTGCCGGAAATGCAGGCAAGGTTGATATCATCAACAATGGCCTTTTAATCAGTGAAGGCAAGAACTCAGCCGCTATCACAGCGCAATCTATCGGCGGGCGTGGCGGAGCTGGTGGCACTGGGCAGGCAATGGGCATTGCAACCGGTGATAAGACACTGCTTAACTTAACTGTGGCAGCAGCTGGTCTGGCGGGCTCCGGCGGTGATGCCGATCAGGTAACAGTGGTCAACGGCGGCAGTATTTATACATTTGCAGATCAGTCCGCTGGTATTATCGCTGAATCTCTGGGTGGTGCCGGTGGTATTGCGGGAGAGGCGCAGGCAGGTCTGGCATTAGGCGGGGCTGCTCTCAGTGATCTGACAAGCGCGCCAAATGGTGCCGGTGGCAATGGTGCTGATGTATATGTCACCAACGGTATTGACGGACAAAATAACGAACAGCTGATTTATACTGCCGGAAATGATGCAGCAGCAATTATTGCCCGCTCTCAAGGCGGAAATGGCAGCAATGGCGGTGGTGTTTCCGGTACGCTGACATTTGGTGGTAATGGCGGTCATGCCGGTGATGCGGGTGCTGTTACGGTTGAAAACCATGCTGCACTGATCACAAAGGGCAACGGCTCAGCCGGTATTTTAGCGCAATCGGTTGGCGGTAATGGTGGCGTAGCGACAAGCGGCAACCTGAATGTTTTCCAAGAGACAAGCGATGGCACAGGCGGTGATGCCGGTGCGGTGGATGTCAGTAATAGTGGTGTGATTGTCACAACAGGAGATGCAGCCGGTGCTATTGTTGCTCTGTCGCAAGGTGTGAATGCCGCTGCGGTAACCATCAATAATACGGGTGATGTTGTCACGACCGGTGATCAGTCGGCAGGTCTCTCAGCGCAGTCCTTGGGTAAGAAAAGTGCCGGTGATGTGACCGTTGCCAATTCCGGTTCTGTGATGACAAACGGTGCTGGCTCTAATGCCTTGACTGCACGCTCTGTCGTGGAAGAGGAAATGCTGTTTGCATCTCGCATGGCTCCTCAGGCTACACAGTCTTTTGCAAGCCCTGAAGCGTCGTTCTTCCTATTTGATTTTGTTACCGCCGGAGGTGGTCAGGCAGGCAATGTTTCTGTCGATCATAATGGCACTTTGATTGCAGCAGGTGATGGTTCTTCGGCAATTTATGCCCAGAGCACTGGTTCAACCAACGGTAATATTGATATTGCTGTTAACGCAGATAGTCTGCTTGTTGGTGGTGCGGCTGGCGGCGCCGGTGTCACTATGATTGATGGTGCACAAAACAGCCTCGTCAATCATGGTACGATTACCGCTCTTGGTGACACGATTGGTTATATTCCGGCTGCAGATGGTGCGCTCTTGGGCGCAGGCTGGATTGACGGCATGGCTATGCAAGGCACGACCGGCGATACTGCAATCAGCAATACAGGTCTTGTCGTTGGTAATATTAGTATGGGCAGCGGCACCAGCACATTTACCAATACCAGTGATGGCTGGATGGTAGCAGGATCACAAATTGGTCTTGGCGGTCAGGCAGGCTCGCTCTTTACCAATGCCGGTGTCTTGTCCTCCGGTGGCGTCAAAACCGTGCAGACAACTGTGATTGACGGCAGTTTCGACCAGACTGAAACAGGGAAATACCTGGTTGATCTGGATTTTGCAGGTGGTGCAGCTGATAATTTGCAACGCGCAGCAGCAGTTGCCGCACCTTCTGCTTCCGGCAAGGCTGACAAGCTGGAAGTTACCGGACAGGCTAATCTTGGCGGACATCTGCCGATTAACATCAGCAATACCGGTTATGCAAAAAGCGGGCAGAATGATTATGTGATCGTTCATGCTGAAGGCGGTGTTCATGATGACGGTATGCAGCTGGAAGCGCCCAATACTGCAGTTGCGACCTTCACTCTTGGCTATACGCAATATGAAACGATTCTGGGTGCCAATATTGATTATGCCGCGCGCGGCCTGACAGAGAATGGCATTGCCGTCGGTAACACCATCAATGCTATTCAATTTGATCAGACATCGCCAGCCTTCCGGCCATTGGCAGAGGCAATTTTCGCACAGCCGGATATTACCAGTCTGCAAAGGACTTATGATCTCATTGACGGCGAGGGAACTGCCGGTGCGCAGCAGGCTTATTTCTCTGATACCAATGCCTTTATCGGGGCGGTTTCTCAGCAGACTAATCTCTGGAGCAATCCTTATCGTCTTGGCAATGCTAAAACAGATCGTCAGTGCACATTGAAAAACAATGTTTGCGTCGAGAGCTTATGGCGAGGCTGGTATTCAGGCTTTGGCAGTGACACCAGCTTGCAGGGTGACCCTTATGTGGTTGGATCCGGTGATCTGAAAAGCCATAGCAAAGGTATGGCTGCGGGCTTGGATTACGAACTGACGAAAGATCTTTTGCTCGGGTTCTCTGTTGGTATGAGCAAGGCAAATTTCAAAGTAAATGATCGTCTGACCCAAGGCGATATCGAGACTGGACGCACAGCAATTTACGGAGCCTATCGTCATAACAACCTCTATATTGACGGGCTTTTCGGCGTAGATTGGTTTAATGCCAGTACGGATCGTATGGCAGCTATTCTGCCAACTGCCGGTAATGCCGGTTTCTCAGATCGTCTGCAAAACGATTTCTCTGGCTATGGTATTAATGCCCGCCTTGAAACCGGTTACCGGATGGATCTGGGTGGTGTTCAGTTCTCGCCATTTGCTGCGCTGCAATTGTCCTCATTCCATATGAACGGCTCAACCGAAAGTGCAGATGTCACCGGCGGCGATCTGGCGCTTTATTACAAGGGCAGAACGATTAATTCTGTACCGCTTTCATTGGGTGCTCAGTTCGATACACGTATTGAACTCGGTGGGAATGCTTACTTCTCGCCATATGTCAGAGCAGCCTGGGTGCATGAATTCTCAAATAAACGCTCGGTCGAGGCAGGCTTTACCGCTGCGCCAGGATATGAGTTTGTTGTGCATGGTGCAGCGCAAGCACGTAATTCTGCACAAGTGGAAGCGGGTTTTAACGTCCAGATCGAAACAGGTTTATCGCTTTACGGAAAAGTGACCGGAAACTTCTCAGGTTCTGACGATGATGTATCCGGTTCTGGTGGTTTGCGACTGCGCTGGTAAAAGGACAGACAGATTATTATGCATGCAATCATGAAGAAAGCAGCGCTTACAGGTTTAGCACTCTTGCTGGCGGGAGCATTCGCGCCAGTAATGGCGCAAGAGACGAAGCAAACAGAAAATGCTGCGCCATCAGCTAATCAGCAGACGCTGTCTCTTGCGACCAGTGGATGGCAAACACGTTGCAGTGCTAAAGGCCGTAAAGCTGCGCTGGAATGTGTGGTTGAGGCCAGTGCTGTTTTGAATAATAACGGTCAGCGCCTCACCGATTTTTCTATCCGAGTACCTGAGCCTAAAGCCGCGCCGGTAATGCTGCTGCGTGTTCCGCTGGAAGTGTCGCTTGCAGCGGGGGTGAATGTAAAGGTCGATGAAGGAAAACTGTTCAGCTATCCTTTGCAAACCTGCAATAATAATGGCTGTTTCATTGGTAATAAACTTGATCAGGATCTGCTGAAGGCGCTGATTAAAGGCAACAATCTTGTGATAGCCTTTAAGGATACGGCACAAAATGATATCCGCTTATCGCTGCCGCTCAACGGTTTTGGCGATGCCTTTGCTGCGGTGAAATAAACACCCTGATCAGAACAAACGTGCCTGAAAGCTGCAGCCTTCGAGTTGCAGCAGAGCTTCTTTTTTATCGAGGCCGCCGCTATAGCCGGTGAGTTTGCCATTGGCTCCGATCACCCGATGGCATGGCACAATGATGGAAATCGGATTGATGGCGTTTACACGGCCATAGGCGCGTGCGGAGCTTTTATGATCCGTGCGTTTTGCCAGTTCGCCGTAGGTTGTAATCGTGCCATAGGGCACTTTGGCCAGTTCCAGCCAAGCGGCTTTCAGAAACGGGGTGCCAATTGGTGCCAGTGGCAGGTCAAAAACGCGCCTTTCGCGGGCAAAATATTGATGCAACTGTTCGGCAACATGCAACACGGCCTGATCATCGTGTCGCGTAATAGGTATTTGTGTTTGCGGCGGATGCACGCGACGATCATTATCAAAATCAAGCCGCATGACAGCCCCGTGATCGTTGACGATTGCGATCATAGTACCGATCGGGGTTTCGATATTTCCTGAGTAGTACCGGTCTGTCATGCTATGCCTGTCTCTATCTGTTAAGTTCCTATATCATCTGTATTTTACCATTTTATGGCAGAAGGTGCGGGGCCTTCCAGAGATGGAAATAGAGGCAAAACTTCTTCCGCCAGTTCCTGTATAATCTCTGCTGGCGGACGGGTCGCAAATTGCATGCCGAGTGCTGCGTGATTGACGCCAGCCTGTTGCCATTCTCCGAGCAGATCAATCAGCCCTTTGCGTCCGGTTTTGAGCGTAAAGCCGCCATTGAGCGGTGTGCGCGGAAAGTCCGGGTCTTCCGCCAGTTCAATCCATTCATTGGTGACATGCGGGCGAAAGCCATCATCGGGCAAAGCATCACGCCAGCGTTTTATGTTCTGTGCAAGGTGTTTAGGGCCTTCCGAATGATGCGTCGCTTGCGGATAAGTCAGCCAGCCATCGGCGTGCTGTGCAACCCATTCCGGTGTTTGGCGGCTGGAGCCGGTGACCAATAAAGGAATGCGTCCGAAAGGCGCTTTTGGCAAAAATTCAGCCTGCGTTATTTCTCCTAAAGGAGAGCGGATAGCAGATGTTTTCTCTGCCAGTAGCTGGCGAAAATAATGCACAGATTCCGCAAAACGTTCGCCTCTGTTGTCCAAATCCAGACCATAAGCGGGAAACTCCACCGGTCTGTCGCCGGACGCTATTCCGAGCACAAGACGGCCTCCCGATAGCTGATCAATTGTTGTGGCAGCTTTTGCCAGATCAAGCGGATGACGCAGTGAGAAAATCGCACTACCGGTAGCCAGCGAAGTGCGACTGGTGTGGGCTGCGAGATAAGCAAGGTAAGTAAACGGATCAAAGACTTGCCCTGCATCGCCAAAGGAAGGGTCATATAGGGGAACATCCCGCACCCAGACGGAGGCAAATCCGCGTTCATCAATGTCTTTAACAAGGGTGGTTTGCCCTTCGAGAACACGCATGTCCCCCTGATAAAAACGCAGCGGCAGGAAAATGCCGATTGTCAGCTGATTTTCAGCAAACATCCGGCGATAGCCCGGATGATGGGCAAATGCATCTGAAGATGCGCCAAGCGTGACGTTTGAAACAGGCTGATTGCTAGTCATGATATGTCTTTCAATAACGGGAATGATCGGAAGGGCAGAGCAGAGAGTGGAGTGTTCACGGGCCGGTTGCGGGCGCTGGCAATGCGATGCCGCGCTGTACGGCCGGACGGGCAGCGATCCGCTGGTGCCATGCGGTCAGATGCGCGTATTGATCGAAATTGAAGCCGCAAATCTGCGCGATATGTGTCCAGCCGAAAGCCGCGATATCGGCAATGGAAAAGTCCGATCCGGCAAAATAGTCTGCCTCACGCAAACGCTGATCAAGCACCCGATAAATATCGTCTGTCAGCTTTTGGTAACGGGCAATCGCTTCCGGCAGTTTCTTTTCGTCAAAGATTTCAAAATGCACACGCTGGCCAAAAACCGGTCCCATGCTGGATGCATGAAATTGCAGCCATTGCAGTGCCTGCCAGCGCTCTTGCAGCGATTGGGGCAAAAGCTGTCCGGATTTTTCTGCGATATAGAGCAGGATTGCTGCGGATTCGAATAATGTTACGCCGGTTTCACTATCGATTATGACCGGAATACGGCCATGCGGATTGAGTTTCAGGAATGCCGGTTGCCGGTGATCACCCTGCTCAATCTGAACATGATGCAGGGTGTAGTTCAAACCTGTTTCTTCAAGAGCGATGGTTGCTTTGAAGCCATTTGGTGAAGAGTCTGTGTAGAGATTAATCATTTTTGCCTTGTTATATTGAAGAAGAAATTCTAAATTGATGATGCGTGATTAAATTCATAAATATCTTGTTATTATTGCTTTCAGAAATCATTAATTCTGATTTTGAATTTAGGAAATCTAAACTATGGGAAAAGTGTTGCCGCTTCTGGCTTTGCGGGCTTTTACCGAAACAGGACGTACCGGCAGCATTAAGAGTGCTGCGGAAGTGATGGGGGTTACCTCCGGTGCTGTCAGCCAGCAGATCCGCTTGCTGGAAGAGCGGACGGGTGTGAATTTGTTCCGGCGTACCCGTTACGGGGTGGAGCTGACCGAAGAGGGAGCCAATGTATATCCGGCTTTGTTGCGGGCTTTCGCGCAGATCGAGGCAAGCCTGAGCACTCTGGAGGCGAGCAGTCAGCGCCAGACTTTGACTGTCAGTACATTGCCGTCCTTTGCTGCCTCGTGGCTGGTGCCGAGGCTGGGACGGTTTATGGCGCAAAATCCGGAGATTGAAGTGCGGGTTGAGGCCTCATCCGGCCTGACCAATTTACATGGCGGGCGGGTTGATATTGCTCTGCGGCACGGTCTTGGTAATTATCCGGACTATGAGGTGCAGCCATTGATGGCACCGGCACTGGTGCCGGTGATAAGCCCTGCTTTATTGGCGTCAGGGCCTGTCATTGAGCAGCCGTCTGACTGTCTCGCCTATCCGTTGTTGCAGGATTCTGAGCGTGCCGACTGGCGGTTATGGCTGACAGCATGCGGTGTTGAAGCCACGCCGGAAGCGGAGCGCGGCACGGCTTTTGATGAGGACTTTCTGTTGCTGAAAGCGGCAGAAGCGGGACAGGGCATTGCGTTGATACGGGATATTTATGCGCAACCAGAGATTGCTGCCGGACGCTTGACCTTGGCGATTGACCGGCCATGGCCGACACAATTTGCCTATTATATTCTGACCATGCCGGAGAATGCGCAAAAGCCTGCACTCAAATTGTTCATTGAATGGCTGCATCAGGAAGCAAGGGTGAGCTAGAGCTTACGCCCGACGCGGGAGAGCACAATCACCGGTAAAATGCCGATTGCCACAATTGCCAGTGCAGCGAGAGAGGCTTCCTCATAAGTGCCACGTGCGGCCTCACCATAAAGGTGGGTTGCGAGCGTCTCAATATTGAGCGAGCGCAGCAATAGCGTGGCGGGCAGTTCTTTGACGCAATCGACAAAGACCAGCAGAGCCGCAGCACTGAGCGCCGTTTTGGACAAGGGCAGGTGAATGTGACGGAAGGTTCCGGTTGCTGTTTCACCTAAAGTTCTGGAGGCTTGATCATAGGTCACAGGAATACGGTTGAAACCTGCATCAATACTACCGGCAGAGATGGCTAAGAAACGTACCAGATAGGCATAGATCAGTGCAGCGCCGGAGCCAAGCAGGAACAGGCTGACCGATACATTAAACCATGACATGGCGATCTGGCTGATAAAGCGATCCGCTGCGCCGGTCACAATGAGCACACCGATTGCGATCACCGTTCCCGGGGCTGCATAGCCCATGGTGGAGAAGCGGAAGAACCATTGCGAGGCACTGCCCGGACGCAACCGGATCGCATAGGCAACGATCAGGCCGATGGTGAGCGTGACGATGGTCGCGATTGAAGCGAGCATCACTGTATTGATGATTTCATCGTAAAGGCGTGGTGAGATACCGGCAAAATGTACGCGTTTCCATGCCTCGGTTGCCAGATAAATGGCAGGGAAAACGAACCCAAGCAGAATTGGAGTGAGGCCGAGCAAAAACAGAATGCCGCCGCGTGCAGTATTGACTTTGTGCGGTGTGAATTGCTGGCTGCGCTTGGCGCTGGATGAAAAACGCTGTTTGCGCCGTGCCCAGCGCTCTAGCGAGACCAGACACACGACAATCAGCAATAAGGCTAATGCAATCTGTGCTGCGCCCGGGAGATCGGAGCGCGTAACCCATGTTGTATAGATGGAAACAGTCAGAGTGCGGATGCCGAGAAATTCTGCCGCGCCGATATCATTCAGCGTTTCCATCAATGCGAGGCTGATGCCTACGGCAATGGCGGGGCGCGCCATCGGCAGTGCCACACGCCAAAAAATTGCATTGCGGGTAACACCCAAAGTGCGCGCGGCATCGATCAATGACGAGGATTGTGTCAGAAACATCGCCCGTGTGGGAATGTAAACATAAGGATAAAGCACAAAACCAAGCAGCAGAATACAGCCGGTCATTGAGCGGATATCCGGCAGGCGGAACTCACGCGGACTTGTATAGCCCAGCAAATCGCGTAAAGCGCTTTGTACAGGGCCGATCGGGTGCAGAATATCCAGATAAGCATAGGCGATAATATAGGTCGGAACGGCGAGCGGCAGCAAAAGTGCCCATTCCAACAACCTGCGCCCGCGAAAATCATAGGCGGTTACCAGCCATGCAGCGGATGTGCCGACGAGTGCAACAATGATACCGACGCCTGTCAGCAGGATCATTGTATCCACAAAGGCAACGGGCAGAGTGGTTGCCAGCAAATGCGACCAGAGGCCTTCAGAACCTTGTGCGGCTTGTAAAGCGAGGGCCAGTACGGGCAGCAAAACCAGAATTGCACTGATAGCTGAAAGGTAGAGCCATAAAGATCCGGCACGGAACAACCGGCCTTTAGTATGTACTGGCATGGTAAGGCTCGCCATTATCCGGAGCGGTACTGACAGAATGAAACGAAGACCGCCCAGTCGTTTTTATCAAGCAGCACATCGAATCGATGGAATATCTGCTTTATACCAAAACCTTGCGCATATGACTTATGGGGTTTTTGGTAAGCCCGAGTGGCGATTGAAATTTTTAAGTGTCAGAGCAGTCTTTATGAATCCTACGAGGCGCAGGACGCTCTGATATAAAAAACGCCGCTCTTCATAATGAATGAAAAGCGGCGCTTGTTTGTTAGTTGTCGAAGCCGACTTTATCGACCAGCTCGCTGGCCTGTTTACGATGGCTTACGATTTCTGTGAGTGGTGTTTTGTCGATGGTCAGCTCACCAAAGGATTTGACGATCGGATCAAGCGGTGCACCCGGCTTTACCGGATATTCGAAATTGGCTTCCGCATAGATCTTCTGAGCTTCGTCGGACACCAGATATTCGAGCAGCTTCACAGCAGCATCTTTATTCTTGGCGTGTTTGGCCAGCGAAGCGCCGCTGATATTGACCTGTGTTCCACCTTCTTTGAAGGTCGGGAGGATTACTTTGATGCTTTCGCCCCATTTGACCTGTTCTTCGCCGCCTTTACCGGAGCGCATCAGGCCGACATAGTAGGAATTGGCAACGGCGATATCGCAAATGCCGCCTGCAATGTCTTTAGCGCCGTCACGGTCACCACCGGCAGCTTTGCGCGCCAGATTGTCTTTAACGCCTTTGAGCCATTCTTCGGTTTTTTCAGTGCCGTAATGGGCAATATAATCAGCGATCAGTGCTGTGTTATACGGATGCTGACCGGCACGGATACAGATTTTGCCTTTCCATTTCGGATCGGACAGATCTTCATAATTCAGCGCGGAAACATCGAGATCTTTGGCTGCATAAACAACGCGCGCACGCATTGACAGGGCAAACCATTCGCCCTTGGCATCACGCAGCTGTGCCGGAATGGCATCTTCCAGAACTTTGGAAGAGACAGGCTGGGTCAGGCCTTTTTCTGTCAGATCAATCAGATTGCCCGCATCAACAGTCATCAGAATATCGGCCGGAGAGTTTTCACCCTCTGTCGCAACGCGTTCTGCCAGACCGTCTTTCAGGAACACAGTGTTGACCGTAATGCCGCTGGAAGCCTTAAAGGCGTCAAGCAAAGGCTGGATCAGACCCGGTTCGCGGGTGGTATAGATATTCACTTCCTCAGCACTGGCGGCGCCGGCAAGCATGGTTCCGAAGGCTAAGGCCAGGCCAGCTTGAATGGTACGGGTTCTGGTCATCGTCGATCTTTCCTGATTGAAAGTTGCAGGGGCAGAAAACATGATTAACAAAGTCAACTATTGGCGAAAAATCTGTGTGCGGTCAAGTCTTTGTGATCAGACTATGGTAGGACTCCCAAAAGTGGATACCGGTTTTGGGGCAAAGGCATGCATAGACATAAAAAGCTAGAGCATTTCGAGTATTTCACATTAAATGCTCTATCGTAGGATCAGTCGCGAAAGAAAAAGGCTTTATCAGTATCAAGGCGCAGACGGATGGTGCCGGTATCTGCAGGCAGCCGTAAAGCAGTACGTACACGTAAAGGAGCCGACTGGTCATCTGTATGAACCACCAGTTCCTCGGTTTCCCCTAAGAAATGGCGTTCTGTGACAGTACCCTTGATGGTATTGTGCTGGTCACCATCATCGCTCACCGGATAAATATGGCTCGGGCGCAAATACATATGCACTGCACCATTTACATTCTGCTGGTCTGTGAGTTCAAAACTACCAAGAGCGGTTTCAATCCGGCCGTTACGGATCGTGCCGGAGAGCGCATTGAAATTACAGAAGAAATCCGCCGTATAACGGCCATTGGGCTGGTCATAAATTTCATGCGCCGTGCCCTGCTGAATAATACGCCCTGAGCGCATCAGCACGATGCGGTCACCGGCAGACAAAGCCTCTTCCGCATCATGGGTGACGATAATAACTGTCGTGCCTAATTTGCGCAGCAATGCGATTGTTTCACTGCGCACTTTCTGGCGTAATCCCTGATCCAGATTGGAAAAAGGCTCATCCATCAACAGAATGTCCGGCGTTGGCGCAAGGGCACGTGCCAGTGCCACGCGTTGTTGCTCGCCACCCGACAGCATATGCGGATAACGCGCTGCCATATGGGAGAGCCCCACCAGTTCCAGCAACTCATCGGCACGTGCTGAGGCGGTGGCACGTGGCGTTTTACGCAGGCCGAATAAGACATTCTGTTTAACGGTCAGATGCGGGAACAGCGCATAGTTTTGAAACACCACGCCGACGCGGCGCTGCTCGGGTTCAATAAAATGAGTGCCATTAACAATCGGCTGTCCGTTGATGAAAACTGAACCGCTATCCGGTGTATCAATACCGGAGATCATTTTAAGCAAAGTGGTTTTACCGCAGCCGGAATGCCCGACAAGGCAAATGATTTCACCTGCTGCAACAGAGAGCGAAATGTCCTGCAATGCGGCAGTACCGTCGAAATGTCTGCTGACATTCGATACCTGCAGGGCGATTTTTCGGTTTTCAGTCTGTTCAGGCGCTATTTTTAGATGCACTGTCTGCTATGTCCGTTCCGGTTGTGCTATTGCTATAACACTGCTTCCTGAGTTGTACTATAAAAACATGAGCCTGATCATCTTGTATCAAGAATATTCGTTGCTGCCAGTGAGCGGCATGTGAGAAGCGAGGCGGGACAATGTTTAAAATTTCAGTCAAAAGAATTTATGAGGCACCGTCGCCGGATGATGGTTTTCGTATTCTGGTCGACCGCATCTGGCCGCGCGGGGTGAGTAAGCAGGAAACGGCACTTGATCTGTGGCTGAAAGACATCGCACCGACCACAAAACTGCGGCAATGGTTTCATCATCAGGCCGTGAATGAAGACGTTTGGAAGACCTTTCAGCAGCGTTATCATGATGAATTGCAAGGTAATGGGGAAGCCGTGCAGGTGTTGCAGCGCCATTGCACGGAGCATCCGGTAACCTTGCTCTATTCGGCCAGAGATATAGCGCATAATCATGCGCAGCTTTTGAAAAGCTATATCGAAGCGCAGCAGGGTGCATAGCTATATAGTATTATTTTAGCTAATTTAAATATAAATAAAATTGATTTTAATCAATGCATTAATCGGGTGATGCTTTAGCCTTCATTATTATGTCCGGTAGAAAGACAGAAATGAAATGCCATATTAAAGTCGTGTATGGCGGGCATGTTTCACCGGAGTTTTTGTGTTTCAAACGAAAAGGATATGGTTATGTCTGTTACCAATAAGGTTGCGTTAGTTACCGGTGCTGCACAGGGTATTGGCCGCGGTATTGCTTTGCGTTTGGCGAAGGACGGTTTCGATCTGACTCTGGTGGATCTGAAAGAAGATAAGCTTGAAGATGTTGCGAAAGAGATTGCGGCTCTGGGGCGCAGAGTGACCACTTTTGCTGCCGATGTCAGCAAGCGCGAGGATATTTACGCAGCCGTTGATTATACCGAGAAAGAACTCGGTGGTTTTGACGTGATCGTCAACAATGCCGGTATTGCGCAGGTAAAGCCACTGGCCGAAGTTATGCCGGAAGAAGTTGACCGGATTTTCCGGATCAATGTGGACGGTGTGCTCTGGGGTATTCAGGCGGCAGCTGCGAAATTCAAACAGCGCGGACAAAAGGGCAAGATCATCAATGCCTCGTCGATTGCCGGTCATGACGGCTTTGCGATGCTCGGTGTTTATTCCGCAACCAAATTCGCGGTACGTGCGCTGACTCAGGCAGCAGCGAAGGAATATGCGAGCGCAGGGATTACCGTAAACGCTTATTGTCCGGGTATTGTCGGCACGGATATGTGGGTGGAAATTGACGAGCGGTTCTCGGAGCTGACCGGCGCGCCGAAGGGTGAAACCTATAAGAAATTTGTTGAGGGCATTGCCCTTGGCCGTGCGCAGACACCGGATGATGTGGCGGCGCTGGTATCGTTCTTTGCCGGACCGGATTCGGATTACATTACCGGTCAGGCTGTTCTGACGGATGGTGGTATTGTCTATCGCTGATTGCTGCGGTTTATAAGAAAGCCCGCCGGAAACTCCGGCGGGCTTTTTTGTTTTAGTCTACCAGTGCACCATAATGCTGAATGGTTTTTGCTGCGACCTGCGAGGCAAATTGTGCTGATACAATAGCATCCCCTGTGCGGGCGAAATGTCCCAAAAATGAACCGTTAAAACTGTCACCTGCACCGGTCGTATCGATAATCTGCGGTACTGTTGCGGCTTTGACGGTCAATGACTGGCCATTGAAATATCCTTCAATGTCATCCGCACCGTTTTTGACGATAATCCGGTTGAGACCGTAGCTGCGATAGCGGTCAATTGTATCTGCGATGGTCAGATCACCGAAATGGCTGCTTTCATCATCAAAACTTGGCAAGACGAGATTGCTGGCTTTGGCGCCGCGGATCAGTTGTGTGCGCATAAAGTCTTTATTTGCCCAGAGGCGGGGACGGATATTGGGATCAAACGCAATCAGCTTATCCGCGCCACGCATTTCTTGCAGTACAGAGAGCAGATTATCGGCACCATCACCTTCAAGGATTGCCAGCGTAATACCGGAGAAAATAATGATTTTTGATGCTTCGATTGCCTGTCGGAGCGCTGCTTTATCATCTGCCAGCAATCGAGCGGCGGAATGTGAGCGCCAATAGGAAAAACTGCGCTCACCATTGTTGAGATGCACCATATATAGGCCGGGCATGCGGGAAGCATGGTGGCCTATATAGTCTGTTCCGATTTGTTTTTGTGCCATGAATGCCTGCATGGCATCAGACATTGCATCCTGCCCTAGCAGAGTGAAATAGCTGACCTGCCATGCGGCGGGCAGCGCAGCACGGGCATAATAAGCGGCATTTAAGGTGTCACCGGCAAAACCCTGTCGTAATGCGCCATTGCCATCAGGTGCCAGCTCAACCATCGCCTCACCAATGGCGAGAAACTGTCCGCTCATCACAGACCTCAGACCAGCTTGCCACGGGCAGCAATCGGCCAGCTTTCCGTGACCATGCCGTTGCGCTGGATATAGACGCTGTCAAACATATTGGTAACGACGCAGACATGGTTCGGGATGATCCGTACTTTGTCACCGACCTTGAGGTTGATCGGCTTGTCGCTGACCAGACGGCCGTGCTCTTCAGACAATTGATCAATACGAATATCATCGCGGCCGAGGACATGACCATAGCCAGAAAGACCAAGCAAATCGGAAGTCAGTGTTTTGCTGCCGGCATCAATGATCGCGCGGTTGTCAGACGGTACGGACACAACGGTTGCCAATACGAAAAACGCACAGTCATCATAGGTGCAGGCGCCACGTTCAACGAGCGAGCGGTCATTGTAAATATACGTGCCGGGGCGATATTCTGTGACAACAGGTGCATCAGCCGCACTCATCATTGAGGGGGTGCCGCCGGAGGTGACGAGCGGCACAGCAATGCCGGATGCTTCGATTTGTTGTTTTGCCTGTTCCATGAAGTTTTCAACGGCTGCATGGGCATTTGCCGGCGGATAGGTCATCAGGCCGCCGAAATGCAGCCCTGCAGTATTATGAATGGCTTTGGCAAGTTCTGCTGCTGCTTCAGGCGTTGCTACACCGCAGCGGTCTGCACCGGTATTGCACTCTACCAGCACGGTTAAAGGCTGTGCCTCATTGGCGAAAGCTTCGGACAGACCATTAATCACAGTCAGATTATCCGCAACCACACTCAGTTTTGTGCGGTGCGCGAGCGCTTTGAGCCGGTTAAGTTTTTCATGGCCTAAAATATTATAGGTAATCAGCAGGTCAGGGGAGAGACCATATTGTTTTTGCAAGCCGTCGAGCATGGCTTCTGCTTCAGAGATTTTCTGGCAGGTAATGCCGTCTGCGCCTGCTGCAAGCTGGGCATAGGCCAGCGCCGGTAATTTATGCGTTTTGATGTGAGGGCGCACCTTGAAACCATGTTGGTTCGCATAGGACTGAAAATTACGGATATTTTTTTCTGCAATATCCAGATCAACGACAATTGCCGGTGTGTTCAATTGGTCCGCAAGTTTTGGTTCCATTTTTCCTCACAAATTCCGCGACCCTGTTGACTTGCCTTTCAGACGTCAAAAAACGTACCGGTCAGGCTGGTCGCCCCCTTGACAAGTTATGCATACTGTATTGAGATACGTCAATCCGGTAAAATAGACTAATGTCCATTATTTTGGACAAAATGAAAAATCATACTGAGGAGGAGCTGCATCACCTGATGCAGGCAAACAATTGGGGGTTCAGAAAATGCAGGCAATGAAACTGGCAATGTTATTGGGTGCCGCGACAATCGCATTGACACCATCCGCTTTCGCGCAACAAAAAGGCGGCGTGCTGGATGTGGCAACTATTGGTGAGCCACCGACACTGGACCCGATGGTCTCAACGGCTGATCTCGTCGGCATTGTCAGTCAGCATATGTTTGAGACGCTTTATACTTTCGATAAAGACTGGAAACCGGCGCCGCTTCTGGCTGCCAGCCTTCCGGAAATCTCTGCTGACGGAAAAACCTATCTGATTAAACTGCGTGAGGGTGTTAAATTCCACGATGGTTCGGACATGACATCGGAAGATGTTGTGGCATCGCTCAAGCGCTGGACAACCTTAGCCTCGCGAGGCAAACAGGCAGCAACTTTGATTGAAGCCATTGAGCCGGTTGACGATTACAGTATCAAAATCACGCTTAAGCAGCCTTATGCACCGCTGACATCTCTGCTAGCGTTTAATAATTCCGCAGCCATTGTTTTACCCGCAGAAAAACAGGCTGAGCCGATGACCGAATTTGTCGGCACCGGCCCTTATCAGTTTAAAGAGCGCAAGCCGGATCAGTATATTCAGCTGGTGCGTTATGACGGGTATAAATCGCAGGAAGGCGAGCCGAGCGGTTATGCCGGTGGCCGCCAGCAAAATCTCGATGAAATCCGTTTTGTGCCGGTGCCGGATGCCAATACCCGCGTAGAGGCTGCGGTTTCCGGCCAGTATGGTTATGTGGATGCGCTGCCGGTTGAGGCTTTTGACCGTGTGTCCGGCTCAGCGTCTTCGGATGCGGTGATGCTCAAGCCGTTCGGCTGGCCGGTTTTCATTATGAATACTTCCAAAGGCATTGCTGCAAACCGTGATCTGCGTAAAGCTGTTCAGGTAGCATTGAATAATGAGGACATGCTGACTGCCGCCTATGGCAGCAAGGATTTCTTCAGTGTTGAACCATCGCTCTATCCGTCCCAATTCATTTGGAGTACCGATGCCGGTTCAGAAGGCAGCTATAATGTCGGTGATGCGGAAGCAGCAAAGGCACTGCTTAAAACCGCCAATTATAATGGCGAGCCGCTGCGTATTCTCACCAGCCGCCAATATGAGTTCCATTATAAAATGGCGCAGGTTGCCGCTGAATATCTGAAACTGGCCGGTTTCACTGTCGATATGCAGGTGGTGGACTGGGCAACGCTCACCCAGCGCCGTGCTGATCCGGCACTCTGGGATATTTACATCACGCATAGTCCGTTCCTGCCGGAACCGGCTCTGATTGATCCGCTCTCTGTCAGTGCACCGGGCAAGTGGAATACACCGGCGCGCGCCAAAGTGATGGATGCGTTTAATGCGGAAGCTGATCCGCAGAAGCGTGCGGCACTCTGGGCAGATGTGCAGAAAGTTGTGTTTGACGAAGTGCCGTTCATCAAGGTCGGTAATTTCAACAATCTGTCTGCCAAATCCAAGAAACTGGATGGTGTGACGCCTGCACCATGGCCTTATTTCTGGAATGCTTCCGTTACACAGTAAATAAAACAGGCCGCGCCAGCTTCGGAGGAGAGGCGGCGCGGCTTTAAATTTTGGGTATTCCCGAATTGGGTGGAGACTGAATGCTACGCTATATCATACAGCGTCTGATCGGCATGATCGTGGTCATGTTTCTGGTTGTGACGATTGTTTTTGTGATCGTCCGCGTTACACCGGGTGATCCTGCAGCCGTCATGCTGGGGCCGGAAGCGACACAGGCTGATATTGAAGGACTGCGTGCTAAACTTGGTCTCGATCGCTCATTGCCGGTGCAATATGGCTATTATCTGCTGCAATTACTGCGCGGTGATCTGGGGCAGTCGATTTTCCTCGGTCAGCCGGTTGCCCATGCCTTGGCAGAGCGGGCAGAGCCGACCTTCTTTCTCACATTGTTCTCCATTCTGATTGCCAGTGCGATTGCCTTGCCGGTCGGCATTTATGCCGCGGTTAAACGTGGTTCATTTTTCGATCAGACCGCAACGGCGCTGGCGATGTTTGCCGCCAGTATTCCAAGCTTCTGGCTCGGTCTGCTGCTGATGCAGGTATTTGCCGTGCGCTACGGTTTGTTTCCGGTCTCCGGTTATGGCGGGCCGGATACGAATTTCGGCGAACGAATGATGCATCTGGTGTTGCCGTCTTTCGCACTGGGTATTGTGTCTTCTGCTCTCATCATGCGTTTTACCCGCGCCTCTATGCTGGATGTGCTGGGCGATGATTATGTGCGCACAGCCCGTGCCAAGGGGCTGAATGGCAGCCGCGTGGTGATGAAACATGCGTTTAAAAATGCGCTGATCCCGATTTTGACAGTGATCGGCCTGACCGCAGCTGTGCTGATTTCCGGTGCGGTGGTCACAGAGACGGTGTTTGGCTTGCCAGGGGTAGGCAATCTGGTGGTATCGGCTGTGATGCGTCGTGATTATCCGGTTATTCAGGGGGCATTGCTGGTGATTGCCGCGCTCTATGTTCTGATTAATTTTGCCATTGATATGCTTTATCTGGCCGTCGATCCGAGGGTACGTTACTGATGACCGGCTCCAGTGTAAAATCCTCAGAAACATGGTTGTTTATCCGTCGCCTGTTGCGTCGCCGCACCGTTGCATTCGGCCTGTTCGTCCTGATCGTTTTCGTGCTGCTAGCCGTTCTGGCACCACTAATTGTACCCTATGCACCGGGTAAATTGTCGATCAGCAATCGTTTGACCGCGCCGAACGGCACATGGTTTTTCGGTACCGATGAATTTGGCCGTGATGTATTTTCCCGCACACTTTATGCGGGGCAGCTGTCATTGGCAGTCGGTGCCGCCGTGGTGGTGCTGGCAAGCCTGATTGGTATCACACTAGGCTTGCTGGCCGGTTTTTTCCAGCGGCTGGATACGCCGATTGCGCGTCTGATTGATGCGATGATGGCTTTTCCGGATATTCTGCTGGCGATTGCGCTGGTGGCCGCACTCGGCCCTTCGCTGACAACAGTGATTGTGGCGCTGTCGATTGTCTATGCACCGAGACTGGCGCGTGTGGTGCGTGCTTCAACACTCGTTATCCGCGAGCTGCCTTATATCGAGGCATCGCGTGCGCTGGGCATTTCCACGCCGCATATTATGACCCGCCATGTGTTGCGCAATTTGCTGTCACCTATTCTGGTGCAGGGGACGTTTCTGTTTGCGCAGGCCATGCTTGCTGAGGCCGGTCTGTCCTTTCTGGGGCTTGGTGTCAGTCCGGAAATTCCGACATGGGGCACGATGATTGCTTCCGGCCGTCAATATGTCGGACAGGCAGACTGGATGACGCTGTTTCCGGGTTTTGCCATCATTCTCGCCGTGCTGTCTTTGCAGATGGTGGGGGACGGATTGCGCGATCTTCTCGACCCACGTTTGCGTAAAGATATGTGAGGGCATGATGAGCCATTTATCAGACAAACAGCCTGTGCTCCGCGTGCAAAATCTCACAACGTCTTTTCTCGGTGAGGGCGGCTGGCGGCCGGTTGTGAAAAATATCTCCTTTGATGTCGGTGCAGGAGAAACTGTGGCGCTGGTCGGGGAGTCCGGTTCCGGAAAAAGTGTAACGTCTCTTTCGGTGATGCGATTGTTGCAGCCGGATACCAGCCGGATTGAAGGGAATATTCTGCTTGCCGGCAAAGATATCTTGCAGCTGTCCGAGCATGAAATGCAAAAAATACGCGGCAATGATGTCGCGATGATCTTTCAGGAGCCGATGACGTCGCTCAACCCGCTTTACACGGTGGGAGACCAGATTTGTGAAGCTCTGTTATGCCATCGCAATATGAGCAAGGCAGAGGCAAAGGCTGAAGCTCTGCGCCTGATGGATAAGGTTCGTATTCCGTCTGCCGCAAGCCGATTCAATGAATATCCGCATCGTTTCTCCGGCGGTATGCGCCAGCGGGTGATGATCGCTATGGCGCTGGTCACCCGCCCGAAACTGCTGATTGCCGACGAGCCGACTACCGCGCTGGATGTGACTATTCAGGGGCAGATTCTCGACCTGATTAAAACCCTGCAGGAAGAGGAAGGCACTTCGGTACTGTTCATCACCCATGATATGGGTGTGGTTGCAGAAATCGCTGACCGCACGGTGGTGATGTATCATGGTGATGCGGTGGAAACCGGTGATACGGCCACGATTTTCCGCGATGCGAAACATCCTTATACGCGGGCTTTGCTATCAGCCGTTCCTGCACTTGGTTCGATGACTGGACGTGTGCGCCCATTGCGTTTTCCGGTTGTTGATATCCGAACCGGCACGGCACTGCCGCCGGTAGAAGCTGCTGATACTGTGGCGCAGGACTTGCCGCCGGTTCTGGATGTGAGAGGGCTGACGACACGCTTTACCATTCATAGCGGACTATTCGGGAAACTGGCAGGGCGTGTTCATGCGGTGGAGAATGTTTCTTTCTCGTTGCAGCCGGGGGAGACGCTGTCACTGGTGGGCGAGTCCGGTTGCGGTAAATCGACGACCGGCCGCTCAATCATGCGACTGATAGAGCCGCAAAGCGGTTCCGTTATGGTCAACGGGCAGGATGTGATGGCGATGGCAGGGCATGAGCTGCAAGGTCTGCGCCGTACCATGCAGATGATTTTTCAGGATCCCTATGCCAGTCTCAATCCGCGTATGCGGGTAGGGGCGTCGATTGCGGAGCCGTTTCTGGAGCACAAGCTCGGTACAAAACAACAGGCGCGGGAGCGTGTGGCCGATCTTCTGGAGCGTGTGGGGCTGAAAGCGGATATGGCGTCTCGCTTTCCGCATGAATTTTCCGGCGGGCAGCGTCAGCGTATTTGTATTGCCCGTGCTTTAGCGCTTGATCCGAAACTTATCGTTGCCGATGAGTCTGTCTCAGCACTGGATGTGTCTATCAAGGCGCAGGTCATCAATCTGTTGCTTGATCTACAATCCAGTCTCAACCTGTCTTTTCTGTTTATTTCGCACGATATGGCGGTCGTTGAACGCCTCAGTCACCGCGTTGCGGTGATGTATCTGGGCGAGATTGTTGAGATCGGGCCGCGTGCAGCGGTGTTTGAAAACCCGCAGCATCCTTATACGAAAAAGCTGATGGCAGCAGTGCCGGTGCCCGACCCTGCACGGCGCGGTATGCGGCGCGGGCAGATTGCTGATGAATTGCATAGCCCTGTCCGTGCACCGGATTATGTACCGGTCGAGCGGCAGGTGCGCGAAGTATCAGAAGGGCATTTCATATTCCAATGATACGTCCACAACACAGATTTTCAGCTCAGGCGGGGGGAGCGCTCAGCGGTTGTGCCGGATGCCGGTCAATGTTTGCCGCTGAGTGCCTGCGCCGCTTGCTTGAGGCATTGCAGATAGAAGGCATGGTTCTTCAGCCCGTCATCACGGGGGGCAACAAGGCACAGCGTTGCAGTCGCAATACCCTGCGCATCACGCATTGGCACAGCAAAACAGTGAGTGAAATTGTCGACCGTACTGTTGAAGGTAAACTGGCCGGTTTTATCGGCCTCACGTACCTGCGCGATAAATTCTGCCGGGTCAAGCCAACTGCCATTGGGCATTTGGAAATCGGCAGCGGGAATGAAGCTGGTAATTTCTTCATCGCTGAGATGGGCGACCAGAAGGCGACCGGAGGCTGTCCACGGAATAGGGACGGAGTGGCCGACATCCGAGGAAATACGGAACGGACGCACACCTTCTTTCATGCGGGCAACGGTATATTTATTGCCGTGCAAAACGCAATATTGTGCGGTCTCGCGGGTTTGTTCGGCAATACGTTCCAAGGCCGCATCACAGGCGCGCATGAAGTCAAAATGATCTTCATAGGCGGCGCCGAGGAAATAGAGTTTGCGCCCGAGAAAAACGCGGCCGTCACCGCCGGTAAATTCGAGAATACCATTGCGCAGCAACAGGTTGACCAGCTCGTAAACCGAGGAACGCGGAGCGCCGATCTGCGCTGCAATTTCGTTGGGTTTCAGCGGTTCGCGCTTGTTGCGCAAAAAGTCCAAAATCTCAAACGCACGATCAAGGCCGCGCGCACGCTTGCTGACGCTGTCTTCTTTAGGCGTGACCGGAGCGGTTGCTGGCGTGTCTGACATAGTATCTCAAATGCTCGCTATAATGTTCTTATGTCTATTATATTGGAATATTTATTGCAGGCAAGCAGAAGTTTAAACCGGAAATTATGTTTGCAGAAGGAAAGACGGTTATGATTATGCGTTATCAAAGAGGCAGCCGGATGAGTCAGGCGGTGAGCTATGGCGGTATGGTGCATATTGCCGGTCAAGTGGCTGAAAACCGCAAGGCTTCCATTGAAGAGCAGACCCGTGATGTTTTGGGTAAGATTGATCAGCTTTTGCAGCAGGCGGGAACCGACCGCTCCAAATTGCTGGCGGTAAATGTGTTTCTTCCGGCAATTGTTGATTTTGATGCGATGAATTCGGTCTATGATGCGTGGATTGATCCGGAAAACCCGCCAGCACGTGCTTGTGTGGAAGCGCGTCTGGCTGATCCTGATCTGCGGGTTGAAATGACCGCCGTTGCTGCCCTGTAATGCTTAATGAAGTGCCGGAGCCGGATATGACACAAACGCTTATTCATAATGCCCGTATCATTGATGGCACCGGCGCGCCTTGGTATCGCGGCGATGTTTTGCTTGACGGCGGGCTGATCCGGCAGATCGGCAGAGGTCTGAAAGCAGACGGCGCTGCGCAGATCATTGATGCTGATGAGCGTTATCTCAGCCCCGGATTTATCGATGCCCATTGCCACGATGATCTGATTTTTTTGCGCGAGCGGGACAGGCCGGAAAAGGCAATGCAAGGGGTGACCAGTATTGTGGTCGGCAATTGCTCTTTCTCGCTCTATCCGGCAACCGAACAATCGCGTGAATATCTGTGCCAGCATTTCTCCGGTCTTCTCGGTGAAACGCGATCTGATGAGATTTTTGATGATTTCTCCGGTTATCATCAGGCATTGGAAGGTGAGGGGATTGCGCTCAATCTCGTATCGCTCGTCGGCCATGCGGCTTTACGGCTGGCAGTCATGGGGCATGACAGACGACCCGCAACCGCAAATGAGCTTGCTGCAATGTGTGGGTTACTCGAAGTGCAAATGGCGCAAGGGGCGGCAGGTCTGTCTCTGGGTCTGGTTTACCCGCCAAGTGCTTTTGCTGAGATTGAAGAACTGGTGGCGCTTGGAAAAGTTGTCGCCGGTTTTGGCGGCGTGCTGGCCGCGCATATCCGTTCCTATGAAGCAGGACTGATGCAGGCGACCGAAGAGTTCGGTGAGGCTGTGCGACTGTCCGGTGCCGCAGGGTTGTTATCACATCTGCAGTCGGCGGGACGGCCGAACTGGGGCAATGTACCGGCTGTGATCGATTATCTGGAAAGCCTGCGCTCTGACGGTGTGGATATCAGCTTTGATATGTATCCCTATCCGGCAGGCAGTACATGGATATTACAGCTTCTGCCAGCGGCGGTGATGGATGGTGGTTTGCCGGCTTTGAAAGCGCGCTTACAGGATACAGCATGGCGGCAGAAACTGGCGCATTGGGTGGAACATGGCGGGGATGATTATCACGGCCAGAGCAAAATTTCGCTGATAGGCTGGGAGAATGTGCGGCTTTCAGCAATCGGCATTGATGTGCTGAAACATCTGGAAGGGCAGACCATGCGCGAAGCTGCCTTTACGCTTGGCACAACGCCTTTCGATCTGCTGGTGCGCTTTGTTGAAGAAGATGACGGGCAGACGGGGATTATTCTGTTTCAGCTTGATGAAAGTGACCTTCATGCAGCTTGTTGCAACCGGTTGTTTATGGCGGGGTCTGATGGGTTGCCGCGTCCGGGTTCCAAGCCGCATCCCCGCGCTTTTGGTACGTTTCCGCGTATTGCCGGTGCTTTGCGGCGGGAGAAAAAATGGTTTCCGCTTGAAGATGCGGTGCGCCGGATGACGTCGGTCGCTGCGCAGCGTTTTTCTCTGCATGACCGCGGCCTGTTACGTCCTGCGATGGCTGCTGATCTGGTGCTGTTTGAAGATGCAATCACCGATCACGCGACTTTTGAAAACTCCACGCAGATGCCGTCCGGTATCAGCTATGTTTTCGTCAACGGGCAGGCGGTGATTGCTGAGGGTAAACCAACAGGCCAGCGGGCGGGAAGGGTGTTGCGGAGGCTGTAGGGCTCTTAGCAGCTGGGATATCTCATAGCCTGCGATTGAACGATTATAAAATATTTAAGGCCGTATTTACTTAAATACGTTATAAACTTGCTGATATTTGGGATATTTACAGCAGGATACCATATCATGAAGGCTCTGAGCGAGGATCAGCGGTTTCAGTTCCGTGATCTGATGCCCGCAATTCTATTGCTGGCACTGTTGCTTGGCAGCATTGCTGTGGCCGTATTGCGGCCGACCGGCAAGGATGATCAGTATATTGTTATGGTTGCGCCATGGCGCACATTGAGTTCTGCTGTCAGTTCTATTCAGGCTGCTGAGGGTGCGATTGTTTCCATCAATGCATCCAACAGTCTGATTACCGTATATTCCGAGAATAAAGAATTCCCAAGCAGGCTTTACAGCGCGGGCGTGTGGCTGGTTTTTGAACCGCTGCTGCCAGGCGGCTGTTATGGCATTCAGGAGCGGACGACAGCAGCATGATCCTAGAACTTGACGACCTTCGCAGCCGGTTCAGCCGGTTTTTGCTGATCTTATTCTGGCTGCATGTCCCGTTACTGGCGCTGATTGCCTATAGCACCGGCCATTCACCGCTCTGGGCGGCCTTAGCTGGTGTCGCTTTGGCGGGTGCCTATCATGTGTCATGGCTGCGCTCAGGCATTGCACCGGTTACCCGTTATATTTCCGGCGTCTCCCTGATGGGGCAACCGGCTTTAATCCTGTATCTGATGAGCGGACGGCTCTGGCAAATGGATATACATATGTATTTCTTTGCCATGCTCGCTCTGACCGTTGCATGGTGTGACCGCCGTGCCGTGATGTTTGCGGCAACGGCCGTTGCCGTACACCATCTGACGCTGGATTATCTGATGCCTTCCGCTGTGTTTCCGGAAGGTGGCGATCTACTGCGCGTCTTGCTCCATGCGGTGATTGTTGCATTTCAGGCGGCTGTACTGGTGTGGTTCGGCGATATGCTGGTCGAGTGTTTCAACCGTATCAATGATATGCGGAATGAAATTCTTGCCAAAAATGAAGCGCTGGAACAGCGGACAATGGAAGCGGAAGCGGCAAGCAAATCCAAAAGCATGTTCCTTGCCAATATGAGCCATGAAATCCGCACGCCGATGAATGCCATTTTGGGCTTTTGTCATCTGGTGCTGCGTACGGATCTTGATCTGCGCCAGAAAGAATATGTCTCAAAAATCAGCAATGCCAGCACGGCGCTGCTGCGTTTGATTAACGACATTCTTGATTTCTCCAAGAATGAGGCAGGCAAGCTTTCGCTTGAGGCGCGTCCGTTTAATCTGCGTTCTTCGCTGCAAAGCCAGCTGAATCTCGCGGCGATTAATGCGGAGAATAAAGGCGTTACGATTGAAACGATTATCCATGAGGATGTTCCGCCGGTTCTGGTCGGGGACGAATTGCGTCTCAATCAGGTTCTGCTCAATCTCGTCAGCAATGCGGTTAAGTTCAGCGATAAAGGCACAGTAACTGTATCGGTTGATGCGGTGGAGCGGCAGAATGATGATATAGCCCTGCGCATTTCTGTGCGCGATCGCGGTATCGGTATGGCACCGGAACAGCAGGCGCTGTTGTTTAATTCCTTCACGCAAGCGGATAGCTCTATGACACGCCGCTTTGGTGGTACAGGTCTCGGACTGGTGATCAGCAAGCAGATTGTTGAGCAGATGGGCGGCACGATTGGCGTTGAAAGTATACAGGGCGAAGGCAGCCTGTTTACGTTCACAGTGCATATGGCTGTCGGTGAAATGCAGGAAGAACCGGTGCGTGTCGCATCTGAAAAGATCGCTGAACTGCGTGTTCTGGCAGCTGATGATAATCCGGCATCGCGTGAAATTCTTGAAGATGTGTTCAGTTCATGGGGCGTAACCATTGATCTGGTGGCTTCCGGTGAAGAAGTGATCGGTGCGCTGGAAAGCGCCTGTCTCGCAGGTAAGCCTTATGATCTGGTGGTGCTGGACTGGAGAATGCCGGGTATGGATGGTCTGGAAACAGTACAGACTATGCATCGCCATGAAACCCTGACCTCTTTGCCATATGTGATCATGGTCACTGCTTACGGCAATGACGAGTTCCGCTCCGAATCTGAGCGTGCGGGTATTGCGGCCTTCCTGTCGAAACCGATTATGCCGGATGTGTTGCTGGACACGGTGACGGAATTGTTCGTGCAGGATACTGCACCGGATGCACCACATGCGGAGATCGGACAGACTATTCCGATGGTGGCAGAACATTTGCGTGGCCTGACACTGCTGCTTGCAGAAGACAGCATGATCAACCGTGAAATCGCAGTGGAACTGTTGCAGGATGCAGGTCTGAAAGTGGATGTGGCCGAAAACGGACGCATCGCCTGTGATCTGGCGCTGGCGAAACCATTGATTTATGATGGCGTGCTGATGGATATTCAGATGCCGGAAATGGACGGGATTGAAGCCACCCGACAGATCCGTAAAACATGGACTTCGGAACAATTGCCGATTATCGCCATGACGGCACATGCCTATGAAGAAGAACGGCAGAAGTGTTTTGCTGCCGGTATGGATGATCATATTGCCAAACCGGTTGATCCTTTCCTGTTGGTGCGCACACTGAACCGCTGGCTCAAACCACGTGCCAAAAATGCAGCCCTACAGACGGAAGTCAATGCGGCACCTGCAGCAGCTCCAAAACCTGATTTGCCGGATAGTCTGCCGCCGTTTGATCTGGCAAAAGCCTTGCCGCGTATGAACGGAAAAACCGCTTTGTTACGTAAGCTGATCATTGATTTTGGCCAGAGATTTGCAGGGGCGACAGAAGAGCTGCATGGCCAGATCAGCCGCGGTGCATTGGATGATGCCCGTCGCAGTGCACATACACTGAAAGGTGTGGCCGGATCGCTGGAATTGGCTGAAATATATGCCCATGCTGCCAAAACAGAAGCGGCTTTGTCGCAAGGCGATGTGGTTGCCGCAAATGATCTGATTGCTGAACTCGAGCAATTGTTGAAACCTGCAATTCAGGCTGCACAAAGCCTTGTAACTGCGCCAGAAACTGCTAATAACGCCGCATCGGCAGCAGAGGCTGAACCGGTCAATATTCAGGCGGAGATTTCCGCCTTCCGCGGGCTTTTAGAGCGCCGTAGCCTGAAGGCACGCAGCAGTTTTGAAAAATTGGCGACGACACTCGGCATGACACCTGCTGATATGCAGGTTCATCCGGTAAAAGTCGCTCTTGATAATCTTGACTACAATCGTGCGCTGACATTGCTGAATGAGGAATTTGCGGATGATCCGCAGACTTCCGGCAAGACTGAGCGCATCGGAGAATAATTATGACAGACCGGGCAGTCATCCTTATCGTTGATGATGAAGTCTCAAATATCGAGATCATGAGCGCTGTTCTCGAAGACGACTATGAAGTGTGTTTTGCAACTTCCGGTGAAGAAGCACTGAAAGTTGCACAAACTGTGCTGCCGGATCTTATCCTGCTTGATGTGCTGATGCCCGGAATCGACGGTTATGAAGTGTGCAAGCGTCTCAAGAAAGACCGAATGCTTGCGGATATTCCGGTGATTTTCACCACGGGCCTGAATGATCAGGATGCAGAAGTGCGTGGTCTTTCAGCCGGTGCGATTGATTATGTGACCAAGCCTATCCAGCCGGTTATTTTACTGGCACGTGTGGCTAATCATGTGGAGCTGAAGCGTCTTCGTGATCAGCTGGCACAGATGGCAGTGACCGATGCATTGACCGGTTTAAGCAACCGCCGTCATCTGGAGCAAACGCTGGCAACAGAAACTGCAAAGCTGTCCCGTACCGGTGAATGGCTGTCGGTCATTATGGTCGATATCGATTTCTTCAAGCTGTTCAATGATACATTCGGCCATCCGGCGGGTGACCGTTGTCTGGCAATGGTTGCCGCAGCGCTGACCAGAGCGGTGCATCTGGCCACCGATCTGACTGCCCGTTATGGCGGTGAGGAATTTGTTTGCGTACTACCGGGGCGCGATCATGAAGCGGCAGCACTCGTTGCCAGAGAAATTCAGGAACAGGTAGGCTCTTTGAGAATACCGCATCCGGAATCTGCAGTCGGCCCTTGTGTGACTGTGAGTATTGGTGTGGCCTCAGCCTGTTGTCTGCCGGATATGTCACCGTCGCAATGGATTGCCCATGCAGACCGTCAGCTCTATCTGAGCAAACGCGCCGGACGGAATGAGATTTACAGCACTGTTTTCCACGAGCAGGAAATCGGCGTTACCAGTCATAGCTGAGTAAATTATTGTGACCGGTAGCTTTCAGGAGCGGTGCCGGTCACCGGTTTCGCACAGGTGCAATTGCAGGTTCAACGCCTGTATTTTATCCAGGATATGCGTTGCGGGTGCCTTGTCAGTGATAATCGCATCGACAATATCCAGCCCGCCGAGCTTTACCAAAGCGCGCTTGCCGAACTTGCTGCTATCGACAGCCAGTAATTTGTGTCTGGACTGATCAAGCGCTTTGGAAACTGCCGCAACTTCGGTGCGGTCGTCGTCGCATAAATCACCGTCATCATCGATGCCGCTGACAGAAATGACAGCATAATCGAACTTGAAACGGTTGATAAAATCCGGCGTATCTTCCTGAAAAATACCCCCATCGACGGCACGTACAAATCCACCCGGAATAGCCAGTGCGAAGTCTGAATTTTCGCTGATCAGCGATGCGACACGCAAACTATAGGTGACAATGCGTAAGCCTTGGCGGTTCTTGAGCAGGGCGGCTGCAATCGCCTCACAAGTCGTGCCGGTATCAATGAAGATTGTCGTATTATCCGGAATTGTCTCTGCCACAAAAGCCGCGATGGCCTGCTTTTCTGCCGCCTGATCAAGACGGCGCTGGCGGTAGGTGCCGACATCCATCGGCGCGGCTATTGTTGCTCCGCCATGGATACGACGGACTTTTCCGGTGGTTTCCAGCGCCATAATATCACGTCGTGCCGTCTGCATAGTCACAGAACAGAGATGAGCGATCTCTTCGAGTGAAATATAGTGATTTTGTTCCAGATATTGCAGCAAAAATGCCTGACGATTGTCTTTTTTGTTGCCGCCGACTGATGCCACGCCGTTCAAACGCATGATGCGCCCCCTGTTCACACATTATTTCAGGCAAAAAAATTTAAGCGTCAAGTGAATGATTTGCTGTACTCACAGCGTTTGTATAAAAACTGACATATAACTCATCTAATGTACGAAAGGTGACATTTTGTGTCTCGGTTCTTACTATCAGGATAATGTTATGAAAAAGCAGCGGTCAGGCGCAGGGCATAAACGTAATTTGGGAGCAGGTGTAGCAGGCGCATTATTGCTGGCCGCACTGGGCACCAACGCGCAGGCGGAAGAGGCGAAGGATAAGAGTTTCTCACTGACCGTGATGGGCTTTAATATCTGGAATAACGGCGTTAATTCCAAAATGTGGGATGCCGAAGCGAAAAAGAATGGTCAGCTGATTTATAATCAGACGATGAAGGACCTGTTGCTCGGTGTTGCGCCTGATGTTTTGGTTATGCCGGAACTGTATAACAATGACGAAAAAACACTGGGCAAACAAAGTGTTGTTGCTGCACATGTGCAAAACACACTGGATTTGCTGAATGCGAATCCAGATAAGCTTGGTGACTACAAGAAAATTAAAGACCATGAGAAGCGCCAAAACAGTGAGGCAATAAGAGAAGGCAGCGGTATGGTCTTTTCTGCAGGGCAATCCGAATACCTTGCGCCAAATACCATCCGGATGAAGCCGGGAAATGGCTTTCCGGATACAGTCATCGCCGGCCGCCATTTTAACTATGCTGATACATCAGGTACGCGTATCACGCAGGCAAAAGAAGCTAATAGACTGGCGCAATCAACAGCCATTCCGACCATTCTTGTCGGGGACCTTAATGCCGGTGATGTTTCGGAACGCGGATTGTTGAGCGTGGATGCGCAAATACGTCTGATGCAAAAGGCTACGAATGATTTTTATAAAACTTTAGCAGCAGAATATTTTGAGCTTGGTGACAAAACTAAGTTACGAGCGATTATTCAGGCTCATTATCCCACCAGTGACATTGATAAATTGTCATGGGTATCATGGGGGAACGCCTTAGATGCTGCCTACAAAGCAGACAAAGATATTGGTCTTGTTGATGAGACATATCCGGTAAAAAACAATTTGCCGGTAACGATGAATATTCTGAAGCAGCAGCATCAGCTTATTCAGCTTGAGCGCAACCGTGAACAGTTTAAACCAAGCCAGGTCGGTGATGAACGTGCGACATGGACCAGTGACGGTGAGGAATCCACCAATACTTGGGCCAGTTGGGATCGTGCGAATATCGATCATATTCTGGTATCCCGTCCGTTCGCCAAATGGATTAAGATTGTTGATAATGGCAAATGGTCTGGCACACTTTCCAGACCGGCAGATTTGCCCGGCGGAGGTTCGTTGTCTGATCATGATCCTATTGCGCAGGAATTGCGTTGGATCGGACCAAAACTGGAGACTTATAAAGACGGTGAAGCGGAAAAGACCCGCATTGTCTGGGGCGCGGATGCTTCCGGCTTTGAAGCCAAGGGCAAAGAATTTTATCTGACCCGTAATAATAATCGCAATGACACCTATCTTGGACAGATCGCGGATGCAAATGGTAATCCGATCCTGAAAGATCTGACACAGGAAGAAAAACAGACCCTGCTTGATTGTAAAACAACGGATGCTCGTTTTGCGCAGGCTGTACAGGATTATTGTATCGATAATCATGAGTTTATCGGCCAGACGCTGGTGACAGATGGCGGCACGATTATCGTTGATGAAGATGCAGCTTTAGGCACTGCAAAAGCCGATCTCTATCTGGCTGATGGCGGGCTGAAGATTGCCGGTCAGGCAATGAATGCACTGGATCGCAAACTTATTCTGAATGGCGCTGGGCGCATTGATGTGGCTGATGCACAGAATGAAGTACTGGTGAAACAGGAGATCAGCGGCAACGGCGGACTGGTTAAGCAGGGTGAGGGTACGCTTGTTCTGGGGCAGGCGAACAGCCATCAGGGCGGTACATTTGTAGAAAACGGCATTTTAAGAGCTGATGTTGCTGGCGCTCTGGTAGATAACACAACACTTGTTGTGAATGGCGGTAAGCTTGATCTCAATGGTCATGATCTGAAGGCATCTTCCTTGTCCGGTAAAGGTGGCAGTCTGGATTTGAATTCTGCTGCGCTGGAAATCAATCAAACGCTGAATACCCGCTTTGACGGCAGCATTGACGGCAATGGTGATCTGATGAAAAACGGCACCGGTATTTTGGTGCTAAATGGCAAAAACAGCTATCAGGGAACGACCACAGTCAATGGCGGTGGTTTGGTCGTTGGTGATGCCGATCATAGTGATGCATCAGTAAATGGCCTGATCAAAGTCAGCAATGGCGCCTTCCTTGCCGGTTCGGGTATGCTGGGCGGTATTCATGTTGCTGTGGGTAGCGTTTTGGCTCCGGGCAACTCAATCGGAACGCTTAAAACCTCCGGTGATCTGGTGATGGAAGCTGGTTCCCTGTATGAGGCAGAGATTAATCCGGACGGTACTTCGGATCTCATTCAGGTTGGTGGTGCTGCCATCATTGATGGTGCCAATGTCCATGTGGAAAAAGCAACCGGCAGCTACAAAGCCAATACCCGCTATACAATTCTGACTGCAGATGGCGGAATTACCGGTACTTTTGCAGATATGAGCCAGAACAAGCCGTTTATTGATCTGAATCTCGTCTATGATCCGAAAACGGTTTATCTGGATGCTTTGCGTAATAGCACAAGCTTCGCCTCTGTTGCACAGACCGGAAACCAGAAGGCCGTCGCCAGTGCTGCTGAAGGGCTTGGCATCGGTAATGCCGTTTATGATGCCATTGCCGGACAGGATAGTGATGCAAATGCCCGTGCAGCATTCGACCTGCTGTCAGGTGAAATACATGCTTCTTCCAAAGCCGCTCTGATTAACACCAGCAGTGATCTGCGTAATGCAGCACAAGATCGTCTTCGCTCTGCTTTTGGTGATACAAATGCGCAAAAAGCTGCGCAGGTCGTTTCTGCTCAAGACGCTCCGGCTGCTCTTTGGGTACAGAGTTTTGGTACTTGGACTGAGAACTCCTCAAACGGCAATGCTGCAAAACTCAGCCAGACAACAGGCGGTATTTTCGCCGGTTATGATGCCGAAGTGACAGAAAATCTACGTCTCGGTGCTCTTGCCGGTTATAGCCGCACCAGCTTTGATGTTGATGATCGTGCTTCATCGGGTGAGAGCGACAATTATCATTTGGGGCTTTATGGTGGATCTCACTGGGGTAATACAGCGCTGAGTGGTGGTATTGCCTATAGCTGGCATTCGGTTGATAGCAGCCGTTCGGTCTTCTTCCCTGATTTCTCTGAAAAGCTGGCTGCTGATTATAATGCAGGCACAGTGCAGGCCTTTGGTGAGTTGAGCCATAAGCTGAAAACAAGCAATGCTGTTTTTGAACCATTTGCCAATCTGGCTTATGTATCGCTGAAGACAGATGGTTTTACTGAAACCGGTGGTCAGGCTGCTCTGACAATCGGCAGTGACAGAATGAGCACGGTCTTCACGACTTTGGGTATTCGCGGGGCTACTGAGATGATGTTCGGTAATGTTAAGACCGAGCTGAACGGTACGCTGGGCTGGCAGCATGCCTTTAATGATGTGGACTCTGTGAGCCGTGCATCTTTTAGCAATGGTTCTGCCTTTGATATTTCCGGTGTTCCTGTCGCTAAAGACACCGCATTGGTGCAAGCTGGTTTTGATATTAAAGCCAGTGAAACAGCAACATTCGGCATCAGCTATCGCGGTCAGTTTGGTTCAGGCTTCCAGAGTAATTCTGTCAACGCCAAACTGGGTATCAAATTCTGATCTGACTAACTTGAAAGAACCAAACCGCCCGCTTGTTCGAAACAAGCGGGCGGTTTTGTATTTTAGGCGGGAATGACTAAAGCATGTTGCAGCAAAATGGGATCATGGTGCGTCCGCGAGTATTCGACAATTAGAGGAATCCAGAGCGAGCATCATGGGCGGGGTTAAACGCGACACGCTCTGGTCTTGCTCCGGAGGATAATGCATGGCATGGCTGCGTTGCCCGGTACTGCCCTGCACGCAAACGGTATTCTCTAATGATTATGCTTTTCATATTTCCGGTGACATTATTGGCAGCATGTCTCTGCGGACTTGTTGATGCAATGCGTTTCCGGTCTGTTTTGAAAATACGGCCGGTTATCCTCATAGGGCTGTTCGGTCAGATATTTGCTTATATGCTCGCTTTATGGATGCTCTCACTCGATCCGTATTTTGACGATAACGGCACGCTCACCCGTATTGAAGGTCATCAGCTCTGGTTCTGGGCGCTGGAAATTGGTGGCTGGTTTGCCGTTGTTCTGGTGCCGGCTCTGCTGGTTATCCTGTATCTTTTGAAGAGGGCTCTGCGAACGATCCGGTAAAACACTTCTGACTTTGTATTTGCATGAGGTGACAGGGAAGCAAAGGCATGGCATAGGAGCCTGACTAATCAAAAGGCCTCTTCATTCATGATCCGTATCGACAATATCAGCAAATCCAACAGCCACCGTATTTTGTTTATCGAAGCGTCCGCCGCTTTGAACCGTGGTGAAAAAATCGGCCTCGTCGGGCCGAATGGTGCCGGTAAAACCACTCTGTTTCGTATGGTTACCGGTGAGGAACAGCCGGATGAGGGACAGGTTACGGTCGAGAAGGGCGTAACGGTCGGCTATTTTGATCAGAATGTTGGTGAAATGGGCGGACGGAGTGCGGTCGCTGAAGTCATGGATGGTGCTGGCCCCGTCAGTATTGTAGCCGCAGAATTACGCGAACTTGAAGCTGCAATGTGTGATCCGGATCGGTTGGATGAGATGGATGCGATCATTGAGCGTTATGGTGAAGTTCAGGCGCGTTATGAAGAGCTGGACGGTTACGGGCTGGATGGTCGTGCGCGGGAAGTGCTTGCAGGTCTGAGCTTCACGCAGGAAATGATGGACGGCGATGTCGGCAAATTGTCCGGTGGCTGGAAAATGCGTGTGGCACTTGCCCGCATTCTGCTAATGCGTCCTGATGTGATGCTGCTCGACGAACCATCCAACCATCTGGATCTTGAAAGTCTGATCTGGCTTGAAAACTTCCTGAAGACTTATGACGGCGCATTGTTGATGACGTCACATGACCGTGAATTCATGAACCGGATTGTCTCCAAGATTATTGAAATCGACGGTGGTAATCTGACGACCTATTCGGGTGATTATGTTTTTTATGAGGGGCAGCGTGCTCTGAATGAAAAACACCAGCAGGCACAGTTTGAGCGCCAGCAGGCAATGCTCGCAAAAGAAATCAAATTTATCGAACGCTTTAAAGCCCGTGCGTCCCATGCTTCGCAGGTGCAAAGCCGTGTGAAGAAGCTTGAGAAAATTGATCGTGTAGAGCCGCCGCGCCGCCGTCAGACCGTTGCTTTTGAATTTGCAACGCCTCCGCGCTCCGGTGAAGATGTTGTCAGCCTGAAAGGTGTCAGCAAAACCTATGGCAGCCGCATAATCTATGAAGGTCTGGACTTCATGGTGCGACGCCGTGAACGCTGGTGCATTATGGGAGTGAATGGTGCGGGCAAATCGACTTTGCTTAAACTGGTTACCGGCACAACAGATGCTGATAATGGAATTGTAACGCTCGGTGCCAGCGTCAAGCTTGGCTATTTCGCACAGCATGCGATGGATATTCTTGAAGGTGACAGCACTATTCTTGAATGGCTGGAACAGCGTTTTCCAAAAGCGGGTCAGGCACCTCTACGCGCATTGGCCGGTTGCTTCGGTTTTTCCGGTGACGATATTGAAAAGAAATGTCGTGTGCTTTCCGGTGGTGAAAAGGCGCGTCTGGTTATGGCGGCTATGTTGTTTGATCCGCCGAACTTCCTTGTGCTGGACGAACCGACCAACCACCTTGATCTCGATACCAAGGAAATGCTGATTAAAGCATTGTCTGCCTATGAAGGCACAATGCTGTTTGTTTCGCATGACCGGCATTTCTTATCGGCGCTATCCAACCGCGTTCTGGAACTGACGCCGGATGGTATTCACCAATATGGCGGTGGCTATACAGAATATGTAGAAAGCACGGGGCAGGAAGCGCCTGGTTTGCATAGTTAAAATGAAAAGCCTCCCGAAAGTGATTTCGGGAGGCTTCTTTATAAAGTGTGTTTAGCGGCGCTGTAATTTTTCGTAGCGCTTGATCAGGCGATCCCGTTTCAGTCGCGACAGACGTTGAATCCAAAAAATACCGTTCATTTGGTCAATCTCGTGTTGATGGCATACGGCAAGCAAGCCTTCCGACTCTTCTATATGTTCTTTGCCGTCCAGATCCTGATAGCGGACATGCACGGCAGCGTGGCGTTCAACTTCATCCGCAACGCCCGGCATAGAAACACTGCCTTCCTGATGGCGGATCATTTCTTCAGAGACCCAGATGATTTCGGGATTGATGTAGATTTTCACGCCTGCATCAGGCGAAAACTCCAGAACTGTAATGCGTTTCGCCACGCCGATATGTGATGCAGTGATTCCGATCCCCGGTGCTGCGCGCATAGTGTCCAGAAGATCATCGGTGAGTTCACGCAAAGACGCATCAAATTGCGTGACAGGTTCTGCAATCTCGCGCAGATGCGAATCCGGATAGGTAATAATAGGGCGAATAGTCATAACGGGGCTTTGTCTCGCTGAGTCTGAGCTATGTATATAAAGTCTCGAGCTCTCATTACCGTAAAAGCGATTTTTTGGACAGTTCTGCTGCGACTCGTAAAATTCCGTACATTTATTCCCGCCTGATTCCGTTCGTTTTGAATTGGAATCGGTATTTGATTCTGGATTTGTGAGTCGAAACAAGGGTTTGGTTTGGTGTTTTGATATATTTGTGGGTGTTTTTTGGGTGATTGGGGCCGGATTTGGGTGCTGGAGCGGTGTGGTGAGGGGATAAATGGAGGGGAGGGGCGATGTTTTTCGGTTTTTGTTATAAAAATTCCATAAAAGGTGTTTGAGCGTGTTGACAGTTTGGCTGG
>UCCC01000011.1:0-69007 GCA_900470735.1 Hyphomicrobiales bacterium | reverse complement strand
GAAGTCACGGATGATGTCGGGACTGTGACAGGTGTTGTCGGCAATGGTAAGCCAACTGACGATGTGCGCCCTGAAATTAAAGGTACTGCTGACGCGAATGCGACAATCAACATTTACGATAACGGTTCGTTCATCGGGAAGGCGACAGCTGATGCCGATGGTAACTGGAAGTTCACACCAACGACCGATCTGACGGAAGGAAACCATGCACTCACAGCCAAAATGGTTGATGGTGCGGGTACAGAAGGTCAACCTTCATTCCCGTATAATATCGTAATCGACACAACCGCACCGGATGCCCCGCGCTTTACGGTGGGTTATGACGGTGTTGGTCCGGTGATTGGTGAATTTGGTGACGGTGCGATTATCAATGATAATCGTCCGAAACTGTCGGGTGCCGGTGCTGAGCCGAATGCGATGGTCAGCATCTATCAGGGTGGTACTCTGGTGGCGACTGTACGTGCGGATGCCGGTGGTCAGTGGAGCTGGAAGGCAACTGATGCAATTGCTGACGGTACTTATACATTTACGGCAAAAACAACGGATGCCGCAGGTAATGTGAGTGCTGCTTCTGATGGCTTTAAAGTCACAGTGGATACAGTTGCACCGAACAAACCGGTTATTGCGCAAATTACGGATGATCAGGAGCCGATCGTCGGAAATATTGCAAAAGACGGCTTTACCAATGACACCACACCAACACTGAAAGGTACAGGTGCTGAGCCAAACGGTCTTGTCCGCATTTATGACGGCACAACGCTGATTGGTGAAATCAATGCCGATGCCTCAGGTGGATGGAGCTACACACCGGTTAATCCGCTGAGCAATGGTCCTCATACATTCACAGTTGTGAGTGTGGATGCGGCAGGCAACGTGTCTGCCAAGTCTGACGAGTACAAGATCACGGTGGATACACTGGCTCCGGCGTCTCCATCCATCACCAACGTGTTGGATGATGTCGGTGCGGTTCAGGGTACAGTTGCCAACGGCAAAACGACTGATGATACCAAGCCACGTCTCTCCGGCTCCGGTGCGGAAAGCGGTTCCATTGTCAAAATCTACGACAATGGCACGCTGATTGGTCAGACTATTGCCAATCCGAACGGTACATGGGTGTTCACACCAACCACTGATCTGAAGGAAGGTGCACATAGCTTTACTGTTACGGCAACCGATCAGGCCGGTAACGAGAGCGGTGAATCCATTGCATGGGTTGTAACTGTTGATCTGACACCACCGGCTAAACCGGAAATCACAGCCGTCTTTGACGATGTGGCACCGGGCATCGGGAATGTTCCGAACGGCACACCGACGAACGATCCGACACCGACTTTGGCCGGTAAGGGTGATGCCGGTACAACAATCCGTGTTTATGACGGTACAGTGTTACTGGGAGAAACCACGGTTCGTGCAGACGGAACATGGGCTTATACAGCACCATTGCTGGCAGATGGTTCACATACATTTACTGTTACGTCTGTGGACGAGGCAGGCAATGTGTCTGCGACCTCTAACAGCTGGTCTGTGGTGATTTCGACTATCCCGCCGGAAGTGCCGAAAATTGAGAACCTGGCTAATAATAACGGCTCGGAACTGATCCAGGTGGCTAATAACGGCGTGACAAACGATCAGGATCCTCTGCTCACCGGTACTGCGCAGCCAAACCTTGTCATTCGTATTTATGATAATGGTGCATTGCTTGGTTCCACAACGGCTGATGCTGACGGTAAGTGGTCGTTCAATTTCAAAACCGCCAATGTCAAGCTGAGTGAAGGCTACCACAGCCTGACCGCAGCGGCTGTGAATGAACTTGGTTTTGAAGGTTCGCAATCGTTCCCGCGCATCGTGACGATCGACATCACGCCGCCAGCTTCGCCGGTTATTGTCAGTGCGGCTGACGATGTGGGTAGTATTATCAATCCGGCGATGCCGAACGGCTCTTTGACTGATGACACCTTGCCGTCGTTCCGCGGAACAACGGATGCGTATCATGTGATCAAGCTTTACCGTGATGGTGGTATTCTGGTTGGACAGGCCACCGCTGATGGTAGTGGTAACTGGCAAATCCAGCTGACAGAACCGCTCGACAGCAAGACGCATAATTTCTATGCGACTGCGACTGATCCTGCGGGTAATACCAGCATTAACAATTCCAGTATCTTCAAGCTGACGGTGGATGCAATTGCACCGGATGCGCCGAAGATTACCCGCATTGTGGACAATGTGCCGGATCATACCGGTACGATTACGGAAGGTGGTCTGACCAACGATCCGGCACCGCGTGTGGAAGGTACGAGCGAGGCGAATGCCACGATCAATATCTATGCGGGAAGCTTGCTGGTTGGTACCGTTAAGGCCAACTCGAGCGGTGCATGGTCTATGAAACTGCCGGAAGGTCTGCCGGATGGCAGCTATGTAATTACTGCAACAGCAACCGATGCTGCCGGTAATACAGGTCCTGCATCGACAGGCTACACGATTGTCGTTGATACGAGAGCACCGGATGTGCCGCAAATTACCCATGTGGTCGATGATGTTCCGGGACATACCGGTAATATCGGAAACCGCCAGACCACCAATGATAATCTGCCACTCATTGTTGGTAAGGGTGAAAAAGGCACCACGATTGCGATCTATGACAATGGCACCTATCTGGGCACCACGACTGTCGGTGCAGATGGCAACTGGAGCTATCAGGTAACCCGTGTGTTGGGTGATGGTACGCACAAGTTTACATCTACGGCGACAGACCCTGCCGGTAACACCACAGGCGCGTCCAATACGCTGGAAATCATCATTGATACCGTGGCGCCAACGGCACCGCGTATTGATGATGCCTATGACAGTGAACTTGGCCGAACCATGAGCAGCGGCACCTACACAAAGGATACAACACCGACCCTGCGTGGTACGGCTGAAGCCTATAGCATTGTTGAGATTTTTGATGATGTTTATGGCGTGATCGGTACGACAACGGCCAATGGTTCCGGTGGCTGGTCGTTTACACCACCAACGACACCAAAATTGGCGGATGGTACCTACAACTTTAAGGCGCGTGCAACGGATCTGGCTGGTAATACAGGCCCGGCTATGGGTACAGGCTTTAAACTGATTATCGATACTGTTCCGCCTGTGGCACCACTGATTGAACAGGTGATTGATGCTGTTGCCGGTGGTATTGTCGGTAATATTCCAAGTAACGGTCTGACCAATGATACGTATCCGACTTTGTCTGGTAAGGCTGAGGCTGGTACAACACTGACCTTCTATGGCGGGCCAAATGGTACCTCAAGCTTGGGTACGTTGGTTGTTCCGGCCAGTGGTGTCTGGACGTATAAAACCACGTATCTCGGTAATGGCGAACACAAATTCGTTGTTAAGTCGGTGGATGCTGCCGGAAACGAGACTTATTCGAAGGCTCCTTATGTCATAACAGTGGATTCTTCTGCGCCATCAACACCGACGCTTACTTCTGTCTATGATAGTACGCAGCCGGTGGTTGGTAATATCAGCAGCAATGGCTGGACAAACGAGACCAAGCCAACCTTCCAGGGTACCGCTGAGGCTGGTTCAACTCTGACCATTATCCATAACGGTGTCGAAGTGGGTACAGTTCAGGTTGGCCCTGATGGTAAATGGACATGGAAGCCAACGACTGATCTGAGTGATGGATCAAATAACTTTAACTTCAAGGCTACAGATGCGGCCGGTAATACCAGTGGTAGCACGTCAACATTCTATATAAATGTTGATACCATTCCGCCGGTTGCGCCTGAAATCACACGGATTTACGATAACGTCGCTCCGATTACAGGTGATGTGCCGAAAGATGGTTATACGAATGATGCGACGCCGACGATCTATGTGACAGCTGAAGCATACTCGACTGTCATTATCTATGACAATGGCGTGGAAGTTGCCCGTACTACATTGGGTAACACATCATCATGGAACTGGACGCCGAGCCAGAACATCTCAGAAGGTGATCATGTCTACACAGTCAAGCAAATTGACCGTGCCGGACAGGAAAGCCCGCTATCTGAACCATGGAAGATCATTGTTGACCTTCTGGCACCGCCATCACCGACAATTTTAAAGGTGGTTGATGATGTCGATTGGTATATCGGTGAAATTGCTGATGGTGGCCTGACCAATGATAATAAGCCGACGATTTCGGGTACTGGCGTTGCGGGTACAAAAGTGACCATTTACTCCAATGGTTATGCAGTTGGGTCAACTACTGTTGGTGCAGATGGAAAGTGGAGTTTAGAGGTTAATAGTTTGAGTGAAGGTGCTGTCGTGTTAACTGCGCGTGCAGAAGACCAGGCAGGCAATCAGAGTACTGACTCTAATTCTTGGGCTCTGTCTGTTGATACACGTGCACCGGATATTGGCAGGTACACTTCTGATGATTGGCAGTGGATCGGTACAACTTATGATACGACGAAAAGTCATTTCTCATATGAATTTACGGCTTCTCAAAATCAGCTGGGTGTACGGGCAGTTGCATTTAAGGATGGAGTTATTGTTGCAACGGCGCCGGTTGATCCGGTCACGGGTAAATTTAAACTGGATGTTCCTTTCGCGACATCAAAAGGATGGAACATTTATCAATTCGCACTGATGGATGAAGCGGGTAACCTAAGTTACTTTAAAAACAACAATTTTAAAGCTTTGTCTGAGAGTAGTAAACTTGATGGATATAAGGGTGATTATGAAAAATTATTCTATATAAACAACTCAGAAACTGCTGCTGATAAGCCTTTGATTAATATGTATGCTGAGAACCAAGGCTTGAAAACGGGTACATTTCTGGCTGATGTCCCGACAGATGCTACAACTATTACCCTGAGTGGCGTCGCAAAATATGTATCTGGTAGCAAAATTGAAATTTATGATAACGGCGTTTTGGTGACGACTGTGAATGTCAATAGCTGGGGGGGGGCTTGGACCGCGACAGTGCCGCTAGCGGCCGAAGGAAGTCATAAGCTTACTGCGGTAAATGTTATTAACGGAGAGCGAAGTGAACCATCAGCAGTCTTTGAAGTTACAGTTGATAGAACGCCTCCAGATATCCCTGTTATTACGCAAGTTATAGCTGACGAAGGCCTCTATGCCGGTGTCATCGGTAAGGGTGGCATAACGAATGACAAGACTTTGGAGCTGAAAGGTACGACTGAGCCTTATGCGACTGTACGTATATATAATGGTTCGACACAGGTTGGTACGGCAACAGCCGATAAGTTTGGTAATTGGAGCTTTAAGCCTAGCTCTCTGAGCGATGGTACGCATACGTTCCGTACACTGGGCTTGGATGCTGCCGGTAACCTTGGTACTTTGGATCTGACACAGCCCGGTTATGTCATTACGGTAGACACCCGTCCTCCGGCTGCACCTGCTATCAACGATGCTATCGATGATGTTGGTTCGGTTACTGGTAGTGTGAAGAGTGATGGTGTTACCGATGATACCAAGCCACTGCTGCAAGGTACTGCGGAATATGGCAGTACAGTGCGGATCTACGGTACTGATGGTAAGACAATTATCGGCACCGCTGTTGCTGACGCGACGACCGGTAAATGGACGTTCCAGATCCCGACAGCTCTGGCGGAAGGTAAACATACCTTCACGGCAGAGGCTATTGATCCGGCTGGTAATATCGGTCCGAAGTCTGCGGCCTTTAATATCACAGTAGATATTACAGCGCCGGATACGCCGAAGATCACCCGTGTTGTGGATGATGTTGCGCCGAAGCTGGACGATCTGGTCGATGGTGGTTCTACCAATGATACCAGACCAACCTTCTACGGTACGGCAGAGGCCAACAGCACAGTGAGGGTCTATGTTGGTGGTGTTGAAATCGGTACGGCGAAAGCAGATGCCTCCGGCAACTGGAACTTTACACCGGCAGCCGACAAGGCACTGACAGAAGGCACTCATGTGGTTACCTTCAAAGCCATGGATGCTGCGGGCAACCTCAGCACTACAGCCGCAAGCTTTACTGTTAAGGTGGATCTGACAGCGCCGGCTAAACCGCAGATCGACCAGATCATTGATGCTGTAGGTCTCGAGACCGGTCCGGTGAGCAATAATGGTACAACTGATGACTCCCGCCCGACCTTCAAGGGTAAAGGCGAAGTCGGCGGTACAGTCTCCATTATGGCCAATGGCAAGCTTCTGGGCACAACCATTGTTGAGGCAGATGGTAGCTGGAGCTTTAAGCCAACCGCTGCCATGACGGTGGAAGCGCATACGATCACTGTAACGGTCGCTGATGCTGCCGGTAACGTGAGCGTGGTCTCTGACCCGTGGAAGATCACCATCATCCGTCCGGCTGGTGGTGAACCGCAGGGCTTCAGTGCAGATATGCCGGATCACGGCGATATGCACAGCTTCTCGGCCAGATCGGCGCATGACGATCCACAGGCTGACGACTGGAATGAGCCGCAGGCTCATGCTGCTCCGATGTCGCTTGATACATCTGCTCTGCTTGCAGAACTCGATGTGCAGGATGGCCAGAACTACGGTGAGGGTGGCTATGATGCCGAGGCCTATGATGATCAGTCCTTACTGGCTGGTCTGATTGATCTGGCACAGGCAAGTTCGGATACCTCCGGACAGGCTGAGCAACCGGCAGAAGAGGCAGATGTGACGCAGCTCATTCAGGATGCGCTCACAGAACCTGCACCGCAGGAAAGCATTGATCTCTCGGCCTTGCCGGAAGAGCAGGCACCTGCTGCCGAAACCACCGCACCGGTTACAGAAACCCAGCCGGAGCCGATAATCGTACCAGAACCGGCACCTGTGAATACGGGTGACCTCGATCTGGAGCGTTTGTTGCAGCAGACTTCGACCTACATTTAATCTTTTGAGGCGCCCCCGCACAGGGGCGCCTCATTGTGTTGTGTAAGCGTATCCGGAACGTATCGCAGTACAGTGCACGTATTGCGCCCGTTCTGGCCTTTGTGTTTTTCCGCATGTTGACCAGACCGGATCCAATCTGGCTGCATGCTTAGTTCCGAAAGATGATGTGTATGGCTCAGGAAAAGAACCCGTCCGCTTGGGCGGCAGCACTTGGTGTGATTGCTAACCATCACGGAATGCCCGTGTCGAACGATATGATAAGCCGCGCCTTCGTTTGGTCTGCGGCTAAAACTTTTGAAGACAATGTGGTTCAGGCGGCCAAACGGCTCGGGTTGACTGCGGTTTTCAGCAAGACCAATCTTTATGCCTTGCCGGTCTTTGCATTTCCGATTGTTGCGGGTCTTAAAGAAGGCGGCGCAACGATTATTGCAGCCGTCGGCGAAGAAGAAATTACCTGTGTGAATGTTGATCAAGCCGAGGCGATTGAATGGAAAATCGCCCGCGAGGATGCGGATAAGTATTTAACCGGTACTTTCCTGCTGGTTTCCGCGAAAAAGGCGGTCAAAGATGCGCGCCTTGCGCGGCATTTGTCCAATTATAAAGGCTCGTGGTTCTGGTCGATGTTGCTGGCTGACAAGCGCCGGCATTTTGAAATCGCCATTGCTTCGTTCATTGCAAACCTGCTGGCGCTTGGCGGCGCTTTGTTCGGTATGCAGGTCTGGGATCGCGTGGTTCCGGCGCAATCCGTACCGACACTGTGGGTTCTGGCATCAGGCGTTATTATGGCGGTTTTGCTGGAATACTCGCTCAAAATATCGCGCATGAAGCTCGCCGATATGATCGGTAAAAAAGTCGATTTAACGATTTCGAGTATGTTCTTTGCGCGTGCATTGGATATCCGCAATGATGCGCGACCGAAATCGACCGGTTCTTTCATCGCGCAGTTGCGTGAAACGGAAACAATTCGCGAGTCTCTCGGCTCCAGCACATTGACGGCAGCGATTGATATGCCATTCGCTATTGTCTTCCTGTTTGTGATCTGGATGATTGGCGGCCCGCTGATCTTTATGGTGGCGCTTGCTTTGCCGCTGATCATCATTCCGGGCTTGTTGCTGCAAATTCCACTGTCCAAATTATCAAACGCGACCGCGCAGGAAAGCGCGTTGCGCCATGCAATCCTTGTGGAATCGATCGAGGGTATTGAAGATATCAAGGCTTTACAGGCTGAACGCCGTTTCCATCGTTTGTGGGATCGTTATTCGCAGGCTTCATCGGTAACGGCAACCAAACAAAAGCAATATATCTCGATGTATGTCTACTGGATCCAGTCGGTTCAGCAGCTGGCCTATGTTATGGTCATTGTTGCCGGTGTTTATATGGTTCTGGCTGGTGATATGACTACTGGTGGCGTGATCGGTTGTAGTATGCTGACCGGTCGTGCTCTGTCGCCATTCGCACAACTGGCTCAGATTTTCACACGTTGGCAGTCGGCAAAAACCGCGAAAAAAGGTCTGGATGATCTTCTGGAAAAACCGATTGATCACCCGACAGGTGCTGAGCGTATGCGCCGTGCACATATTGCCGGTGAATATGAGCTGACCGGTGTTGAATTCGGTTATGATCCGGAGGCACCGGCCAATCTGCGTATTGGTAGTATCCGTATTAAAGCCGGTGAAAAAGTGGCGCTTGTCGGCCGTAACGGTGCCGGTAAAACCACTTTGCTGAAGCTGCTTGGTGCTGCATTACCTGCGCAAAAAGGCGCTATCGTGCTGGATAAAGCCAATATCCAGCATATTGATACCAATGATGTGCGCAATAAAGTGAGTTTGCTGACACAGGAAAGCCGCCTGTTCCACGGCTCTATTCAGGAAAATATCCAGATCGGCTCGCCGCTGGCATCACGTGCGCAATTTGACGAGGCGCTGTCAATCAGTGGTGCCGGTCAGATTGTCCGCACGCTGTCCAAAGGGCTGGAAACAACCGTTATGGAAGGCGGCTCGGGGCTGTCCGGTGGTCAGAAACAGGCGATTATGCTGGCCAGAACCTTGCTGCGCGACCCGTCGATTGTGCTGCTTGATGAACCAACGTCCGCAATGGATGAAGCATCAGAAAAGCAATTTATCAAAGAGATCAAACCATGGATGGAAGAGCGTACTGTGGTGATTGCCACCCATCGTCCGGCTATTCTCGAACTCGTGGACAGAATTATCGTGATGGAGCGTGGTCGCGTTATCATTGATGACAGGAAAGACGTTGTGCTGGCGCGTTTGCAAGGTGCGGCTGTGACAGACATGCCGCAGAAAACGGCGCAAATCGTACAATTGAAGTCAGCGGAGTAATTTTAAATGTCGCAAACAGTTGAAGGCTCCGAACTTTATCACCAGCCCAGTTTGCTGCCGGAAAGCCGTCGTCCTTCCATCGTGGTGTGGATGAGCTTTCTCGCAGTTGGCGCATTGCTGGTTTGGGCATATTTTGCGCCGTTGGAAGAAATTGCTGCCGGTAACGGCAAGATTATTCCGTCTTCCCGCGCGCAAATGATCCAGTCTCTTGAAGGGGGTATCCTGTCAGAACTGCTGGTGCAAGAAGGCGACATTGTTGAGGGCGGACAGAAGCTGGCCGTGCTTGATGATACGCGTTTCCGTGCTTCCTATGGTGAGCTGGATTCTAAAATTCTCTCGCTGGAAGCTGCTGCTGCTCGGTTGCGCTCACAGATGAATGGCACCGATCTGGTTTTTCCGGAGAGTGTCAAAGGTGAAAAAGACCTGATGGATCGTGAGCAACGCTTATTTGACAGCCAACGCGATACGCTCAATGCCAATCTGTCGAGCCTGAAGGAATCCTATGCACTGACGTCCCGTGAGCTGAAACTCACGGAACCGTTGGTGGCTAAAGGTGCTGCGAGTGAGGTGGAAGTCATCCGCCTTCGTCAGCAGGTGGTTGAGCTTGACCGTAAGATGAAAGAGCTGGAAAATCAGTTTCAGGTGACTGCGCGTGAAAGCTACTCCAAGACGATGGCAGAGTTGGACTCGCAGGTGAAACTCAATGTCGGGCGTATGGATCAGCTTGCCCGTACAATTATTACCGCGCCTGTACGTGGTATTGTTAAAGATATCGACGTGACCACTGTGGGCGGCGTTATTGCGCCCGGCGGTACGATTATGGAAATCGTGCCGATTGAAGAACAGCTGGTGGTGGAAGCGCGTGTAAACCCGCGTGATATTGCCTTTATTCGTCCGGGCATGGTGGCTGCCGTCAAACTCACTGCCTATGATTATTCGATCTATGGTGGTCTGTGGGGCAAGGTCGAACGTATATCGCCGGATACGCTGGTGGATGAGGTTGATAAGCGTATTATTTATTATCGTGTATACGTGAAAACGGATAATTCCTCCTTGAAAACACCGGACGGGATAGAGCATCCGATCATTCCGGGGATGGTCGCATCAGTCGAGTTCAGAACGGGTACAAAGACAGTTCTGGAATACCTGATTAAGCCATTGAACAAGATGGGCGAAGCGCTTCGCGAAAGATAATCAAACACTTGAACGGCATGAATTTATTTTCAGGCCGTTTTATTTTGTCAGTATATTTTGTTATATTTTACCAGATATTTTTATAAGCGTACTTTTGGTTTCCATCCTTGTATTCGCACAAGCGTATATTATCGAAACATTAACCATAACAATCAAATGTCGGAGTTCTAGACAATGACATTTGATTGGAATGACTTGTGCGAATCCCTGTTTCAGCCCTTGGTGTACTGGCGTTTACGCTTATATCGGGAACTTTCCTGAGTGAAAGTCATGCGACAGATGTTGCTGCTTATCAGGATTGGGTGCTCAGGGGTACGCTCAGCAGTTATTACGCGCCTGCGCCTGCTATACGTCAGGTCACTGCCAAGCCGTGGCAGTCCTTCCAAAAAACAGCAATGGCAACTGCCGAGGAAACGAGCAGTTTTCAGATGCCGTCCCGCAGTACCAATTTAGCAATGTTGCCGGAAGCGGATGTAAAATCTGCCGATAAGAAAAGTGATACTGCAAAAGCAACGGACAAGCCTGTTGAAGATAAGACCACGGATGTGGCTCATGCCGAGGATAAGGCTCTTTCAGATAAAGCGACATTGCTGCCGTTGATGCCGCGCCGTGTCATCCAGCCACAGAAAGCCTTGTCTGTCGGTGCGGCTATTCAAAAAGCAATCGGCCGCCACCCGGATATTGTGACAGCACAGTCTATCGAAGGGCGCGAGAAAGCCAATGTGCTGGTTGCGCAGTCTGTACAATATCCGCAAATCTCTTTTGGCGGCGGTGTTGGTAGTAGTTTCAAAAATCAAAAGTCAAATGGCAGTATTTCTAACTCAGTGGGCTTGAATGCGGAGCAGCTTGTTTATGATTTTGGTCGTTCTAAAAATCTGATTAATGCTGCCAGAAGCAGTGAAGTTCGTGCGAGAGCGGATATTGATGTGACATCAGAACGTGTGGCTGCTGAAGTCGCTATGGCCTTTGTGGCTGCCCAGCGTGCGCAAATGCTGAAGGAGTCTGCGGAGGATAGTCTGGCATCGCTGCAACGCATGAGAGATATTATCAAGCTGCGTTCTGATAGTGGCGTGTCCGATCAGGCTGACCTCGTTTTGGCGAATGTGCGTGTTGATGGTGCGGAATCGGATCTGATTGGTGCAACAGCGACTGAACAGGCGGCTCGTTCTAATCTCATCAGCTTGATTGGCGGTAGTTATCAGGGATTGAAAATTCCGGATTCGCTTCTGGAGAGTATTGACCGCTCACTGAAGCGCAGCATGCTTGATAAGCATCCGAGTATTATTGCTGCCTTACAGGAAGTTGAGACATCGAAATATCAGCTGAGTGCGGAAAAAGCTTCTTACTATCCGAGTGTGAGTGTGGGTGGTTCCTACAATTATGACCCTGCCAAAGGTGATACCAGTTCGAATGTTATGCTTTCGATTAAGGGCAATATTTATCAGGGCGGGGCAACGCGTGCTCGCGTAACGGCTGCCAATGATAATGAACGGGCAGCGCGTTATCGGGTGGATTCTATCAGGCTGACAAATTCAACGTTGTTTGACGCCTCCGTGGAGGACGCTATGGGAGCCGCCTCTCAGAAGAAGGTCGTTGAGCAGCAGATTAAGCGGGCAATTGATTCACGTGATCTGTTCTTTGAGCAATACCAGCTTGGGAAACGTTCATTGACCGACCTGTTGAACTCGGATGCGGCGATTTATGGGGCAATCAATACCAAGATCGAGGTGGAATATCGTTACCGTGCGGCGATCATCAAGAAAGCTCAGGCGCTTGGTGTGCTGCGAAGCCGTCTGACCGGCGCTTAAATTTAATGCTCCCAGCTTAGCCCGGAAGATTAAAAAGCACCATGATCCAGACGACTTGTGATGCCAATGCTGCAAAGACATAGATCGTATCATAGCGTTCGGAGCGGAAAATAAGCCCGCCTATGGTGCCGGTGATCAGGAGAGTTTGGCGTATCGGATATAAAATACCGTAATGGTCGTAATATTGTTTGCCTTTGATCAGGGTATCCAGACTATCAATCGTAAACAGCGCGAGCAGAAGGATATAAAATCCCTTTTTCCGCTTCTGAAAATAGTCTTTAAACCCCTGATACTCAGTCAGCTGATCCGGAAACAGCATTGCTGCCAGCATCACAAAGATAATGGAATAAGAGATCAGCAGAAAATAGAGTGTGAATGTCCAGACCTTGATCTGTGACAGTGCAAATTCAAACCACCAGAAATGAAGAATAAATAAAAATATACAGATGACCCAGCCAAAATGTACCGGATAGATTTTATCTTTGCCCGGATGCTGGATGAAGCGTGTTGATCCGCTGACCAGACGCGCGACACCTAACCCTAAAATCATGCCGATGATGATGCGGATATGAACGAAGATTTCATGTGTCTGCGGGATCAAAGTTTCAGCATTCATCTGCTATTTATTCCATTGTTCTGATCATTAACTGCGTTTTGCGTCTGTTTTACTGATACTCTTGTGAAGTACGCAGTTCAGTATAATAATATATCTGTGCCGGACTGTAAAACAGGCTCCGATGAGACGGATTATGGCGGAGTAATTTTACATTTTCATTGCGTCCGGTAGTTTTAATCGGGGGAATTAAGATGTTTCAGGTCTGTTTACAGCGTGGTTTTCTTTTCGCTGGCCTCGCTATCAGTGCATTTTTCGGTGCAGCCGACAGAGATGTCGCGCAGGCTGCTGCAAGCGGTGCAGATTGCAGCACTTCGCGAACCCAGTCTGAAATGACTGCCTGTCTGGGGAATAATATGAAAAGTGCGGATGCGCTTTTGAACAAGAATTATCAAACTCTGATGAAGCAGTTGGGCGCCAAAGATAAAACCAATTTGCGTGACGCGCAGCGCGCGTGGATTGTTTATCGTGACAAAGAATGCGCATTCAGAACAGCACCTTATCAGGACGGTTCTGTTGCTCCGTCTTTGATCGCTGCTTGCGTTACAGAACTCACCAGCCAGCGCATTCTTGACCTGCGGGTACAGTTGAATTGCGAAGAGGGGGATTTGTCCTGTGTACCGCATAAACAGGCGGATGCAGATAAGGCCGCAAAGCCAGTTCAACCGGCCGCAGCACAAAAGCCTGCTGCTCAAAAAATAAGCGGAAATCTTGATAAGGGAACATGCACACAAGCGGTTGGTGCAGCAAAGGCAAAAGTGCTCGTTGACCGCTGTCTGGAAATGTCCGGCAGCAGCCACCCGCCATGCAATGCTGAAAATAGCTGCCGTCTGATGATGGATGAAATTAAAAACGGTTGCGAGCAGAGCGGAGCCGCAGCGCCGCAATATTGCAAAGAGTATAAGTAAGCTATTTTACTAGACCTTTGTGTGCCATACTTGGCACACAAAGGTCGCTCTAACACATTAAAATTAGAGCATAATTTTTCCTTAAACTGATTCAAGTTTAAGGAATTATGCTCTAGCCGGTATCTGCAAACATTATTTTGAGGCAGTATAAATCCGGCACACCACCAATGAACTTGGTAACGATAATATTTTAAAATTTTAAGGCTGGATCTGGATGGTGGGCGTAACAGGGATTGAACCTGTGACCCCTACAATGTCAATGTAGTGCTCTCCCGCTGAGCTATACGCCCATCCGATGACGCGCATACACCATATTGGTTCGCGCGCGTCAATGCCCTTTTGAAGAATAAAGAGAAAAATCTTTGTTTTACCTGTTGTTTTTAACAGGTTGAGCTGTTTGACCTGTGATCAGGCAGCCAGCAGCATTTTTTCGATCTCATTGACCAGATCACGCAGGTGAAATGGCTTGGACAGAACCTTGGCTTCACGCGGCGCATGTGAATCAGGATTGAGTGCAACAGCAGCAAAACCGGTGATGAACATAACCTTCAGATCAGGGTCAATTTCGGTCGCGCGGCGCGCCAGTTCAATGCCGTCCATTTCAGGCATAACAATATCTGTCAGCAGCAAAGAGAACGGCTCTTCACGCAGGCGTTCATAGGCGCTGGCCCCGTTGTCAAAGTGGGTGACATGATAGCCGGCTTTTTCCAGTGCTTTCACCAGAAAACGGCGCATATCATTATCATCTTCAGCAAGCAGAATTCTTTTCATTGGTCCGTCCGAATATCTGTACGCTCTTATATACGATATGTTTTATCCCCTGCACGATTTTGCGGTGATAAAATGACGATAAAAGCGATTCAATCTGATCCTATAAGACGCTGCTTTGGTAAATATCGGATGAATCATTCATAATTATCTGTTCCGCCTTATTGTGCGGGCAAGACAGACTGAACAGGTCTCAGATGCGCAGGCTTTTGCGGAGCAGAGCGCTTTAAATTTCCGATATAGGGCGCTTCATGGAAATGTCACGGACTTGCATTGAAAATTATTATGCCGTGATAACGGAACCGCTGTTCACTATGATTTTATGAAGAAATATGACAATTCCGGCTTTGCTTTTCCTGATTATCAGTTAGGCTTGTCCGATACAGCAGCAGGGCTAAAGCGCTGCACAACAGAAAGCGGATAAAAGACGGATAATGAGCCTGCAACGGGATTTTCAGACAGTGGTTCCCTTTGAAGTTTGCGCTCCGGCGCAACAGCGCATTCCGTTCGTTTTCAATTCGCCCCATAGCGGGCATTATTATCCGCCCGAATTTTTGCAACAATCCCGCCTTGATGCGCATGATATCCGCCAGTCGGAGGATTGCTATGTGGATGAATTATTCGCCTCAGCAGTGCCCTTAGGCGCACCATTGCTGCGGGCCCATTTTCCGCGTGCTTATCTGGATGTGAACCGCGAGCCCTATGAGCTTGATCCGAAGATGTTTAACGAACCGGTGCCGTCCTATGCCAATATCCGCTCCGTGCGGGTGGCAGGCGGACTTGGTACTGTCGCTAAAATCGTCGGCGAGGGGCAGGATATTTACAAATCCCGTTTACCGCTGAATGAAGCGATGGACAGGATTGAAACAATCTACAAGCCTTATCACCATCAGCTCGGACAATTATTGAGCGATACACGGGCACAATTCGGCTATGCTGTGCTGATTGACTGCCACTCTATGCCAGGCGGTGTGGAGTGGGGCGAGCCGAACAGTCTGACAAATCAGCCGTCACGCCCGGATTTCATTATCGGTGACCGTTTCGGCCGGTCTTGTTCTGATGCTTTGTCGTGGGCAGCAATCGAATTACTGCAAAATATGGGCTATCATGTTGCGCATAATAAGCCCTATGCCGGTGGTTATATTACCGAACATTACGGGCGGCCGCACCGCGATTTTCATGCTTTGCAGATTGAGATTAATCGTGCGCTCTATGTGAATGAAACCAGTCTGGAGCGACTGCCATCCTTTGCCACTCTGTATCGTGATCTGGCACAGTTTATGGCCGATCTGACAGCCTTGCCGGACTATGTATTTTTACGTCATCAGCAGGCTGCAGAGTAAAATCCGCATAAAAAAAGACCGCACAAGCGTGCGGTCCAAAATCTAGGGAGGAAACGCCCTTGCGGGCGAAAACAGACATATTGTCCGTTAACCATTTTATTTTGTAGACTGGGCGCGGTCAATTCGGAATCCGGCCAAATAAGACTAATTGATGAAAATTCTGAATTTTCTGAACTTACAATCATTATAACTATTTGATATTTTTGCTTAAAATCTTTTATCCTGATAATAAGGATTAAACATTTTGATGCGAAATATCGCCGGAATTTCGTCGAAATGCACATTTTTGGCTATGAAATGGAGTGAATTTCTGTGGTGGATTCGTCGTTTTTGAGAAAAGTTGCTTTGGCAGCATCCGAACAAACCTTGCCGCGATTCCGGCAGAAACTTGCGATTGATAACAAGTATGAGGTTGGTTTTGATCCGGTAACGGAAGCTGACCGTGAGGCTGAAGTTGCCATCCGTAAAGTGATCAATGAGCACTTTCCTGGACATGGTATTCTGGGTGAGGAATTTGGTGGCGAAAAGCTCGACAGCAGCCATATCTGGGTGATTGATCCGATCGACGGCACACGTGCTTTTATCTCCGGCCTGCCGGTCTGGGGCACGCTGGTTGGCCTGATGATTGATGGCGATGCACGCATCGGGATGATGTCTCAGCCGTTTACCAATGAATTATTTTATACCGTGGGTGATGGCGCATTCTGGAGCGGGCCTGAATATGCCGGTAATGGCGGACAGGTTCAGTTGAAAACCCGACAGACCACTGATCTGGCCGAGGCGACTGTGTTTACGACTTCGCCGTCACTGTTCAAGGAAGGGCAGCGCGCGGCATTTGATCGTCTGGAAGCGCAGGTGCGTTTGTCGCGTTATGGCGTTGATTGTTATGCCTATGCGATGCTGGCTTCCGGCTTTGCTGATCTGGTGATCGAAAGCGGTTTGCAGCCTTATGACGTGATGGGGCTTATTCCGGTGATTGAGCAGGCCGGCGGCGTTATCACACAGGCTGATGGCGGCCCCGCTGAGAAGGGCGGCTATATTGTTGCTGCTGCAACACCGGCGCTGCATGAAAAGGCTTTGAAACTGCTGAATTCTTGACCGTTCTATAGTTCAGTCATCGCCGGTTCGGTAAGCTGTTCCGGTGCGGCTGATCCGGGGATAAAAGCATCAAAAGCTGCCCAGACCTGCTCGCGGTAAAAGTCGCTCTCTTGCAGTAATTCATGATAAGCGCCGTCAATGGTGATCAGTGAAGCTGTGCGCAGGTTTTCTGCCAGCTTTATTGCTGCCCGAGGGTCTACAACACGATCTGCACCCGGAACCAGAAACAGGGTCGGGATTGAGAAATTCTCGTAGAACTTAGTGTTATTGATGCTGTGAATGGCGCGCAGCGTCTGTGCCAGCCATTGAATTGTCGGGCCTGCAATACCGAGCTGCGGCTGATCACGCGTAATCGTGGCATTGCGGATATAGCGTGTCTGATCATGGGTCAGCGGATTGCGGGCAAAGCTCTCCGGCGGCAATTGCAACGGAACTTTACCTGCATAGCGGCTGCCAAAACCGGCATAGGCCAGCAAGGTTGCCAGTGGCCGCAACTGCCGGTCAGAAAAAATGCTGCGCGCTAAACCTAAAAACGGAGAGGCCAGCACCATGCGCTGGATGCGAGATTGCAGCATTTCATGCGACTGCAAGGCAATCAACGCGCCGGTAGAATGCGCCAGAATATAGAATGGCGGCGGGCAATCCGGCATCACGATGGTCTTGAGAAAAATTTCAAAATCGCTGCGGTAATCGGCAAAATTGCGGACATAGCCACGCTCCGCATCTTTGAGCATACGGAACGATCCGCCCTGACCGCGCCAGTCCATTGTTGCAACACAGAAACCGCGTTTGTTCAGATCGGCTATGGTTTCAAAATATTTTTCAAAAGCTTCATTGCGGCCATGCAGCAGAATGATAGTTCCTTGGCGGGATGATTCTGCCGTAGTTTTGCACAAGGCATAGCGCAGCTGAAAACCATCGGCAGATTGGAAATAACCTGCCTGTAAGCCTGCCGGTGCAGGGTTATTCTCGGTTTCAAAATAGATTGATGTCATTGCGCTTTTACTCATGAAGCCGGTTCTGAAAATATAGTATTCCAGAAATTCTGGTTAAATATAGCAGGATGATGACGGGCAGAAAACAAATTGTAAATGCTGATATTGCCCCCTTGAAATGCGTTTTCTGTAATACCAGATCATTGGTGTAGCCGCCTGATAAGGGGCTGCATGAACGAGAAAAGCTCGCCGAAAACGGGAGTTTTTCAGTCTGTACTTTAACGCAACGTCGCTCTGAAGGAGGGCATATTATGCGTCATTTTGATTTTTCTCCGCTTTACCGTTCAACCGTTGGTTTCGACCGTCTGTTCACCATGCTGGACAGCCTTGGCCAGCCGGAAAGTTCGCAGGCTTATCCGCCTTATAATATCGAGCGCACCGGTGAAAGCTCCTATCGTATTACTATGGCTGTGGCCGGTTTTGACCAGAATGAGATTGAAATCGAAGCCCATCGCAATCAGCTGACCATTAAAGGTACCAAGGTTGCTGATGACAGTGATACGGAAAAAGAATTCCTGTATCGCGGCATTGCCTCGCGTGCTTTCGAGCGCCGCTTCCATCTGGCCGACCATGTTGAAGTCGCCGGTGCAAGCCTTAAAAACGGCCTCCTGCATATTGATCTGAAGCGCGAAATTCCGGAAGAACTGAAACCGCGCAAGATTAATGTCACGGCTGTTTCCGGCGACGCTCCACAAAGCATTGATGCCAAAACCGTTGATGCGAAGGCGATCAGCAGCAACTAACAAGCTGCTATAGTCTGAATGAAGAAAGGGCAGGAAATTTCCTGCCCTTTTTGTTTAAAGCGCTTTGATCAGAGCGGAAAACTGATTAATCTCAGCTTCTGTGGTGGCGAAGCTGGTGACGAGACGGACAAAGGTCTCATCCTCGGCAATCGGATCAGCGCTATGCGGCGGGTTCCAGTCGTAGAAAACAGCGCCCTGAGCCTTCAGCTTTTCGCTATCGGACTTTTTCAAAATCGCAAACAGCTCATTGGCTTGTGGCTGCCATGCCAGTTTCACCTTATCTGAACCATTGATTGTCTGTGCCAGTTTGCCAGTCATTGCGTTGGCATGACGGGCAAGAGTGAGCCACAGGTCATCCTTGAGATAAGCATCAAACTGTGCGGCAATGAAACGGGTTTTGGAGAACAGCTGCGCCGCACGTTTGCGGATAAATGGCAGGTCTTTTGCCTGATCAGGGTTCATGAACACCAGTGCTTCTGCACACCAGCAGCCGTTTTTGGTGCCGCCGAAAGAGACAATATCCACGCCCTGTTTCCAGGTCATTTCTGCCGGTGTTACGCCGAGTGTTACCAGAGCATTGGCAAAACGCGCACCATCGAGATGCAGCGGCAAGTTCTGTTCACGACAAATCGCCGAAATAGCGGCGATCTCATCCAATGTGTAAAGCGTACCGATTTCGGTGGCTTGCGTAATGGTAACAGCCATTGGCTGACCGGCATGAATGAAACCCGGATTGAAGCGCTTGAGTTCTTTGCGCAGGTTTGCCGGTTCCATTTTGCCGAGAGCACCGTCAACCGGATGCAGACGCGCACCGCCGGTGAAATATTCAGGAGCGCCGCATTCATCTTCGATCACATGGGCTTCACGATGACAGAGGGAAACGCCGCCCGGACGGTTGACGCTGGCCAGTGCCAGAGAATTGGCGGCTGTGCCGGTGCCGACAAAGTAAACCGCAACTTCACGCTCGAATAATTCGTTGAAACGCTGTTCGACCTTTTTGTCGATTTCGCTGGCACCATAGGAAGCAGCAAAGCCACCGGCATTGGCGGCGATATTGGCGGTAATGTCAGGATGGGCACCCGCCCAGTTATCGGAAGCGAAAAACATCAACAGGCTCCGTATGCTTGAATGTTGCAGGTGTTATAGCGAATTTTTTGTCGCACACGAATGAAACATGTCATCAATTCCGTGTGTGGTCACATTGACGCAGTTTGGTTCTGCCGTTGGAACTTCGCCGTAGCTAAATCTTTGTTTTTTCATAAGCTGAAAATGGTTGCGCAATAAAATTACAAATAACCGATTTAAAATTGAATATTTCGTGCTTGTAGAGTGGAAAATATTCTGTAATAAAATGATAGGGCAGCAATGCTGACCTATTAGGCAATCTTCGTCACAGCCAATATCAGACGGATTTTGTTCTCATTCATGCACTGCTTTTTCGCCGAGCGGCAAAAGCATCCTGTTTAAACAAGCACGGCAATCGTGCGCTTAGCATCAAGGAAGGCTGGTTCATGACATATCTGTTGCAGAATGCTGCCTGCTTCCTCTGCTGTGTTTTACGGACAGGCTATTTCACACATTCCATTAACAATTCTGTCGTTTCAGCTCTGGCCTTTATCCCGTCCGGAGGACGGGTTGGTGCCGCACGCCTGAACCGGCATATGGCCCTGTACCGGGTCTAAGGAGGTTTCGATGTTGATCAAGTCGCATTCTGTTGGGGCATTTCAGGCTCATAATTTTACAGAACAAGGCGGCAAAACCACAACATCGACCAAAACCACCACAACACCTCGAACTATGCCCAAGAAACAAGGGCTCTATGATCCGCGACACGAGCATGATGCCTGCGGTGTCGGCTTTATTGCGCAGATGAAAAATGTGCCGTCGCACCAGATTGTGCTGGATGGCTTGCAGATGCTTGAAAATCTGACGCATCGCGGTGCCGTCGGCGCAGATCCTTTAATGGGGGATGGTGCTGGTATTCTGGTGCAGATTCCTGACCGTTTTTTCCGTGAAGAAATGGCAAAGAACGGCATACATCTGCCGGATGCCGGACATTATGCTGTTGGTCAGATTTTCATGCCGCAGGATGTAAAACTGCGTGCGCATCTGGAGCGGGTGATTACGGAAGTGATTGCCGCAGAAGGCCAGACATTGCTCGGTTTCCGCACAGTGCCGGTGGATAATAGTTCAGTGTCCAAAGCGCCGGAGATCGCTGCAACCGAGCCGGTGCATCGTCAGGTCTTTATCGGCCGCAATCCGAATATTGCCAGTGATGATGATTTCGAGCGCCGCCTGTTCGTGCTGCGCAAGGTGATTTCCAACCGGATTTTCCACGAGACAGAAGGCCGTGACAACGGTTTCTATATTGTCTCCATGTCTGCCCGCACCGTTGTTTATAAAGGCATGTTTCTGGCCTATCAGGTCGGTGCCTATTACAAAGACTTGGCCGATCCGCGTTTTGAGAGTGCCATTGCACTGGTGCATCAGCGCTTTTCAACCAATACTTTCCCGTCGTGGAAACTGGCGCATCCGTATCGCATGGTTGCCCATAATGGCGAGATCAACACGCTGCGCGGCAATGTAAACTGGATGGCTGCGCGTCAGGCTTCGGTTGATAGCGAACTGTTCGGCAATGATATTTCCAAGCTTTGGCCGATCTCCTATGAAGGCCAGTCGGACACGGCTTGTTTTGACAATGCACTCGAATTTCTGGTGCAGGGCGGTTATCGCCTGAGCCATGCCATGATGATGCTGATCCCTGAAGCCTGGGGCAATAACAAGCTGATGGCGGATGAGCGCAAAGCATTTTACGAATATCATGCCGCCTTGATGGAGCCTTGGGACGGCCCTGCAGCCGTTGCTTTCACCGACGGCCGCCAGATTGGCGCGACGCTGGATCGTAACGGTCTGCGTCCGGCACGTTATCTCGTGACCGATGATGACCGGATCATTCTGGCATCGGAGGCGGGTGTACTGCCGATGGACGAGAGCCGCATTGTCAAAAAATGGCGGTTGCAGCCGGGGCGTATGCTACTGATTGATCTGGAAGAGGGACGCATTGTCAGTGATGACGAGCTGAAATCCCAGATCGCCAGCGCGCATCCATATCGCCAATGGCTGAAAAACACGCAGCTGGTGCTGGAAGATCTGGCACCGGTGGAACCACGCGCACTACGCCGTGATGTCAGCCTGATCGAGCGTCAGCGCAGCTTTGGTTACACACAGGAAGACACCAAACTGCTGATGGCACCGATGGCGACAACGGGGCAGGAAGCGGTTGGTTCGATGGGTACGGATACACCGATTTCCGCGCTCTCGGACAAGGCCAAACTGCTTTATACCTATTTCAAGCAGAATTTTGCGCAGGTCACCAATCCGCCGATTGATCCGATCCGGGAAGAACTGGTGATGAGCCTCGTATCTTTTATCGGGCCGCGGCCAAACCTGTTTGATCTGGTCGGCACTTCACGGCGCAAGCGTATGGAAGTGCGCCAACCGATCCTGACCAATGCTGATCTGGAAAAAATCCGCTCCATTGGCCATTCGGAAGACCGTTTTGACACCAAGACACTGGATATTACCTATCCGGTGAATGAAGGTGCCGCAGGTATGGATGGCACATTGGCACGTCTGTGCGACCGTGCGGAGGCGGCGGTGCATGGTGGCTATAATATCATCATCCTGTCTGACCGGCAGGTCGGGCCTGACCGTATCGCCATTCCGGCTTTGCTGGCAACGGCTGCCGTACACCATCATCTGATCCGCAAGGGTCTGCGCACATCTGTGGGGCTGGTGGTCGAGAGCGGTGAGCCGCGCGAAGTCCATCATTTCTGCTGCCTTGCCGGTTATGGTGCCGAGGCGATCAATCCGTATCTTGCTTTTGATACGCTGACCGATATGCATCAACGCGGCGATTTCCCGCCGGAAGTTGATAGCAGTGAGATTGTCAGCCGTTACATCAAGTCGATCGGCAAAGGCATGCTGAAGGTGATGTCGAAAATGGGCATCTCCACCTATCAGTCCTATTGTGGTGCGCAGATTTTTGATGCCATCGGGCTTCGCCAGGATTTTGTTGACCGGTATTTCTTTGGCACCGCTTCGATGATTGAAGGTGTGGGGTTAACTGAAGTGGCGCAGGAAACTGTGCTACGACACAACACGGCCTTTGTGAAAGAAATTGGCGGTACCGGCGCCCTGCCTGCGGGCGGTGAATATGCGTATCGTATTCGCGGTGAGGCGCATATGTGGTCGCCGGATGCGGTGGCCAAGCTGCAACATGCTGTGCGCAATGACAATCCGAAGAGCTTTGCGGAATATTCCGAAATGCTCAATAGCCGTTCTGCGACAGCCAAAACCATTCGCAGCCTGTTCCACTTAAAGCGCGCGGGTGAACGCGGCAAGAGGCCGGTTGATCTGGCAGAAGTTGAGCCTGCGGCTGAAATCGTCAAGCGCTTTTCAACTGGTGCGATGTCCTTTGGTTCGATCTCGCGTGAAGCACATACAACACTGGCCGTTGCTATGAACCGGATAGGTGCCAAGTCCAATACCGGCGAGGGCGGTGAAGAGCCGGATCGTCTCTATCCGCGTGACGGTTCACCAAACCCGCAGCGCTCGGCGATCAAGCAGGTGGCATCAGGACGTTTTGGCGTGACCACGGAATATCTGGTCAATGCCGACATGATTCAGATTAAGGTGGCGCAGGGTGCCAAGCCCGGTGAAGGCGGTCAGTTGCCGGGGCATAAAGTGGATGCGACAATTGCTAAGACACGTCATTCCACACCACGTGTCGGCTTGATCTCACCACCGCCGCATCATGATATTTATTCCATTGAAGATCTGGCACAGCTGATTTTCGACTTGAAAAATGTTAATCCTCAAGCCGATATTTCGGTCAAGCTGGTGTCGGAAGTCGGTGTCGGTACGGTTGCTGCCGGTGTTGCCAAGGCACGTGCCGATCATATCACCGTTTCCGGCTATGACGGCGGTACCGGTGCATCACCGCTGACTTCGCTGAAACATGCCGGTTCCCCTTGGGAAACAGGTCTGGCGGAAACCCATCAGACATTGGTTCTCAATGGTTTGCGCTCGCGCATCGCATTGCAAGTGGATGGTGGTTTGCGCACAGGGCGCGATGTGATTATCGGTGCTTTGCTGGGGGCGGATGAATTCGGCTTCTCCACCGCACCATTGATTGCTGCCGGTTGTATCATGATGCGCAAATGCCATCTCAATACTTGTCCGGTTGGTGTGGCGACCCAAGATCCTGTGCTGCGCCAGCGTTTCAAAGGCACGCCGGAGCATGTGATCAACTTCTTCTTCTATCTGGCGGAAGAAGTGCGTGTGCTGCTGGCCGAGCTTGGCTTTACCAAGCTTGAGCAGATTATCGGCCGTTCAGACCTGTTGGAAAAACAGGCGGCGATTAATCACTGGAAGGCACAGGGGCTGGATTTCAGCCGTATCTTCTATCGCCCTTATGCGGCCATTGCTGGTGATGAAAAACAATTGCGCCATACGCAATTGCAGCAGCATCCGATTGATGATGTGCTGGATCGTGATTTGATTGCAGTTGCCGCACCGGCACTGGAAAATCGTGAGAAAGTTACGATTACCCGCAGCATTAAAAACACCGATCGCTCGGCAGGGGCGATGTTGTCCGGTGCGCTGGTTAGCCGTTACCGCCATAAAGGTCTCCCGGAAGATACGATTCAGGTGCGTTTCAACGGTACTGCAGGGCAGTCTTTCGCAGCCTTTCTGGCACATGGCATCAGTTTTGAACTGCATGGCGAAGGCAATGACTATATCGGCAAAGGCTTAAGCGGCGGGCGGATTATTATCCGTCCGAGTGAAGACAGCCGGCTCAAAGCCGATGAGGCGATTATTGCGGGCAATACTGTGCTCTACGGCGCGATTGAAGGCGAATGTTATATTCGCGGACAGGCGGGTGAGCGTTTTGCCGTGCGTAATTCCGGTGCCGTTGCTGTTGTTGAAGGCGTGGGTGACCATGGCTGCGAATATATGACCGGCGGTGTGGTGGTTGTGATCGGCGAGACAGGGCGCAATTTCGCGGCCGGTATGTCCGGTGGTGTGGCCTATGTGCTGGATGAAGCCGGTGATTTTGCCCAGCGTTGCAATATGGCGATGGTCGAACTGGAGCCGGTGCCTGAAGAGGACGACATTCTCGAAAAGCTGCATCATCACGGCGGTGATCTGATGCATAAAGGCCGTGTGGATGTTTCCGGCAATATGACCCGTCACGATGAGGAGCGTCTGGCACAGTTGCTGGCCAATCATCATCATTATACGGGGTCGCAACAGGCACGGATGATCCTTGATAACTGGGAACAGTATCGTCCGAAATTCGTCAAAGTCATGCCGGTCGAATATCGCCGCGCTTTGGAAGAGATGGAACTTCTGCGCAATCCGGTTGCCGCAGAATAATCCGCACTTCAGAAAAGAACAGGTTTTTAAAATGGGTAAAGTTACAGGTTTTCTGGAGATCGACCGGCAGGTTGCGCAATATCAACCGGCATCGGATCGTATCAGGCATTTTCGTGAATTCACTCTGCCGATGAGTGAGCCGGAAGTACAGAAGCAAGCTGCACGCTGCATGGATTGCGGTGTGCCGTTCTGCCATGGTGATAAAAGCGGTGACAGCGGTTGTCCGGTGAATAATCAGATTCCGGACTGGAATGATTTGGTTTATGCGGGACAGTGGGAAGAGGCGATTGCAAATCTCCATTCCACTAATAATTTTCCGGAATTTACGGGGCGGATTTGTCCGGCGCCGTGCGAGGAATCCTGCACACTCAATCTGGAAGATATGCCGGTGGCGATCAAAACCGTTGAGCAGGCACTGGCCGACAAGGCTTTTGAACTGGGGCTGATACAACCGCAAATCGCCACTGTTAAGACCGGAAAACGTGTTGCGATTATCGGCTCGGGTCCGGCAGGTCTGGCCGCTGCGCAACAGCTTGCACGGGCTGGTCACGGTGTTGATGTCTATGAACGGGAAAGCCGTGCTGGCGGTTTGCTGCGCTATGGTATTCCTGATTTTAAAATGGAAAAGCACCTGATTGACCGTCGTATCGCCCAGATGGAAGGCGAAGGGGTAACTTTCCATTGCGGTGTGGAAATCGGCAAGGACATTGCGGTCAAGCAACTGCTCAAAGACTATGATGCCGTGCTCTATTGCGGCGGTGCGGAAACACCGCGTGATCCGGCCTTGCCGGGATCTGATTTAAACGGCGTTTATGATGCCATGCCTTATCTGGTGCAGCAGAACCGCCGTGTGGCGGGTGAAGACGAGCAGTCGCGTGCTTGGGCATTGGAAGACAGTATTTCGGCAGCAGGCAAGCGCGTTGTGGTTGTCGGCGGTGGCGATACCGCCTCTGACTGTGTGGGCACGGCGTTCCGTCAGGGCGCAGTACAGGTAACGCAGCTGGATATTCGCCCTGAACCACCATTGCGAGAAGATAAGCTCGGCGTGTGGCCTTATTGGGCAACCAAAATTCGCATCTCCTCCAGTCAGGCGGAAGGCGCTGTGCGTGAGTTTCAGGTGGCAACACTTGGCTTTGGCGGCGAAGACGGCCAACTGACCCATGTGCTTTGCAGCGCAGTGGATGAACGGCGCAAACCAATTGCCGGTTCGGAGTTCATTTTGCAGGCTGATCTTGCATTCATTGCCCTTGGTTTCAGCGGCCCTGCCAAACAAGGCGTGTTGCCGGAACTCGGTGACAGGCTGAAGCTGAAAAAAGATGCCCGTGGCGGTGAGAGCGTGATGGCCAATGAGACGGATTATCACACATCGGTGCCGAAGCTCTATGCTGCGGGCGATGTGCGCCGTGGTCAGTCGCTGGTTGTCTGGGCAATCCGTGAAGGGCGGCAGGCTGCACGGGCTATTGATCTGCAATTGATGGGTGCCAGTCTGCTTCCGTCATAAACGCTGGTTAAAAGCTCAAGGTCTTGGCCAGTGAAAATTATCCGCGCGCCCGAGCGGAGCAGGTTTGTTTTCTGCGCGGGGCGCGGAGGTTTTTGCAGTACTGGTTGTATCGCCCAACAAAACATCATCACCGGATTGATCAAGATCGTTGAGCTTCATCGGTCCGATGCGGGTGATTTCTTTCTGAACCGGCATGGCCATTGGCTCATTGCTTTTGTTATCAGCCGGAGCTGTTTCGGAAGGTGCCGGTTTCAATAATTGGCGTAGCGGTTTCTCAACATAAAAAGCCAGCTTCAGTTTGCCCGCTGCTGTCATATTAATTCCGTCATTGCCACGCAGACGTACCGTCTGACCATTCACATCAACACCGGTTTGCGTGAAGCCGCCCTTATCATCAACAAAGCCATCCCATACATCAACGAAAACCGCTTTCGCTGTGCCGTCTTGGGCAGGCGTCTGTTCTATAGCTTGTTTATAGGTCGTATTCAGAGACAACATGGTTTGGGAAAGTGCCGCGGATTGATAGGGAGGCTGCCCGACCCAGATAACAGGGATACCGGATTTGGCTGTGACCTGCAAAAACTCATCCACACGTGCCTGATAGAGTTTTTTCCACTCATCCGTATCGGGCACAAGGCTGATGCTTTTTTGGGTTAAGGTCTGGCGATCATTGGCACCGATCATCATGACGATGATAGCGGGGTTTTGCTCTGCCAGAATGGCAGGCAGTTCCTTGCTCCAGTTATAATAATCCTGACGGACAAAACCGGATGAGCCGTTGCTGCGGTTGATGACCTGCAGATCAGCAGCTTCTGCAAAGGTTTCCGTTAAACCCTCAGCCAGCCCGCCGGCAATAAAATCACCGATGACCAGAATTTTAGCGGCATCAAGATTTTTGGCAATAACGGGTGCCGGTGGCGGTGCGGCGATCACAGGTTTTGGTTTGGCGACAACCGGCTTTTTCTTAACCGGAGTTGTGGTGCGGCGTTGTTGTTGCTGCTGCTGCACAGGCGGGCGAACAGTATTTTGCTGCGGCTGTCGCTCACGGGAATTGCCAAACAGCATATCAAATAATGTACGCCGCTTTTGTTGTGGCGGTTGCTGCTGGGCAAGCTGAATACTGGTTTCCTGAGCTTGTGCAATTTCCGGCATGCTCAGGAAAATGGATAAAATACATAAGACAGCCAGAACGATCCGGCAGGTTTTACCTGAAAAAGCTCTGGGTAAAATTGTCTGACCGTGCATATCCGTTCTTCACTTTTTAGTATGATGCTGCAAACGGATCTCCGTTGCACAAAAAAATCAGGCCGGATGAACCGGCCTGAAGATTGTATCCGTTTAGCGGCGGCGTAAGACGCTCAACACTTCTTTACTTGGGTGGCCGTCGGTTTGCAGCCCGTTGCGCTGCTGGAAAGCCTCAATCGCTTTACGTGAGCTGGAGCCGATTTTGCCGTCAATCTTGCCGTCATAATAGCCGAGTGCACGCAAATGGCCTTGCAGTTCTTCACGCTCTTTCATGGTGATCGGGGTGAAAGGACGGTTCCAGTCCTGAACCAGACCCTGATAACCGGCAACACGGTCGGCCAGAAGACCAACGCCGAGTGCATATTTGTCGGCATTATTATAGCGTTTGATGACGAAGAAATTTTTGGTCATCAGGAAAGCAGGGCCGCTGCGTCCGTCCATAACTTTAAGCGTGGCCTTTTCAGCGTCGCTTGGGAAAGGGCGACCATTGGCACGCACAATGCCAAGACGACGCCAGTCGGCAATGCTCAGACTGCCGGAAGGGAACTTACCGGAAGCTGGCAGAACCACTTCATAGCCCCAGGTGCGGCCTGGCTGCCAACCATTTTTACGCAGAAGATTGGCGGCAGTTGCCAGCGCATCGGGAACGGAATTCCAGATGTCGCGTTTGCCGTTGCCGTCAAAATCAACAGCATAGGCCTGATAGCTGGTCGGGATAAACTGAGTATGTCCCATAGCGCCCGCCCATGAGCCACTGAGATGACTGCGGTCAATATCGCCGGTCTGAAGGATTTTCATCGCAGCAATCAGCTGTGTACGGGCATATTTTGCACGGCGCTGGTCAGCATAAGCCAATGTTGCCAGCGAGCGGATCGCATCACGCATCACATCCGGACGCTGCATCATTTCGCCATAACCGGTTTCCATCGACCAGATGGCCAGCAGCACGTTCTTATCGACGCCATACTGCTTTTCAATCGCATTGAGCGCTTTATTATATTTACGTGCCATGGCCTGACCGGTGCCGATGGAATGTTCATTGACGCGGTTGTCAATATAATCCCAGACAGGTGAGGTGAATTCAGGCTGGTAACGGGCTTTTTGCAGTACTTCCGGATCAATTTCATTCACACCGGCAAAAGCGCGGTCAAATGTCGCCGGAGCAATACCGCTCTGGAGTGCTACAGGCCGGAAACCGGAAACCCATTGACGGAATTTTGCGTCGGCAGAAGCATATCCTGTTGAGAGCATGAGCGACAGGGCAACAGCGGAAGCTGTTGTCGCGGCTGTCTTCCACAGGCGGCTACTGAAAATATGGGTTCGAAGCATGCTTTTCTCCCTGAATAAAAACCTTGGCATTTCGTAAACAAACAATATTCTTCAAATATGTCGGGGGCACGAGAATGCGACCAATAGTGAACTGAACACCGGAAATAAAAATGCTACACATTTCTTCCGGATACGCTCTAAGTTCATTCTTTATGCCACACGGAAGTTAGCATTTAGTTTACCATGCGATCTCAGAATTAAGAACGGGTAAAAATCCTGTCCGGATTGTGCGAGGGGCAATCAGGCGGGAATTCCTTATATCTCTGTAATTCCTGCTTATTCGAAATACTGCATTCCTCATGAACCGGACATGAAGATAATCGGATATCTACTAATACGGTCAAATCCATTAATAATCGCACATGAAATGTGACCGTAAACTTTAGATAATACAGGCTTTTTTCATAGTTTGGTTGTAATGCCTTTTATAAATCGGGTTTGAGCGGCGACTGTTCTACAACTTCGCCATCTTAAAAATACGACCGGACAGCTTGATGTTCTCATCAGGATGAAGCCGGATAAAACGGGAAGTGACATGAGTTCAGTTAAAAAAATCCGCAAAGCAGTTTTTCCTGTCGCCGGACTGGGGACACGTTTCTTACCAGCGACTAAATCAGTTCCGAAAGAAATGCTGACTGTCGTCGATAAGCCGGTCATTCAGTATGTGGTTGATGAGGCGCGCGAAGCGGGTATTGAACATCTGATTTTCGTGACCGGCCGCAATAAGGCAGTAATCGAAGATTATTTTGATGCTCAGGTTGAACTTTATACAACGCTGCAGGAACGTGGTAAGCTCAACGAGCTGAACCACATGCAGAGCTTGCAGCCGCAGCCTGGTACAACCAGTTTTACCCGTCAGCAGGTACCGCTTGGTCTTGGTCATGCCGTATGGTGTGCACGCGAAATCGTTGGCAATGAGCCTTTCGCACTGCTGTTGCCTGATATGGTGATGCAGTCGAAAAAAGGCTGCCTCAAGGAAATGGTTGAGCTTTATGAGCAGACCGGCGGCAATGTGATTGCCGTTCAGGAATGTGATCCGGAAGAAGCGCACAAATATGGTATTGTCGGTAAAGGCAATGCAATCGGCAATGGCTTTGAAATCAATCAGATGGTTGAAAAGCCTGCCAAAGGCACTGCGCCGTCAAATCTGTATATCAATGGCCGTTATATTTTGCAGCCGGAAATCTTTGAACTGCTGAGCAAACAGGAAAAAGGGGCCGGTAATGAAATTCAGCTGACTGATGCCATGCTGAAACTGGCGAAAGAGCAGGATTTCTACGGCTTTAATTATCAGGGTCGTACATTTGACTGTGGCTCTAAGGAAGGCTTTATACAGGCGAATGTGGCTTTTGCCCTGTGGCGCCATGATATCCGCCCGCTGGTTGAAGTCAGCATTGATGAATTGCTGAAGACAATTAAATTGTCATGATGAAATAAAAAAGCCGGTCAATGACCGGCTTTTTTATTGTGTTTGGTGTGATCAGCGGCGTAGTTTTACGCCGAGATAGACGCTGTTGCTTTGATAGTCGCGGCTGGCCACATCACTCTTGATAAATTCATGGCGCAATTTACCGTCCACACCGAAGAAGCGGTTGAACCAGTAGGTTGCTCCAGCTTCTGCTCCCATGCCGTAATCGGTACCGCTGCCGTCGCGATTGTCACGGACGGATGCATCCAGCCGTGCATTGAGGCTGAGATCTGCACGGATCATGCGGGTGACATTGATATTCGCCAGATAGAGGATAGATGAATTACCGCCAATATCGGGACTGCTGTCGAGATAAGTGCGTAAGCCAAACTGCACATCTGTGCCACGCTGCGGTGACCAGTTCATGGCTGCATCGAGTGACAGACCTCCGGTATCGCGCAGACGGTCATCTTCGCTTCGTGCGCCAATATAACCGACAGAAAACTCACCATTGAGTTTTTCGCCGCTATTGATCTGTAAACCGGTACGTAGTCCGAGCTGAGTGGCATTTCGATCAAGACCATTATCGTTCTGATACAAACGACGACCGACTTCCACTTCCGCAAATGGACGGATAATTGCGCTGACTTCAAAGCCACCGCGCAGGGTCATACTGATATAGGTATTGTTACGGTCGCTCTGATCCAGCTGATCGCCATTGAAGAGTTTGGCATTGCCATAACGGGTATTATTGACACGTGCGATAGCACGGGCAAAAATCTTACCGATATCACGCTCAACTCCGGCTTGTGCGGAAAGGTTATGCACTAAGGGACGGGTTCGGGCTGCACTGATGCCGTTCGGATCAGATGCATCTTCACGATTGACCGAATAGCCGAGCCCAAAATTCAGCCGTGTGTCATCGCTCATATCCAGCCGCAATGCGGCATCAATCTGCCCGCGCGGATTAGAGACATATTGACCGGACAGGTTTTTTTCGAAAATGCCTGTCGCATCCAAAGTTGCTAAATGGCTTGCCCAGTCTGAGCGTGCATTAAGACGCAATGCGGTTTCAGATAAGACACCGCTGCTGCCTGAGGCGCTGTTATCTGCATTGCTGGTGGCGCGGATACCCTGATCCAGTGACGGGCGCAGAATGAAGCTGCCCGCACGAAGCCCTTGTGGTTCAAACGGATCGGCTTCAAAAGGCGCGCGCGGGCGGCCGTCAACCGAGCCTTCCGGCAAGTTCTCACGGCCTTCACGTGTGGCTCTGCCGCTCTCCGCCGGACCTGTGCGTAAACCACCCATGTCATCGGACAACGGAATAGCCGTAGTGTTGAGGGCAGGGGCAGCTATTGGTGCTGCCGGTTGCTCAATGATACGACCATTGGCGTCATAAGTTATATCAGTAACATCCGGCAAAGGTTCTGCCGTTACGGTCTGTGCCTGTGATGTGGTGGAAATTGCAAACAGCACAACGCCTGCAAGCAGGGCTGCTTTATGCAGACCGCGAAGCGTGAGCGGGGTAAAATGACCCGTATCGGCTGTTTTTTTCATTGTCCTGCCAGAAATGAATCGGAATCAGAAAATGCCTGCACAGGACAGGCTTAATGACTGACGGTAAATGCTTATGGTTAATACAAGGTTTCTTTTGGTGTAATCGGTTGGGACTATTTAGTTTTTTAGCTTTTGCTGTTTTATTCTGCGTGCATTTTAGCCCGAAAACCTCTTCATCCTCTTGGGAACATGCTTTTGCTTGAGTATGAATGTTCCGGGTTTCAGTGTAAGGACAGGCTGGACAGGCAAGGCGTAAAGTTTTACCTCATAATTCGTTTTGCAGAATGCAGTTCCGGTTTCTATATAGAAGAAGCAATATTTGCCGGATGAATAAAGTGAGAGAAGTCCATTGAGCAGTCACAGCCCAGCTATCCGCTCCGCCCTGAATACCATTGCCGTTGAAAAGGCGGGTATGAGCGCGCTTGAAGAGGCGTTACAGAACGGTCTTTCAGAGCCGTTTGAGCGTGCCGTCGCAGCGATTGCCTCGATGAAGGGGCGTGTGGTTGTGACCGGTATTGGCAAAAGCGGCCATATCGGCTCCAAGCTGGCAGCAACTTTTGCTTCAACCGGCACGCCTGCATTTTTTGTTCACGCCGCAGAAGCCAATCATGGCGATCTCGGTATGGTCAGCAATAATGATGTTATTCTGGCGCTGTCCTGGTCCGGTGAAACCGCTGAACTTAAAGGGATTGTCAGCTATTCCCGCCGTTTCAAAGTACCGCTGATTGCACTGACTTCCGGTGAACAGTCTACACTTGGCCGTGAATCTGATGTGCTGCTGCTGCTGCCGAAAGTGGCGGAAGCTTGTCCGCATGGTGTGGCACCGACCACATCCACGCTGATGCAGTTGGCTATTGGTGATGCATTGGCACTGGCATTGCTGGAACGCCGCGGCTTTACGGCCAGTGATTTCCGCGTGTTCCATCCGGGTGGCTCCTTAGGTGCGAGCCTGTCTCACGTTAAAGATGTTATGCATCGCGGTGATGAACTGCCATTGGTTAAAATCGGTACGCCGATGCCGGAAGCCATGCGTATTCATTCGCATAAGCATTTTGGCTGTGTGATTGTTGAGAATGAAGACGGCACACTTGCAGGCATTATCACTGATGGTGATCTGACGAGGAATGTTGATCGCCCGATGGCGACACTGAAGGTCGATGATATTATGACCCGCTCACCGAAGACCGTCAGCCCTGATCAGCTGCTGGGTGCTACACTGGCATTGTTGAATGAAGCGCGGATTGGTGCCGTGATTGTGGTGGAGGCAAATCGTCCTGTCGGACTGGTGCATTTCCACGATCTGCTACGCGCCGGTGTTGCGTAAACCGGCACTATTTCCGGATAAAGAAAAAGCGGCTGAAAAGCCGCTTTTTTTATTTCACTTCTTCAACCTGCAATAAGCCGTCGAGATATTTCCGGACGATGATGGTTGTACCGGCCGGTAAATCCACGCCGGTTACCCGCCACAATGTGTCATCAAAACGGGCACGGCCATGACCGTTGACAATAGGCTCTTCCAAAGTTGTCCGCATGCCGATCAGTTGATCGGCTCTGCGGTTGAGGAGCGGCTCATCACTGTTTTGTGCCCGCGGATTGAAGTATCTGCGCCCGATCAGGACAAAGATCACTGACAAGACCATGAAAAGCAGCAACTGCATTTGCCAGCTTGCTATAAAGCTGAGGCCGGTAAATGCAAACAAGCTGGTTGCCAGAGCGGCGAGGCCGATCCAGATCAGGAAAATACCGGGTGTAACCAGTTCAAGAAACAACAGAACCAGCCCGAGAATAACCCAGTTCCAGATGCCAAATGCTGCGAGCATATCCGGCATTAGCGTGATCCTGTCGGTGGTATGCGATTGCCGATAATGTGGTTAGGAACTGAGACATAATCGGCAGAACCGCTGCGGGTTGTGCCATCATTACGGGCAGGGGCTGCTTTAGCCGGTGCTTTGCGCGGTGCCGCAGATGGCGCAGTCTGTTCACTGCCTCCGGAATTACCGAAAACCTCTTTGGCAATCGCGCCGATACCGCCCAATGAGCCGATCAGCGATGTGGCTTCAAGCGGCATCATGATAATCTTGTGGTTTTTGGCTGATGCCATTTCAGCGAGCGCATCCGTATATTTTTGCGCTACGAAATAGTTCAGAGCCTGCACGTCACCCTGTGCAATCGCTTCGGACACCATGGTCGTCGCTTTGGCTTCCGCTTCTGCCAGACGTTCACGGGCTTCCGCCTCACGATAGGCCGCTTCACGCTTACCTTCCGCTTCGAGAATCTGCGACTGTTTCAGACCTTCAGCACGCAGAATCTGCGCATTACGGTCACCTTCCGCTTCCAGAACCTGCGCACGTTTATCGCGCTCGGCTTTCATCTGGCGCGCCATGGAATCAATCAGATCTTTCGGCGGGTTAATGTCTTTAATTTCAACGCGGGTGATCTTGATGCCCCAAGGATGTGCTGCCTGATCCAGCACGCGTAGCAAACGATCATTGATGGTGTCGCGGTTGGAGAGCAGCTCATCGAGATCCATCGACCCCATAACGGTACGAATATTGGTCATGGTCAGGTTGAGGATTGCATATTGCAGGTCAGAAACCTGATAGGCCGCCTGTGCTGCATTCAACACCTGAAAGAAAGCCACTGCATCCACCGATGTGGTGGCGTTATCGCGGGTAATCACTTCCTGTGTCGGTACATCAAGCACCTGTTCCATCATATTGAGGCGTGCACCGACACGATCAAAGAACGGGACGATCATGTTCAGACCCGGCGACAAAGTGCGGGTGTAACGGCCAAAGCGCTCAACAGTAAAATTGGAACCCTGAGGCACAATTTTAATACCGGCATACAGTGTAAGAATAACCACTGCGGCTAAAATCAGCAGGGCAAGATTTGCTCCGAATTCCATTCTGGCTCCTTTTTAATCGGCCGGAAATTATAATGGTATTAGACTAAAAATGCCTCAGACCCAGCCCTGCAATTCGCGGCGCACCAGATCTTCGATAACGCGCATACCAAGCTCGGTATCATTGAGGCACGGAATGTGGCTGAAGTTTTCGCCGCCGTTTTCGTGAAACGCTTCGGCGGCTTCGTTACCGATTTCATCCACTGTTTCAAGGCAATCTGCAACAAAGCCCGGATTGAAAACGGCGACAGACTTAATGCCGTTTTTCGGCATGTCTTCGATGGTTTTATCTGTATAAGGCTGCAGCCATTCCTCAGGACCAAAACGAGACTGGAAGGTGCTGATCAGCTTGTTCTCGTCCCAGCCGAGGCGAGCGCGTAGCAGGCGTGTGGTTTCAAGACACTGTTGCGGATACGGATCACCGCGGCGTGCATAGCTTTGCGGAATACCGTGATAGGATGCAACCACCACCTGCGGCACGAAATCGAGCTTGGCGAGATGTTCCTCAATCGAACGTGCCAGTGCATCAATATAGACCGGCTCATGTTGATAGGACGGCACGGTGCGAATAGCAGGCATAAAACGCAGCTTGTTCAGCGCATCATTGAGCTTTTCAATCACGCTGCCGGTTGTTGAGGAGGAATATTGCGGATAGAGCGGGAAGGCGACAATACGGGTACAGCCCTGTTCGCGCAGGCGTGTCAGTACATCTTCAATCGATGGCTGACCATAGCGCATGGCCCAGTCCACGACCACATTGCTGAGATCGGACAGGCGTGTCCCGAGCTGATCACTCTGTGAGCGCGTATAGGTACGCAACGGCGACTCATTGCGTTCACGATTCCAGATACGATCGTAAAGCGCACCGGATTTTTTAGGGCGTGTATTGAGCACAATGCCGAACAGGATCGGATACCAGATTGCCTTTGGCCATTCGATCACACGGGAATCCATCAGAAATTCACGCAAATAGCGGCGCATAGATGTGCGGTCAGTGCCATCAGGGGTACCCAGATTGATCAGCATAACACCTGTTTTTTCAAGCACAGGTTTTGCTTGCACCGGCTGGGCGATCGCGGATTGGCTCATCACATCATCATGCATGTTTTTGTCTCTATCCTGATGAGGCAACTCCCTGTTGTCCGGTGCCAGACTTGGCCAGAGACTGGCCGGAGACTGTCAGAATTCCGGATCAACGAAAGCTGCCGAATAAATTTTACCTATCATAACAGTATTCTGGCCGGCATGGCCAGAATATAACTATAATATGAGAGCAGAACTCAAATTATAATTGTTAAGGTGAAGCAGGAGCGCCGGTTTTCAAACTTGCACCAACCGGCAGGTGGCGGGGTTTATAATGCCGGTTCTGCTGAAACAGTTGTTTCCATTTCATGCCGTTACCATAAAGCGCTTCAGCAATTGACCAGTAACTGTCACCCTTTTTGATGACATAGGTTGCTGCAACTTTCGGCTCTGGTACTTTGGCGGGTTGTTGGACTTCACCGGGATAAGGTGAATGTGCCTGTAAATACTCCGCAACAACCTGATCCAGCGCGGGACCGTAATCATAAGCCTTTTCAGCTTTCTCAGCGATCATCGTATAGCCGTCGCCGCCGGTGCGCAGATAATCGGTTGCAGCAATGCCGTAAAACCTATTGTCATCCAGAGACTGCCAGTTTTTATCGGCGTTCTGTATTTCTACTGTGCCGATGCGCTGCCCCGCAGGTTTGGCGATATCCGTTGTAAATTTAATGCCGGAGACCTGCGGATAACGGCCGCTGCCTTTTTCGATTTGGCTGACACCGTTTTCCAATGCTGCGCGTAAATCACTGCCTTTGATCTGGAAGGTTGCTACCGTATTCTGGAATGGCAAGACGACAAGCACATCGCCCATCGTGACTTCGCCTGCCTTGATGGATGCGCGCAACGCACCGCCATTAATCAAAGCGGTAGTGATCCCCTGATCGCGGACACGATCCAGCATGGCATTGGTCACCAGATCACCCATCGGGCATTGCTGCGTGCGACAGCTGACGGCGGAACCGTCAATCAGCTTGGCGGTTTCTGCAACGCGACGGTTTTTCAGCTCTTCAATCGGCTTGGCCATTTCCGCAATGCGCTGTGCCAATTGCTCATCCGGTTTGATCGAGGCATCAAGGCGCAGCGGTGATCCCGTGGCGGTTTTGAGATTGCCCTCATCATCAAAATTCAGCACCAGCCTGCCCAGATATTGCGTATAGGCATAAGCGGTAACGACGGGCACAATTTTGCCTGAAGGATTTTTGATCAGAGTAGGATACGGGCCGGAAGCACGTGTATTGTCGCCGAGCAATGTATGGCTATGTCCGCCGACAATGGCATCCAGATCGTCCAGTTCTGCCGCCAGTTTCTGATCAACATCATAACCCAGATGGGTGAGGGCGATGATCTTGGTGACGCCCTGCTGTTTCAGCTCAGGGATTGTGCGTTGAAGTGTCTCTTTGGCATCGAGAAAGCGCATATCTTTACCGGGGCGGGCGATTGCCACGGTATCCGGTGTCGTCAGGCCGATGATGCCGACCTTCTCGCCACCAACCGTTTTAATCAGATAGGGTGCGAATTTGCCATGAATAGGCGAGGTGGCAGTGCTTTCAATATTGGCTGACAGAACCGGTATCCGGATATCATTCAGAAAAGGCGCCAGCCCGACTTGTCCGAGATCGAACTCATGATTGCCGAGAGCCATGGCATCATAGCCGATGGCATTCATGAATTCGGCATTATCCGTGCCCTTATAGGTGGTGAAAAACAGCGAGCCTTGAAACTGATCACCGGCATCCAAAACCAGCACATTGTCTGCCTTGGCGCGTTCTGCATCAATGGCTGCCTTCAGCCGCGCCATGCCGCCGAAACATTGTTGTTCCGCGCTCTCTTTGGCTGAGCAGGTTGCGTCATATTTATTGACCTCCTCAATACGTGAATGCGTATCATTGGTGTGGAGGATGGTCAGGGTGTAATCAGCATAGGCGGGCAGAGACAAAGCGGCGAGGCTTGCGCTGCAAAACAGGATTTTAAACAGTCCGGACATGGTTCTCTCCGCTGACAGATCACTTAAAATAGCATGATAATATGACGAATGCTCTTTGCATCTCCCAATTTCTGGTGACGGCAATATTGAGAGGCGGGAATGCAAAACGCCCGCAGCGTGCTACGGGCGTCTCTCAAATTCAAAGCGCAGTGGTTCAGGCTTTACGTGTCAGCGAGAATTGCGAACCTGTCGAGGTGGTGCAATTGAGCTGTGACTGGGTTACCTGTGCGCAATTAACTTTGGATGTGGTGCCGCGAACGATCGAACGCATGTCAATTTCCACCAGACGTGGGGACAGGTAACGGTAATTACCTTCTGCCAGCTTTTCGTTGGTGTCTGTTGTACGGGTTTCGAAAATGCCGCCGTTGAAATTGGACGTAATGCCGTTAGCATCTACCCAGCCACCATCAATACCGGCATTGGCAGGACGGGTCGGAGCATTGTTGCCACCGCCATCATTGATCGGGCCATAAGTTGTACAGGCGGCGAGGGTGGCAGCCAAACAAAGGGATGCGGCCGTGCGGAATGTTTTCATAAGCGAGCTCTCCCGGGATTCTGCAAAATTTTTATACCAATTTGATGTATGGAATTACTGCTAAATACAAGAGCATTATAGGTTTCTTAACCATCAAGAGCCTTGTATCTGTTGCTTTTTTACCTCACATCTTGGTGACTGGTCGTGTTCGGACGTGTTTTTCAAGGCGCAATCTGGGCTGCAAGCATGGCATTTTAAGGTCGGTTGCGATCAAGTTTGTGCGGCAAGCCGTGCTGGAATCATACCGCGCAGAGCGTTCCCGACAAAAATTTTTTTGGCATTTTGCAAATCCTGCAGGGTGAGGATTGCAGTCTTGGCCGTGCCGTTTTGCAATAATTCCTGCCGCAGAACACCATTGAGCAAACCGCATTCCAAAGGCGGCGTCAGCAACTGGCTATCCCCCATATCAACGAAAAGCGAGGTGATAGTGCCCTCGCATAGCTCGTCTTTTTCATTGAGAAGCAGGACTTCATCCGCCTGCATTGGCGTGAACTCTGCCCGGGCGGCCTCGTAAATTGCGCGGCGGGTCGTTTTATGGCGGAGCAACGGGTCTGCACTCTTGTGCCGTGTTTTCGCGATGGCCACAACCCACTGCGTATCGGCGCTCAAGGGCTGGAACGGGGCTGTAATGATCTCCGCTTTGCCGTCTGCGGTTAAGCAAAGCCGGACACGCAAGGCCTGATCGCCGGTGCTATGTGCTTGTAATTTTGTACGCATTGCATCTGCATCACAGACAAAGCCGAGTTCTTTTGCCGAAGATTGCAGGCGCTGCAAATGTTGCTCTAAACGCAAAAAGCCATTGGCAGGCTCAAAGCGTAAAGTTTCGATCAGGCCAAAATCAGGTTTTCGCATGTCAGAGCATTTCCAGTTTAAATTGAATCATTAGAAATGCTCTGTCTCTTTGTTTTACGCGCATCTTTTCCGAAAACCGCTTCACACTTTTCGGGATGCGCTCTCGTCTTTCAGGTGCCGGAAACGGGACTGTTACCGGTCGCATAACGGGCTTTTAGCAGACATTCGGCATATTCGGCTTCTGCCGTTGAATCATAGACCACGCCGCCGCCGACATTGAGAACAGCTTCTCCGTCAGGATAAAGCGACAGCGTGCGGATGGCGACGTTGAAACGCATTTCACCCGATGGAGCAATCCAGCCGATAGAGCCGCAATACATATCCCGTGCCTGTTGTTCCAGCACATGAAGGATTGTCATCGCGCTGATTTTCGGTGCGCCGGTAATTGAACCGCAGGGGAACAATGCTGCAAAAATCTGTCGCAGTGTGAGATCGGGCAAGAGCTTGGCCCGCACATGGCTAACCATCTGATGCACGGTCGGGTAGCGTTCGACATGGAACAGTTTAGGGACAGAAAGGCTGCCGACTTCGCTGATCAGAGAAATGTCGTTACGCAGCAAATCTACGATCATACGGTTCTCTGCCTGACTTTTTTCGTCATGGATCAGAAAATCACGCAAGGCATCATCTTCCTGTGGTGTTGTCCCACGCGGGGTGGTGCCTTTCATCGGATGGGTTTCAATCCAGCCATCTTTATCGACTTCAAAAAACAGTTCCGGTGAGCGCGACAGGATAAGCGGTGCCTTGTCCTGTGATGTCAGATGAACAAATGCACTATAGCGCACCGGCTGGCGCTTGCTGAGGCTATCAAACAGGGCTTCCGGCGCGCCATGATACTGTGCTGTGATCGGAAAGGTCAGGTTGCCCTGATAGCAATCGCCTTCGCGTAAATGGCGGTGCAGGCGATCAAAGCGCTGTTGATAGTCGCTTTGTGACCAACCGGCATGGAAATTTGAGAGACCGGCATTGGTGTCTTTTGGCGGCGTATCGGCAAAGATAGTCGCGGGTGGTTCACTGAAAACGCCAAAGCAGATCAGCGGCACACGGCGTTGCTCCGGTAGTAATGCTGCCAGTTTTGGCTCCAGTAAGAAACCTGCTTCATAGCTGAAGTAGCCCGCAAGCCATTTTCCCTGACGGCGTGCAGCTTCCAGCGCAGCAAATCCCGCTTCAAAATCTGAAGCCTGCTCGATAATGATCAATTGCTCGGGATTGTTGAACAGCTGCGAGTGCTGTTCAACATCATCACGAAACAGGATAGTGCCTTCAGAAATGTGCGGGATCACTGTGATCAGTCTTCCATCGCTTCCAGCTCATCAATCATGCCTTCAATGACGGACAGACCTTGCTGCCAGAATGCCGGATCAGATGCATCGAGACCAAATGGTGCCAGCAGCTCTTTATGATGGCGGGTACCACCGGCTTTCAGCATATCGAAATATTTGTCCTGAAAGCCTTCAGGGCTGTTCTGGTACACTGCATAGAGCGAGTTAACGAGGCAATCACCGAATGCATAGGCATAGACATAGAACGGTGAATGGATGAAGTGCGGAATATATGTCCAGAAGCTCTCATAACCCGGATTGAGGCGGATTGCCGGTCCAAGGCTTGAGCGCTGCACTTCCATCCAGATTTCACCAATCTGCTCGGCAGTCAGCTCGCCGTTTTTGCGCTCGGTATGTACTTTGCGTTCAAATTCATAGAAGGCGATCTGGCGCACAACCGTGTTGATCATGTCTTCGGTTTTTTGTGCCAGCATCGCTTTGCGCTCACGCTTGTCCTTGGCTTTTGCAAGCAGCGACTGGAAGGTCAGCATCTCACCGAAAACCGATGCGGTTTCCGCCAAAGTCAGCGGTGTGGATGCCATCAGCGCGCCCTGTTTGGCCGCCAGAACCTGATGCACACCATGCCCGAGCTCATGGGCGAGGGTCATGACATCGCGCGGTTTACCGAGATAGTTGAGCAGCACATAAGGATGTGCGGAAGGCACGGTCGGATGCGCAAAAGCACCTGGTGCTTTACCCGCACGGCTTGGGGCATCAATCCAGTTCTTGTCAAAGAAATCGCGGGCGATATCGGCCATTTCCGGAGCGAAGCCTGCATAAGCATCAAGCACAGTCGCTTTGGCTTCATCCCAGCCGATCGTCGCTTGTGAACTCTCCGGCAGCGGTGCATTGCGATCCCAGTTGTCGAGCTGCTCAAGACCAAGCCATTTGGCTTTCAGCGCATAATAGCGGTGTGAGATACGCGGATAAGCGGCATTGACCGCACTGGCCAGTGCGTCGACAACTTCGCGTTCGACGCGGTTGGCAAGGTGGCGACTGTCCGCAATATCTTCAAAACCGCGCCAGCGATCGGAGATTTCCTTATCCTTGGCCAATGTGTTGGTAATCAGGGTAAAGAGGCGCAGATTTTCGCCAAAGGTTTTGGAAAGCGCTTCCGATGCTTTTTTACGATTTGCACCATCAGCATCCTGCAGCATGGTCAGTACCGGCTCAATCGGCAGCGCTTCACCGTCGATTGTAAAGCGCAAACCACTCATCGTTTCATCGAACAGACGGTTCCATGCACCAAAACCGGTGACGGATTTTTCGTGGAACAGTGCTTCGGTCTTGTCGTCCAGCTGATAAGGCTTGTCTTTACGCAGATCGACCAGCCAAGGCTTGTAATGACCAATGGCCGGATTATCCGCGATGGCCTTATCAAGCAGGGCATCATCAATACGGTTCAGTTCCAGTGAGAAGAAGATCAGATGGCTGCTGGCATCGGTCAGTTTCTGCTGTACGTCACCATAGAGCTTGGCATTGGCAGCACTGGATGTATCATCGGCATAGAGCAGGCCCGCATAGGAATAGATGCGACCCATCAGTTCTTCGAGCTGTTCGAATTCTTTGATAGCATCGGCGAAGTCGCCGCCTTGTGCTTTGGAAACCTCGGCTTCCAGCTTGCCTTTCCATTTTGTCTCAAAGGCAACGGCTTGCTCCGCAGAGATTTTAAGGTCACGTGCGAGCTCAGGGCTGTCCGGTGCAGGGTAAAGATCGGTGAGGTTCCAGCGTGGCAGATTGCTCAGATCCGTTGATGCTGCTGCCTGTGCTTGCGGCGCATCAACTGGCATGCGGAGAAGTTCTGCTTGGTTGCGTAAATTCATAGCGGTTCAACCTCATACGATTCTTTTCATTACTGATGACTATATAGGACGTTCCCGCGCAGATTTCATATGTCTAAGCAGTGTGAAAATTGCGGGTGAAAATGCAGGTGCGGGTTTGCCGTTTTTGTTAATGTGGGGCCGCAAATCAGTGTCCGAGCAGAGACTGATTTGGGCTTTTTCCGTTTGATGCGACGGAAAAACGGATTTGGTTCCCGAAATTACGACATTTATCCCATCACATTGCGTTACATATGTGAAATAAAGTGAGGAAATTTGCGCGAAAATTTCCGGACCAAGGCCGGTTATATCTCTGAAATATTATGTAAATTTTTGGATATTAAAAAGAAATTTTTAGCAAGAGTAGGATAAATCGTGCTCATCGAGTACTTATGAAAAATGAACATTTTCAACTGGATGGTGCATATATGCAACATTCGTGGTGAGGTTGATGTTTTGCGGGTGATTTGCGTGCATTTTAAAATTAGTGCACGCTAAGATTGAAACTTCTGTTCATTAACTCTTTACCATGATGGAAAGTGCTTCCGAAATAGGTTTTTTTCGTCATGGTGAAAACTCATTGTCTGTTCAATAAGTGTCTATTAACCATTAAATCCGATATTCGTCTGAATAGCGTGACTGTAAACGGTAAGGCATTCGAAATTGAAAAACAGCAAAACATCTAAACTGGCAGGCTGGGCGAGCAGAGTTGTTAAACTCAGCGCGCAGCTGGCTCTTGTTTTCACGGCTGTTACAGCTTTCGCACCGTCACAGGCTGCAGCCGAAACCCGTACGTTGAAGCTGCATTTTGTGCATACCGGTGAACGTGCTGAAATTACTTTCAAGAAAAACGGCAAATATCTGCCGGATGGTTTGAAGAAACTGAATGTCTTCCTGCGTGATTGGCGCCGTAATGAGCCGACCAAGATGGATCCGCGTTTGTTCGATCTGGTTTGGCAGGTTTATCAGACCGCCGGTGGCCGTGATTATATTACAGTCGTATCCGCTTACCGTTCTCCGGCGACCAACTCTATGTTGCGCTCGCGCACACGCGGCGTTGCCAAAAGCAGTCAGCATACGCTTGGTAAAGCGATGGACTTTTATATTCCGGGCGTTCCGCTGAAAAAATTGCGTGATACGGCGCTGCGTTATCAGATTGGTGGCGTAGGTTATTATCCGACTTCGGGTTCGCCATTCGTGCATCTTGATGTGGGCAGCGTGCGCCATTGGCCGCGCCTGAGCCGCCGCGAGCTGTTGGCCGTGTTCCCGGATGGTAAGACAATTCACGTACCAACTGATGGTAAGCCATTGCCGGGTTATCAGCAGGCGCTTGCTGCTTATGAAGCGCGTAAAGCAAACGGCGGTACGATCCAGATGGCTTCTGCCAAGCCGAAGAGCAAATCCTTGTTTGGTATGCTGTTTGGCGGTGGTGCCGATGAAGAAGAAGATAATGGTGAGAGCACCGGCCGTGTGGTGGCGAATGCCCGTCCTGCACGCAATGCACCTGCAGCAGCTGTGCCTGCCCGTCAGGCTCCGGTTCCTGCCGTACCAAATCGCGCAACGCAGCCTGAACCTGAGCAGGAAACTGTGATTGCTGCTCTGCCGGCCCGTAATGCGCCATTGCCAATGAATGCACCACGTCCTGCTGCCGGAGTTGAAATGACACCGGATGCAGAAGCAGCGATGGCTTTTGCGGTGCCTTTGCCAACCAAGCGCCCGCAAACAGAAGCGGAAGTGCTGATGGCGATGACACCTCCGCCGCCGAATACGCTGGAAGCGCAGGCTTTTGCCGGAGCTTCGGGTGCGCCTTCCGCTCCTGTACAACCGGCTAATGACCAGATTGCTGCGCTGGTTGCGGCAGATGCAGGCAATACGAATACTAATGCTATGCTGAGCGGTTATGTGCCGGTTCCGGTACAGCGCCCGCAGGCTGCTGGTCAGGCAATCAATACAGTGCTCGTATCGGCTACGATTCCTGCGAGCCGTCCGGAGCCAGTTGCTGAGCCGTCAGTGGCTCGTTCAAATGCCGGACAGGATGTCATTGCGGATCTCCTGAGCAATAATGAACATGTGGCCGCAATTCCGGCTCCGCAGGCTCCGCGCCCGCAGGCACAGGAACAGCAGGTTGCTATGGTCATGCCGCAGGATATGCGCGGTGGTAAATCCGGACGCAATCCGGCTGCTAACGCCGAGAGCAATGCTGTAAGCGGTGAAGCTGTGCGCACAACGGCAAAAGCCGGTCGTTCAGACCGTGCAACTGCCAAAGCTGCAGCCAATGCTGTTCTTCAGCCTGCTGATGCAGCAACAGATGCGGTAATTTCGAATGAACCGGTCGCCAAAGTTGTGCCAGTATCCAATCCGGTACTGCGTAATGATGCGATGCGTCAGGCACCGACCGTTGTTTATACAGCCGGTTTCCAGAAAGACCTTCCTGCCGATAATGCACATCGCTTTACAGGCAATGCGGTGACTTTCATTCCAATTGCTAAATTCTCTAAAGTGAACTGATCTCTGTAGAGGGATAACAAAAAGGGGGCGAAAGCCCCCTTTTTTATGTTCTGATTTGAAAAGTAATTTCAGCCTTTAAGCGCTGACGCCGCTGCTGCAAGTGTAGTAATTTCATCCCACTTGCCATCATTTACCAATTCTTTTGGTGCAATCCATGAGCCGCCGATGCACAGCACATTCGGAAGCTGCAGGTAGCTCATTGCATTGCTGAGGCTGATGCCGCCGGTCGGGCAGAAAAATGTGCCTGCAAGCGGGGAGGACAGGGCTTTGAGATAAGGCGCGCCGCCTGCCTGTTCAGCAGGGAAGAATTTGACATGGGTGTAACCGCGCTCGCGCAAGCTCATCACTTCGCTGGCAGTGGCGCAACCAGGCAGTAGGGGAATGCTGCTTTGGTCTGCTGCATCGAGAATGGCATCGGTCACGCCGGGGCTGACGATAAACTGCGATCCGGCACGCACGGCCTGTTCATAGTGTGAAGCATTGAGAATCGTGCCTGCACCGACAATGGCTTCCGGTACTTCCTCTGCCACGGTACGGATTGCATCAAGCGCAGCGGCTGTGCGCAGGGTGATTTCGATGGCAGGCAGGCCGCCTTTGGCCAAGGCGCGCGCAAGCGGTACGGCGTCCTGTGCTTTGTCGATCAACAGAACCGGAATGACGGTTTGCCCTGTCATGACAGGAATAAGCTTTTCAGTTTTCTGCGACATCTCACCCTCACGATTGTTTTATAATCGATTTAACGGGCGGACGTGAATTTGTCTATGCTCTTAACAGGGCAGAGGGAGAGAAGGGCGGAAACAATGGCTGATAAAGCGCATAGGCCTGCGCGAGTTTGCGGTCATATTGGTTTTTCGCATAAAGTGGGCCGTTATAATTATAGGCGATTTTCTGCCAATCGTGATTGTTCAGCGCGTCGCGTAGATTGCTGTAGATGAGGAAACGGCTCATCAGTTCAATCTGTTGCTGGACAGAACTGCACACAGTATCAACCATGTCGCTGACTGAGGCGTAGCCCAGCCAGTGCCAATTAGCACCCATCACTTGCCCGATACCCCAGGACGTGGATTCATAAGCTGCATCGCGGTTAATTTGCGTGGCTTGCTGTAAGAGCTTCCAGCGTGCGGCTTGTGTCGCAGGGTTGCGAATGGCTCCGGCTTTGGGGGAGGAGAGTTTTAACGCTCTCGCTTGCGCCTGATCTGCTGGGCTGAGACGCTTGTCAAAATAATGACCTTCAAAACGGATCAGGGGTTCGTCACGGCCATTGATGCGGGTTGTAGTTATCCCGCCGCTTTCTGTTTGGGCAATGGCGGCGAGTGCTGCGGGATCGAGATTATGCTCATGCCCTGCCTTGAGAAATAGCTCTCTGATATCTGCATTGAACATTGCCATATCTCCTGAAACAAAACCGCTGTGAATTTGCCATGCCCGTTCTGGGCGGGGATAGATATCTCTTGTGCAGGCAAAATCCGGTCATGATCTTGAAATCAGCTTAAAGCGGGTTTAGAGCACACAAAGACAAATTCGTTTGTTTTCGGCTGTCTGACAAGTTTCGAGATTGTCAGACGGAATATCACGGCAGCGCCTTTGCGAGGCGACCAGCTATTGAGGTCTATTTATGTGTGAAGCACATTTCACTGTTGCTGCGCTTTATTGTTTTGCGCGTTTTCCGGATTTTGAAACCTATCAGGCTCCGCTGACTGAACTTTGCGACCAGAATGGTATCAAGGGAACTTTGTTGCTGGCTGCAGAAGGTTTGAACGGCACTGTTGCCGGAACCCAGTCCGGCATTGCTGCGCTGATTGCTTTTATTGAAGCGATTCCTGCCTTGCGCGAGCAGAATATTGAACTGAAATATTCAACAGCTAGCCAGATGCCGTTCAACCGCATGAAAGTCCGTCTCAAGAAAGAGATCGTGACGATGGGTGTGGAAGGCATTGATCCGTTGCAGAGCGTCGGCGCCTATGTGCAGCCGGAAGAGTGGAATGCGCTGATTGACGATGAGAATACTATTCTTATCGATACACGCAACGACTATGAATATGCCATCGGCACTTTCAAAGGTGCGATTGACCCGAAAACCAAGACATTCCGCGAGTTTCCGCAATGGGTTGAAGATCATCGCGGTGATCTCGAAGGCAAGAAAATTGCTATGTTCTGCACCGGTGGTATCCGCTGCGAAAAGGCAACGGCTTTCGTGAAGGGCTTAGGCTTCGATGATGTCTACCACCTCAAAGGCGGTATTTTGAAATATCTCGAAGATATGCCTGCGGAAGATACGCGCTGGGAAGGCGAATGCTTCGTTTTTGATGAGCGCGTTTCCGTCGGTCATGGACTGGTGGAAGGTGATGTGCAACTGTGCCGCGCCTGCCGCAATCCGGTGACTCCGGAAGGTAAATTGTCTCAGTTCTACGAAGAAGGTATTTCCTGCGACAGCTGCTACCATGAGCGCAGCGATGCTGACCGCGCCCGCTATGCCGAGCGCCAGCGTCAGGTATTGCTGGCGAAAGAGCGTGGTGCCAAGCAGCATATCGGTGATTGATTGCACGTCGGCTTAGATTTTTTATGAAAGGCTCTCCCTCCGGAGAGCCTTTTTTATTGCTTGATGCATGGGATAGGACACGTTATGCATGAAGAAATATAATGATTGAAAAATATTGAGGGATGTCATGATCAGATTTGTTGTTGCGCTTGGCCTGCTGGCCGGTACTGCCCTGCCAACTTTTGCGGCAGAGAAAATTGTTGTTTTTGCTGCGGCCAGCATGAAAGACGTGATTGATACGGCGGCAGAAAAATTTAAAGCCGAAAACGGTTCGGAAGTGACCGCGTCCTATGCGTCTTCTTCGGTGCTGGCAAAGCAGATCGAAGCCGGTGCGCCTGCCGGTATTTTCATCTCAGCGGATCTCGACTGGATGGACTATGTGCAGGAGCGCAAGCTGATCGATAATGACAGCCGCGCTGTGATCGCCGGTAATGCACTGGTTATCGCCGGTGCCAAAGATGCAAAACCTGCGGAAGCTGCTGAAATTCTGAAAGCCGGACGCTTCTCAATGGGCGATCCTTCGAATGTGCCTGCCGGTAAATATGGCAAGGCTGCTCTGGAAAAGCTCGGCATCTGGGGTGATGTTTCTGCCAATGCTGTTTTTGCGGAAAATGTGCGTGTTGCACTGCAATATGTTTCCCGTGGCGAAGTGAATGCCGGTATTGTCTATGCGTCTGACCGTGCACAGGTGCCGGAACTGACAGAAGTTTACCGCTTCCCTGCATCCAGTCACGCGCCAATCCTGTATCCGGCAGCACTGGTCGGTACACCAGATGGCAATGCCCAATCTGGGGCAAAAGCCTTTTTGGCGTTCCTGCGCAGTGATGCCGGACAGGCAATCATTGCCGATAAAGGCTTTGTGCCTGCGGCTGATGCCAAATAAAGCATTGGTTTGATAATGGTTACGCCGGAAATGGAAATCATCGCTTTGTCGCTGAGAATAGCAGGCATTGCTATTCTTGGGGCACTGCCGGTTGCTTTTGGTTTTGCGTGGATATTGGCGCGCTATGATTTTCCCGGCAAAAGCCTGTTGCAGGCGGTGCTGACCATGCCTTTGGTCTTGCCGCCTGTGGTTACCGGCTATTTCCTGCTGGTGCTGTTTGGTGCACGCGGTGCGATCGGCAGTCTGTTGCTGGAATGGTTTGGTTTCAGCTTTGCTTTCCGCTGGACCGGCGCAGCCCTCGCTGCGGGTGTGATGGCCTTGCCATTGCTGATCCGTCCGATGCGGCTGGCGATTGAAAATATCGACAAGGGCTTGGAAGAAGCTGCCCGCACGCTCGGTGCAGGACGCATTAAAGCCTTTATGACGGTGACACTGCCTTTGCTAATGCCCGGTATTATTGCCGGTAGTGTGCTGGGCTTTGCCAAAGCACTGGGCGAATTCGGTGCCACAATTACCTTCGTTTCCAATATTCCGGGTGAGACACAGACGCTCTCGCTGGCGATTTATGCACTGATGCAGAGCCCGAGCGGTGATGCCGCTGCGCTGAAGCTTATTTTGGTCTCCGTGGTGCTGTCAGTATTGGCTGTGGTGTTGTCTGAATGGCTGCAACGCCGTCTCAGCAGAGGAGGGAAATAATGGCGAAATTCTCCTCCAACGCGCTTGAACTAAGTGTCAAAGGTGGCAATGGCGGCTTTCGTGTTGAAGCGGCCTTCCGTGCGGAAACCGGCGTAACAGCCCTGTTCGGCGCTTCCGGTGCCGGCAAAACCACTTTGCTGCGAATGATTGCCGGAACCCTGCGGCCTGAAGCCGGACGCATTGCAATCGGCAATCTGGTGCTGTTTGACAGTGCGCGGAATATTAATCTGAAACCTGAGCAGCGCCATATCGGCTATGTCTATCAGGATGCCCGTTTGTTTCCGCATCTCAGTGTTTTGCGCAATCTGACTTATGCGCAATGGGCAGGCAAACGCCAGCCGGAACGCAAGCTTGAAGAAATCACCGAACTGCTTGGCATCGGGGCATTGTTGCAGCGCAAACCGCATCAGTTGTCCGGCGGTGAAAAGCAGCGCGTTGCCATCGGACGGGCATTGCTGTCAGCGCCGCGCTTGCTGTTGCTCGATGAGCCATTGTCGTCGCTGGATCATGCGCGACGTCAGGAGATTTTGCCTTATCTGGAGCGCTTGCGTGACGAGAGCGGTTTGCCGATCGTCTTTGTCAGCCATGAAGTGGACGAGGTTGCACGGCTGGCAGATACGCTTGTGCTGCTGGAGCGGGGACGCGTAAAGGAAAGCGGTTCAGTGTTTGATATTTTCAGCCAGATTGATGGCACAGGCGATACGACAAGTGTGCTGCTGCTGGGCGAAGTAACCCGCAGCGATGATGCCTATGCGATGGCTGAGATTGCCATTGGCGGGCACTGTTTCCAGCTCACAGATCACGCTTTGCAAACGGGTATGAAGGTGCGGTTGCGCATCCGCTCCCGTGATGTGTCGCTGTCACGCTATGCACCCGTTGATATCAGTATCCGTAATATTTTTCCGGTCGTGATTAATTCTATTCTGACCGATGACGGGCCTTTTGCGGAACTCAATCTGCAATTGGGTGATGTGCAGTTGCTGTCGCGTATTTCACGCAAATCTGTACAGGATCTCAATCTGCAAAAAGGTGAGCAGATTTTCGCGCTTATCAAAGCAGTGTCGATAGATCGCAGCGCTGCACGCTTGCAGCAAAATGAAATCAGTTTGCAAATGTCATAAAATATGATCATTTCTCCTTGAGAATGAGGAGAATGATTATGCAGGATTTGTCTGAGTGGACACCACGTCCGTTGCCGGAACGTAAAGTTCTTGAAGGGCGTTATGTCCGGCTGGAACCGCTTGATGCGGATAAGCACGGGCAAGGTCTGTTTGAGGCGTCCAGTGTTGAGGATGCAGACACACGCTTTACTTGGCTGTTTGATACTGTTCCCGCAACATTGGAAGATATGCGTCCGTGGCTGGAGAAATCCGCAGCGAGCCAAACAACTCTGTTTTATGCGATTATTGACAAGGCTACAGGCAAAATCGCCGGTCGTCAGGCGCTGATGCGTATTGATGCGGAAAACGGCAGTATTGAAATCGGCAATGTCTATTGGGGGCCACTGATCTCCCGCAAACCGGCAGCAACAGAAGCGCAATATCTGTTTATGCAATATATCTTCGATGAACTTGGCTATCGTCGTTACGAATGGAAATGCAACAATGACAATCTGCCGTCAAAACGTGCCGCAGAGCGTTTTGGTTTTCAGTTTGAAGGTATTTTCCGCCAGCATCTGATTGTTAAAGGCAAGAACCGCGATACAGCATGGTATGCTATGATCGACAGCGAATGGCCTGCATTGAAACAGGCTTATCAAAACTGGCTCGCGCCTGAAAATTTTGACGCGACCGGACAGCAGATAAGAAAGCTGGAAAGTTTCTACACCGATACAGGCCGGAGATAAGCGCATGGCATCCCCACAGCAAAATAAGAAGGATACGCGTAATTCCGCTATAGCCGCCGCTTTGATTATGGTGGTTTTTGGTGCGCTGTTTTATTCTATGCCGATCATCATGCTGGCGGTCGGGCCTTACAGCCATGTGCTGGCGGCACTGATTGCAGTCGTTTTCGTAATGGGCTTTTTTGTGGTGTTCTGGCTGCGGGCGAAATCACAGCGAAAACACCACAAAGAGAATTAACTCAAAGCGGCAATCAGCAGAAGCACACCGGTTAGAATGATGAATAATGCAGCGGCGATTTCAATTGCCGTTTGCAATCGTGATGACATCAGCGGATTTTTAACAAGGCGCAGCGCCGTATTCTTAGCCGTGACAGCCAGAGTTGCCAGCAAGGCTACGGTGATGAAAGTACCGAGTGCCATGGCAAAGGCAGAGAGAATACCGCCCAGCATCAGACCGTTGAGCATTGAGAATGTCAGCACAATGATCGCGCCGGAGCAGGGGCGTATGCCGACGGCGATAATCGCTGCCCATGCGGTTTTCCAGTTGAAATCACCGCTCAGAGTGGACGGATCGGCCAGATGACTGTGGCCGCAGGCTGTGCAATTGGCACCATTCCCTGAAAATTCATGGTCAAAAACGGCTGCCTTAGCATTGGCAGGCTGATATTTGAGCCGCATGGACGTATTCAATGATGATGGTTTTTGTGTAGCCGAGGCTGAGAGTGAGCCTTGCCAGACGGATGCCGGTGCAATTGTTTCAACCGCCAGTGCAGGGGCAGGCTGCGGCTTTGAGCGAAGCTTGCGGAAGATGATATAAATACCGCAGAGAATGACCAGAATATAGCTGGCTATTTCCATGCCGCGCCCTGCTTTTCCCATTGAAATGCCGATACCGCGCAGGACAAACCATGCCATCCCGACCAGAAAAATAGCGGATAGTGCCTGCAAAACGGATGAGATGAAGGAAAGAAATATCCCGCGTCGCAAAGCTGTTTCATTGGCAATCATATAGGACGAGATCACTGCTTTGCCGTGGCCGGGGCCGGCGGCATGCAATATGCCATAGAGAAACGACAGGCTCACCAGTGTCCATGCCGCCCAAGGGTCTTCCCGCATAGCTTTGAGCGCTGTGGTCATCATCAGATAAAAGCGTTTTTGCTCGGCATTAATCCACAGGATCAGATGCGCAAACGGGCCGGTTGGTTGCAGTGAGACTTCGCTGGCACCGATGCCCAGTGAAGATTGGGCCCATGTCTGCGAAACGGAGACAAGTAAAAGACTGGTAAGCAGTATGGTCAGGAGCAGAGCGGAACGCTTTACGGGGAAGAGATGAAGCGTTTGCCTGTTGATGAAATTCATACTGCGGTACCTCTGATGATATAACGTAACGATTTCGGTTTAAACGCGACCAATCAAATGGCCGTTGGGAGATTATTTACAGGTGATTTCTATACGGGTGGCGAAGAATTTGGACACATCATTGGTCATGGCCGCTGCTTCGTCAAAAAACGCTTGGGTCAGGCTGTCCTGATTTTGTGCCAGTGCTTCATCTGGATCAGGGCGCACGACTGCAGAACTGCAACCGGCAGGCATGCCTGTGACCACCAGATCTTCATCTTTCAGATAGTCAATTGCAGTGTAAAAGGTTGGATCATAGACGCCGAAACTGACTTTGTGACCCGGTTCCAGCTTCAATGGTTTGTCAGGCTTGCTTTCAAACAGCACAATCAACTGATTATCCGGCAGATCGGCAATCAGATGCTCCGGCTTTTTCATGGTTATATCTTTGCCGTCCTGCGTAACGGTCTGAAAATATTTATATTCGGCAATTGATGTGTCGATGGTTGTGCTGAGTTCATTGAGCTCTGCTGCATCGAGTTTCAATGTGCCTTTCTTGTCGAATTCCAGAAGCACAGTGGATGAAAACAAGTCATCAAAACGCCAGACGTGCGCCAGTTTTTCAACCGTGCGCTCCGGTGAGATAGTGATTTCCAGACGTGCTTCAGCAAAAACATGCGGATGTGCTGCTGCCGGCACAGCGCTAAGCCCTGCAACTATGCAGGTCAGTCCGGACAGATTCAGAAAATGCCTGTTGTTACTGTTCGTCATGAATCGAAAATCTTTTAATGCGCAAAGCGGCAAAATGAGTGAGTAGTGAGGCAAAACTACGGCTGGTTTATTGCTATCGTGTTTTATTCCTCGCCGCCGGTCAGTTCTTTGCAGGGATTGTCTTTGAACCATTTGGCAAGATAGTCGACCAGCAGGCGCACTTTGGCAGGGAGGTACGTACGGTGCGGATAAACAGCATAAATGCCGCCGTCATTGAGCATGAACTCCCGCAGCACCGGTACAAGCGTGCCTTTGGCCAGTTCGTTATCGGCGACAAAGCGCGGCAAGACGCTGAAACCCAGACCTTTGACGGTTGCAGCCATTGTGGTGAGGGGGCTGTTTACTTCCAGCGGGCCGCGAATGGCGACGGTCATCATCGAGCCGTCCTGATTGCGGAACTGCCAGTTATTGCGTGAGCGGCTATTGGTATCGACAATGCATGGCATATCCCGCAACTGCTCCGGTGTTTCCGGCATGCCAAGCCGTGCAATCAAATCCGGCGAGGCACAAACAACAGTGTGAAAGGCGGTCAGTCTTTTGGCGATCAGCGATGAATCCTGCAAACGGGTAATACGGATGGCAAGATCGAAACCTTCTTCAACCAGATCCACAAAACGATCATCCAGATGAATGTCGAGGGAGATTTCAGGATGATCCGCGCAAAAATCAATCAGAGACATGCCCAGTGAGGCATCGGCAAAGCTGCGCGGCGCGGTCAGTTTGATTTTGCCGCGTACATCGCCGCTGCTTTCAGAGATGGAATCTTGCAGATCATCCAGTTCGCGCAGGATTTCCGTCGCACGGTGGTAATAAGTGTGGCCGCTCTCTGTGAGCGAGAATTGCCGTGTTGTGCGGTTCAAAAGCCGTACGCCCAGATCATCTTCCAGTTCGCGGACATATTTGGAAAGAAGTGCTTTTGAACGGCCGATTTTACGTGCCGCTGCGGAGAAGCCTTCAGCCTCCACAACATCAATAAAAGCACGCATCCGTGTCAATGTGTCCATGAACTCTTCCCTCCAGATCGGCCCCGGATCAGGGACGAAACCGCACCATATATCGCGATCCTGAATATTCAAAATGTCTCAGAAATTTCAAAGTGATTCGTCATAATCGGCTTCTGTGACAGCAATTTTAATGATCTTCATAAAGCACTACGCCGTATTTTGAATAAAGAAGTGATTTATTAACCAAAAAAAATCAAATCGGCTCAAATTTGTCATTGTGTGGACACATAAATCATCTTATATCGCCCTTGCCCAAAGTCGCACGTGCCTGTGGGTGTCCGCCGGTATTCTTAATGGAGAATGACCCGGTACGGTAACCTGGACCTAACCGCTCCAGTCGATCTGATGGCCAACCACGGATCGAGGACATCTTGAAGCAACGACGGTGCGGGCCTTTCTGGTGTCTTCCGGCTCTCCACAGGTCGGGAACTCAAAGAGGCACACCCTCATTGCCCTAAGTGCGGAACCGGGATTTCCCTATTCCAAGCCAAGGCAGACAAAGCGGAGAAACGCTAAATTCAGGGCGTTGATCCATCTGCATATGTATTTGTTCCGTGTTTCCCACATCTCCAAAGGTTGGTTACGCGCGAGGCTGATTCATATTTGCCGCAAGGCATTTTGTCCCTCTGATGACTTTTGTTGCGTGAAAGCGCAGGTATTTGCTCATCAGTCCTTTGAAATCATGCTCAGCCTTGTGCGTTATCGCACGGGGGCAGGCTTTCGCATCGCTAATGATATGAAGATGCGGCTTTTTTTACTGCTTAAATGCAGTTCAGGAGATCAGGATGGCTACACAGCGCATTATCGACTTTCTCGCCACCCGACGTCCGGAAGGCCCTTGCCTTGTCGTTGACCTCGACGTTGTGCGTGAAAATTATGAACATTTTGAAAAGGCTTTGCCTGCCTCGCGCATTTTCTATGCTGTAAAGGCAAATCCTGCACCGCAGATCCTGTCGCTGCTCGCCTCTATGGGCTCGAACTTCGACACCGCATCGGTTGCAGAAATTGAAATGGCATTGAATGCCGGTGCAACAGCAGATCGCATTTCTTATGGCAACACCATCAAGAAAGAGCGCGATATTGCTCGTGCCTATGAATATGGCATTCGCCTCTATGCTGTTGATTGCGTTGAAGAAGTGGAAAAGGTTGCTCGTGCGGCTCCTGGTTCCCGCGTTTTCTGCCGCATTCTCGCTGATGGTGAAGGCGCTGAATGGCCGCTGTCGCGCAAATTCGGTTGCGTGCCGGAAATGGCTGTTGATGTGCTGCGTGCCGCACACAAGCTTGGTCTGGATGCCTATGGCGTTTCCTTCCACGTCGGTTCACAGCAGGTGGATCTGACTGCATGGGATCGCGCTCTGGCAGACACCAAAGGCGTGTTCGACCTGCTGGCCAAAGAAGGCATCAATCTGAAGATGGTCAATATGGGCGGTGGTTTCCCGACCCGTTACCTCAAGGATATTCCGACTGCACAGGCCTATGGCGAAGCGATTTTCGACGCACTCAGCCGTCATTTCGGCAATCGTCTGCCGGAAACCATTATCGAGCCGGGTCGGGGTATGGTTGGTAATGCCGGTGTGATCAAAACCGAAGTGGTTCTGGTTTCCCGTAAAGCTGACAATGACAACCGTTGGGTCTATCTCGATATCGGTAAATTCGGTGGTCTTGCTGAAACTATGGATGAAGCGATCCGTTATCAGATCGTGACGCCACGTGACGGGGATGCAATGGAACCTTGCGTTCTGGCAGGCCCGACCTGTGACAGTGCGGATGTGCTTTATGAAAAGACACCTTATCCGCTGCCGGTCTCGCTGACCATCGGTGATGAAGTGCTGATCGAAGGCACAGGCGCTTACACAACAACCTACTCGGCTGTTGCATTTAACGGTTTTGAACCGCTGCGCTCTTATGTGATCTGAAACTGATATGCGTCTCGTCAGGGGCGCATATTGGGTCTCGTATTGCAAATGATACCGGTGAAGAGATTTCACCGGCTTTGTCACATAACATTTTTGCTTTGTGTTTATCCTCATACATATGTGTGAGGACACAATACCTCTTAACGTTTTGTTTTAGCGCATTATCCGATGCAAAACTGCTCCGCACTTTTGGCTCGTAAATGCTTTAAGGTTCACGCTGATGTCTGCTTCTTCTGTTGCGGCCGGAACCACGGCTGAATTGTCAGTCACGCCAACTCATAATCTGGCCCATAATCCGGCTTCTTTTTTGATTGCCCATGAAACGCCTGCGGATAGCAGTGCGCGTGAAGCTCTGCTCAACCGCGTGATGGGAGAGGGACGCAAACGCAAATCTTCTGAAAAGCTGCGCCGTAAACGTGTGCCTGCCTATGGAACGGCGCTTGTTGCCCGTGATGATAACGGTGCCATGATTGGTACTGTTCGTCTCTGGCATATTTCTGCCGGTAAAAAAACTGGTGGTGAAGATGTGCCTGCTTTGTTGCTGGGGCCTTTGGCGGTTGAAGATGCCTATGCGGGGCGCGGTGTTGGCTCAGGATTAATGCGTCAGGCTATCCGCAATGCGCAGGCACTTGGCCACAAAGCGATTTTGCTGGTGGGTGATCCTGAATATTACAAACGGTTTGGTTTTGTTGCTGCCAAAACGTCTGCTCTGGCAATGCCGGGGCCGGTTGAGCGGCACCGTTTTCTGGCGCTTGAGCTGGAAGAAAACTATCTGGATGGTACATCCGGTGTGCTGACTGCCACCGGCAAACTGATCACTGAGCGTCAGGCACTTGCTGGTTAAAATTACTATTTTTTGATAATAACACGGTTTCAGCTGTCCGCTTTATGCTTTCAGTTGAAACCGCTTTTGAATAACATACCTATATAGAACGAGCGTTTTTGATCCGGCTTTTGTCCGGAATGGTTCATATTTAGGGAAAACAGCATGCAACTGGCGGATATCGGACTGATCGGGCTTGGCGTTATGGGTTCCAATCTGGCACTCAATATTGCTGAAAAAGGGTATCGTGTTGCCGTTTATGACCGTGAGGCAGAGGTGCTGGAGAAGTTCCACGCCAATGCCGGTGCGTTGCAGGAGCGGATTATCCCCTGTGCCAGTATGGAACAACTGAGCCAGAATATTGCGAAGCCGCGCCCGATTATTATGCTGATTAAAGCTGGTAGTCCGGTTGATACGGAAATGGCCAAACTCAAGACCTTTCTTGAGAAGGGCGACATTATCATCGATTCCGGCAATTCTGATTACCGTGATACAATCCGCCGTTTGAACTCCCTTGGTGAGAATGATCCGACATTTGTAGGTATGGGGATTTCCGGCGGTGCGGAAGGTGCCCGTAACGGCCCGTCAATGATGGTTGGTGGCACGGCAGAGGCTTATGCACGGATCGAGCCGATTCTGGATGCCGTTGCTGCCCGTTATAAAGGTGAGCCATGCAGTGCCCGTATGGGGCCGGACGGTGCGGGTCATTTTGTTAAAACCATCCATAACGGCATTGAATATGCCGATATGCAGATGATTGCGGAAATATACGGCATCCTGCGTGATGCCTGCGGTTTGAAGGCGGAAGAAATCGCCCCGATTTTTGCAAAATGGAATGAAGGGCCGCTGAACTCTTACCTGATTGAAATTACTGCGGAAGTTTTGAAGGCGCTGGATCCGGAAACGGGCAAGCCGGTACCGGATATTATTCTGGATGCGGCAGGGCAGAAAGGTACCGGACGCTGGGCGGCGATTGAAAGCCAGATCCTCGGTGTTCCAGCAACGGGTATGGAAGCAGCTGTTGCCGCCCGTTCGATTTCATCTGCGATTGAGCTACGACAAAAGTTGGCAGCAACTTACGGCGATCCTGTACAGGCAGGGGCGATCAAAGCGGATCAGGCCTTTATTGATTCACTGGAACAGGCTTTGCTTGCGGCAAAGATCGCGGCCTATGCACAAGGTTTTGCGGTAATGGCTGCCGCTTCCAAGGAGCATGAGTGGAACCTGCCGCTGGCAACAATCGCCCGTATCTGGCGCGCCGGCTGTATTATCCGTTCGCAATTTCTTGATGAAATCGGCGAAGCTTTTGCGGCAGGTGAGGTTGAAAACCTGTTACTGGCGCCTGCATTTGTGGTGCCGATGAACACTGCTGCTCAGGAATTGCGCAAGGTCGTTGCTACGGCTGTGAGTGCCGGTGTGCCTGTTGCAGCACTCGCTTCAGCAACTACCTATTTTGACAGTTTCCGACAGAGAAGAGGCAGTGCTAATTTAATTCAGGCACAGCGCGACTTCTTCGGTGCTCACGGGTTTCAACGTATTGACAGCAGTGGCGATTTTCATGGCCCTTGGGTTCAGGCATAAATATATTTATCGCACTGCTTTACGAAGCGAAAAGACTGTAAATTTAAAATTTGTATAAAAACTGCATAGTTTTTTGTGCAGATAAGAATGAGGCGCGCTGCTGGTGCATATGAAGGCAGCGCGCTTTTTTATTGAAAAATACTATTTGAGATCATTTTTAATTTTGAGGTTTTCATGAAATATTTGCGCAAAATAATGATTGCCAGTGTCATAATGACAGTTTCCGCGCCGGTAATGGCACAGACACAAAGTGAGCATGGTTATTACATAGCAGCTAGATTATTACATTCGCAGCAAAGAGCCAAAAATATGGATCTCAGCCTGCGTCCGAGTATCGGCAGTTTTTTTGATGTCGATAATAAAGAGAATTTTTTTAATGGTTCTATCGCAGCAGGTTATCGTTTTAATCATAATTGGCGCGCTGAGGGGGAGTTTGTATTTCCGCGTAACTCCAAGTTCAGTACCGGATCCAGTAATTTTCCAACCAGCCTGAATGTTTATGATGTGAAGTCTCAGCGCTTTATGGTGAACCTTTATCGGGACTTTTATATCACGAACGCATTGTCACTGAATGCGAATTTAGGTTTGGGCGTTTCACGCGTGAAGACCGGAGGCTTTCAGGGGAATGAAAGCCGGGTTTTTAATGAGAACACCGTGACAAACCTGACTTATTCGGTCGGTGCAGGAGCGAGCTACGATCTGACTCAAAACTGGAGCCTTGATTTTGGTTATCGTTTTGTCGATTCAGGGAAAATTGAGAGTGGCTTCAACCGCTTTGCTAATGTGCGCAGACTTCAGGATGAGCAGTTAAAGGCAAGGTTGATTGCAAATGAGTTCTTTGTTGGGGCTCGATTAAATTTTTAAGTACAGATTTGTGGTTTATAAAAAAAACAGCGGTTAGGTGTGGCTTCCCCCAACCGCTGTTTGCTATTTTACTTACCAAGCACCAGCAAATCCTGCGCCGAGAAATGTACCATGATCTTGTCGCCATGTTGTGGCGGGCGCACGGCAGGATTATTGAAGCTGTCAAAAGACAGCTGATTACCGCCGAGCATCACGCGGGTGCGGATCACGGAGCCTAAGAAATGCACATCCTGAACGATGACTTCCGCTTTGCTGTCGCGGGCAGGGGAGGTCTCAAGGCTGATCGCTTCCGGACGCAATGCCAGCGTGACCATATCGCCTTGTTTATAAGCGGATAATGATTGCGGAACGGTGATGATTGCGCCGCCCAGATCAGCATGATTCTGCTGCGGATCGGTGACTCGTGCTTCGAGCATATTGAGCGTGCCGACGAAAGACGCGACAAAACGTGAGGCTGGCCGGTTATAAATATCGAACGGCGTGCCGATCTGATCAGCCTTACCTTCATGCATCACCACGATCCGGTCGGAAATAGACAGGGCTTCTTCCTGATCGTGGGTAACAAATACCGTGGTAATGCCAAGCTGGCGCTGAATTGCTCGAATTTCTTCACGCAGCGAAATACGGATTTTCGCATCCAAAGCGGAAAGCGGTTCATCCAGCAGCAAGACCTGTGGTTTTGTTGCCAATGCACGGGCAAGCGCTACACGCTGCTGCTGCCCGCCGGACATCTGATAAGGGAAGCGGTCAGCCAGATGTTCAAGGCGGATCAGTTCCAGCATTTCTTTGACGGTCGCATCAATCTCGGCTTTTGGCTTGCCGGAAACACGCAGACCAAAGGCAACATTTTGTGCGACAGTCATATTCGGGAACAGCGCATAGGCCTGAAACACCATGCCGATATTGCGTTTATTCGGTTTGAGATCGACAACATCCTGACCGTTGATCTCGATCACGCCCTGATCAGGTGTCTCGAAACCCGCAATCATGCGCAAAACGGTGGTTTTACCGCAGCCGGATGGCCCCAAAAAGGAAATGAACTCGCCTTTTTTAACGGCCAGACTGAAATCATGAACAACAGTATTCGCGCCGAAGCTTTTTTTGAGATTTTTAATATTGAGAAAAGCCATGACTTAATTGCCTGCTGTCTTAAATTTGGAGAAGCGGGTGACAAGCTGCAGCATGATCATGCTCAGCCATGTGATGCCGAATGCAATAATCGCCAGCGCTGATGGTTCATAGGCACGGTTTGCACCGACAAGCTGCAAATAAGGGCCGAAAGCCGGACGGTTGAGCAGCGACGCCAGTGTAAATTCACCAATAACAATGGCAAAGGTGATGAACGCACCGCTCATAACACCGGAAAGCACATTCGGGAAAATTACTTTGAACAGGATCGTTGGCCAGCTCGCGCCAAGACTTTCAGCGGCTTCAGTCAGGGTACGAACATCAATCGTGCGCATGGCCGTATCGATTGAGCGATACATATAAGGCAGCGCCAATGTCACATAACCGAACATCAGCAGCAGGTCTGTTGCCCATGTTGAGCCGGTAAACGGCAGCCATGAGGATGAGTTATAAATCCGCAAATAGCCGAATACGATAACAATTGCCGGAATAACCAGTGGCATCAGCGTGATGAATTCAATGACGGGACGCAAATATGGCATGCGCAACCGCACCCAATAGGCGGTTGGCACCACCAGAAGCACGCCGAAAATAATCGTCATGATAGCCAGCAGGATGGAATAGCCGAAAGTCGCCTGAAAATTCGGGTCTGTCAGCACAACGCGATAAGCGTCAAAAGAATATTCACCACGGCGCATGCGCAGCGAGAACTCAAAGGTGCCGATCAGCGGTACAACAAAATAGATCGCGCCGATGAGAAAGGCGATCCATGCCCCGAGGGTTTTAGGAATGAAATATTTCAGTTTCATTTCTGCCACCGTTCTGCACGCATACGCAGCCAGATATAGAGCAGATTGGAAATGCCGGTAATCAGGATCATGCCCAGTGCCAGTGCATAGCCGAGATTCTGATTGTGCAGAACATCGCCGCGAATCTGCGCATAAAGCAGGATCGGTACGATATTCAGAGACGAACCGGTCAGCGCATAGGCCGTGGCAATGGCGCCAAAGGCATTGGCAAACAGCAACAGACTGGTGCCGAGCAAACTAGGCCAGAGAATCGGAAAGGCGACCATGCGCCAATACTGGAAAGTGGTAGCACCAAGAATGGATGAAGCTTCACGCCATTCTTTTTTCAGGCCATCCAAAGCGGGAGTGAGAATCAGTACCATCAGCGGAATCTGGAAAAACAGATAGGTCAGTGTCAGGCCGAAGAAGCTGAGCAGGTTAAAACCGGTGGCATAAAGATTAAAGCCGAACCATTCCCGCAGCAAAATGGTGACAAAACCGGTGCGGCCTAGCGTGGCCAGAAAGGCAAAAGCCAGTGGCACACCGGCAAAGTTGGATGCTACGCCGGAGAAAGTGAGCACGGTCGGGCGCAAAAAACGAGGCAATTTACCCAAAACAATTGCCCATGCCATGAAGGAACCGATCACAGCGCCACCCAAAGCGGAGGCAAAGCTGATTTTGATCGAGACCCAATAGGCACTCATAATGCCCGGTTCAAATAGGCCGATAATATTTTTCAGGGTGAAATTACCCTGATCATCCTGAAATGCGCCAACCACCAGATACATGGTCGGCCAGAGCAAAAACAAAATTGCGAAAGCGAAAAAAGGGGCAACACCCAGCCACTCTAAAGGCAGGCGACGCTTGGAACGACGCACCGGCGGCGTGTCAGATGTTATACCATTGCTGGACAAGCTCATATTATTTTTGCTTTTTATGGTCTGCGGCGGAAAGATTTCCGCAGATTGAAAAGGATAAAGGCTGAAAACACGGCTGACGAGGTAATTTCGCGTTAGCGGAAAAGGTGTTTTCCAAAGTTGTGCTGCACTTGATCTGCTTAGAACAGATGGTGTTGCGGAATGATTGATATCATTCCGCAACAGGTTTTGTGCGTTTAGCTGTTCAGATTACTGAACATTTGCGCCGACAACGCTGTCCCAGTTCTTGGTGATAGCGGCCTGAGATTTATCAAGCTCTTCCAAGGTTGGGAAAACGGCTTTCTGATAAGCTTCTGCCGGTGGCAGCTTGTCGAGCAGATCCTGAGGAATCTTACCTTCTTTTGCCATGGCATTGAAGCGGATCGGATGGCAATAGCCCTTCAGATAACCGATCTGGCCTTCATCGGAATAGAGGTGTTCCATCCAGAGTTTGGCAGCATTCGGATGCGGTGCATAAGCGCTGATGCCCTGCACATAAACGCCGGCAACAACACCGGTCTTCGGAATGATCACTTCAACTTCCGGATTGCCATTCAGCGTATCGCGGTCGGCCAGAGCATTATAGTCCCAGCGGATTACGATCGGGGTTGAACCCTGCGCCAAAGAGGCGGCTTTACCGATAACCGGTACGAAATTGCCTGCTTTGTTCACATCACGGAAGAATTCCAGACCTTTCTGGGCTGCTTCTTCACCTGGCTTGCCGCCAAGGGAAAGACCGGCGGCATAGACGCTGAGAATCGCCTGTGTGGAAGCACGCGGATCACCGGAATGGGCAACCGCATTCGCAAATTCCGGCTTGAGCAGGTCAGCCCAATCCTGTGGTGCGTCTTTGATAATGTCTTTATTCACTTCAAAGGCCAGCACGCCGTAATAGTCACCGTACCAGTAACCTTCAGCATCTTTTGCATCATTAGGGATCGAATCCCATGTTGATACTTTATATGGCTGCAGCAGACCGGCTGCTTTGGCCGTTGTACCGAATGTGAAGCCGACATCGATCACATCAGGCGCCTGCGGGCCTTTATTGTCTTTGTTGGCTTTAATGGCTTCGATTTCATCGCCGGAACCGGCATCCGGATTCAGTTCATTGACCTGAATACCGTATTTGTCCTTGAAGCTCTTGATGATCTCACCATAACCGCACCAGTCGTGTGGCAGTGCAATTGTGGTAAGCTGACCCTCTGCTTTGGCTGCAGCAATCAGTTCTTCTGACGGAGCAGCCACCGATAATGTGGTTCCAGCAAAAGCGATTGCAGTTGTCAGGGACAACAAGCGCGTTGTTCTGTTCAGCATTGACATACTCCCCTTCGATCTACGGGATGCCTGCTTCAGGCCATCCTTGCGTTTTTTCGATATGCCATTTTTATGAAAGTACCATGACAACATCGTTTATGTTTTATGTTAGCCAAGTGAACCATGTTTTTATATTGCAATCAATTGAATGTTACAGTTTGAGAGCTGTGAAATGAAGAAAAAGTCGCTCTATATTTAAATATTTGAATCTATTAAATTTTTTATCTCAGATTGGTTTTATCCAATCGTGTTTATGAACTCGGTTAATGTTATTGTTTTTATAATGTTCTTTGTCGCAAATGGAACAATTGGTGGGAGCAATAAGTTGGTGGTTGTGCATCGCGACAAAAACATTTTAATAAAAGTGCAGAACATACAGCCTGTATTTCATAAAATATGAAAGAGATTCTCTTTTATTATTATGGGTTATAATGATTATTTTAATTTAAAATTATTTTATCCGTTTGAGAAGGAGAGAGGGGGGATTTGAAGACGCGTCATAGTTCTTAGAATCAAAAATGTCTGATTTGCGTCATTATTATAGAATATTAGTTTTTCTCTATTTGAGACTTACTACTGATGCAGAAGCTGTGATTTTAATTCTTTGCTTTCGAATCGTTTTCATATGCGCGCGTTTTCGTGGCGCTTTATATTTTATTTTTTCATTTCGTCATTTTTCTAAAGGTGCTTAGAACGGAATTTTCCATGGAATTTGAACTTATCCATTTCCCAGATTTTCAGAACAGTTTTTTCGGTAAGGAATACTGTTCATCCATACTCGAAACCTGTTGTGCTGTACGCAAACGTCTGTCGTGCCGGCATATTACGCATATTACGCCGAAACATCCGGAGGATTTCCCGGGGCAGGAAAATCTTCGGACGGTTGTGACGACCTATCCGGCAGACTGGGTGGTGCAATATGCGGTTAAGAGCTATTTTGATATTGATCCGCTGTTTCATCAGAAATGGTCGAGCCCTGCGCCGGCCGACAGTATAAGTATTGCGGAAATTTATCAGCCTAAACAAAATACAAGTGCATTGCAGAGTTTTGTCAATGATATGCGCGAACACCATTTTGGTCAGACCTATATTATGGTGACAAAGCGTATGAATGGTCATGGTGATGCTCATACGATTTTTGCGTTTGATAATATTAAGGATCAAAACGGCAAACATGATATGAGTGTGACGGATCTTATTCGTTTGCTCGAAAAAGACTTTATACAGGCCGCCACGCAGGTACATGACGTCGTTCTCGCAGCCGTCAGTGATCATTCTAAGCAAACAAAAGAAGTGCAGTCACTTGTTGCTTTAACACCGCGCGAAATTGATTGTTTAAAATGGGCTGCGCGTGGCAAAACAGATGGTGAAATTGCTGATATTCTCAGCATTGCCCGCTGGACGGTGGTGACTTATCTGCAAAATGCTAAAATCAAACTGGGATGTGCGAACCGTACTTCCGCCGTTGCGGTGGCGATGTCGCTTGGCATTATCCCTCTGCCGGATACATCGCATTTACAAGGCTGATTGACAGAACACCCCGCATATTACTGTGCGGGGTGTTCTGTTGTTTCTGATCAGTTATGTGCACAGCTTGCGCAAAGCCCGCGAATTTCCAGCGTTGTTTTAATCGGATGGAAATGGTTCTTTTGTGTCCAGTGCTGAACGCAATCTTCAATTTCCGGTTCTGTAAATTCTGAGGCTAAGCCGCACTTATCGCAAATCGCAAAAGCCGCAATACCATGCAGATGCCCGTGTTCCTGATGATGCGGATGCGCGCAGGCGATAAAGGCATTCAGGCTTTCAAGGCGGTGTATCAGGCCATATTCCAGCAATTTATCCAAGGCGCGATAGACTTGCAGCGGCGCGCGGAAGCCTTCCTCACGCAGCTGGTCGAGAATCGTATAGGCGCTCAGCGGAAATTCTGCTTTCGCCAGAGAGTCTAAAACAAGGCTCTGATTGCGTGTCAGTTTCGGAGCGCGTGCTGCTGCGGTTGCAGTTCCGGAATGGGTATGACCGGTCATGATGTTGGCTCCTTATGACGTGCAGATGGCAGAGATGCTTTGAGTTTTTGCCATGGTAGCATGCTTATAGCAAAAAAGATCACAGATGCCACGACAATGGATGGTCCGGACGGCGTGTCATAATTCAGTGAACCAAAGAGCCCTGCGATAACGGAGCATACGCCGATAAATGCCGCATAAATGGCCATTTGCTCCGGCGACAAAGCAAAGCGCCGTGCCGTGGCTGCCGGAATGATCAGCAGGGCGGTGATTAGCAAAATTCCGACGATCTTCATTGCAATAGCAATGAGCAGTGCCAGCAGGATCATGAAGAGTGTGCGGTGCAATTCCGGCTGCAGGCCTTCTGCACGGGCAATGTCTTCACTAATCGTTGCGGCAAGCAATGGTCGCCATAGTTTAATAAGCACTGCCAATATCAGTGCGCCACCGGCATAAATGGCTATGAGGTCTGAAACGGATACCGCGAGAATGTCGCCAAAGAGCAGTGACATCAGATCGAAGCGGATCCATGACATGAAGGCAACCAGCACAAGGCCGAAAGCCAGCGTGGCATGAGAAAGAATGCCGAGCAGGGAATCTGCCGAGAGCGTGTGTCGTTTTTGCAAAACCACCAGCAACATGGCGATGGTAAAGGCGATCACAAAAACAGAGATCATAATATTGAGATCAAACAGCATGGCGAGGCCAACACCGAGCAGGGCGGAATGCGCCATGGTGTCACCAAAATAGGCCATACGTCGCCAGACTATGAAGCAACCGATTGGCCCTGTGATTAAAGCGAGGCCGACACCGGCAAGAATGGCGCGGAAGAAAAAGTCATCAAGCATGTTTATGTCCGCCGGTTTCTGAAGTGCATTCGTTGTCATGATGGTGGTGGCCGTCATCGTGGTGACAATGATCGGTCACTGTGCCGTCTGCATGTTGCACACGCCCGTCAGCCAGATGGGTGTGGTCATGGTGGTGGGTGTAAACGGCCAGAGATGGCGGTATTTCTGCGCCGCGTGGGGAGCGCAGGCCGAATAGTCTGGCATATTCCGGACTGGCAGCCACATCAACTGGTGTGCCGCTGCAGCAGATATGGCCGTTGAGACAGATCACGCGATCTGCTGCAGCCATCACAATATGCAGATCATGGGAGATCATCAGTACACCGCAGCCGGTATGGTCGCGAAATTTGGCAATTGTCTCATAAAGCTCTGCCTCACCGGCAAAGTCGACGCCTTGCAGCGGTTCATCCAGAACCAATAAGTCCGGTTTACAACCAAAGGCACGGGCAAGCAGTACACGCTGAAATTCACCGCCGGATAAATGCACAACCTGTGCATTAAGCAGATGCGGGATACCGGCAAGAGTGAGCGCTTCTTCAATTGCCTGTTTGCTCAATGATGCGGTCATGCGCATCATCCGCTCAACAGTGAGCGGAAGGCTGGGATCGATGGTGATTTTTTGCGGTACATAACCGATGCGTAAGTGCTTATCGCGCTTCACCGATCCTTCGTCCGGTTTGTGGATGCCGAGCGCCAGTTTCGCCGTGGTACTTTTACCGGAGCCATTGGGGCCGATTAAGGTCACGATCTCACCGCGATGCAGATCGAGCGTAATATTGCGAACAAGCCAGCAGTCGTTTCGTTCAATACCTGCATTTTCTAAACGCAGAAGAATGTCAGGTTTCGGTGCGGCAGGCGCAGCTGATGTCGGATGATGCATTGTTCGCTTTCGGGTTTCAGAAAAGCATTTTGTGCTCTTGTCACGGGTTATCTCATACGTTATAGCATTACGCAATATTGTAACTTTATAACATATTGTATCTGCCCTTTGTCATTGCAACTGTGATGGCGTTCAATTCGTTTATGTGAGGTTTTATGTCTGTTATACGGGTTTTGCTTGCATCCGCTCTGTTGTCTGTTTCAGCGCAGGCTGTTTTTGCTGCGGAAGAAGGTGATGTCGTCGTTTCCATCAAGCCAATCCACTCCTTGGTCTCGGCAGTGATGCAGGGAGCAGGGGAGCCGGAGCTTATCGTCAAAGGCGCGGCATCTGAGCACGGTTATAGTCTGAAACCTTCAGATGCGGGTGCGCTGGAAAAGGCGAAGGTCATTTTTTGGGTAGGGCCGGAAATGGAGACCTATCTGACAAAGCCTTTGGGCAGTCTCGGTGCAAAAGCGGAAATCGTGCAATTGGATCAGGTAAAGGGGCTTGAAATCCTGTCGGCTCGTGAAGGCGGTAATTTTGAAGCACACGATCATGGCGATCACGGGCATAGCCACAGCCATGATGGGGAGGCTGAGGCACATGACCATCATCATGATGATATGCATATCTGGCTTGACCCGCAAAATGCTAAATTAATGCTGGAGCCGATCGCGGCGGCTTTGAGTAAGGCTGATCCGGAGCATGCAAAGCAATATCAGGAGAATGCGGCTGCCTATGCTGATAAGATTGACGCGTTGCAGAAAGAAGTATCCGCTGAACTCGAGCCGGTGCGCACCAAGCCATATATTGTGTTCCACGATGCCTATCAGTATTTCGAGCGCCGTTTTGACCTTGCATCGGCAGGCTCTATTACAGTGAACCCTGAAAAAGCACCGGGGGCAGCGCGCATCCGTGAAATTCAGATCAAGGTGAAATCTCTGGGCGCAACCTGCGTCTTTTCCGAACCGCAATTTGAATCTGCTTTGGTCAAAACTGTTCTGGAAGGAACGCAGGCCAAAACGGGCGTTCTTGACCCGCTTGGCGCTGAGCTTCAGGATGGGCCGGAGCTTTATCCGCAGCTGATCCGCAATCTCGCGACGTCGCTCAAGAGCTGTCTGCAATAATTACGATCAATAATCGCTATAGCCATCTGCCAGTGTGCGCTTATCCAGTACATTGGCGATGGCTTCACGCACTTCAAGCATCATGCGCCGGATTTTGCAGTCTTCTTCAATGCAATCCTCGCAGGCTTTATATCCGGTCTTGCTTGCGCAGGGGAGGGGGGCCAGCGGGCCGTCAAGGCTGCGAATAATATTGCCTATGGATATCTGATCGGCAGGCTTAGCTAAACAAAAGCCGCCACCTTTGCCTTTACGGCTTTGTACAAAGCCTGCTACACGCAAATCCGTCAGGATATTATCCAGAAATTTACGCGGTATATTGCGGGCTTTGGCAATCTCGCCCACAGAAATGAGATTGTCCTGCGGGGCTTCGGCCAGATGCACCATGGCTTTGAGGCCGTATTTCCCTTTTTTAGTCAGCATGTAAGCGGTGTTCCCTGCTTTATATAGTTATTACACTCTATGTGTAGCGCAGCTGATTACAGGTATCAAATGCTGAGAGCGGGGAGAGAGGGGGTAAGCTGCCGAATCCGGATTTAGCGGTTCTGGTTGATGGCTAATAATTTCTTAAAATCTGAAGTTTTCCCTGTGGAAAGAATCTTTTC
>UCCC01000038.1:0-1007 GCA_900470735.1 Hyphomicrobiales bacterium | reverse complement strand
CGATTTCCACCTTCTGGTTGTCGATTGAGCGCGTGCGTAGCCAGTTGCCAATGCCGCTCTTGAAACGGTCCATGGTAGCTTCCACCCTGGATCGTATGCCATAATCGGTGGCTGTTTGCCAGGCGAGACGGCCTTGTTCCAAGATCATCCTGATGTGCCAGGCTCGTTGGTTAGGCGGCCCGTGAATGTCTGAGAGTGTTGAATTGGGGTGCGGCGGAATGATGATGACGGCGCTGGCACTATGGCGACGGATCGTTGCGTAACTAGCCTCCCCATCATAGGCACCATCGGCAGTCAGGCAGGCAATGGGCCTGTCGATCTGATCGAGAAGGGGCTGCAGCTGGCTGATGTCGCTCGTCATATGATCAGTCAGTGTTTGGGCGATGACATCGCCACTGTCGGCATCAAGAGCAATATGCAGCTTGCGCCATTGCCGGCGCGATTTCACGCCGCTCTTCTCTTCAAGCCATTGACCGGCCTCGTATATTTTCAGGCCGGTACTATCGATGATAATATGCAAGGGCTTCCCGGAGCCAGGATCCTTGTCCTTGTCATCATGCCGTTTTCTGGAAATTTGCAATTGGCCACAGCGTCGGCTCAGAGTTGTGTGATCAGGCACCGGCAGATCGACACCCATAAGCTGGAACAAAGATGTGACAAGGCCTTCGACCTGACGCAGAGCCACTTTGAAACCTGCCCTAATTGCAGCGATGTTTGCACAGCCAGATCCGAATAACGCGGCTGACCACCCGGCGTCTTACGACGGGGCGCGTGCCATGCCGCAAGCACTTCCTCATCCACCCAGAATGTAAGACTGCCACGCTGCCTCAGACCTGCTTCATAGACCGGCCAATTCGTTACCCTAAATTTCTGCTTTGGGATATTATGACGATAGGCAGCGTTGTGTTTGAACGGCATGAAAAACGCCCTGAGCTGGAAAAAAGCTGAAAACTATCAGTTATAGCTGAAAGCCGCATTCCGAAAATTCAGCTCCATGCACCAAAGCC
>UCCC01000006.1:0-240624 GCA_900470735.1 Hyphomicrobiales bacterium | reverse complement strand
CACCTCATATATCAAAAACACAGCCTCAAACCGCACTTTCGACTCGCAAAATCAGAATCGTAAAGCCGCTTTTGAAGAATCGTCACCAATATTGAGGCAACAAATCGCGAAAGTTCCCTCTCGGTAAAAAACCAGCCATATGCGCTTCAGTAGGCCGCCTATATATAAAGAAATTTTCGGAACAAATTATCTATTGATCACAAACACGCCCTATTCCGGCGATAAGCACACAAAGCGGCTATCGCACGCGCGCCATTCTATATGCCGGTTAAGAGCGAATAATCGTGGAATGATTTCATATAATCCATTTGTTTGCAGTCTTTTCATTGACTATGCAGACACGGGCAGGCAAAACTTGCCTCTCACCTGAGGCAATTAAAATTTCGCAGGACTTTCCGCTGCCTGTCCGGCGCGGAGCATATATAATAAGGAATGGTACTGCCCGGTATGAAACAGCAGATTTTGACCAACACCAGTGAACCCGGGGATGAGCCGCCGCTCATCACTGACGGAAGGCGTGGCCCTCCGGACCGGCGCGAGGTCTCTGCCCGATGGCTTGCCGGTACTTTTCTTACAGGTATTACCGCATCTCTATTAATCGGTGTCGCTCTATTCGCCGCTCTTGACGGTCGTCAGCAACTTGCGACACCACCAGAGCTTGCGACAAAAGAAGAGATGCCCTCCAAAAACGACGCTCAGGACAGCTCCAAAGGCAACCGCGTCTTAGCAACAATTACTAAACAAAAGAGCCGTGACCGCCGTCGCATGGAGGTTTCAACCATGCAGAAGGTTGGCGAACGCGAGGTCATTCGTACCAAACCGTTTGAATATGTTCGCATGACATTGGCTGCTGACCATCCGGCAGGACGTCAATATCCGGCTTTTGATGCCATGACCGTTTTCTCTGACGGGGCGAAAGCACAAGCGCAACCAACCGAAGCCGCACAAATTTATGGCGCTAAGGTTGAAAGTGAAATCAGCCTGCGCACTATTGATTTTCCGCTGAATGCAGCAAATTACGATTCCGAGTCTGAGCTCAGCAGCGACGAAGTTGAAAAGGTCGTTCGCAGCACCGGCCAATTACTGACTGATGGTGACGTACAGATTGCATCCCTGCATTATGTTGATCCCCTGCGTTTCGGTAACAGCGACTCTTCCTTTACTCTGACACAACCGCTCGGCGTTCGCATTACGCAGGAAAATGTCAGTATCAGTAACCGCCTGATGGAAGACGAAACCAATAGCGGTTTTTCTGAAGACATCATTCCCTTCCGATCTGATTCAAAGATCATCGACGCTCTGAACAAAAGCGGCTATGAAGGCGAGGATGCAGATAATATCGCAGAAGCCCTTTCCAAGCTGATGAATTCACCAAGGCTGAAAGCCGGCAGTGTTCTGCGCGTTGGGGTTATGTCCTCCGAAAAAGAGGACCATATTGTCCGCGTTACTCTTTATAATGGCACAACACATATTGTAACGGTCGCTCTTGATGATCAGAAACAATATGTTCCGTCTGACGAACCGGAAATGACGCCGCTTCTGCAGACAGCATTTGATGATTCAGCGCCACCACCAACAATCCGTGGTGAACTGCCTTCTGTTTATGATGCTGTCTATAAAGCAGCATTTGCCTATGGCATGACCAATGATATGGCACGCCAGCTTGTAAAAATGCTGGCCAATGATGTCGACTTACAGTCTAAAATCAGCAGATCCGATTCAATCGAAGCCTTCTTCTCGCTGCCGGAAGATTCTGACAGTGCCAATGATGAATCCCAATTGCTTTATGTCAGCGCCAACATGGGCGGCGCTACGCGGAAATTCTACCGTTACCAGTCACCGGAGGGTAACGTTGAGTTTTTTGATGAAAACGGTCGCAGCGCTCAGCAATTCCTGATCAGAAAACCGGTTCCAAACGGTGTGTTTGGTTCGCCTTTCGGGGGGCGTCGCCACCCGATCCTTGGTTATGTGCGTATGCATACCGGTGTTGACTGGCGCGCGCCACGCGGCTCCCCTATTCTGGCAGCGGGTAATGGTGTGGTTGAAAAGGCCGGCTGGGCAAATGGTTATGGCAATCAAACCATTATTCGTCATGCCAATGGTTATCAGACCAGTTATAATCACCAAAATGCCATTGCTTCGGGTATTACGCCGGGAACACGTGTGCGTCAGGGACAATTGATTGGCTATGTCGGTTCAACCGGTCTTTCGACAGGCCCGCATCTGCATTACGAAGTCATTGTGAATGGCGCAAAAGTAGACCCGATGCGTATTCGTATGCCGCAGAGCCAATCCCTGAGCGGTAAACAGCTTGAAGTGTTTGTGCGTGAACGCAACCGTATCGATCAGCTACTGGATGGTAAAGGCGATACGCCGGCCAAAGTAGCGAATTCGTCTCAGGCTAAGAGCGGATAAAATAGAGTCCCGCCTGCCAAATTCCATCTCATAAAAAAGCGGCTGTAAAAGCCGCTTTTCTTTTATTCTGTGAACTCCACCGTCACACCACGCTTCACCAGCTTAGCCAATTCTTCTGCATCCCAGTTCGCTAACCGAATACAGCCATGGCTGGCGGTTTTGCCAATACGGGACGGATCCGGTGTTCCGTGAATACCATAAGTCGGCTTTGACAGAGCAATCCATACCGTGCCAACCGGTCCGTTCGGGCCCGGCGGAACAATCAGAACCTTGTCATTATTACCCTGTTTGAAATTGATCTTCGGATTATAGGTGTAGTTCGGATTGGTCGCGATGCGCTCAACCGTTACAATACCCGATGGCGAAGGATTATCTGCGGAGCCAATGGTCGAAGGATAGGCGACAACCAGCTTGCCACTCTCATCATAACCACGAACCTGTTTACGGGCTTTATCCGCAATAATTCTCGCAACCTGCGGACGCTTCTGCTTGCCCAGATTAGGTACACGGATCACCTGATCCGGTTGGCGAAAATTAACACCCGGATTGATTTCCTGCAGATAATTTTCATCAATATGGAACTTCTCCGCTAACATCTCGCGGGGTGAAACATAAGCCATTTCCGGTAATTTCGCTTTCTCAGCATAATCATTCGGTACCGATGCCAGATAAAAACGACCAATATCCGCATTGGTAGTCGTATATTCCGTGAAAGCAGGACCACCTGTTGATTCCAGCAGCATATTAATTTGCGCTTCGTCCGCAGGGTTAAGGGTCGTGCCCGTCATTTCAAGATAGGCGGCTGCTGCCTTATCGACATTACCGCCTGCTTTACCGTCAATCACACCCGGAGATGTACCGGTACGATCCAGCAAAATCTGATAAGATGCCATCTTGGTTTTGGCACCCTGCCCTTGCGGCATGGTTACAGATGGTGTCGGCGTTCCCTGTATGCCGCCGGAGCCAGTAGACTGACCATAGGGATCTTCAATTGCAGGGCGGTAATCATTATTATCTTGTGCAGGCGCAGTACCGACATCCGGTAATGCTGAGCGATCAATTGCAGCATTATTAACAGCCGAACCACGCGGTGGTGCAGGGAAATAATCCACGCCGGCATTATCCGGCACGTTGGCGAAACCGTCATAGGGCGCACCACCGTCAACAGGACCATTCAATGTCCAGTTATCATTATTATTCGGCTGTTGCGGCGGGCGTTGCGGATATCCGCCCGGCTGTTCCTGAATACGCAGAATTTTTCCCTGATGATTCATAGTCACTTGCCGCCCTGAAGCGTCAATATAGACCCGCACATTATTATCCTGAAAAATCACTTCTCCCGGATCATAAAGCTGCGCCATCAAAACAGGCTGTTCATCACCTGAGTTAGCAGCATAAGCGGTCGTAACTGTCAGACTTGTTAGTGCTGTTACTGACAGACCGAGATAAGTCTTCCAAACTATTCCCCGCATTTTATGCATACCACACCTTTTAAAGTCCAAATCACTGTTCGCTCAGGCAGGTTTCCTGAGCGGTTATGCTGTAATCACAGATCAGGCCATTTTTATGGTTAATAAATTAACTACACATGAAGAAGATGCTCCCGCGCAGATATTTTTTCATGCAAGGAAAAGGCGGCGTTGTCTTTCGACAACGCCGCCTTGTTTCAAATGCTTACGACTGATTTTATATCAGCAATCAGTGTTTTGGCTTTGGCTGAAACACCAGTCGATCTGAACCGGCAGAAATATCCACCAGCGAGCCGTCAAGGATTTCACCACCGAGAATTTTCTCGGCAAGCGGATCCTGTACCTGCTTCTGGATCACCCGCTTCAGAGGACGGGCACCATAAGCAGGATCATAGCCCTTATCGGCCAGCCAGTTACGGGCATCATCCTCAACATCCAGCGTAATCTTACGATCACTCAGCAGATTTTGCAGTCTGCCCAGCTGAATATCCACAATCGCACCCATTTCCGAGCGGCGCAAACGATGGAACAGAATGATCTCATCGACACGGTTGAGGAATTCCGGACGGAAGGATGAACGCACAACGCCCATCACTTCTTCACGGACACTGTCCACATCCTGATCCTCATTCAGCGCAACAAGATATTCCGCACCGAGATTGGAAGTCATAATGATCAGCGTATTGCGGAAATCCACAGTACGCCCCTGACCATCGGTCAGACGACCGTCATCCAGCACCTGCAACAACACGTTGAAGACATCCGGATGCGCTTTTTCAATCTCGTCAAACAGGATCACCTGATACGGACGACGACGCACAGCCTCAGTCAGCACACCACCTTCTTCATATCCGACATAGCCCGGAGGGGCACCGATCAGACGGGAAACCGAGTGTTTCTCCATGAATTCGGACATATCAATCCGCACCATGGCTGTTTCATCGGAAAACAGGAACGTGGCCAAAGCTTTGGTCAGTTCTGTTTTACCAACACCGGTTGGTCCCAAGAAGATAAACGAGCCGATCGGACGGTTCGGATCCTGCAGACCTGCACGGGCACGACGCACCGCACGCGACACCGCCTGCACTGCTTCGCCCTGACCAATCACGCGTTTGCCGAGTTCGTCTTCCATACGCAGCAGTTTTTCCCGTTCGCCTTCCAGCATCCGGTCAACCGGAATACCTGTCCAGCGGGAGATGATCTGTGCAATATGATCCGGCGACACAGTTTCTTCCAGCATAGTGCCGGTATTTTCCTGTGCTTCCGCATCACTCAGCTGTTTTTCCAGCTGCGGGATCGTACCATAGGCCAATTCACCGGCTTTCTGGAATTCACCATTCCGCTGGGCAGTCGCCAAAGCATTACGTGCATCGTCGAGTTGCTTTTTCAGATCTGCAGCATGGCCGAGTTTCTGCTTTTCTGCCTGCCATTTGGCAGTCAGCTCAGCGGATTCCTCTTCCAGATCGGTCAGCTCTTTTTCAAGACGCTTTAAGCGATCTTTCGATGCCGTATCGGTTTCCAGTTTCAGCGCTTCACGCTCGATTTTAAGCTGCATGACACGACGATCCATCTCATCCAGCTCTTCCGGTTTGGAATCCACCTGCATACGCAGACGCGCTGCCGCTTCATCCACAAGGTCAATCGCTTTATCCGGCAGGAAACGATCTGTAATGTAACGGTTCGACAAACTCGCCGCTGAGACCAGAGCCGAGTCCGAAATACGCACTTTGTGATGCTGTTCGTATTTTTCTTTCAAACCGCGCAGGATTGAGATCGTATCTTCAATGGTTGGCTCATTGACAAAGACCGGCTGAAAACGACGGGCAAGCGCCGCATCTTTTTCAACATATTTGCGATATTCTTCCAATGTCGTTGCGCCGACACAGTGCAACTCACCACGGGCAAGCGCAGGTTTGAGCAAGTTCGATGCATCCATCGCACCGTCAGATTTACCGGCACCAACCAAAGTGTGCATTTCGTCGATGAACAGAATGATTTCACCGGCAGCAGCTTCAACTTCCGTCAACACGGCTTTCAGGCGTTCTTCAAATTCACCGCGATATTTCGCACCGGCAATCAGCGCCCCCATATCGAGCGCCATCAAACGCTTGTCTTTCAGCGATTCAGGCACGTCACCATTGACGATACGCAGCGCCAGACCTTCGGCGATCGCGGTTTTACCCACGCCCGGCTCACCGATCAGCACCGGATTGTTTTTGGTACGGCGCGACAGAACCTGAATGGTACGGCGGATTTCATCATCACGGCCGATCACCGGATCAAGCTTACCCGACCGTGCATCCTCAGTCAGATCACGGGCATATTTTTTCAGGGCTTCGAAATTGGCTTCAGCAGAAGCACTATCGGCGGTCCGGCCTTTACGCATCTGATTAATCACCTCATTCAGAGCCTTTGGCGTTACCCCCGCCTTGGACAGAATTTCATAAGTTTTGGCGCTTTTTTCCATTGTGAAAGCGGTGAGCAAACGCTCAACCGTGACATAACTGTCACCGGCTTTGGTCGCCAGTTCTTCCGCAGTGGTCAGAATTTTTGCAAGCGGCTGCGCCAGATAAAGCTGTCCGTTACCACCGGTTACTTTCGGCAGTGCAGCAAGGGCGCTCTGAAGCCCGAGTTTAATATCAGCAATACGGCCGCCAGCCCGTTCGATCAGGCCGGAAGCCAAACCTTCTTCATCATCCACCAAAACTTTAAGCAAATGTTCGGGGGCGAATTGCTGATTATCAGAATTTAACGCAAAGCTCTGCGCAGACTGGATAAAACCCTGTACGCGTTCGCTGTATTTCTCAATATTCATAGTGTCTCCTTTGCGCCCTCCGACCCGTTACGGCATCGGAAGATCATGGGTGACGGCTCCCCCTTAAAGGCAGGAACCATAGTGGACAGATTTTGGATGAAGGAACGGAATGCTCCGGCATCCTGTCTGAATGGGATATGGGGCGATACCCCTCTCCCTGCAAGGGGGAGTGGCAGAACTATGAAAATTATTATCTCAGCAGGAGTTATCGCATGTTCGCGGTAGCTCAAATGAATACATTTGAGCGCGACATGCTTTAAACTTTGACGACGACAGGCTTGGCCTTCCTCTGCCGGCATAAAAAAACCGGCGGTAAACCGCCGGTTTTAAAATCATACAGATCGCAACAGATTATTCTGTTTCAGCCAAGGCTGTATCCTGATCCTGTGTGTCCGCATCTGCTTTCGCAGCACGGGTCGTGCGGCGCGGACGCAATACACGGCGGGTACGCGGTGCCGGTGCTTCATCAGCAGCAACAGCATCAGCACTTACTTCCGGTGTCACTTCCGCAGCCGGAGCAGCATCGCTTTCCTGCACAACAGGTGCAGCAGCACGCGGACGGCGACGGGTCACAGGTGCTTCCGCAACTTCACTCACATCGGCAACAACCGGTTCCGCAAATGTTGAGGTCACAACAGGCTGTTCTGCAGACTGTTCATACGGAACCTGCGGTGCAGCCGCAATTTCCTGCCCCTGATCAGCACCATATTCAGGACGCTGATGACGGCGCGGACGCTGCATACGACCCTGACGGTCGTTGTTGCGGTCATTATTACGATCGTTACGGTCGTTACGATCATTACGATCACCGCGATCCTGACGATTGTTCTGCTGACGGTTATTACGGCCGGAGGAACGGGAATTTTCCTCACCATACATTACTTCAGCAGGTGTACCTTCGATAACAGGCTGCGGGCCGCTGCCGTCATAGACTTCCTGATGCGATACGGACTGGCCGGAATGACCCTGATCCATTGTATCTTCATCATCATAGTCATCATCAAAGCCTTCATCGCGCTGTACCGGCGCAGGATTTTGAGCCTGAGCAGCCAGAATGATACGATTATAATGCTCTGCGTGCTGCAAATAATTTTCTGCAATAACCCGGTCGCCGGTTGCCTGCGCATCACGAGCCAAAGTCATATATTTTTCGGCAATATGCTGCGCATTGCCCCTGATCTTTACATCAGGTCCGTTACTTTCGTAATTACGTGAAAGAGGATTAGGGCCCTTACGGTTATTATTCCCCCGTCCACGCATGCGCCTGTTCTGCTGTCCTGGCCTCATACTCATCTCTTTTCAGATTAGGGGCGAAGAAATCATTTCAGCTGAAAGGGCTGATGGATTTCATAACTACAATGACAAAAAGCGCGCCCCGCACTTTCAGCGTATAATTTTTTTAAGTTTTGTGCTGCCGTGTCAGCAACTCCATAAAGGAGGTTGGTTAAAAAACCACCGGACAGAAGCTGAGTACAATATTTGAATCGCTCTTATAATTTCGCACCAATTGATACGTTTTCAGAAAGATCGAATTTCAAACATATAGCTTCAGGCTGACAACTCTGTCCGACATACTAGCGCATAAGTCTTTAAACCGCTACCGTTTCAAAGATGAAATTATGCGTTCGTCCGAATTGTTACTGCGTCTTTCATCCATCTTTAAGGACCGCGACGCAGCAGCGGTGACAGGAAATTAGACATGTTTGCCGTAAATTCCAAGTCTTTTTTGAGCATATTGAACATTAAAGTCAACGCTGAAATGACAATGCGCGTTTATGACCGCCTAAATCTTCCGCTTCACAGGTCAGTCTGAAACCATTCTCTGCAAAAATCGCCTCAATATCCGGCGCTTGTCCTGCACCGATTTCGATCGCAATCATACCTTGATCATGCAGATAATCTGCACTTCGGGCTGCCAGTGAACGGTAAAAATTCAAGCCGTCTTCGCCGCCATCCAAAGCACGGCGCGGGTCAAAATCCTTAACCCCTTTATCCAACTCAAGGACAATTTTCGCAGGAATATATGGCGGATTCGAGACAATCAGGTCATATTTTCCGCGCACAGCTTCAAACCAGTCGCTCTGCAGGACAGCAAGACGCGAAGAAACACCCGCCCCTTTCGCATTGATCCGTGCCGCTTGCAGCGCACCTGCCGCGATATCAACGGCCACACCACGCGCCTGCTGAACTTCGCGCAATAATGTGACCGCAATCGCACCGGTGCCGGTGCCCATATCAATCAAATCCACAAAGGATTTCTCAGCAACTTTCTGCTGCAAAAACGGCAAAACCAGTCCGATCAGCGCTTCCGTATCAGGGCGCGGCTCCAGCGTATCGGCATTCAGTTTAAAATTCAGACCGTAAAATTCACGCTCACCAATGATTCGATGTACCGGCTCACCGGTCAGTCGTCGCTGAAGAGCTGCCAATACATTTTCAACGGCTGCCTGCTCAAGCGCCGCATCTGATCGTGTCACAAAATCAGTCAGGGTTGCACCGGTATAATGCTGCACCAGCAAGCGCGCATCCAGTTCAGCACTATCAATTTCAGCCTGTCGCAGTTCCAACCGCACGTGAGCCAGAAGCTGACCAAGCGTATTCATCATATTTTCCTGATTTGTCATGACAACTCAGTTATCACCCAATTCCGCCAGCAATGCGGTCTGATGATCGGAAATCAGTGCATCAACCAATTCATCCAACTCACCCATCATCACACGATCAAGCTTGTAGAGCGTGAGATTGATACGATGATCGGTCACCCGCCCCTGCGGAAAGTTATAAGTGCGGATACGTTCAGAACGGTCACCGGACCCCACCTGACTGCGGCGTGCTTCAGAGCGTTCACTTTCCGCACGCTGGCGCTCCATATCATAGAGACGGGCACGCAAAATCTGCATGGCGCGGGCACGGTTCTGGTGCTGGGACTTTTCTGCCTGCACCACCATAATCCCTGTCGGAATATGGGTAATACGCACTGCCGAGTCCGTAGTATTCACGTGCTGACCACCGGCACCCGATGCACGCATCGTATCAATACGAATATCTTCATTGCGGATTTCAATATCAATATCTTCCGCTTCCGGCAGTACAGCCACCGTTGCTGCGGAGGTATGAATGCGTCCGCTGCCTTCTGTTTCCGGTACGCGCTGCACGCGATGCACACCGGATTCAAATTTCAGCTTGGAAAACACGCCTCTGCCGGAAATCGTCGCAATGATTTCCTTAAAACCACCCGCATCGCCTTCACTGGCTGAGACAACTTCAACGCGCCAGCCTTTATCAGCCGCATAGCGCTCATACATACGGAAAAGATCACCGCCAAATAGCGCGGCTTCCGAACCTCCGGTACCGGCACGAATTTCCAGAATAGCGTTTTTCTCGTCAGCGGCATCTTTTGGCAGCAGCAAAATCTGCACTTCCGCTTCCAGCGCTTCGACTTTATCTTCCGTCTCCGGAATTTCCATTTCCGCCAATGCGCGCATTTCCGCATCACCGGAAGCATCATCGCGCATCGAGATCAAATCCCTAAGCTCCTGCTGCGCAGCCTGCAATTCACGGATTTTCAATGCCACATCTTGCAGTTCTGAATATTCAGAGGCCAGTTTCACATAGGTTTCCGGCGAAGGATTATTGGCCATCTGCGCTTCAAGCATCATAAAATGCTTGAGCAACTGATCCATTCTGTCCTGCGGCAGCGCAACCATCCGGTAATCCTATTTTTTTAAATAAACGAGCCTGAAACTATCTGCAGGTTCAAGAATACGTAACGGCTTGCACCCATAAAGCATTTCGTAATCAAACGGAAACATTTGATTGCGAAATTTTAGAGCATAATTTTAAGGTGTTAGAGCGACCTTTGTGTGCCAAGTCTGGCACACGGCGCTCTAACGTATAAAAACAGGATTTTACAGCGGAATTTTCTGCTCATTGGCAAAGCGCACCAAATTCTCGCGGATTGAGCCATTGGCATCCGGCCTGTGCACCAGTTCTGCCAGCATCTTGTTCAAAGCACCCGCATCCAGTGATAACAGCATGTTTTTCACCGGCCCGATAGCCGCTGCCGACATCGAGATCGAACGGAAGCCAAGCCCCACCAGCATCATCGCCGTCAACGGCTTGCCTGCCATTTCACCGCATAATGTCACCGGCTTGTTATGGCGTTTGCCCGCATCGGCAATCTGCAACAGCACACGCAGGAATGCCGGAGACAACTGATCAAAACGATCTGCTATCTGAGCATTGCCACGATCAACCGCCATGATGAACTGGAACAGGTCATTCGACCCCACAGAGGCAAAATCCACCTCATTCATCAGCTCATCCAGCTGCCAGAGCAGCGACGGCACTTCGATCATCGCACCGATTTTCAGGCTACATGGCGGCTGATGATCAAAGCGGGTCAGATAGTTTACTTCGCGCTCAATGATCTCACGGGTTGCACGCACCTCGGCAACTTCCGTCACCATGGGCAGCATAATCCGCAATTCCCGTCCGCCGGCAGCCTTGAGCAATGCCCGCAACTGCGTGCGCATCAGACCTGGCCGGTCAAGCGCCAGGCGGATCGCCCGCCAGCCCATTGCCGGATTTTCCTCATGCGCGTTGGAGCGGAAATATGGCAGCACCTTATCGCCGCCAATATCCAGCGTGCGGAAGGTTACCGGTTTATCACCGGCTGCTTCCAGCACAGCGCGATAGAGTTTTTCCTGCTGGCCAGAGCGCGGGAATGTTGAAGCCACCATAAATTGCAGCTCTGTGCGAAACAGGCCGACACCATCGGCACCGGATTCTTTGAGCTGCGGCAGATCAACGATCAGACCGCCATTCATCAGCAATGCAATAGACTTACCATCTTTGGTAACCGCAGGTTTATCGCGCAATTCGCGGTAAAGCGCCTGCCGTTTGGCACGGAACCGCACCTTCTCCGCATAGGCCGCTTCAACATCAGTTTGCGGACGCAGATGAACGCGACCGTCCTCCCCATCAATAATGATGGCATCATTATTTTCTGCCAGCGCCACCACACCTTTGGCCTGGCCTACTACCGGAATCCCCATAGCACGCGCGACAATCACCACATGGCTGGTCGTCGCACCGTCTTCCAGCACCAGACCACGCACGCGCTCACGCGGATAATCCAGCAATTCCGCAGCGCCCATGGAACGGGCAACAATGATGGAATCCTTAGCCATCATTTCCGCAGCCGTTTTCGGGTCATAGCCCATCAACTGGCGCATCAGACGGTTGGCAAGATCATCAAAATCACTGAGCCGCTCACGCATATAAGGATCGCTCAGATGCATCATCCGGGCGCGCGTATCACTCTGGACTTTTTCAACCGCAGCTTCCGCTGTCAGGCCGTTACGGATTGCTTCTTCTAAACGCCGCATCCAGCCGCGGTCATGAGCGAACATCCGGTAGGCTTCCAGCACATCACGGTGCTCACCTTCCATCGCCACATCACGGCGCGACAGCATATCGTCAATCGACAGACGCAGAAAACCCATCGCCTCATCAAGGCGGGAGATTTCATGCTCAATATCTTCGTTGAAGAGGTTGGTCACCACAATGCGTGGCTCATGCAGCACCACATGGCCAAGACCAACACCTTCATTATAGGCATGTCCGTTGAAGCTGACAGAACGACCATTGGTCAGTTCCACACCCGGACGCGCTAAGCGGGTCAGATTGCCGGAGGCCACCATTTCCGCCAGCACCATCGCTGTGGTTTCCAGCGCTTCCAGTTCATCTTCGCGATAGGCGCGTTTGGTACGGTTCTGCACAACCAGAACCCCCATCGTGCGCCCGGCACGCAGCACCGGAACACCGAGGAAGGAATTATACACTTCTTCGCCGGTTTCCGGTAGATAGGTGAAAGCCGGATGACTCTGTGCATCCGTCAGATTAAGCGGACGTGCTGTGGCAGCAATCGTACCGACAAGCCCCTGTCCCAGACGCAGTTGCGCCAGATGCACAGCCTGCGGGTTCAGACCTTCGGTTGCATAGAGTTCAAGAATTTCATCGGAGCGGAGCACATAGAAAGAACAGACCTCCGCCACCATATTTTGCGCGATCTCGCGCACAATATGATCAAGGCGTTCCTGCGGTTCCAGCGCTTCCGCCATTAAGGCGCGAAGACGCTTGAGCAAAATCCGGGGTCCGGCTGTCAGCTCACGCATAGGGTCTCAATGCTCCTCCAGATGCCTCACGTCTAAGATCAAATCACGTCCGGCATTATTTCAGCTTTTATAATACAAGACCGGACAGATCACGAATCACACCGCTGTGTGCATAGCTCACTTTGATTTGCTTGTGAGCATTTTTCTCATAATCGTCTAGGGCGTATTCATCAAATCTTTCTGTAACGCAGCTCATAAGGCTGATTAAGTGTCCAAAATGGGGCGCAAACCGGCTAAATCCCAGCTAAATCATCATGATCAACAAAAATGTCTCAAAACAATTCCGGTTTATATTTTTGTGGCAGCCGGACTGTTTTTCAAAATCCACTCAGAACGAGCTATGCAACAGACGCATAGCTTAAAGCTGATTTTCCGCTAATACACCCCATTGCAGAATTTTTAACCCCACAGATATCGCGGTCTGCACCACATTCTAAACAAAAAAGGCAGCGCTGCGAAGCACTGCCTTTTTCTGAAACTTTATAGATTCAGTTTTTTCAGTGCTTATCCAGCCCGTAAACAGAATGCAGGGTTCGCACCGCGAGTTCTGTATAAGCGCTGTCAATCAGGATCGAGATCTTAATCTCGGATGTGGTGATTGCACGAATATTAATGCCTTTTTCTGCCAGCGCTTTAAACGCTGTGGCAGCAACGCCTGCATGCGAGCGCATACCAGTGCCGATCACCGAGATTTTCGCCAGGCCGGTTTCAGACTGGATCGAGTCACAGCCGATTTCAGCTTTCACTTTATCCAGTGCATGAACCGCTTTATCCATATCACCGGAAGGTACGGTGAATGTCATATCGGTTTTTGAACCGTCTTCAGAAACATTCTGCACGATCATATCAACATTGATATGTTCTTCAGCCAGCGGGACAAAAATCGCTGCAGAGACGCCCGGGCGGTCAGCCACGCGGCGCAATGAAATCTGAGCTTCGTCTCGGGCGAAAGCGATACCTGTTACGACCTGTTGTTCCACGATTTCATCCTCATCGCAAATCAGCGTTCCGGGAGGGTTGAGCGGATCACCCATGCCCGGCGCATGCGGATCTTCAAAGCTTGAGCGTACAAATGTACGGACTTTATGCACCATAGCCAATTCAACAGAACGAACCTGCAGGACTTTGGCACCAAGAGAAGCCATTTCCAGCATCTCTTCAAAAGAAATTTTTGCCATGCGGCGGGCTTTAGGTTCTACACGCGGGTCAGTGGTGTAAACCCCGTCCACATCCGTATAGATATCGCAGCGATCTGCTTTAACCGCCGCAGCAATTGCCACTGCCGATGTATCAGAACCGCCGCGACCCAGCGTCGAAATGCGGTTTTCCGGGCTGATACCCTGAAAACCGGCAATAACCGCAACCTGACCTTCGCCGAAACGCTTGATCAGGAAAGAGCCGTCAATATCGGTAATACGGGCAGCGCCGTGCGTCATGTCGGTCTTGATCGGGATCTGCCAGCCCTGCCACGAACGTGCATTCACGCCCATTGACTGCAGCACAATCGCCAAAAGACCGGCTGTCACCTGCTCACCGGAGGCAACAATCGCATCATATTCGCGTGCATCATGCATCGGAGATGCTTCACGCGTCCAGCCTACCAGTTCATTGGTTTTACCGGCCATAGCCGAAACCACAACTGCAACTTCATTTCCGGAATCGACTTCACGTTTAACGTGACGCGCCACATTCCGGATCCGGTCAATATCGGCCACAGAAGTGCCGCCGAACTTCATCACAATGCGCGCCATTATGTCGACATATCCTGAATGAAAATGAGAACCAACGGGAACCTGCCAACGTACTGAGAGGTACACCCAACAAGTAAGTGATGCTGACATACCGAAATTATGATCACTTCGCAAGCACATCCGGCGAAAAGATGCTTGACTTTCGTCTATGAACAGACAAGTCCATGAAGGGCAAATGGAGATAGTTATGTCCGAGACGTCCAAACAGACAGATACAAGTGCTCATTCCGGCTCGCAGCAGCCACAGGAAGCCGTATCCGGCCGCACGACGATTGATCCTGCTGAAGTTGCGCATTTCTCGCGCATTGCCAGCGAGTGGTGGAATCCGCAGGGCAAATTCCGCCCGCTCCATAAATTCAATCCGACCCGTTTGGAATATCTCAAAGAGCAGATTTGCAAACACTTTAACCGTGACCCGCTGACAGCTAAACCGCTGGAAGGTCTGCGTATTCTGGATATTGGTTGCGGCGGCGGCCTGCTGTGTGAACCGATGGCACGCCTTGGCGCGACAGTTATCGGCGCGGATGCTTCAACCACCAATATTGAAGTGGCCAAAATTCATGCCACCGAAATGGGCATTGAGATCGATTATCGCGCCACCACCGCAGAAGCACTGGCTGATGCCGGTGAACAATTCGATATCGTGCTGAATATGGAAGTGGTTGAACACGTCTCTGATGTTGATCTGTTCATGTCGGCCACGGCAAAAATGGTCAAGCCTCAGGGACTGATGTTTGTGGCCACCATCAACCGCACGCTCAAAGCATGGGGACTGGCGATTATCGGCGCTGAATATGTGCTGCGCTGGCTGCCGAAAGGCACCCATCAATATGAAAAACTGGTACGTCCTGAAGAGCTGGAAAAACCGTTGCAGGCTGCCGGTCTGACCGTGCTGGAAAAAACCGGCGTCAGTTATAATCCGCTCAATGATACATGGAACCGCTCACGCGATCTCGACGTGAATTATATGGTTCTGGCACAGCGTCGTTAAATGACACCGGAGACAACTGATCCGTTTCCTGCGGATCAGTTGTAATCTTCAATTTTGAGGGGGGAGAGGATTAATTATAATCCTCAGCCATTGAACCGGCACGGTTCAATTATAATCCTCAGGAAGCACCGGCAGTGGCATAATCTCCACACCGTCTTCTACAAGCGATGTAATCTCTTCCTTCGTTGCCTCGCCATAGATACCGCGCTCTTCCGTTTCACCGTGATGAATTTTGCGCGCTTCCTCAGCAAAGCGGTCGCCGACATAATCGGCATTCTCTTTCACCTTACGGCTGATCTCACGCATTTCATCCAGTAATTTACGCTGGGCTTCGCCCATCGTCGCAGCAATCTTTTCTTTCGTACGGCCTGTCGTAACAGAAGGCGCCATCAGCGCCTTACTGACTTTTGGCGAATGACAAACAGGGCATTGCACCAGACCGCGTGCGGTCTGGCTATCGAAATCCTCATTATTGCGAAACCAGCCCTCAAACTCATGAGACTGATCACAGTGCAGAGAAAACCGCATCATGCCTTATCTGTTCCGCCTCCGATGATTTCCAGTTTAAATTCCCGCGCATTTTTCAGGTTCGGGATTTTATTGCGTGCAGCAGTGCTGTCTGCCACGTCAATCTCGGCATAAATCACAGCCGGTTCATCATGATCGGCCTCTGCCAGTACCTTACCCCAAGGTGATACGATGATCGAATGACCGTAAGTCTGGCGATTGCCGTTATGCAAACCACCCTGTGCCGCAGAAATCAGAAAAGCACCGTTTTCAATCGCCCGCGCCCGTTGCAAAATATGCCAATGTGCTTCACCGGTCTGACGGGTAAAAGCAGCTGGCGCAGAAATCACATTGGCACCGGCATTTGCCTGAGCCTGAAACAGCTGCGGGAAGCGGATATCATAGCAGATTGCCAGTCCGAGCTTCATAAACGGCAGTTCCGCGACCACTGCGCGATCACCGGCAGAAATCGTATCGGATTCACGCCAGCTCTCGCCATTATCAAGATCAACATCAAACATATGAATCTTGTCATATGTCGTGATTTTCGAGCCATCCGGTGCAAAAACAAAAGCGCGGTTGGCAATCAGACCATTGTCCAGCTTAATCGGCGTTGAACCGATATGGAGATAAATGCCGTGACGTTTTGCCAATGCTGCTGCTGCCTTCACCACAGGATCGTCCTGTTCCGCATGAAGGCTGGCACGGTAAAGCGCACGGTCATTCTGAATAATGCCGGTATTTTCAGGTGTCTGCACATATTGCGCACCTTGGGCGGCAGCCTCACCTACCATACGCTCAAGCGCTGTAATATTGGCAGACATATCGCCGTCTGAACGCATCTGCACAGCTGCAACTTTAACCATCGACATTATTCTCCCCTTTATGCCTTACAACTTAATCTGCTTTACCGGTTTCCAGCAGCGTAACCAGCTTGCCTGCACGATCCAGCGCATGAAGATCGTCACAACCGCCGACATGTACATCACCGATGAAAATCTGCGGGAATGTTGTACCACCGGAACGGGTCATCATTTCTTCGCGATATTTCGGATCAACAGTCGCATTAAATTCCGTGTAGCCCGGCGCACGTTCATCGAGCAGCTTTTTCGCGCGAACACAGTAGCCACAGCCGTCACGGGTATAAATTTCAACATTCATCTTCAAGAGTCTCCTGATTTTCTTATCTATATAACCATGCCTGCATCATCATCCAAGCACTTGCTGTCGCTTTGTCGTTAAGGCAGCAGCATAATTATCGCATCCCTTCAGGCAGCACACGCCCGAAAGTCAGCACATCAACGCTGTCCGCCCCTGCTTTCAGCAAAGCACGGCATGCGGCCTTCACCGTCGCGCCGGTGGTGTAAACATCATCAATCAGCAGCACGCTACGCCCCTGCATTCTGCTTCGTCCCGCCTCCGGCACGCGAAAGGCTCCCGCCACATTGCGCAACCGCTCAGACTGGCTGAGCTCTGCCTGCTGGCGTGTATCTTTAATGCGTTGCAATGCAGAAGGATCATAGGCCTTGCCGCTGAGCTTCGCCAAAACCCGTGCCAGTTCTGCAGCCTGATTATAGCGACGCTTCCACAGGCGCTTGCGATGCAGCGGCACCGGAATAATCACATCGCAATCCTCAAGCGATTCCTGCCCTGCCCGTTGCATCCAGCGTGCCATCCACGGCGCCAGATCAAGCCGGTCATAATATTTCAGCGATATACCGGCATGGCGTGCCGAGCCGTCATGACAGGCAACAGAACGTAAACGCCGGAAAGGCGGCGGATCGGCAATCGCCTCTGCCGACAAAAAATGCGCGCCAAAATCATGCGTAAAAGGTGTTCCCATCACCGGACAAAGCGGTGCTTCCAGAAAGCGCACCGCACTCCAGCAAGTCCCGCACAATGTGCCGTTTTGTGAAACAGGGCTGTCGCATCCCTCACAAAGCGCAGGAAAAATCCGGTCCGGCAGCGCTTTCAAACCAGCGCCTGCATAATCCAGAAAACGCGCCCAACTCCCCTGTCTCACAACAGTTTCATGAGAAAGCGGTAATTCCCCCATTGCATTCGCCCCCGATTGAACGCATTTACAGCACCATGCCAGATGCATCACTCCAGTCCAGAGAAATCTCTGATTTTGAGCGGTGCCTGATAGCGGGATGCGAAAAATGTTAGCAACAGAGACCTCACCAAACACCATCTTCGACAATGCATTGCTGCAAATGCGCCTGAAACGGGCATTACGCCGCAATATCAGTGGTGCGGATTTCTTGCTGGAGCGCACAGTGCAGGATCTGGAGGACCGGCTTTCAACTGTTGAACGCCAATTCACCCGAGCTGTACTTCTCAATCCCTATACGTCCTCTCTGAGCCTGTCTTTGCAACAAGCCGGCAAGGCAGAGGTAATTGAGACCGTTGAATATCAATCAAAAGACAGCACGGAATATTTGCCGCTTGAGCCACACAGCGCGGATTTGATTATCTCACTGCTGTCACTGCAATTCACCAATGACACACCGGGTCTGATGATGCAGATCAAACAAGCGCTGAAACCTGACGGTTTGTTTCTCGGTTGTATGGCGGGTGCGGGCACACTCGGCGAATTGCGTGAATCGCTGTTGCAGGCGGAATCTGAATTGACCGGCGGGGTCAGCCCGCGCGTGGCACCTTTTGCGGATGTCCGTGATGGCGGCGCCCTGTTACAGCGCGCCGGTTATGCTTTGCCTGTGACAGATATCGAAACTGTCACTGTGCGTTATGACAATATGTTTGCACTGATGGCGGATATCCGCGCGATGGGGATGAGCAATATTTTGACTGGCCGTTCGCGTAAGCCGGTTGGCCGCCGTCTCTTTATGCGGGCTGCCGAGATTTATGCAGAGCGCTTCAGTGATCCGGACGGGCGTATCCGTGCGACATTCTCATTCATCTGGATGTCCGGCTGGGCACCCCATGCTTCACAGCAGCAGCCGCTGAAACCGGGTTCTGCCAAAGCCTCACTAGCAGAAGCCCTGCTTGCGGCAGAAAAGAAGACATAAAATCAATAAATTGAAGCAGGAACTACTTAGAAACTAATCAGCAGTCACCCTGCTGGGTGCCGTCACGGGCAATCACACACACTGATTCCGGTGAGGACTGCAGCAGGCTTTTGCGCTCAATATAGGATTTATCCGGATTGCTGCGCTGAATAGAGCCTGTGGACATCATATCCACACCGGCAGGAAACAGCGACTGCGCAGTCTGTTTATTGGCCTTCTGGCTCAGTACCGGCACGATGACCAGCGCCAATGCCAGAACAGCAGAGCCGAACAGCAAAACACAACGGACAAAACCGCTTTTTGCAACCGGCATAAAGCCAGCTTTTGCATCTTCATCATCTTTAAAAAAGTCTGTCAGAAATTCAGACTGATACTCACTGCGGTTACTACTCATCGTCATACTCCGGCGCGATAAAGCTACCATGCGCTATGACGGTGAATCATCAATTAACGTGAACGTAAAAATTGCCTGAAAAATGCAAAAACTGCCCGCAATTATAAAGGTTCTGTCCGGATATTACAGAAGATCCATCAGGAAGGGGATCAGCGGTTCATCGGCAGGCGGCATCGGATAAGCACGCAGGTCTTTTGGTTTCACCCATTTCAGTGCCTGCCCTTCCATCGAACGGGCAATCCCCTCATAGCGACGGCAGATATACAGCGGCATCAGCAGATGAAATTTCTCATAAGCATAGCTGGCAAATGTCAGCGGTGCGAGGCAGGCATGTTTAGTGGTAATACCCAGCTCTTCCTGCAATTCGCGGATCAACGCATCTTCCGGTGTTTCACCGCTCTCAACCTTGCCGCCCGGAAACTCCCACAGACCGGCCAGATTTTTGCCCTCAGGCCGTTGTGCCAGCAAAATACGACCATCCGTATCGATCAGCGCACAGGCTGCCACCAGCACAATCTTTTTGCCCTCAGTCATCAAACTCTACCTATCTGCAATAATAAATATAATCATAGACAGTGGAGAAGCCTAATCCCTGATACAAAGCCCGTGCTGCATGATTGGCTGTTTCTACCTGCAACCAGAACCGGTGATCTCCGCGGGATAAGGCCTGCGCCATCTCATTCAGCACCAGTGCTTTTGCAAAGCCACACCGTCTGAACGTCTCACCAATACACAAATCCAGCAGACCGGTATAGCCGTTCTCGCTCACACAAAGCAGTGTTGCCGCAGGTTCAACACCGGAAAATCCGGCAATGACATATTTCTGCGGCTGAATGGAGCTCAGCACCTGAGCCAGCCCTTCAATCTGCGGCTCAGGCCGGTTATGGAAATCACCGGATATCCGGCTGTAGCCAATCTCCTGTCCCTCACGAAAATGCACAAGCCGCAATGGCAGACGTGGCTGTGGCACTTTCAAAAAGGCATTATCGCGCAAATCACAGGCCATAACCGATGATCCGCCCGCAGTCGTATAACCGCGCGCACTCAGATAATCCGCCAAAGCAGGTGGTGCCAGCGGGGTCAGCCGGAATACCGGCTGCTTGCCCTGTGCGGTAAAAAGCGCCTCACAGACCTCGACCCGCTGTGCCAAATCCGCATCATCGGACGGATTAAGCAGATTGACGGAATTGCCGCGCTTCGACGGATAATAGGGCGTCAGTTGAACAGCCCAGTCACCCAGATGCGTGACCTGCGCTGCAGGCCATGCGCGGAAACCAAGCTCTTCATACTGACGAATTTCTGACATCACGACCGGTAATCACCGTTAATAGCCACATATTCCTTAGTCAGATCACAGGTCCAGACAGTCGCTGTGCCCTCCCCCATACCAAGTTCAACCGTGATGAGAATGTCCTCACCCTTCATATAATCAGAAGCGGCTGCTTCCGAATAAGCCGCATCGCGCTCACCATCGACCGCCACACGGATATCCCCGAAGCTGATCGCCAGACGATCACGGTCGGCAGGCTCACCGGCCTTGCCAACAGCCATGACCACACGTCCCCAGTTAGCATCTTCACCGGCAGCAGCGGTTTTCACCAACGGGGAATTGGCAATCGACAGACCAATACGCTTGGCAGAAATGTCAGAAACCGCACCTTTAACAGTGATTTCCAGCATTTTGCGTGCGCCTTCGCCATCGCGCACAACCTGCAGTGCCAGATTTTTCAAAAGCTTGCGCAAAGCACGGTCAAATTCTGCCAGTCGTTCGTCATCCAATGCAGTTACTGCAACCGCACCGCGCTCTGCGGCCGTACCAGTAGCAAACAGCATCAGTGTATCGGATGTGGATGTATCACTGTCCACAGTCACCGCATTGAAGCTGGAATCCACCGCTTTGGACAGCAGTCCCTGCAACACATCGGAAGCAATCGGTGCATCCGTCACCACAAAAGACAGCATTGTCGCCATATCCGGCGCAATCATACCGGCGCCCTTGGCAATTCCGTTAATGGTCACCGGCACACCGCCAAGCAGCACAGTTTCCGTTGCTACTTTCGGATAAGTATCCGTGGTCATGATCGCTTTGGCAGCTTCCAGCCAGCCGTTATTATCGGCACGCGCGTTCATATCGCCAAACAGATGCGAAAATTTACCGGCATCCAGCGGCTCGCCGATCACACCGGTTGAAGCAAGAAAGATTTCATGGGTCTCACAGCCCAGCGCTTCACAAGCAGCTTTGGCTGTTGCAGTCGTCGTCTCACGACCTTTTTTACCGGTAAAAGCATTGGCATTACCGGAATTCACGATCACAGCTTTGGCTGTGCCGTGCTTCAGGCTCTCGCGGCAAAAATCAACCGGCGCTGACGGACATTTGGAACGGGTGAAAACACCGGCAACCGACGCGGGTGCATCAAACACCATCATCAGCACATCTGTCCGGTTCTTATATTTGATCCCCGCTTCGGCTGTGGCCATTCGCACACCGGTAATTACCGGCATGGCAGGATAATGTTTTGGTGCGAGCGGAGAAACTGTCGAAGACATGCGTGCCTCAAAGAATAAAAGCATTCCGGCAAATCGAAATATATTTGCGCCAAAATGCAACTGAACAGGAGCGGGCTTAACCGGATATGAAACAGCGCATCATCGGTTTTGTGAAAATGCAATAAGCACCACAAATCACCCGCCATTTCACCTCAGGTCGCAGTCAATAAATTATGGTTAGGCTAAAAATGCAATCACCTGCCCGAAATAATCAGAGCAGGTGATCAATTTTATCAATCTATATATCAAACTTACCAAATTGGCATGTTTGATTTTACAAAATGAGAGGTCTTATTCAGCCGTTTTTGCAGCTGCATCCTGTGCGTCTGCGGCTTCTTTCATCGCTTTGGCAACAGCTTCGTCTTCATAAGTGATTTTCGAACCGTCACGCAGCTTCTTGACCATTTCGATATATTTTTCACGAATGAGGATCGAACGAACCTGATCTTTCACTTCATCAAATGCCGGTGGCTGCTGCTGGCGCTTATCTTCCAGCTTGATGATGTGATAGCCGAACTGCGACTTAACAGGTTCTTTGGTGTAACCGCCGACTTCCAACGCAAAAGCCGCTTTTTCAAATTCAGGCACCATCATGCCTTCACCGAAATAGCCGAGATCACCGCCCTGCGAAGCAGAACCGTCGGTTGAGCTTTCCTTGGCCAGATCTTCGAACTTGGCACCGCCTTCAAGCTTTTTGATAATCGCTTTGGCTTCGTCTTCAGTTTTTACGAGAATATGACGGGCGCGCACTTCGTTCTTCGCAGGCATTGCTGCGATTTCCTTGTCGTAACGACCACGGACTTCTTCATCCGAAATCTTGTCAACGATTGCAGTCTGGAAATATTCATTGTGCAAAGCGCGGTCTTTAAGGAATTCAATGCGCTGTTTGAAATCGGCGCTTTCATCCAGCTTGTCACCTTTAGCGGCAGCAGCCAGCACTTTGATATCAACCAGAGCGGCCAGTGCAGCGAGACGGCGCTGATCATCCGGCAGACGGGAGAATTGCGGGTCGAGATCGCTGGACGCCTGATCAACTTCACCCTGTGTCAGCTTAACGCCGTTTACAGTAGCAAGAACTTTTGCAGGATCAGCTTTTTCTGCCGGTTTCGCTGCTTCAGTCTTTGCAGCTGCGTCCTGTGCATAGGCACCGGTTGCAGCAGTCGACAAAAGCAAACCGGTTGCCAATTGAATCAGGACTTTACGGGTACGGGTCATCAGTGATTTCTCCTTCGGGGACGAAGTACCGTCTCAAGAATAAGGCAGAATTTTGCTGCTTCAGTTTATATAGTGTAAAGCAGAAGAGTTTTTAGGCGATATGGCAATTTTCTGCACAATATATCGGTATCAGCAGCGATAATCCTCTTTATTATGCATATATAATCGCATCGCAGAGGCCTATCACCGGTGTCAAATCATTGACATCGCCGCCCACCCCTCTTATCTGTCCATCGGCTTTGCGTCCAGAGAGCTGCCAGAGAGAAATTACGCGAAATGTCTTTTCGACAGCGTGTTTTCTTGCCATAAGTCTCGCATAAACAAATAAAGCCGATGTCAGAGCGCCGCTCAGGCGGCGACAATTGGCTGAAGATTTAAGAAAGGACCAGCAATGGTCAGCTTTGGCGGTCTCGCCCGTATGATTTTCGGCTCATCCAATGAGCGTCGCATCAAAGGTCTTCGTCCTCGCGCAGCAGCTATTACTGCGCTTGAGAAACAATATGAAGCTCTGAGCGATGATCAGCTGAAGGCGAAAACTGATGAGTTCCGCGCTTTGCTCAAAAGCGGCAAGACGCTGGATGATATTCTTCCTGATGCTTTTGCGACCGTGCGTGAAGCGGCAAAACGTGCTCTCGGCATGCGCCCGTTTGATGTGCAGCTGATCGGCGGCATGGTACTGCATGACCGCTCCATCGCGGAAATGCGCACCGGTGAAGGTAAAACCCTGATGGCGACCCTGCCGGTTTACCTCAATGCGATCGAAGGCAAGGGCGTGCATGTCGTTACCGTCAACGACTATCTTGCCACCCGTGATGCGCAGACCATGGGCGTGCTGTACAACTTCCTCGGTCTGACTGTCGGTGTGATTGCACACGGCCTTGATGACGATCAGCGTCGTGAGGCCTATGCCTGCGATATTACCTACGCAACCAACAACGAACTCGGCTTCGATTATCTGCGTGATAATATGAAATATGAGCGCGCCCAGATGGTGCAGCGCGAACATAACTACGCCATCGTCGACGAAGTTGATTCGATCCTCATCGACGAAGCCCGTACACCGCTGATCATTTCCGGCCCGCTGGAAGACCGTTCAGAATTCTATTCGCTGATCGATACCTTCATTCCGCAGCTCGCTGCGGAAGATTACGAAGTCGATGAGAAGCAGAAAACTGCAATCTTCACCGAAATCGGTACTGAAAAGATCGAAAAACTGTTGGATGCTGCCGGCTATCTGAAAGGCGAAAGCCTGTATGATGTTGAGAATGTGGCTGTTGTTCACCACCTCAACAATGCTTTGCGTGCGCACAAGCTGTTCCAGCTCGACAAAGACTATATCGTCCGCAATGACGAACTGGTCATCATCGACGAATTTACCGGCCGTATGATGCCGGGTCGCCGTTACTCCGAAGGTCTGCACCAGGCGCTGGAAGCCAAAGAAAAAGTGACGATCCAGCCGGAAAACCAGACCCTGGCTTCGATCACCTTCCAGAACTATTTCCGTATGTATAACAAACTGGCCGGTATGACCGGTACTGCGGCAACGGAAGCGGAAGAATTCGGTAATATTTACGGCCTCGATGTTGCGATTATTCCAACCAATCTGCCGGTTGCCCGTATTGACTCTGATGACGAAGTTTACCGCACGGTTGATGAAAAATATAAAGCGATCATCCGCGATATCCGTGAAGCCCATGAAAAGGGTCAGCCGGTTCTGGTTGGTACAACATCCATTGAAAAATCCGAACTGCTCGCAGAACGCCTGAAAAAAGACGGCGTGAAGGATATTCAGGTTCTGAATGCCCGTTATCACGAGCAGGAAGCCTATATCGTAGCGCAGGCCGGTGTGCCGGGTGCAATTACCATTGCAACCAATATGGCCGGTCGCGGTACTGACATTCAGCTCGGTGGCAATCTGGAAATGCGCATCCAAGTAGAGCTGGCTGATGTACCTGCCGGTCCTGAGCGTGATGCCAAAATTAAAGAGCTGAAAGCCGATATCGCTAAGAAAAAAGAACAGGCACTGGCTGCCGGTGGTCTTTATGTCCTGGCAACTGAGCGTCACGAAAGCCGCCGTATTGACAACCAGCTGCGCGGTCGTTCCGGTCGTCAGGGCGATCCGGGCAAATCGAAATTCTTCCTGTCGCTGCAGGATGATCTGATGCGCATTTTCGGCTCTGACCGCATGGACAGCATGCTGCAGAAGCTCGGTCTCAAAGAGGACGAAGCCATTGTGCATCCGTGGATCAACAAAGCGCTGGAAAAGGCTCAGAAAAAAGTCGAAGCCCGCAACTTTGAAATCCGCAAAAACCTGCTCAAATATGACGACGTGATGAATGATCAGCGTAAGGTGATCTTCGACCAGCGTCTGGAAATGATGGATGCTGAAGATCTGACCGAAACGGTCGATGAAATGCGTCATGAAGTCATTGAGGATATGGTTCGCGCGCATATTCCTGAAAATGCCTATGCAGAACAGTGGCGCATTCCGGAACTCAAGGAAGAGGTAATCAAAGTCCTCAATCTTGACCTGCCTGTGGATGCGTGGGCTGCCGAGGAAGGTATTGCGGAAGAACAGATAGAAGAGCGCATCAAGGAAGCTGCCGACAAGGCTGCTGCTGAACGCGCAGAGCGCTTTGGTCCGCAGATCATGGCCTATGTGCAGAAATCCGTTATTCTGCAGTCGCTGGACAATCTGTGGCGCGAGCATTTGGTCAATCTCGACCATCTGCGCTCCGTTGTCGGCTTCCGCGGCTATGCGCAGCGTGATCCGCTAAACGAATATAAGACTGAAGGCTTTGAGCTGTTTCAGGCCATGCTTTCCAACCTGCGTGAAGTTGTGACATCGCAGCTGATGCGTGTGGAAATCATGCGTGAAGAACCGCAGCCGGAACTGCCGGAAATGCACGGTCACCATATTGACGGCACCACCGGTGAAGATGATTTCGGTGAAGGTTCTGACAGTGCGCGCCTTGCAGACAGCGACCGTTTTGTTGACCCTGCTGACCGTGATCCGGCTAATCCGTCTACATGGGGACGTGTTGCCCGTAACGAAGCCTGCCCTTGCGGCTCCGGCAAGAAGTTCAAACATTGCCACGGCGCTTTCGTTTAAACGATAAGACCAATGAATAAAAAACACCGCCTGTTCATCACAGGCGGTGTTTTCTTTTGGTTAAGCCCGAGTGGCGACTAAACTTCTTCAAGGCGTGATGCGTCAGCATCTTGAGCCGCCTTGGTATAAGCGCATAGACTGACTTTTAAACTATTCTGTGCAACAACAGTTGCATATCAAAGTTTTTCCGAGAGACACATTGCCTGCAAAATTTCAGATCACTTCACTGGCTGAAAAAATACTGCCTGCAAGGCTTGCAGAGCAATTGCACCCGTTTCTTCTGCGTGCTGAGAGCTTATTCTCCGGTGATGATGAACAGGCACAGGCCAAGCGCTCATCACTGATTGCCTTTGCAATCCGCATTACCGGTGCAGCACTGGCTCTGCTCAGTCAGGTTGTGCTTGCCCGTCTGATGGGCAGTTTTGAGTTTGGTATCTATGTCCTTGCATGGACAGTGACACTGATCCTCGGTGATCTTGCCTGTTTTGGCTTTCACACCACAATCATCCGCTATGTACCGCAATATTTACAAAAAAATCAGAGCGATGATGCGCGTGGTATTCTGCGTACCGGCCCCGTCTTTGCGCTTATCAGCGCAAGTGCAATTACACTGATCGCCATTGCTGTGCTCAAAATTCTGAGTGCAGAATTTGAGCCCTATTACTGGCCGGCCTTCATGATTGGCGTATTGTGTATTCCGGCTATTGCGCTTGGCAATATTTCAGACGGCACTGCCCGCTCGCAAGGCTGGATTCTATCGGCTCTCAGCCCCGGCTATGTTTTGCGACCGCTGATGATGATGCTGATCTTTGTTGTGCTGCTGCTCACCGGCTGGGAAGCCCGGGCCACAACAGCACTGATTGCGGCCTTTGCCGGTACAAGCCTCACGGTAATCGGACAGCAGCTCTTTTTGCGCAATCGCATATCCAAAGTTCTGCCCAAAGGCGCCTCACACTACCATCTTCGGGAATGGATAAAGGTCTCTCTGCCGATCTTTCTTATCGAAGGCTTTTTCTTTCTGCTCATCAATATTGATGTTCTGATGGTTGGCCGGATGATGGAGCCGGATAGTGTGGCACTGTATTTTGCCGTCACCAAAGTGCTGGCACTGGCGCATTTCGTTTATTTCGCCGTCAAATCCAGTGTCGCCCAGCGCTATTCGCAATTGCTGCATAGCGGTGACAAACAGGCTTTTCAGGATTTTGCACGCAATTCTGCCCGCTGGACATTCTGGCCAAGCTTATTGCTCGGATTGCTGCTGCTGGCAGGAGGCTGGCCGTTATTAGCGCTGTTCGGCCATGAATTCACACAAGGCTATCCGCTGCTGTTCATTCTGATCTTCGGTGTGATAGCCCGTGCCAGCGTCGGCCCTTGCGAAAGCCTGCTTTCTATGTCCGGCAATCAGAATATATGCGCCTTGCTCTACGCCTTAGCCCTGATTGTGAATGTCAGTCTCAATCTGACACTGATCCCGCTATTGGGATTAAGCGGCGCAGCCATTGCAACAGTCTGTGCTATGGCAACGGAAGCCGCAGCACTTTCCTATGCAGTGCGTAAATATCTCGGGATCACAATGTTTGTTTTCGCCCCTTCCGCCAAAACATCAGGATAAGGATCGACCATGCTGCATCTTTATCGCAAAGCGGAAGCCATAGACTATCTGAAAACCTTGCAACTCGCCCCTCCGGCAGAGCAAAACATCTTCAATCATCCCGATTTCCTGCGTCCTGCACTGGAGCATTACGCAACAGATAATTGCGGGTTGCTCACAACGGGCAGCACCACACCTGACTTCCTGATGCCGTTTCAGGTCACCAGAGCGGGTCTGGGCTTGCGTAAAACGATTTACAGCTGGAGCAATCTATATGCCACTCAGGGCACGCCGCTCATCAAGACTCGCACCCTGCCGGACACTCTGGAAAAGGTTTTGGCTGAACTGCCTAAGCATGGCCTGCCGGATACGCTAGTGCTACCAGATATCAGTCTTGATGGCGTTTTTGCACAAGCAATGAGCGATCTGGCACAGCGTAAAAACCTGCCTTTACAGATCATCCGCCGGCAGATGCGTCCGTTACTCCTGAATGGCACAGATGCTGAGGCCTATCTGACCAATGCGATCGGTAAAAATCATCTCCGCGACTATCGCAGGCTTTGGCGACGTCTGTCTGAAACCGGCAGGCTGGAACATCAGATTGCAACGGATGAGGCTACAGTTATACCCGCGCTTGAAGATTTTCTGTCCTTGGAAGCCTCGGGCTGGAAAGGTACTGCCGGCACCGCTTTTCTGACCAGACAACGGGATGCAGATTTTGCACGTCAAGCGGTGCATGCTCTAGCAAGCAAAAAGCTTGTGCAGATCCATGCTTTAAAACTCAATGATAAAACCATCGCCAGTCTTGTCGTCTTTATCAGTGGTGATCAGGCATGGACATGGAAAACGGCCTATGATGAAACTCTGAGAGCCTATTCTCCGGGCGTCCTACTGATGATTGAGGTGCTGAAAAATCACCTCAGCAATCCGGCGCTGCGTATCACCGATTCCTGTGCCATTCCCGATCATCCGGTTATGTCGCGCTTATTTCATGAGCATGCAAACTTCGGCACGCTCATTTTGGGACTGACCAAGCAGAGCCAGTCCTCTGTCAATCAGATCACCCGCCAACTGAACCATTACGACAGTCTGCGCATGATGATGCGCAATATCAAAGCGCGCCTTAAGCCATCCGCCCGTTAAAAGCTGCTCAACGGGTCTGTATCCGCTGACCAAGCCAGACACTGATCAGTACGATCAGCATACCCGCCATTTGCAGACCGTTGAGTTGCTGGTTGAGCAAAGCCCAGCCAAGAATAACGGCTGTCAGCGGGCTTAGAAAACCAAGAGATGCAGCAACAGAAGGTTCAAGTCGCGCCAGCCCGCGGAACCAGAGCAGATAGGTCAGCGCACCACCGATCAGGCCGAGATAGATAAAGCCAAGCCAGTTTGTCAGAGTCAGTTGAGGCAAGGCAGGTTCCGACCAGAAAGCTACCGGCACCAGCAACAATCCACCGGCTGTCAGCTGCCATGCAGTAAATGTCAGCGGGGCAACCGGCGGCTGCCAATAGCGGCTCAACACCGTCCCCGCGGCCATCGAAAAAGCACCGGCCAATGCAGCCAGAACTCCCGTCTGATCCAGCACGCCATTTGGCTTGAGAACCAGTAAGGCCACACCGGCAATCCCCATCAGTGCCGCAATCACTGCCATGGCACGCAAACGGGTGCCTAACACCGCACTGGCGAGAAAAACCACAATCAACGGCTGCACAGAGCCCACAGTAGCGGCAACGCCACCTGGCAGCCGGTAAGCGGCAACAAACAGCATCGCCCAGAAGAACGAGAAATTCAGCGCACCGAGGATAAACACGCGCAGCCACCAAATTCCGTGCGGTAATTGCCGGACAATGAATAACAGCAATAATCCCGCAGGCAATGCGCGCAGCATCGCCACAGTCATCGGATAGTCTGCAGGCAACATCTGTGTGGTTACAATATAGGTACTGCCCCAGATCGCCGGTGCCAGTGCTGTCAGCAGCAAATCTGTCCGCATAGATGTCATGTCCTGTCTCCGCTCGTTTCATAATGCCAGTGCAGAACAACATAATTACAATATTAAACAATGATAATGCATGATATTGACATTATATTACCTACTAAAAGTTTATAATCAGGTATCTCTTTATGGATCAGCTCAGTGCATTACGCCTGTTTCGCAAGACAGTTGAATTGGGAAGCTTTGCAGAAACTGCCCGCGCGACCGGATTGACGGCAGCGGCCGTCGGCAAAAGTATCAGCGAGCTTGAAGCCCATCTGAAAGTCCGGTTATTCAACCGCACCACCAGACGCATGAGCCTTACAGAAGCAGGCACGTTATATTTCCAGCAAGTCACGCCGGTGCTCGATCAGCTTGAAGAAGCAGACCGCTCATTAACATCGCATCATAATCAACCATCCGGCCTGCTGCGTGTCACCGCACCTCTGACCATGACTATTATCAGCCTGTCACGTTTTATTCCGGAATTTCTGGAACGCTATCCTGAGATCACACTCGATCTCAATCTCGATGACCGGCTGATCGACATCGTACGGGAGGGGTATGATATCGCTATTAAAGGCAGTGACAGCTTAAAAAATTCAAGTCTGATCAGCCGCAGAGTAAGTACGTTGCATCATGTGCTCTGCGCTGCCCCATCCTATTTTGAGACATATGGCACACCGCAGGTACCTGCTGATCTTCGGCAGCATAACTGTATCCGCTACAGCCTGTCTGATCATGTTCATGAATGGGAGTTTCGCAAAGGAGAACAGACCGAGCGCATTGCGGTAACCGGCCGTTATCTGGTCTCATCCAGTTTTGCGGTTCGAGATGCCTTATGCGCAGGTTTCGGTCTCAGCCTGATACCTGTCAGCTACGTAGAACAGGATATTGCTGCAGGCAGACTGGTCACGGCATTAGACGACTGGCAGCAGATAGAAACAGGCGTTTACGCCTTCTACCCTTCCCGCCAATATCTCGCACCAAAGGTCAGAGTCTTTCTGGATTTTTTAAGCGAGAAGTTACAAACGTAAACTTCGCCTGTTACCAGTCTGATTTATTCAACCAACGGCTCGACCGGCCCCCAGCGCTGCGATGTAAACTTGTTAATATACAGCCCCCAAAGTACTGTTTTCAGTCGTAAAAAAGGCCGGATAATTTCTCGGATAACCTTCTTCCAGACTGGCGGGCTCTGATGACTTTTGGCACGGTCTCCGCTTAATGTGCTCTCAAGACCTGCCTGCTCACAAATCACCGGACTAACCTGATAAATCGTCATTTCATTGAAGAAACCACAAGCAGGTGTAAATAAGAGATGATCCATCGGTGCTGCGGCATCATTCATACGCGCCAGCAGCGATGCCGCACATTTCGCAGAAATAATATAACCTGCAGCCAAAATATTCTGACTATACAAGCGTGCAACTGAATATTCACCGGCAACAACAGTCACAGGTTTATCCATCAATACCTTACGGCCATGGGTTTCCAGCTTGATAATATCCGTGTCAGAAGGAAGCCATGCATCAGACTGAAAGAATTGTTTTGCACTTCTGGAGAATTTTACATCATCTTCAAAAACAGCCGCATATTGCTCGCCACTTTGTACAATCTGCTCCAGACATTTGCGATGACTCAGAAAACAACCAAGTTCGCTACGGTTTAGAGAATCTTTCCAACCGGCATTACGCTTAATTCTGGCAACCTCATCGTCAGTTAAAGTTTTACCGTCAACTGCAGCAACACGCTCAAATGCCAGACCAGCTTTCTCAAACTGCTGGTACATACGCTGCAAACGGTCTTGTGAGCGATCCAGATTAATCAGATAAGCTTTCAATATATTATCCACCATACCGAAGATTATCTAACCGGTATGCGAAGTCTCTGCTTCCTTCAAGAAAAATTGTTCACTCTTTGAAGTAAAAATGTAATCTATATTGCAGAAACTTTAAAAGTGGTGCGGGTGGTCGGAATCGAACCGACACTCCTTTCGGAACCGGATTTTGAGTCCGGCGCGTCTACCAGTTCCACCACACCCGCACATTTGCAGGCACTTTACAATCAAAGCGCTGCCCTGGTGCGCCGAAATATAGTGAGAACAGCCCTGTCGTCAACTGGGAAATCTCATTTGTTTCAATATTATTTCAACAAAATTCATTCAGGCGTTAAAACAACCAGCAGCAGACAGCAATTTGCGAGGCCTCAGGCATTGCTTAGAGTGTCATTGCGCATTGCCCTGCACAGGTTTTCGCTTTACACACGACAGCAAAATTTCACATGGCTGTTGCCTGTGCCCTCCCTGCTGATAACCGACAGAGATTCCCATGCTGCGCAAACTCTATGACTGGACCATTTCCCTTGCAGCCCGCAAATCCGCGGCTGCCTGGCTGGCCGTCATTGCTTTTCTTGAAAGCTCCGTCTTTCTGATTCCAGCTGATGTTCTGTTTGTGCCAATGGGTATCGCCCGTCCGAAAAAAGTCTGGCATTACGCGATAATTGCTACTGTAATGTCAGTGCTCGGCGGTATTCTCGGCTGGTATATCGGTCATTATGCCTATGAAGCTGTCGCAAAACCGGTTCTGCACTTTTACGGCAAGCTTGATACTTTTGAAGCCATGCGCGGCAGCACCAGCGCGGATATGATTCTGCTGCTGCTCATCACCTCCGGCCTGTCACATCTGCCGCCGATGAAGGTCGTCACCATCTTGTCCGGTGCTGCAGGGGTGAATATCTGGCTGTTTATTCTGTCAGCCATTATCACGCGCGGTGCACGGTTTTTCCTGCTGGCGTGGTTATTGCAGCGCTTTGGTGAACCAATCCGCAACTTCATCGAAAAGCGCCTCGGCCTGATTGCAGCAACCGTTGCCGTCATTTTGATTCTGTTATTTATGGTCGTCAAATATCTTCACGCATAAGAAACCACAAAATCAGCCATGTTTATGCCACATCAACATGGCTGTGCTGATTTCAAATTGATTTATGTAACAAGGATTTTCCCGTGTCTTCAGCCGGTACGTCTTCTCAAATCCGCAAGCAACACACCTTTGTTTCAGGCTTTCTTGCGGTTAGCATGGCCGGTGTTGTGGGCACAGCACTCGCATTTCAGTATATTGGCGGCTATCTGCCGTGCAAATTATGCCTTGAAGAACGTATTCCCTATTATGTCGGCGTTCCGCTGATGCTCATCAGCGCCCTGCTGGCCGCACTCGGTAAATCAGAAAAACTCACCCGCCTTTTCCTGTTTGTCGCCGGGTTGCTGATGACTTATGGCCTCATTCTTTCCGTCTATCACTCCGGTGTGGAATGGAAATTCTGGGCAGGTCCTGCCGATTGCGCTACAGGCGCGGTTTCCATCACCACCAGCGCAGGCAATCTGCTCGGCGATCTCAATGCCGTGAAGCCCGCAGCCTGTGATGTGGCAGCCGGTCGTTTCCTCGGCATTTCCTTTGCCGGCTGGAACGGTGTTGCGTCGCTGATTTTGGCCATTATCGCTTTTTACGGCGCCTCGCTGAAAACCCGCAAATAAGACAATAAAAAAGAACCGGAGCTGTTGTTTACGGCTCCAGTTCCACATCCCAATACAAATAATCCATCCAGCTTTCATGCAAATGGTTTGGCGGAAACCGCCTGCCATTCTTATGCAGATCAAAAACACTGGGCATATAGGGTTTTTGTCGCGGCCACATTTGGGCTTTGGCCGGCATCATACCGCCCTTGCGCAAATTGCAAGGCGAACAGGCTGCCACCACATTTTCCCACGTCGTCTCACCGCCGCTGCAACGCGGTATCACATGATCAAAAGTCAGATCATGATGCGCACCGCAATACTGACATTCAAAGCGATCACGTAAGAACACATTAAAACGGGTGAAAGCCGGATAGGTCGGCGGTGCTATATAGGTTTTCAGACTGATAACGCTGGGCAATCGCATGGCAAAGCTCGGAGAACTGACCTCCGTATCATATTCCGCAACAATATTTACACGATTGAGAAACACAGCTTTGATCGCATCCTGCCACGACCACAGCGATAAAGGATAATAACTGAGCGGGCGAAAATCCGCATTCAGTACCAATGCCGGCAACTTGCCGGCAAAAGCTGCAATATTCAAGAAACACCTCCTTTGAACACTCCGCAAACAGTCGTTGCCTGATTGCGGAATGCAGCTTCAAGAGAAAGGTGACCATTCCGGTTCACCCTGCATGTATTTCACTGCGTCTCTGCCAGCTATATTTCCTGAGGTGCTTCACTCTTCAATGTACCTGACAGAATGATACGTGAAAAACGAATGCTTTTACCGGTCATAATATGTAAGCAGGACATGTCAGTATTGTGAAGCCAGACTGTTTATCAGTCAATTTCTATTCGCACTCTGTTTTAAATAAATATGTAATCAAATCAGCTTTCAAAACGCAAAAACACAAACATTGCCACCGCGAAATGCAATCACGTCTGATTTATGCAAATATGCGCTTTCAATATTGTAGACAATTATGTAAACATAATTTGACAGCTTTGACAAAACAAAGCCATAACTACGCTTCCCTTTTGCATCTGCTTCAGACTAAGCTGCAAAAGAGAAGCCGGTTAACACCGAAATCAGACAGGGAGCCGAGTGATGAGTGGTCGTATTGAACATGCAGGTTTGCAGGTTGATCAGGAACTGAGCAGTTTTCTTGAAAAGGAAGTTCTGCCGGATACAGGCATAGCTGCCGGTGATTTCTGGAACGGTCTCGCCGCTATGGTCAAAGACCTTGCACCGCGCAACAAGGCTTTGCTTGCCAAGCGTGATGACCTGCAGGCTAAACTCGACGCGTGGTACAAATCCAACCGCAATTACTCGATGGCAGATTATCAGGCCTATTTGCGCGAAATCGGCTATCTCATGCCGGAAGGTGACGATTTTCAGGTTTCGACGGCCAATGTCGATACTGAAATTACCAGCCTTGCAGGCCCGCAGCTCGTTGTTCCGGTGATGAATGCCCGTTATGCCCTGAATGCTGCCAATGCCCGCTGGGGCTCGCTCTATGACGCGCTGTATGGCACCGATGCGATCAGTGAAGACAATGGCGCAGAAAAAGGCAAAGCATACAATCCGGTTCGCGGCGAAAAAGTTATCGCCTGGGCTAAAGCATTCCTTGATGAAGCAACTCCGCTGACAGAAGGTCACTGGAATGACGTTACCGGTTTCAAAATTGCCGGTGGACAGCTCACACTATCCCTCAGTAATGGCAAATCTGTCAGCCTGAAAGACGGCCAGAGCTTTGCAGGCTATCAGGGCGATACATCTACGCCTACCCTACTCCTTTTGAAAAACAACGGCCTGCATATCGAGATCCGTTGTGATGCAGATCATGTCATTGGTAAAACCGATCCGGCACATATTGCCGACATCACGCTTGAATCTGCCCTCAGCACCATTCAGGATTGCGAAGATTCCGTTGCTGCCGTTGACGCAGCCGATAAAGTTCTCGCTTACCGCAATATTCTCGGCCTGTTTAAAGGCACCCTGTCAGAGAGCTTTGACAAGGGTGGCAAAACCATCACCCGCAAACTCAATGCTGACCGCAACTATACAGCACCGGATGGCTCCGCCCTCACTTTGCCTGGCCGCTCAATCCTGCTGATCCGCAATGTTGGCCACCTGATGACCAATCCGGCTATTCTGGACAGCGAAGGCAACGAGATTCCGGAAGGTATTCTCGATGCCGCTTTCACCGCTGTTATCGCCCTGCATGATATCGGCACACAGGACGGCAAGCTCAAAGGCACACATCTCAATTCGCGTACCGGCTCGGTCTATATTGTAAAACCAAAAATGCATGGTCCGGAAGAAGTTGCTTTTGCTTCTGATATTTTCGCCCGCGCTGAAGCATTGGCCGGCTTAAAAACCAATACTCTGAAAATGGGTATTATGGATGAAGAACGCCGCATGACGGTGAACCTCAAAGAAGCCATCCGTGCAGCTAAAGAACGCGTGTTCTTCATCAATACCGGCTTCCTTGATCGTACCGGCGATGAAATTCATACCTCGATGGAAGCAGGCCCTGTTATCCGTAAAGGCGACATGAAACAGGCTGCATGGATCGCTGCCTATGAGAACTGGAACGTGGATACCGGCCTTGCCTGCGGCCTGACCGGCCATGCACAGATCGGCAAAGGCATGTGGGCCATGCCGGATTTGATGGCAGCGATGCTCGAACAGAAAATCGCCCATCCGAAAGCCGGTGCCAATACCGCATGGGTACCTTCACCAACCGCCGCAACACTTCATGCCACCCATTACCATAAGATCGATGTGGCTGCGGTTCAGAACCAGCTCAAGTCGCGCACAAAAGCCAAACTAGAAGATATTCTGACGGTTCCTGTCGCTCGTGACACCAATTGGGCACCTGCAGACGTACAAGCAGAGATCGATAATAACGCGCAGGGTATTCTGGGTTATGTGGTGCGCTGGATTGATCAGGGCGTTGGCTGCTCCAAAGTTCCGGACATCAACAATGTCGGCCTGATGGAAGATCGCGCAACCCTGCGCATCTCCGCCCAGCATATTGCTAACTGGCTGCACCATGGCATTGTCAGCGAAGCGCAGGTGATGGAAACCATGAAACGCATGGCCGCTGTTGTGGATGCCCAGAATGCGGATGATGCAGCCTATTTGCCGATGGCAAAAGACTTCAATGCATCTATTGCATTTCAAGCTGCCTGTGAGCTGGTATTTAAAGGTCGTGAACAGCCAAACGGTTATACCGAACCGGTACTCCATGCCCGCCGCTTGCAATTTAAATCTGCACAGAAATAAATTCTTGACGCTTTTCATAAGCGGCATAAAAGTGGCGGACAAGAAAATCTTGTCCGCCATTTTTTATGAAAGCAGATCATGCTGAGTATACAGCACGCCGACACGACCCATCTGCCTGCAATTCTTGATATTTATAATGATGCAATTGCCAATACGACGGCAGTTTTTATCAGCCAGCCGGTTGACCTGCAAAACCGTGCGGATTGGCTATTGTCACGCCAAAATTCCGGCTTTCCGGTACTGGTGCTGACCGAAGATGACCAGCTTCTCGGCTATGCCAGCTATGGTGCCTTCCGTGCTTTCGAATGTTATAAACACACAGCAGAATTATCGATCTACATCGCAGGCCACGCCCGCGGCAAAGGTGCCGGTGACCAGTTGATGCGGGCTTTGCTGGAGCATGCTGCCGCCAATAATATTCATGTATTGCTGGGTGCTATTGAAGCACAGAATACAGCATCGCTGCGTCTGCATGAAAAGCATGGCTTCACCCAAACTGGACTGCTCCCGCAGGTTGGTCGCAAATTTGACCGCTGGCTTGATCTGGTGCTGATGCAACGTATTCTCACAAAATAAGCGATTATCACACAAGCACAAATTGCTTGATTTTAGAATTATTCTAAATTATTCAGTTTAGAGTAATTCTAAAAAGGAACTCCCATGTTCTCTTCCCTCTTCTCCTCATCACGCCGGTCTTTTGACAGTCTTTCAGAGCAGGAAATATTGGCGCTCGCCATTTCCTCTGAAGAAGACGATGCCCGCATTTATCTCAGCTATGCAGACGGATTGCGTGAGGCTTACCCGCAATCGGCGAAAATCTTTGAGGCAATGGCCGAAGAGGAACATAACCACCGTGCGCGCCTGATTGAACTGCACCAGCAGCGTTTTGGTGACAATATTCCACTGATCCGCCGCGAGCATGTGCGCGGTTATTATGAACGCAAACCGGATTGGCTGGTGCGCCCGCTCGGCATCGACAAAGTGCGCAATATGGCCGCGCAGATGGAAGAACAGGCGGCACGCTTCTATGAACAAGCCGCTAAACGTGTTTCCGATGCGGCAACGCGTAAATTGCTGGGCGATCTGGCGCTGGAAGAAAAGCACCACGAACAACGTGCCCATCATCTGGAAGAGAAGCTGACACCGGATAATGTTCAGGATGAGGAACGCGCCGGTGAGCGCAAACAACTGATCCTGACCTATATTCAGCCAGGCCTCGCCGGACTGATGGATGGTTCAGTCTCCACATTGGCACCGATTTTTGCCGCCGCCTTTGCTACGCAGGATACATGGCAGACATTTCTCGTCGGTCTTTCGGCTTCCGTGGGTGCCGGTATCTCCATGGGCTTCACAGAAGCTGCCCATGATGACGGCAAGCTCTCAGGCCGTGGCTCACCGGTCAAACGTGGTCTTGCCAGCGGTATTATGACCACGCTTGGCGGTCTTGGTCATGCCCTGCCTTACCTGATCTCCGATTTCTGGACAGCGACCGGCATTGCCGTCATCATCGTGTTCATCGAACTCTGGGCAATTGCCTATATTCAGAACCGCTTTATGGAAACGCCATTCATGCGCGCAGCATTTCAGGTCGTTCTCGGCGGTGCATTAGTACTCGCAGCCGGTATTCTGATCGGGAATGCATAAAGAGCCGAATTAACCTGCCACAACCGCCAGCGTTGGGGCAGGTTTAACCACAGACTGATCATCCATAAACGGCTCGATGCAAATATGGTTTGGTTTATCAATCGTCACAAAACTATTGCGCGGTACTGCCATCCAGTTTTCAGCCACACCATCCAGCGGCTCGGATACAACACAAATCCCTGAGGCAGATGCCATTTTAGCTGTATAGAGTGTCGGCGCATAAACATCGCTGGCATAGCGCACGGAATACAGCGACTGGCCGTCAGAAAACGCTGCGGTCAACCGGATAAACGGCGGTACTTTCGCCGCATCCGCCGCTTCATAAATTGTTTCAACCGTGCGCATCAATGCCTGGCGCGGATCATCATCCAGCCCGAAATGCAGCATCAGCAAAAAGAATAATTCTGAATCCGTTGAACCTGATTTATGACTGTATAACGCATCCGGTAACAGGCTTTCCAACGGGCGGCGCAACCGGTCAAAACTGCCGATCTGACCGTTATGCATAAAGCTCCAGCGCTGATACACAAACGGATGACAATTGGTTCGGCTGGTCTCTCCGCCTGTGGACGCACGCACATGAGCCAGAAACAGCCGTGAATTAATCTGGCGCGCAAGACTGCGCAAATTCTGGTCAGACCATGCGGGCAACAGATCGCGATACAGCCCCGGTTCATCCCGCGTACCATACCATGCCACGCCAAAGCCATCGCCATTGGTCGCGGTTTTCGCCTCATGCGCGTGATGGCTCTGCGCTATCAGCGAATGGCAAGGCGAAGTGATGATATCCTCAAGATAAAGATCTGATCCGAAATACGCAGCCCAGCGACACATGAACGACACTCTGACAGGTCAGTGAAAATCATAACCGGCAGATCATTGCTGCCGCCCACAAAGATGATCTTCCACCCGATATGGTTAATAATTAACTACTCTGTGCCGCGCTTATGCGTTTTCGCATAGAGCTTGCCGACAATAGTGCTGGCAGTCTTTTCAAAAAAAAATGGCAAAATTGCATGGATCATTGCGGCAAATGCAGCTGCAAAAAGCATGAGCGCAAACTTGCCCGCAAAAGCCATATGCTGAAAATAAGTTTCATCCACCGATGCGGGATGGTCGGTAAACAGGCGGGAGATTCTGGTTTGCATAATATTTCCCCGTTATGATTTTTAAAATGCAGTCATCTGCACTTGCCAAAAAGAATAACACCGCTTTTTGTGCACTTTATCTCAAAATATTCTTGATATTAGAAATTTATGGGACAATTATCCCGTCATGAGCCAAAATATAGATGAAATTGACCGCCGCATCCTTCAGGAGCTGCAGAAAGATGCCACACTCTCTGTTGATGCTCTTTCAGCGCGCATTCATCTGTCGCGTAATGCCTGCTGGCGACGGGTAAAGCGGCTTGAAGATGACGGGATCCTCAAAGCTCGCGTCGCGCTTGTGGATGCTGATAAGCTCGGCCTTGGCCTCACTGTCTTCATGCTGGTGCGCACCAGTAACCACGATCCGAAATGGCTGGAGCAATTCCGTGCAGCAGTCACATCGTTGACGGAGGTTGTCGGTGTCTATCGTATGAGCGGTGATCTCGATTATATTATCCGCGCCCGAATTGAAGATATGAAAGCCTATGACCGGCTTTATCAGAAGCTCATAACCCGCGTACCGCTTTCCGATGTCTCGGCTTCTTTTGTGATGGAGGAAATTAAAGACAGTACGGAAATCCCGCTATTTTGAGATTTGCAGCACTCTAGAGCGTGTTACGTTTAATCGTACCCACTGCGCTCGCGTCTCAATTCTTTTAAGTGTCGCATGTTCGCAAACGCTAAATGAATACATTTGAGCCAGACATGCTCTAGTGATTTTTCAGAATGATGATCTGAACAATTAAATTCCTTTGGTGCAGACTGCTCTCTTTCAAAAAGCGTCCCAATATGTTTAGTGCTCATTTTAAATCATATATTGCTGAAAAGGGTTTATCATGACTGCCAATTCCTCTTCATCTTCCCGCCGTCCGAAGCTCGGAATTGTGCGTCTTGAACATGCTGAAGGTCTGGATCTGCCAGCCTATGAAACCTCGGGTTCCGCTGGCATGGATTTGCGTGCAGCTGTACCAGAAGACCGCCAGATCGTTCTGCTGCCGGGTCGCCGTACTCTGGTGCCAACCGGCCTGATTTTTGAACTGGAAGAAGGTTACGAAGCCCAGATTCGTCCACGTTCCGGTCTTGCCTTCAAAAACGGTATTACCTGCCTCAATACACCGGGTACAATCGACAGCGATTACCGCGGTGAGGTCAAAGTGCTGCTGATCAATCTCGGCGATGATGATTTCCGCATTGAGCGCGGTATGCGCATTGCGCAGGCTGTTATCGCACCGGTAACACAGGTTGAAGTTGAAGAGCGCGATCAGGTCAGCGAAACTGTACGCGGTGCCGGCGGCTTTGGTTCAACCGGCCAGAAATAAGCCCTCTGCAGAGCAGAATTAAAAAAGCCCCGCATGATCATCATGCGGGGCTTTTTTACATCGTAGAGCGCCGTGTACCAGACATGGCACACAAAGGTCGCTCTAGCATCAGTCGAATTTAATCGGAACACTGATAGACTTGCGTGCCTCTGCAATAGCCGGTGGCGGTGCAGGAACCGGCGAAGCCTTTTTCACCATTTCCACAACAGCCTGATCCATAACCGGATTACCGGAATTTGCACGGGCTGACAGAACATTGCCTGCCGGATCAATCACAAAGGTCAGATTAACAATACCCTTGTTATTCCGTCCGATAGCGCGCTGGGCAGAGCGCTTCTTACGATTAAGATGCGCATAAAGCTTCGACTGCCATTTAGCAGAGCTGACGCCGGCAGATGCAGAGCTCTGACGATTGGCATTGGCCGCAACACGTGAGGAATTCTGCGCATTGATCTGCGGTGCAGAAGCAGCCTGTGTTTGCTCGGCCTTCTGTGTTTTCTTAGCCTTTTCCTTAGGTTTTGGCTTTTCCTTCGGCTTTTCAGGCTTTGGTTCTTTTTTCTCTACCTTTTTCGGTTTTTCAACCTTCTTCGGCAGAACCACTTCAGGTTTTGGTGCTTCCGGCACTTCCGGTGTCACTTCTTCCACCGGCTCGGCTTCAGCAACTTCCTGCGGTTCCTCAACAGGCTCCTCAGGTGTCACTTCCTCAACCTGCTCAACCGGCTGCTCCGGTTCAACTTCGGCTTCATCAGGATTTTGTGAGGCTTCCGCAGATGGTGCAACAGAATCTTCTTCCACTTCCGGCGCCTGAGCTACCGGATCAAGCTCCATCATAATTGCCGCCGGCGGTTCACCATCCGGCACCAGTTCCGGAACAGACGCATGTAAAGCATAAGCCCCTGCTGCATGCGCCATCAAAACAATCGCACCGGCACCAAGCCAGCGTGTCATGTCTTTCCAGGCACCACCGGACGGTTCAACAGTCGATCCGTTTTTCATTCCCTTCACCGGCGGGTGATCGATCGGCAATTCCTTCACGTCTCACTCCCCTGCACTCTGGCCTGCGCTCTGTCCGGCAGGCGGTGCTGTCACAGGTGTGGCAGTACCGTCCGTTGCGCCAAGCGTTTCAAGACCAACCAGCGCGATTTTCAGATAGCCTGCTTCACGCAGCAGATTCATGACATTCATCAGCTCGCCATAACCGACCATCTTGTCCGCGCGCAGGAAAATGCGAGTCTCTTTATTGCCTTCCGACAAACGATCCAGCGAAACAGCCAAAGCATCGCGGGGCACAGCATCATTACCAAGGCTGATGCTGAGATCATCTTTCAGGGTCAGATAAACCGGCTTATCAGGACGTGGTTGCGGTGTTGCACTGGCAGCAGGCAGGTCAACATTAATATCAACGGTTGCCAGAGGTGCTGCCACCATGAAGATAATCAGAAGCACCAGCATCACGTCGATAAACGGCGTCACGTTGATTTCATGGCTTTCCTGCAGTTCGTCACCGGCATCTTCACGCAAACGGCTGCCCATATCGCTTACTCCGCTGCTTTTGCCACTGGTGCAGACTGCGCCGGATTAACACGGGCTGCCTGTTTCTGCACAATGTCACGGGCTGCACGAATATCCAGATCACGGCTAACCAGACGCTCAACACCAGCGCCGACATCGGCCAACAGATGACGATAAGATGTGACCGAGCGGGCGAAAATATTATAAATAATAACCGCAGGAATAGCTGCAACCAGACCGATCGCGGTTGCCAGAAGCGCTTCCGCAATACCAGGTGCCACAACGGCCAGATTGGTGGTCTGCGCTTCGGAAATACCGATAAAGGAATTCATGATCCCCCATACAGTACCGAACAGACCGACAAATGGTGCTACAGAACCGATGGTTGCGAGAATACCGGTGCCTTTAGCAAGACGGCGACCGGCACCGGCTTCAATACGGCTGAGACGGGATGAAACACGCTCTTTCAGACCTTCACCACCAACAAAGGCAGCAGCCGATGCTGATTGCGAAACCTCTTCCTGTGCGGCACGAACGAGATGCGCACCAGGGCCACGGGTCTTTTCCAGAGCCTGTACGGCAGACGCCAGATTTTCTGCGTGGGATACTTCTTTCAGGGCGCGACGCGCACGACTGCGTGCACCGGCAATTTCAAGAGTTTTGGCAAGCCATACAGTCCATGTTGCCAGAGAGGCAATGGCCAGACCGATCATCACAGCCTTCACAACCCAGTCCGCGGCCATGAACATACCCCAAGGGGAAAGATCATGCGGGATCTGCAAGCCATTATCAGCAGTGCGTACCGGTGTGGTTGCTTCAGGCTGAGCCGGATTATTGGCCGGTGTGTTCGGTGCAGCAGCACCTGTTGTCTGACCTTCCGGTGCAGTCTGTGCCGGCTGTGTAGTCGGAACTGCCGGAGTTCCCTGCTCGCCCGCGCTCTGGCTCGGTGATGGTTGTACCGGCGCAGTCGCACCGGATGACGGCTGTGTTACAGCCGGTTCATTAGCCGCAGGTGTTGTTGCAGTTGGTGCAACCGGTGCCGGTGTAGCAGGTGCAGTTACGGCCGGTGCTTCCTGCTGGGCTTGCGGAGCGGATTGCTGCGGTTGCGCTTCCTGTGCCATAGCCGGTACTGCAGAACTCAGCATATTCCCGCCCGCCAGACAGGCGGTGAGAACAAATACTGACAATCCTGCCTTGAATGATGTTGCTGCCTTGGACACCGTCTTAACCACCGCTTAGACCTCACTGCATTTCATTATCAGGGACAGTCCGGCCTTTAAGATTCTCAGCTTATGCAGGATAAACCTGCTCCGCGCTCACACGGTTTTACTGAAACAATCCGGCAACTGCCTTTTCAGTACCTGCAATACAACCATCAAACATGACGCCGCAAGTCATGTTTTATAAAAACCCGTCATTCTGCTGTTATTTGCCCCAAATCGAGAACTTATTCACTAAAACAAAGGAAATATTTTATACGTAAAAACATTTTCCTGTGCCGGTAAGCTGCTTTTTCCGATCCGCAGCTTTGGTGAGTCGCTGTCGCAGCTAAGATTATAGCCGCAATCGCCAATCCATAACATGACAATTATATACAGGTTTGCATATCCGGCTCTGTATCGTCAAATATTAAGATCGCGCCAAGGAACAATCATATAGCTGTCGCATTAAAGCCGTATATGGTGGTGCATACCATTATAGACTTCTGACAGTGTCATAATGATTACGGAGACAGTAGATGATGCACAAAGATATGCAGACCATTGAAGCTGCCGCCCGCACTGCAATGGCAGGTTCTTTTGAACCGGAACGGCAGGAAACCGCAGTTTTACGCGCCGGTTTTTATGTGACCGCCGCATGCCTGTTTATTGCGGCTCTCATTTTGATGATTGCCTGACACCCTATTTCACACAACTCTCCCTTTTAGCGGCAGCCTGCGCGTAACGTGCGGGCTGCCGTTTTATTATGTCCTGAATTTTGCACCACAAAAAACGCAATTAACCCTGATTGCCGATTATAGCCTTGGCGGGCGACTGTTTTCCGGCAGCCCTCTGGCAATGAAACCGTGGAACCATTAGCTTAAAGCTACGTTATATTCTTGAATTCAAACGAAACCCGATAATTTGCTCATTCCATTTACCGGAGGCATCAATGGCTCGTGAAACTAAAATCGTAAATGACATTCAGGACGAAAGCACTGCAGAATTGCAGGCGCAAATTGCCCAGCTTAAAGAAGATATTGCTGCGATTGCCGCCACACTGACAGATATGGGATCACGAAAGATCAATCAGGTCAGACAAGACGCATCCGATGCCTATAATGATGCTTATGAACAGGGCGAAGACGCTCTGAACTCACTCAAAAGCAGCGCCTGCTCGGTTGAACAGCAGGTTACAGATTATGTGCAGGAGCGTCCGGTGACATCCCTCGCACTGGCTGCCGCCTTCGGCTATCTCGTTGCTGCTCTGACACGGCGCTAACATGCTGAAACTCTTCACACCGGTTATCTCAGCTATTATCGGCAGCGAAGTGCAAGCGGCAACACAGCGCGCCAAGCGCAGCGCCATACTTTATACGATTATGGCGGTTGCCCTGCTCACAGGAACATTCTTCCTGTTAATGGCATTGTTTTTCGCGCTGATGATGCATTTCGGCCTGATTATCGCAGCACTGATCATTACTGCCGGTTGTGTGGTACTGGCCATCCTTGCCTTTATCATCAACCGCGTCATGGATAATGCAGAAAAGCGCCGGCTTGAAGAGCGACGCGCTGCCATCGATACCAATGCGGCTCTGACTGCCGCTGCCGTTGCAGCCGTGCCGACACTGCTTAAAAAGCCGCTTCTGACTCTAGCATTGCCGGTTGCCGGCTTGCTTGCAGTCAGCCTGCTGTCAAAGGATAAAAAATCCGACAGCACCCCGAAGAAGGATCAGGGCAGCTAAACACTGCCCGCCTCCACTCCGCAGAGTTCAGCTCAGCCACAACCCTAAGGAGACCATCAATGACCAGCTCAACAAAAGCTCAGCTTGACGACATCCTCAAAAATACGTCCCAGACCAGGCAAGACAAAATCGATGCGCTTATGAAACTTCAGGAAGATGCGCGTGATATTCAGCGTGCGGCGACTGAAGGCGGCATGGATCCCGATGACGGGCTGAATAAAGATTTGCGAGAAATCGAGCTTGCTCTGGAAAAGCTCGGCGCCAGCTCTGACGATACCGGCGCGGCTACGCTATAAGACCAGAGCGTGCCGCGTTTAATCGTACTCACTGCGCTCGCGTCTCAAATTTTTTAATTGTCGCATTATCCCGGATTGTCCAAGTTGATCCAACTTGACTGTAAAACGCTCTAAAACACCGCGCAGATATTTCTGCGCGGTGTTTTTTCAGAGATCTTTGAGCATCTGCCCCACATCTTCCGGCATCAGCACCTTCAGTGCAGCCGGATGGATTTGTATTTCCAGCATAGCGGGCAACGGCAGCAATTCTCCGTCAACAGACATATATTGATGTGTTTTATGCGTCACAGTTTTTAGTTGTACAGAACGGGCATGGTCTTCCACGATCGCGAGATTACTACGCCATTTGCCGCGCAGAATATCCCAGAACAACCGGATCATTCCGCTCACCGGCAAGGGCTTCGCCAGATAAAACCCCAGCCGCCCTGTCTGTACATCCGGTGCAACCGGCAAAACGCCGTCGCCATAGGGATTATTGGAAATCGCCAGAGCGGAATACACGCCTTTGATTGTGCGGCCGTCAATAACGGCCTCCGTCTTTACGCGAGGCACATGCCTGATCAATTGCACCATAGCGCGAAAATTCGCCCAGATTTTACCGAGGCGGGAAGAATAATTATATTTCTCGCGAATACGGATAAGCAGCGGATGCAAGCCAATCGCCACCTGATGCACGAAGACCTGTTCGTTACAGGTACCGATATCAACCGCCTGAATGGTAGCACGCGCCAACGCGTGAATACTGACACTGATATTTTGCGGCATATTCAGGGAACGTGCGAACAGGTTCATTGTCCCCGCAGGCAAGACGCCTAATATCTTATTATTGCGCCATGCCAGCGCAGCTGCTGCGGAGATCGTGCCGTCACCGCCACCGGCCAGCAAAACATCATAATCAGGGTTTTGCACGGCCGCTTCAAGTATACTAAGAATATTCTCTCCGTCGGTGACTTCGCAGTGCAACTCATGACCTTCTGCGGTGAATGCAGCTTTCGCATCTGCGATAAACGCCGCTATATCCAGCGTGCGCAAAGTACCGCTTTCACCATTCAGCACTGCGATTATTTTCAAATAGTCTGAACTCCGTTTAAAAAGAGCGCATTGTCACCTGTGATGACGCTTCGTCCGGCCCGTAATCAGAATTGCCTTTAATATCGAGCAGTTCCTGCAACCGGACACGCGCACGGCTGACACGGCTTTTGATTGTGCCGACAGCGCACTCACAAATTTCTGCTGCTTCCTCATAGGAAAAACCGGAAGCGCCGATCAGAATAATGGCTTCACGCTGATCATCAGGCAGCTCATTCAAAGCCTTACGGAAATCCTGCAAGTCCAGTGAACCATACTGGGACGGATGCACCGCCAGACGCTCTGTATAAAGCCCGTCAGAATCCTGTATCTCACGGCCGCGCTTGCGCATCTGGCTGTAAAATTCATTACGCAAAATCGTAAACAGCCAGGCTTTGATATTGGTGCCCATCTCGAAGCTGTCACGTTTGCCCCAGGCTTTCATAATCGTATCCTGCACCAGATCATCAGCTTTGTCCTGCTGACCTGACAGCGACACGGCAAAGGCTCGCAAGCCCGGTAAGGCTGCAAGCATCAGCCGCTTGAATTCGTCTCTCTCCTCCGCCATTCCTCTTAATTCCTTGAATGAGAAGCAGATTTACGTTCGGCCTGATCAAGTTTCTCCAAAAGATCAAGAAAACGGTCAGGAATCGTCTCGTCCTGAATACTGGAATAAAGCGCACGGAGTTTTGTACCGATCTCCGAATTTGCGCCCAGTTCATCCCCCTTATTTGAACTGCCCGAATGCTGGCTGTTTTGCGCGTAATCCTCGCGCGAAAATGAGGTCATAGCGTTATCTTGGTCCTGAAGTGTTTTGTTCTTATTGGTCATCTCAGTCGTATTCCGGTTATCGCCCAGACTTTCACAGGGGCTCAGATCAAAGCATTTTTACGGTTTCCGAAATTCAGCCGATTGAGATGCCATATCCAAGTCATAATGCAGGGGCGAATAAATAGTTCCCAAACGCAGGAACAATTTTTATAGTCAGCCGTTAGAACCATAAACAGGCAGTCTGCTGACTGCCGATATAAATGGAGCATTCAATGTCATTGTCTACGCGTATTGCACCGCATCTGCCTTACCTCCGCCGTTTCTCACGTGCCGTTACCGGCTCACAATCAGCAGGAGATGCATATGTTGCAGCAATCCTTGAAGCGCTTATTGATGACATTTCAGTCTTTCCGGACAGTTCATCTGATAAGATAGCGCTCTACCGGCTTTATTCCAGTATTTTCGACCGCACGACCATTGAAATACCGGATCATGGCCAGCAACATCCGTGGGAAAAGCGCGCATCGCAAAATCTGGCTATGCTGACACCGCGTTCACGTCAGGCTTTCCTTCTGGTTTCTGTCGAAGGCTTCAACGATAAAGAAGCTGCAGAAATCCTGCAGGAAGATGAAGCGGGCTTCTCTGCCCTGCTTTCGGAAGCCTCCGAGCAGATTTCCCGCCATGTCGCCACCCGCATCATGATTATTGAAGATGAACCACTGATCGCCATGGATATTGAGCAGATGGTGGAAACACTGGGACATGAGGTTGTCGGTATTGCCCGCACGCATCAGGAAGCTCTGACGCTCTATAATGCAGAAAAACCGGCCATGGTTTTGGCGGATATTCAGCTCGCAGACGGTAGCTCCGGTATTGATGCGGTCAATGATATCCTGAAAACCGATGCTATTCCGGTGATCTTTATCACGGCATTTCCGGAGCGTCTGCTCACAGGCGAAAGATCAGAACCGACTTTCCTCGTCACCAAACCGTTCAATCCGGACATGGTCAAGGCCCTGATCAGTCAGGCGCTGTTTTTTGAGGAAAGTGCACCGGCACACGCATAAAAAGATCGCCATAAATGCGCAATGACAGGAACTAAACGCGCCACGATACGTTTCTATAACATGCAATAACCTGAATATATCCGGTTTTGTTTCCACAAAACACAATCTGAAAATGAGGAGGTTATCATGTTGTATTATGCAGTTGTCTTTCTGATCGTGGCCATTATTGCCGGTGCTCTCGGTTTCGGCGGAATTGCCGGTGCATCGGCTGGTATTGCGCAAATCCTGTTCTATATCTTCCTTGGCTTGCTGCTCTTGTCGCTGATCGCCGGTTTCATCAGGAAAGCATAAATGAGACACATTCAACTTAATAAGCCAATCGGGACGCCGGCGCTGCGTCCCGTCTCTGTCTTCTGGCATGCCTCAACAATTAGCAATTCAAGCCAGATCTGAAGTACAGAAAGTCTATCTGATGGCTCACACATCTCCTGTGTCAGGATATAGCAGCACCGGCCAGATCCGCTTACGCTCCCTGTTGCGAGCCATCCGGAACAGCAATGTTTCTGTTTTTTACCAAACCCCAAATCTGGTTTACAGCTGGGCAGAGAACCTGCCTGATTTCTGGCATTTACCATGGCGCCCCGACATCAGCGAAAATGAGCTGATGCCGAAAGACATTGCCAGCCAATTGATCACCGCCAAAAACCAGCTGCTTGCAACGGGCGATGCCCAGCGGCTGGAACTGTCTTTTCCCGATAAGAAAAACCCGCGTTGGTATGAATTCTTTATCGACGGCGACAGGGATGAAGAAGGTAACATCATCGGCGTGGTCACGACCGCTGTCGAAATCAGCGAGCTGAAACACCGTGAACAGGTTTTAAAAATCCTGTTGCGGGAAGTCAGCCACCGCTCCAAAAATCTGCTGGCAATCATTCAAAGCATTGCCATGCAAACAGCCCGTTTTTCCGGCTCTGTCGATCAGTTTTTACAAAAATTTCGCGGACGTCTTCATTCGCTCTCGCATTCTCAGGATCTGGTCACCGATTCAAACTGGCACGGTGCCGCCTTTCGCGAGTTGCTGTTTTCCCAATTAGAGAAATATATTCACCCGAAAGATCCGCGTCTCACCATCACCGGTCAGGATGCCTATCTGTTCCCGGGTGCGGCCTTGCATGTCGGGCTTGCTTTCCATGAGCTGATCGTCAATTCGGCCTCCTATGGTGCACTCGCCTGCGAGCATGGCAGGCTGACCATCGCTGCGGAACTGGAGCCTGATGGTGAAGGCGAGATGGATCTGATCATCCACTGGAAAGAGCACACCTGCCCGCCGGACAGTACAGATCATCCACCGGATATTCCGGCACTGCACAAGCCTCAGCCTGATACATCCCGCTTCGGCAGCGCTGTTTTGCTGCGCATTGTTCCGCAGGCGGTCAGCGGCATTGCCCATTATTCAATTAAATCAGACAGCGTGGAATATTATCTGCGTATACCGCACCGGAATTTCGATTTTTAAAGGCGCTTGTTGTGGCGCATTCAATAAACTCAGCCATTCAAACAAAAAATAGCGCGCTCCGAAAACTGAATTCCTGGAGCGCGCAGACCGTGGGATTAGGGGGCATACCCGCGGTGCGTGAAAGGCTGAACTGTGAGGGGGCAGATTGTTAGCCTTTCACAATCACTACAACGCCCGTCATTTGAAATGGTTTCACACAAAATCAAATTATTTAAAAATAAATTCTGATATATTAATTCTATTGCTTTTTAATTTTACGGCCATAGAGCTCAAAGCGGTGATGGATGATTTCATACCCCAGCGAGCGGGCGATTTCTTCTTGCAATTTCTCAATCATTTCAGAGTGAAACTCGATCACATCACCGGTTTCCATATCAATCAGATGATCATGATGCTGATTACCGGCCTGCTCGAAACGGGACGGGCCACCGTCAAAAGCATGGCGATGAATAGCGCCCTGCTCTTCAAGCAATTTCATTGTCCGGTAGACGGTCGATAATGAAATACTGCTATCAACCTCAACTGCGCGACGGAAAATTTCCAGAGCATCCGGATGCCCTTCCGTCTGAGACAGGATATCGAGAATGACGCGTCTGGGACGCGTAATCCGCACACCCGCATCACGAAGCTGTTTTTCATAATCATTTTTCATTATTAAAATCCCCATAGAACCGGTTTTGTGCCTAAAACACAAAGGCCAGTCGCAAACGTGGGTGGAACACGCCGGTACATATTACGCGTTTAAATGGTCTCATTTAACACCCGCAATTATGCGACCACTTAAGAATTCAGAGCATTTTCAATATCAATTGAATGCACCTTGGCAAAACTTCTGACACAGGTCAAACCGCAGTCCGACTTAAAGAATCTTTATGTCTGCAATTTATAAATGATTAGCAGACAGGCAAAGCCCCGATCCGGCCAGACTGAAACTCTGTCAGCGTTTATCCAGCACTAATATGCTTTAAACAAACAAAAGCTCCGCACCGGCTGTCGCCGGAGCGGAGCTTTTAAATTGAGCGAAGTGCTATTCCAGATTGCCGAGGCGCATACGTCCGACAAAACGGGACTGGCGATAATCATAAATCATGATTTCAGTACCGCCATCCGGCAGCAAAGTTTCCAGCGACACCAAATTGCCGGACAGGCTCTGCGACAGAAGACGTGTGCCCGGTGCCAGTTCCAGCTGGGATTCAACCATTGGCGGCAGCTCTGCAGTCTTATTTTCTGTATTCTGAGCCTGAGCGTCTTTCTTGACAGCTTGCCCCGGAATATTAGCCCCGGGGTTCTGTCCCGGAATATCAGATTGAGCTGTTTCACTTTCTGCTGTATCGGGAGCCTGATTGATTTTATAGACGACGGCGCTCAGCACCGCGATAAGACCTATCACCATAATGCCAATTGATATAATCAGCAGTCGAATCATTTTACGGCGCACACGTTCCATAGCCGGATCGAGCGGTGGCTCCTGATAAGCTTGTGCAGCATATTGTTGCTGCTCCGGGTGCTCTTGATAATAATGATCCTGCATTAAGGTCTCCGATTACTGATATCGCGAGGCGTGATAACGAAGGGAAGAGACGATTGAAAGAGCTAATTGCCGACGCAGATGCCGCAGGAAAGCGGCTGGATCAGTGGCTTGCTTCTCAACTCACGCCTGATCTTTCACGAAATCGCATCCAATCACTCATAAGTGCCGGCCATGTACTGGTAGACAACCGGACTGTGAGCGAGCCTAAGCACAAATTGCGCGAAGGTTCAACGATTGCGCTACACATTCCCGAAGCCGAACCAGCTGTTCCACAGCCGGAAGATATTCCGCTTGATCTCCTTTATGAAGATAATGACATAATTGTGGTCAACAAGCCTGCCGGACTGGTTGTTCATCCGGGAAATGGCAACTGGACTGGAACTTTGGTTAACGCTTTAATACACCATTGCGGTGACAGCCTGTCCGGCATCGGCGGCGTTAAGCGTCCTGGCATTGTCCATCGTCTGGATAAAGACACGTCCGGCGTGCTGGTTATTGCCAAACACGACAAGGCACACCAGAACCTGAGTGCGCAGTTTGCTGATCACGGCCGTACCGGCGCTCTGGAACGCGCTTATTTGGCTCTGGTTTGGGGCATGCCGGAGCGTCCCGCAGGTACGATTGATGCCCATCTGGGGCGCTCGCATCGGGATCGCACCAAACAGGCAGTGGTACGTGAAGACCGCGAAGATGCCCGTTATGCGATTACGCATTATACGCTTGAAGAACGCTTTGGCGAAAACAGCGACGCGACAGCGCTTGCATCACTGGTCGAATGCCGTCTGGAAACCGGACGCACCCATCAGATCCGTGTACATATGGCTCATATCGGCCACCCGCTGATCGGAGACAATGATTATGGTGGTGCTTATAAAACCAAGGCCAATCGTCTGACGGATGAGCTGAAAACAACCGTACAGAATTTTCAGCGACAGGCACTCCATGCGCGTTTGCTGGCTTTTGAGCATCCGATGACCGGTGAATTTATGGAATTTACCGCAGAGATGCCGGAAGATATGCAGAATCTGGTTGAGGCATTCCGCAACGGCGGGCTGAAGGACTAAACCCGGATTGCAAGTCTGCTGACAGCATAGCGCTTCATTAAATTACTGTAATAATCGGGAGCGGAGCACATCCTTCTCCCGATTATTTTTTATCCCTATCATTTTCCATATAATATTACATTGATTTTTCAATAGGTTAACAAAACAAACCTTCATTATTATAATTATGTAGTCATTCTGATAAAATTCTCGTGTTTTGTCACTTTGACCGTGTTTTCGCCTAAATTCTTCCTATATACTCACTTTATGCGACGAACTGTCTGAAATGGTTATCATACAGACGCGGGTTCGCCTCAATGGGAACCTGTCACAAAAAGGAGGGTGCTTTATGGCCCGTGCAACTTTACCGGCTATCACCGCAGGTGATGGTGGTCTGACACGATATCTCGATGAAATCCGCCGTTTCCCGATGCTTCAGCCTCAGGAAGAATATATGCTTGCCAAACGCTATAGCGAGCATGCTGATCCGGAAGCAGCGCATAAACTTGTTACCAGCCACCTGCGTCTTGTGGCTAAAATTGCTATGGGCTATCGCGGCTACGGCCTGCCGATCGGGGAAGTTATCTCTGAGGGCAATGTCGGCCTGATGCAGGCGGTCAAACGCTTTGAACCGGAACGCGGTTTCCGTCTTGCGACCTATGCAATGTGGTGGATCAAAGCCTCAATTCAGGAATATGTATTGCGGTCGTGGAGCCTTGTTAAAATGGGCACCACCGCCAACCAGAAACGTCTGTTCTTTAACCTGCGTAAGGCCAAGAACAAGATTCAGGCACTGGATGACGGCGATCTGCGCCCTGAACAGGTCAAAGAAATCGCGACCCGCCTGCGCGTCTCGGAAGAAGAAGTCGTGTCCATGAACCGCCGTATGAGCGGCGATGCTTCGCTCAACGCACCGATCCGTGCATCGGAAGGTGAAAGCGGCGAATGGCAAGACTGGCTGGTTGATGACAGTGCATCACAAGAACAGGTACTGATCGACGAAGATGAACTCAACAGCCGCCGCAGCATGCTTGAAAATGCAATGTCCCAGCTCAACGACCGTGAGCGCCGCATTTTCGAAGCCCGCCGCTTGAGCGAAGAGCCGGTAACACTGGAAGACCTGTCCACTGAATTCGGCATCAGCCGTGAGCGTGTGCGCCAGATCGAAGTCCGTGCTTTTGAAAAGGTTCAGGAGGCTGTCATGGCCTCTGCTCAGGCTGCATAAACGATCCGGACATCCAATAGAACAAAACCGCCCTGCGCATCATGCACAGGGCGGTTTTTTATTGAAATCCAGACAGGATTAATTCGCTGCCGGTGCGGAACTACCCCAGGATTTGAGCACTTCATCAAAGACCTTATCGCCCGGAACACCTTTTTCGATGCTCAGCAAAGCGCGGCGACCATTACGATAGGTGATCGGAATATCAATCCATTGCTGACGGCGCATCAGTGTCAGGTTCATATCAACTGCTGTACGCGCATCATTGAGCGCTACGAGGAAGAAGTTATCCGCGATTTTCATCGGGATCGCTGCCAGCGGATTACCCGCAGACTGCTCAGAATCCTTGAAAGTGACACGCTGAACATTCTCAATCACACCGCCGTCGAAATCTTCCGGCACGGTATAAATCATCTCGATCAGATGGCTTGCAGGGATCGACTGATCAGCATTACGACGCATGGTCATACGCAGATTGATTTTCTTATCCGGGAAGTTCACATCCGCACGAATGGCTGGTTCATCAGGCACACCGTCGCCCGGTGAATCCTGCACGACAGACCAGACAACACTGCCCTTGATCGCAGCCGAAGTTTCACCACCGCGCTGTTCTTCATAGAAGAAAGCCTGCTGGCCAACAGGAACTGCCTGCCCCTGTGTCGTTGCCGTGCCGGTATTTGTGCCATTGGCAGCAGGCGCCGTGCCTGAGACCGGCGCATTGGAAGTCCCTTCACCGATTGTCGGCTTATCACCGGAAGAACCTTCATCCACTTCACTGCCATCCGGCAGCAAGCGCTGGGTCAGCTTCTGCTCACCTTCAGGTTTAGGGTCGGCGGCAGGTGCAGTTGCATTGCCGCCGTCATTTGTTGTTGCCGGCGGTGTTGTAGTCGCCGGTGTGTTCGTTGACGGGTTTGTTGCATCCGGCGCAGTTTCACCTTCGCCGGTATCTTCACCCTCGTCAGTGCCTTCACCGCTATCCGTAGAGCCACTGGTCAGTGAGGATACATAATCCTTGACCTGATCCTGATAAGTCCAGCCCGCATAACCGGCACCGCCAAGCAGCAGCACTGCAATGAGACCGGCAATCAGACCTTTTGAGCGGCCACGACGCGGCTCTTCATCATAATCATGACTTTTGTAAGAAGCGCGCTCGTCAAATTCTGCGCTTTCTGTGCGTTCATTCTGCCACTCATCCTGAGAGCCGCCATGCAGCGTCTCATCATAGGGTGTCTCCGGCAAAACAGAAGACTGTTCGTTCTGTTCTTCAACAACGCCTGCTTCCTGCACGGCCTTGAGAAAATCTTCAAGCGGATCAGCAACCTGCTCCGGCTTGGCAGCCTCTTCGGCAGCGCGTTCGGCTGCACGATACTCAGCTTCGGTTTCTTCGATGGCTGCTTCAAGAATCTGGCGCTGGCGTTGTGCCACCTGCTCCGGCGCACTGGCAGCCGCAAGCTTTTGCTCGATCGTGGAACGGGCCTTCGCATAGACACGCTGACGAAGCGCCTGATCAGGATTTTCCTGAGCATCAATTGTCTTTTTCAGTACCGCTGCAAAATCTGCCATACTCTTCCAAATCCGTTACTGGCGACTGAATCTGCCTCTCCGAGCGCTAAGGTACAGCGCCATATCAGCCTATTCATGAGAAAATCAGATGAAATCTGAATGTTTTATTAAACATAACTCTTAACGAATGCAAAGTTTACTGTGGAATTCAACACCTTACAGACGGTCACAAACGATAAAATACCGTTAAAAAGTCCCGCATCACCCTGAAAACGTCCCCGATCCAAGATGGAGCAGTCTGCCTTAGCAATCAAGGGGCAGTGAACGCAAAAAAGGCGGGATCGAAATCCCGCCTTCTAAAATCATGCTTATTCAGCTGGTTTTAGTCCTGAAACGGATCGGTTACCAGAATAGTATCGTCACGCTCAGGGCTGGTGGAGAGCATGGAAACCGGTGTGCCGATCAGCTCTTCAATATAACGAACATATTTCACAGCTTGTGCAGGCAGTTCGTTCCATGAACGGGCACCGGCAGTGGTATCTTTCCAGCCTTCCAGTGTTTCATAGATCGGCTTGACGCGTGCCTGTGCATCCATCGAGGCCGGCAGATAATCAATACGCTTGCCGTCCAGCTCATAGGCCACGCAAACTTTGATTTCGTCCAGACCATCAAGAACGTCCAGCTTGGTCAGAGCAATACCGGTAATACCGGAAGTGCGCACAGTCTGCTTTACCAGAACCGCATCGAACCAGCCGCAACGGCGTGAACGGCCGGTGTTAACACCAACTTCACGGCCAACTGTTGAGAGATGTTCGCCGATTGCATCATCCAGTTCGCAAGGGAACGGGCCTTCACCAACACGGGTGGTGTAAGCTTTGGTAATACCGAGCACATAACCGATTGCTGTCGGACCAAGACCCGAACCGGCTGCGGCCTGACCGGCAACAGTGTTGGACGAAGTCACAAACGGATAAGTACCGTGGTCGTTATCAAGCAGCGCGCCCTGCGCACCTTCGAACAGAATACGGGCACCGGCTTTGCGCTTGTCATCAAGAATTTTCCAGACCTGATCCACATAAGGCAGGATCTTGTCGGCAACTTCTGTCAATTCATTATGGATGCTGTCGACGGAAATCTCAGCAAGGCCCATACCGCGACGCAGCGCATTGTGATGGGTCAGCAGGCGTTCGATTTTCGGACGCAGGCTTTCCGGCTCAGCCAGATCGATCACACGGATGGCACGACGGCCAACCTTATCTTCATAAGCAGGGCCGATACCGCGCTTGGTGGTGCCGATTTTCAGACCGGCAGAACCATCTTCACGGATCGCATCCAGCTCACGGTGCAGAGACAGGATCAGAGGAGCATTTTCAGCAATGCGCAGAACTTCAGGGGTAACTTCAACACCCTGAGCGCGCAGCTTTTCAACTTCTGTCACGAAATGATGCGGATCGACGACAACGCCGTTACCGATAACGGAAAGTTTGCCGCGTACGAGGCCTGAAGGGAGCAGCGCAAGCTTGTAGCTCACACCATCAATCACCAGAGTATGACCGGCATTGTGGCCGCCCTGATAACGCACGATAACATCAGCGCGCTCCGACAACCAGTCAACGATCTTACCTTTACCTTCGTCGCCCCATTGCGAGCCGACGACGATCACATTAGCCATGAAGAAAACTCCTCAGTACAGAATGTACAGTGTGTTTGGAATTTGAATCGAGCCTGTGACACATGCCGCTTTAGGCCCGCTCTTTCTAAAACGCGTGCTTATGCAAGCCCGTATTTTTTACAGAACGTGAGCTTCTATACAGCGTCACAACAAAAAGTGCGACTCCCGATTGCCGGAAATCGCACCTCATCCTGTAAAAACTGGCTTATTTTACCAGATTACGCATCATAAACCGCGCATCTTCCGAATAGCTGAGCAGTTTTTCGCGCAATTGCGGCACATCCTGCACGGAGAATCCCTGTTTTTCCCAATAAGGCTGCGATCCGTTCACCGCGACGAGCGACAGTGAGTCGAAACCATGCGCCTGCGCAGTCGCCACCAAAATGGAAACAAGTTTGCGAGCAGCACCAAAAGCACGCGCCTGCGGCAGCAGTGCTACGTCATGCATATAGAAACTATCAGCGGCTTCCGGTGCTTTTTGTAACAGCGTGTTCAGTGCCGGTGCGGAAAACCGCATCCACGGATGGCTGAAACTATAGCCGAGCAATTGTTTGTCGCCCTGCAACACAAAAGAACCGGCTGCAAACACTTCCAGACGATCTTTATAAATGGCTGCATCTTCCGGAAAATCCGGATGCACCACACAACTCATATCATAGACTTCCGCCAGATCTGACGGCTGCATCAAACGCCAGTCGGCGCTCAACGGTATTGTATTCTCAGACATATTCATTGCCTTTATACACTGGCGGCATACCACATTGATATTCCGTCCGTTGATAAAGCACATCCCGAAAAGCACAATACTTTCCGGGATGCGTGTTTAGTTTAGATAAGCAGACGCAGCGACCTAATCAATCCGCAGCGACATCAAAAACCAGCGGGCGAGCTTGCACAATGGCTTCATTAGCGCGCAGGACATCAAGAACAGTATCCGGAATACGCTCATCAAGATAGAGCAGCGCAATCGCATCGCCGCCCATCCGCTCACGACCGAGCGAGAAGTTCGCAATATTCACGCCATGCTGGCCACAAACCGTACCCAACCAGCCGATCATGCCCGGCGTGTCATTATTGGTGGTGTAAAGCATGTGCTGACCAACTTCCGCATCCAGATTAATACCCTTGATCTGGATGAAGCGCGGCTTGCCATCGGAGAAGCAGGTACCGGCAATCGAGCGGGTACGGGTCGTGGTGCGCACAGTGATCTTGATATAACCATCGAAAACGCCGGATTTATCACGCTTCACTTCCGAGACGATAATACCGCGTTCTTTCACCATAACCGGTGCCGATACCATATTTACATCGGAGACCTGCGGACGGATCAGACCGGCAAGCGCAGCGCTCATCAATGCGCGGGTATTCATGGCAGCGGTGGAACCGTCAAACAGGATTTCAACTTCCTGAATAGGCTCATCAGTCACCTGACCGATAAAGGCACCAAGCACTTCAGCTAACTTCACAAACGGCTTGAGGCGCGGCGCTTCTTCCGCAGTGATCGACGGCATGTTGATCGCATTGGTAACCGCGCCTTTGATCAGATAGTCAGCCATCTGCTCGGCAACCTGAATGGCAACATTTTCCTGTGCTTCCGATGTCGATGCGCCCAGATGCGGGGTGCAAACCACATTCGGCAGATCAAACAATTCAGATTCTGTCGCTGGCTCAACTTCAAACACGTCGATACCGGCACCAGCAACTTTGCCGGATTTCAGCGCTGCAACCAGATCTTTCTCAACAATCAAACCACCACGGGCACAATTGATGATGCGCACGCCGTCTTTCATCTTGGCAAGATTTTCCGCATTGATAATGTTGCGGGTCTTATCAGTCATCGGTGTATGCAGGCTGATAAAGTCTGCGCGCGCCAGCAGATCGTCGAGTTCGACTTTCTCAACGCCCAGCTCTTCGGCACGGCCTTCCGAGAGGAACGGGTCAAAGGCCACAACATTCATCTTGAGGCCGATGGCGCGGGTCGCAACAATCGAACCGATATTACCACAACCGATCACGCCGAGTGTCTTACCGGTAATTTCCACACCCATGAAGCGGTTCTTTTCCCACTTACCGGCGCGGGTTGACTGGTCAGCCTCCGGCAACTGGCGGGCAACCGCAAACATCAGAGCGATGGCATGTTCCGCAGTGGTGATCGAATTACCGAAAGGCGTATTCATAACGATGATACCGCGGCGCGAGGCAGCCGGAATATCCACATTGTCCACACCGATACCGGCGCGGCCAATCACTTTCAGATTGGTGGCGGCAGCAATCAGCTTTTCAGTGGCTTTGGTTGCCGAGCGGATCGCCAGACCATCATACTGACCGATCAGTTCGAGCAGTTTTTCTTTGTCTTTACCGAGATCCGGCAGATAATCCACCTCAACGCCGCGATCTTTGAAGATCTGCACTGCGGTTGGCGACAATTTATCCGAAACGAGAACGCGAGGTGCCATAACGGCCTCCGTAATTGTGTGATAGCAGAATATAAGGGTGGTGTGCCGCAACCGTCCCAACACAGTTGCAGCTGGCATTACAATTTTTCAGAAGAGCCTTACGGCCAGTGTTATGAGGTCAGGAAAGCTGCGCTTTTTGCGTCTGGAAAGCCCAGTCGAGCCATGGCAGCAATGCCTGCAAGTCTGATGCCTCTACGGTTGCACCGGTCCAGATACGCAGACCCGACGGAGCATCGCGATAGGCACCAATATCAAAGGCAACACCTTCTTTTTCCAGAAGCGTCACAATGCCTTTCGCAAAAGCAGCCTGTGCATCCGCCGGCAAAGCTGCAACCTGTGCACCTTTGATCGACAGGCAAACAGAGGTGTTAGAGCGAGTTTCCGGCACCACGGCCAGATTGGCAAGCCAGTCGCTCTTTTCAACGAAATCGTTAAGCACAGCAAAATTGTTATTCGCACGCGCCATCAGACCCTGAAGACCACCGATCGACTGCGCCCATTGCAGCGCATCCAGATAATCTTCAACGCAGAGCATTGAAGGGGTATTGATAGTTTCGCCGGTGAAGATACCTTCAATCAGCTTGCCGCCTTTGGTCATGCGGAAGATTTTCGGCAGCGGCCATGCAGGTTTATAGCTTTCAAGGCGTTCAACTGCGCGCGGGGAAAGGATCAGCATACCATGCGCACCCTCACCGCCGAGCACCTTCTGCCATGAGAAAGTAACGACATCGAGCTTGCTGTAATCCATATCCTGCGCAAAAGCAGAAGAGGTTGCATCGCAAATGGTCAGACCTTTGCGATCTGCCGGAATGAAATCTGCATTCGGCACACGAACGCCGGATGTGGTGCCGTTCCATGTGAAAACCACATCACGGTCGAAATCCACTTGAGCGAAATCAACGATTTCACCATAAGGCGCATCAAATGTGCGGACATCTTTGAGTTGAAGCTGTTTTACAACATCGGTGACCCAACCGGCACCGAAGCTTTCCCACGCGACCATATCAACGCCGCGCTCACCAAGCAGTGACCACAAAGCCATTTCCATCGCACCGGTATCCGATGCCGGCACAATGCCGATGCGGTAATCTGCTGGAACCTGAAGAATTTCACGGGTCAGGTCAATCGCTTGTTTAAGCTTTGTCTTGCCGAGTTTAGCGCGGTGCGACCGTCCGAGCGGTGCATCTGCCAGCGCTTCCAATGTCCAGCCTGGACGTTTGGTGCAAGGACCTGAAGAAAATTGTGCATTAGCCGGACGGATGTCTGGCTTTGGAAAAGTCGTCATTTTGTATCTACCCTTTCAGATAGCACGCTTCCCGTTGGGGAGAAGTGGCCCACTGACGAAGCTATATAAAAGCCTGCCTGCGCGCAAGTGGGTCAGAAACAAAACCGCCACAGAATTTATCATCTGCGACAAAATTACATCATAAGCATCAATCTTGACATATAATTAGGCGCCATACTATATGTCGCCATATGGATATTTTAGAAATGAAGCATCACGCCATTTTGGGTGCGGAAACACCGGAAAACAGCCATTATCAGAATATGCGCCTGTGCTTTGAACTGCTGAGCGCAGCGAAAATGATTGATCTGAGTTGTGCTCAACGGCTGGCACCATATCAGCTCTCAGAGAGCCGTTTTGTGGTTCTCTTTTTATTGCAGAGTGAGTCCTCGGGTCTGGCGCCGCATCTTTTGGCAGAACGTGCAGGCATCACCCGCGCCACTCTGACAGGTCTGCTCGACGGTTTGGAGCGTGATGGATTCATCCTGAGGAATCACAGCCAAACGGATCGCCGCTCAATTCTGATCACCCTGACAGACAAAGGTTCTGAAACGGCTGCATCGCTGGTGAGCGATCACACACAATGGATTGCCTCACTGATGGCGCCACTGAATAATAAAGAAAAACAACTTCTCAGCGCCCTGCTCGCCAAAATCTGGACCACGGCACAGAAAGATATCAACAATGGCAAAAACGCCCGTTAAATCTGTACGACGTATGAGCGACATCACACCAGAACGGCTGGCAGAGCTGAATAGCGGTGCGGCTGAAACCACTGTGCTGACCGAATGTCTGGCCATTGATTTTGCAAAGCTGATGCGCACTGCCTTTCCCGATATACCCGCAGAGTTGCATCAACAACTCGATGGTTCCTCAGCGGGCATAACTGCGCGCATGGCGCAGGCTGCTGAACTATTGCACACGCATGGCACGACCAGGCTGACTGACTTGAATAACCATCCGTCAGACACGATCCGTGGCTGGGCCTGTTATTTTATCGCCCAGCAACAGCATCTTGCCTTAGCAGAAAAGCTGGAACTGATCCGCCCGCTTGCTGATGATCATCATTTTGGTGTGCGCGAATGGGCGTGGCTGGCCATGCGCGGTGATTTAATTGCGCAACCGGAATTGAGTTTCAGCCTGTTGCAGCCATGGACAAATGATACGTCCTACAAAATCCGGCGCTATGCCTGTGAGGCAGTCCGCCCGCGCGGTGTATGGTGCGCTCATTTCAATCTGCTGAAAACTCAGCCTGAACTGGCACGCCCTATTCTTGAAGCACTACGCAGCGATCCGGAAATCTATGTGCAAGATTCTGTCGCCAACTGGCTCAATGATGCCTCCAAAACCACACCGGACTGGGTACGCACCCTTTGCGACCGCTGGCTTCAGGAAAGCGCATCACCTTCTATCGCCCGCATCTGCAAACGCGCCTTGCGGACAATCAATAAATAATCCTCCCACGACATGAGACTGATATGACCCATTATCTTGCAGAATTATACAGCCCTAAAGCCACATGGATTGCTTTGTCAAAAGAAGAAAAACAAGCCTTCTTCGCCACCATTGGCGCTGGCATGGGCAGCCTGTCTGAATTTGGCATTGAACCTCTGGCTTTCGGCCAAACCGATCCGTCACAGCAGCATCCGGCGCAGCAGCAGTTTTTCGCTATCTGGAAATTCAATGACAACGCGGCCGTTACAATCTTGCTGGAAGCAATTGCAGCTACCGGCTGGCATGATTATTTCGACACGATCAATGCCGCAGGCGAAGCCACCGATATGAACACACATCTGGCTCAACTGGCCGCTTGCTAAAGTAAAAATGCCGCGATCATCTGAGCGCGGCATTTTTTAGAACTGTAAATTCTGGCCTGATTACCAGGTCGTCATGCGGATACCAGCGCGAATCTGATGCGATTCCAGACCTTTATCCGAGAATGTAAAGGATGCGGCATCTGCTGCATCGCCCGATGAGATACGTGCATAGCGGTAACCAAGATCAAATTTGATATTCTCGGTCACATCAATCGCAGCACCGGCCATCAAAGCCCATTGCAGACGCGTCGTATTTCGTCCGCCAAATGCATCGTCATTCGTACCCGGAATTTTATAGCCCACTTTATAGTCAACATTGGCCATACCCAGACCGGCACCGACATAAGGCGTCACACCGGAGAAATTGCCAATATCATAATAAGCATTCGCCATAACTTCCCAGACGTCTGCTTCAACCGGCTCCCCGCTTGCCTTCAACTTGCGGTAACCGGCTGTAATATCGCCTCGGATATTATTGGTGAACTGATAGCCGACACCACCGCTATAAGCAGCCGTTGCCTTTACCTCACCGCGTTCGGTGCCGAGCCAATCATAGCCTTTGAGGCGCAGCTTGGCATGGCTTGACGGCACATAGGCAATATCACCGCGCAAATACCAGCCAGAACCAATTTCAACCGGCTTGAAAACATCCTGATCGGCAGGTGTCGCATAAAGAACCTGATCAAGATCCGCAGCCTGAGCCATGCCACCGGCAAATGTAAAAGCTGCAACGGTAAGTACTGCGCTCTGCAATGACATGAATGAAGATTTTCTCATCATCTGCGTCCTGTAATGTTATTTCACGCCCATCAGGCCGAAATCTATCAAGTAAAAATCAGTATGAATTGTGCTGCGCCCGCTGAGGCACAGCACAGATATTTTATTTATAAACAGGCGTGGTCATGTCATTGTAAGCAGTTGGTGCTGAGTAGCCACCGAACTGATAACGCAGACCAACACGGACATCGTGGATGTCCATATGTTTATCGGAGCCATTGCCCAAATAGGCGTTCCCCTTAAAGACTTCGCCGCCTTCAATGCGTCGGAAACGATAACCGGCATCCAGCTTCAGGCTTTGGGTGAGATCGTAGGAAGCACCGGCCATCAAAGCCCAAGTAAAGCGCCAATCAGCCGTACCTTGTTGTGTTTTATTATAGGTCACATCCTGCAGGTCACCCCATTTTACGCGCGTACCACCGATACCGGCACCAACATAAGGTGTAAAACCGTTGAAATTACCGAGATCAACATAGGCGTTGGCAAGGATGGATAATGCTGACATGCGACCACGTTCTGTCGAGGCGCAATTCATATCGCCGTTACATGCCGAGCCGAATGTATGACCATTAAATTTCGAGCGTGTCATATAGTCGACGGTCAGATCGGTACGGAAGTAATCTGTCACCTGATAACCGACACCACCGCCGAGCAGGAAAGAGCCTTTCAACTTACCGAAGAGCTCATTGCTGCCAAAAGTAGGATTGGTAGCGCCACCGCAAGCAGTCCCACAATTATCAATTGTAGTATAGTCCGCACCTTTGAATTTCGGCGCAGAGTAACCGATATCGCCGCGCAGATACCAACCACCAACCGGCGATGGCGCAACCACCACCTCAGGAATGATCGGCTCCGGGATATCCACGATATCCGCTGCGAAAACCGAAGAAACAGAGGCTGTAACTGTAAGCCCTGCAACACCGGCGATAAGCATTTTCTTCAAATTCATCATAGCGTGTCCTATCGCAAATCCACGGCCTGCATCACCGGGACGACTATTCTGAAACACACCATAAATTCGAAAGGTTAAATGCTGCTTAACCTTGTTTATTCATCATATTTATTAACATTTTCATACATAACAATATATAAAAAGGGCGCAGAAATGCGCCCTTTTTTATCGTATAGTTTTATTGAATTAACTGTTACTTGGCAGCCGTTTTAATCGCTGTAATAATGTCATCGACAACGGTTTCAACCAGTCGACCATCGTCACCTTCCGCCATAACGCGGATCAACGGCTCAGTACCGGATGGACGGATGACCACGCGACCGCTGCCATTGAGAGCATTTTTACCCTCTTCAATGGCCTGCATAACGGATTTATTCTCAAGCAGCTTGCCGCCGGAAACACGTACATTTTTAAGAATCTGCGGTACCGGTTTAAATTTACGGCAAACTTCGCTCAGCGGACGCTGCTGATCCTGCATCACTGCCAGAATTTGCAGTGCTGAAATCAGGCCGTCACCAGTTGTGCCAAATTCTGACAACACAATATGACCAGACTGTTCCCCCCCGACATTGAAACCGTTCTCACGCATATGTTCAACAACATAGCGATCGCCAACTTTGGTGCGGGCAAGTGTCAGCCCCTGATCACCAAGGAAGCGCTCCAGTCCAAGGTTCGACATGATGGTCGCAACAATACCGCCGCCAACGAGACGTCCGCTCTTTGACCAGCTTTCCGCAATCACAGCCATCAGCTGATCGCCGTCAATGATCGTGCCATTTTCGTCAACCATCAACACACGGTCAGCATCACCATCAAGCGCAATACCAACATCCGCACGGGTTTCATGCACTTTACGGATCAGGCCTTCCGGATGGGTTGAGCCGCAATCCTCATTAATATTCGTACCATTCGGCGTATTATTAATGGTGATAACTTCTGCACCCAGTTCCCACAAAGCAGCAGGTGCTACTTTATAGGCTGCACCATTGGCGCAATCGACGACAATACGCAGACCATTGAGCGACAAATGACGTGGCATTGTACGCTTGGCAAATTCAATATAGCGATAAATATCACCATCAACGCGCTTGGCACGACCGATTTCACCATGGCTGCTCATATGAGCGCTCATGTCGTCATCAATCAGCTTTTCAATCTGCAATTCCAGCGCATCTGACAATTTATAACCATCAGGGCCAAAAAGCTTAATCCCATTATCGTAATAAGGATTATGCGAAGCCGAAATCATCACACCAATATCTGCACGCAGAGAGCGGCATAACATAGCAACAGCCGGTGTCGGAATCGGCCCCAGCAGGAACACTTCCATCCCCATTGAAGTAAAACCGGCAACCAGTGCATTTTCCAGCATATAGCCTGAACGGCGGGTATCCTTACCGATCACCACGCGCTGCCCCTGCCCGCCGTCACGAAACGACAAGCCAACAGCCATACCAACCCGCATGGCGATATCCGGCGTCATCGGAAAAGAATTAGCCTTACCGCGGATACCGTCAGTACCAAAATATTTACGGGACATGTTCAAGCCTTTTCTTTACAAAACGCCGCCATTTTCTGCTCTCATCAGCACAAACGCAAAACCGGCGTAAATTTGAAAATAGCAATGCAGCTTTTTGCTATCTTTTGTCAAATATTCCGGTGATGAAACTAATCATCTGGTAAACAAATCCGGTTTTCAAATTGCGGCTTTATAACACAATTACCACGAACATGATTTCCGACAGCCTCGGCTAACAAACTGGCCAAAAAAGAAAAAACCGGACATAAAGCCCGGTTCTTTCAACTCATAATATACAGAATAATTATGCCTGTGGTTCAGGCTTCATATCCTGACCGGCTTCCGGCTCTGCATCAGGCTTTTTACGTGGTGCACCGGCTTTAGGAACACCCGACCCGCGCGACGAAGGTGAATCATCACCGGTATCGCGGTTCGGCTTCTGACCGGCGATCAGCTGTTTGATCTCTTCACCGCTCAGAGTTTCATATTCCAGCAGGCCTTCAGCAATCGCGACCCAGGCATCATGCTTATCTGTCAGAATCTGGCGGGCTTCCGCATAAGCATTATCAATCAGCTCACGGACTTCCGCATCAATCAGCTGTGCAGTTGATTCAGACACGTTCTGTGTGCGCGAAACAGAATGACCAAGGAACACTTCTTCCTGATTTTCGCCATAAGCCACATAGCCGAGCTTTTCAGAGAAGCCCCAGCGGGTCACCATTGCACGGGCAAGTTTGGTTGCCTGTTCAATGTCGGAAGACGCACCGGAAGTGATGTTTTCCTTACCGAATTTCAGTTCTTCGGCGATACGGCCACCCATCATGATTGCAAGGCGCGACACCATCCACTTATAGCTCATGGAATATTTGTCGCCTTCCGGCAGCTGCATCACCATACCCAGCGCACGACCACGCGGAATGATTGTCGCTTTATGCACCGGATCAGCAGCGGCAACATTCATTGCCACAATCGCATGACCGGATTCATGATAAGCGGTCAGCTCTTTTTCTGCCTGCGTCATCGCCGAAGAACGACGTTCCGCACCCATCATAATCTTGTCTTTAGCGTCTTCAAATTCCTGCATAGTAACAAGACGTTTGTTACGACGGGCAGTCATCAGAGCCGCTTCGTTGACGAGGTTCATCAGATCCGCACCGGAGAAACCAGGAGTACCGCGAGCCAGAACCTTCAGATCCACATTTGGTGCCAGCGGTACATTACGGACATGCACTTTCAGAATTTGTTCACGGCCGCTTACATCCGGATTAGGCACAACAACCTGTCGGTCGAAACGACCCGGACGCAGCAGAGCAGGATCGAGCACATCCGGTCGGTTCGTTGCAGCAATCAGAATAATATTCTCATTGGCTTCAAAACCATCCATCTCAACCAGCAACTGGTTCAATGTCTGTTCGCGCTCATCATTACCACCGCCAAGACCGGCACCACGGTGACGACCGACTGCATCGATCTCGTCGATGAAGATAATGCACGGAGAGTTTTTCTTCGCCTGTTCAAACATATCGCGGACGCGGCTTGCACCAACACCGACAAACATTTCAACGAAGTCCGAGCCGGAAATGGTAAAGAACGGTACATTGGCTTCACCGGCGACAGAGCGTGCCAGCAAAGTTTTACCGGTTCCCGGAGGGCCCACGAGCAGAACACCGCGAGGAATTTTACCGCCAAGACGCTGGAACTTCTGCGGATCGCGCAGGAATTCAACAATTTCTTCCAAATCTTCTTTGGCTTCGTCTACACCGGCAACATCCTGAAAAGTCACACGACCATGCGCCTCAGTCAGAAGTTTCGCCTTGGATTTACCGAAGCCCATTGCACCGCGTGAACCGCCCTGCATCTGACGCATGAAGAAAATCCACACGCCGAGAATCAGAATCATAGGCAGCCATGAAAGAAGAATACCGAACAGCGATCCCGAACCATCGCTTTCAGGCTTGGCAGTAATTGCAACATTCTTCTCTTCAAGACGGCTGATCAGATTGGCATCTGAAGGGGAATAGGTCTGGAATGTTGCATTATTATCCGCGTAGTTACCGACAATGCGCGGACCGGTAATGGTGACGGATTTCACCCGACCGCCCGATACATCTTCAATAAACTGGGAATACGGAATTTCACGAGACGACGCACGCTGCGCCGGACTCTGAAACAGGTTAAATAGTGCAACCAGCAGGAGAGCAATGATCGCCCAGAGGGCGAAGTTGCGATAATTTGGATTCATCTCGGGTCCAATCGATTACCAATCGTCCTTCCGGTTCATGCGCCGTTTGGTGCGTCCCGGAAAAATATTTAAACCTAACATAGGTTCGATGCACGGCCTTGCCAAGGCAATGTAAAGCCTCATAAGTGATTCTTCTGCATTCTTTGCAGAATTTACCTGTAATTATGGTTGAAAGGCATGGTTAAAAGCGCTTTTACAGCAGCGGCTACCGCGAAATCATAACCGGAAAGCACCCTGTCAAAACATGCAAGCGCACGTTTTAAGGTTACAAAAGGCGCTTGCGTCACAAGATCTGACAAGGCAGGCAACCCGATCACATCCCCGTCACGAAAAATCGCCGGTGCGGACAGCAAAGCAGTCCGGTCAAACACTTTATGATCTCCCCCTCCTCTTTCAAACCCTTGCGCGCGTAAATAAGCCAATAACTGCTTTTCACTCAGCGCTGCGATGGTGACAGGCTCTGTCCCATCATTACGGATTTCATACCGCCCATCCCATAAAATCTGCTCACCCTTTTGCAGGGGGATTGCGGGCAAATTGCGTCTTTCACGCCAGATTGTTATTCCCAGTCGGGATTTTTCAATAATGCAATGATGAAGTGTTTTCCGCTGCTTACCCGCAGGCAAAGGCTCCGCCAGCCAATCATTCAACGAAGCGCAGTCTTTAATCGCGGCTAAAAAAACGTGTCCGCCAATTGCTGTCAGCAAATAACTCAGGGCTAAAGGAGCGATTGCATCATCCTGAACACTCCAACCGGATGGCAAAAACAAGCTATCACCGGCCTGTAACCGCATTGCTCCGGTCTCATTGTCCAGCAGAGCCGCAACACGCTGATTATCCGCACAGCGCTGAATACCCGTCTGTTGTGCCGCAGCGAACAATGCAAGCTTGTCCATCATCTTTGCCTGTTGGCGGATGCGCGGGCGCTCATAGGCCTGATTATCATTGCTCGGATCATCAACCCAGCCAATGTTTTGCGTGCGTAAAAGATCACGTAATTCTTCCCGCCACACCGATAAAAGCGGACGGCATAGCATCACCTGATTGTGCAACAAGGTTTGGCCAGCCATAGCGGCGAGCCCCCGTCCCTCACCGGCCAATCCTGTCAGCGCCCCTTCACGCTCACGTCGCATCAGATACGTTTCAACCTGATCATCTGCTGTATGACCTGTCAGGATTATGAAGGCCTGCGCCTGTTGTGCTGCTTGCACCAACAGATCATAGCGCGCATTACGGGCAGCAGAGGCAAGTCCGCTCGAGGGCTTATCTCCTGACCAGCATAAAATTTGATGGCTGATACCCAGTTGCTTGCAAAGAGCTGCAACAGCCTGCGCTTCATCTGCAGATTCAGCACGCAACTGATGATCAACGGTCACTGCAATCAGCTGGCACGTAGGGAAGTGTTTTTCCAGATAGTCTTTAGTCAGCAATAACAGCGCCAGAGAATCGCTGCCGCCGGACACAGCTACAACGACTGCAGCATGCTCATCCCCGTTAAACACCGCATCAAAACCTGCCGACATTCGTTGCAGAATGGTGAGAGGCAGATCACGCGTGGGATGTTTCATGTCAGAGATTATTGTTTGCACATTCCTATCCGGCCTGTCCGGTATTCCCTAATTGAAACATCCGATTATAGCATTTCCAGCAAAAGTGCGAAGCGGTTTTGCGTCGGATAATGCGTAAAAACAAACAGTTACAGCGGTTCCAACGATTCAGTCTTAACTGGAACCGCTGTAAATTCCGGATCAGCGTAACAAGCAACAGGCAATACCGGTCAGCAATGGTTGAGTTTACGCTCTTCATCAACGCGTTTCAAAATGGCCGGAGCAGCTGAAGGAAAACGGCTGCCGACTTTTGCAAATGTTGCACAGGCAACTTCGCGGTCATTGAGCTTCGCCATTGCCATGCCGAGTTTCAGCATATTCTCAGCACCGCGTTTGGAATCCGGATAATCACGCTGCATGTCGATAAAAACTGTTGCCGATTCCGCATAACGCTCCTGCCCGTACAAAGCCTCACCCAGCCAATAGCGGGCATCAGATGTCATCGGATCAGCCGGATAGCGATCAATATGGGCGCGAAATCCGGCCTCTGCGGAACGGTAATCACCGGCCAGAATATACTGATAAGCCGCATTATAGAGCTCATTCGGATTATCGGTCTGCGGCAGCGCAACCGGCTGTGCCGGTTCTTCAGTCAGGCTACCGCCGATTACATTGCCACTGGCATCAAACCGGATTGAGCCGAGCGCACGCGGAGCCTGCGAGGCGACAGTAATCTGAGTTTGCTGGCCAGTAGCAACGGAATCGGCGGAATTATCAGCAGTCGCATCCTGTGCAGGCTGCAAATCTGTATTATCCTGCGCAACATTATCATTGCCTGCATCAGCGGCAGCCGTGCGGCGCGGTTCTTTATCACCTGTTTCGTCAGCAGAACCTACAGCGGCAGAATCTGCCGCTGCTGTATTGATTGATGCATCAGAACCGGCATCAGCTTTTTTCTTTTTTTCCAGCTCTTCAAAGCGGAATTCATTATCTTCCTGAATTTTACGCATCTGCTCCTGCATTTGCAAAATCTGGAAATTCATTTCTTCCAGTTTACCGGTCAGGTTACGCACCTGTTCCTGCAACTGGATTACCCGCTGATCATTGGCCTGAGCAAAGGCAGTTGTTCCGCCAAAAGCCATACCAAACAGCGGCAGCAAACTGACAGTCAGAGCCAGTTTCTTTATCGCTTTCTTCATTCGCAAACCTCATGCGCCCGAATTGTAATCTCAAGGATCATCATAACTCTTACAGATGCACCTGATTATTGCACCTGCACAATCTTTATAATCTCAGTTGAAATGGTGCAATTGAGTACGGCCAAATTTTGGCTTTTATGTACAAACCGAAAAAAGCGACCCTAAGGCCGCTTTTCTCATAACTCTGTGTCTTTTTTATCGCGAAATTACTGCACATCGCGAAAAGTCACTTATTTTACGCTCAATTAGCTACCGGCACCGTTCAGAACAGTCACAGCGCGACGGTTCTGCGACCAGCAGGAAATATTGTCGCAAACTGCAACCGGACGCTCTTTACCGTAGGAAACTGTGCGCATACGGTTAACCGGCACGCCGCGCGAAGCCAGATAATCACGGGCAGCAGCAGCACGACGCTGGCCAAGTGCCAGGTTGTACTCGCGTGTACCGCGTTCATCCGAGTGACCTTCAACGGTAATACCGTAGTTCGAATAGCGAGCCAGCCACTGAGCCTGACGGTTCAGGGTCTGCTGCGCATCAGCGCGGATCACGGAAGAATCGAGATCGAAGAATACACGGTCACCGACATTCACGGTGAAATCCTGAGCAGAACCGGCAACAGCACCATTGGCACCCATACCATTCAGACCAAGATCACCTGCGTTGTTCGGCAGGTTTTTCTTGTTGGCGCAACCGGCTACGGCAAGCGACAGGAACAGGGCAACAGCAAACGGGCTGCGGGCAATCGACTGGGAACGGCGCATGGCCCGTACTCCTTAAGAATAATGCGTTTACATGATGTATGACTAACCGGATGATTAATCATATTGAGGTTAAAAACCACTCAAACAACACGGTTAATTGTTACTTAAACGGCGAAAAAACTCAAGTTTCTCTGTCAAAAATTCGTATCGGAATCAACGGATCGAATACCGAAATTATCTCTGACAAGAGCATTTACCGGCAAATGAGAAAGCATTGCGGCAGAAACACGGCTTTAATCACAAAAAGCTTATTTGACACTACCACATGCCCTTAGAAAATAAGCTCTGTGTCTTATTCAGCACACAGAGCTTAGTTGAAACTTAATTCAGCAATGGCGACCATGCCGGATCAGAAGCCGAATTCGGTGTCTGGATCTGGCGTTCATTACGGCCTGTCAGATCAATCGTAAACAGACGGGCACCAGCAGCACTTTCACGGAAGAACATCAGAACACGGCCGTTTGGCGCCCATGTCGGACCTTCATTGTGGAAGCCGCTTGTCAGCAGACGCTCGCCCGAACCATCGGTTTTCATCACGCCGATCGAGAACTGACCGCCGGACTGTTTGGTGAAAGCAATCAGATCGCCGCGCGGTGACCAGACCGGTGTGGAATAGCTGCCGTTACCGAAAGAAATACGCTGCGGGTTGGAGCCGTCGGCACCCATGACGTAAATCTGCTGGCGGCCGCCACGATCCGATTCAAACACAATCTTGGAACCATCCGGCGAATAGGAAGCCGAGGTATCAATGGCCTGACTGTTGGTCAGACGCGTTGTGGTACGGGAGCGCAAATCCATGGTGTAAATATTGGCGCTGCCATCATCCTGCAGCAGGCTCATGACCACTTTCTGGCCATCCGGTGAGAAGCGTGGTGCAATTGTCATGCCCGGGAAGTTACCGACCAGTTCCTGCTGACCTGTTTCCAGCTGCAGCAAGTAAACGCGCGGGCGATCACCGGCAAAGGACATATAGGTGATTTCCTGACGGCTTGGTGAAAAGCGCGGTGTCAGCACCAGATCTTTACCATTCGACAGATAACGCACATTCGCGCCGTCCTGATCCATAATGGCCAGACGTTTTACGCGTTTCTGCGCACTGCCGGATTCATCAACAAACACGATGCGGGTATCGAAATAACCCTTTTCACCGGTCAGGCGCTCATAAATCGCATCGGCAATAATATGGGCAACACGACGTTTGTTTTCCGGCGTTGTAAAGAATTGCTGGCCGGCAAGCTGCTGACCGGCAAATGTATCCCACAGACGGAATTCCGCTTTCAGACGGCCATCCGGCTGTTTGGTGATACGACCGGTAACCAGTGCCTGTGCATTGATGACTTTCCAGTCCTCAAAACGCGGTGCGACATCCGGATTGCTGATTTTCTCGATGAATGCTTTTTTGTCGATCGGCGCAAAAAGGCCGGAACGCTCAAGATCCGCAGCGATGATCGAGGTAATTTCCGCACCGAGCTGATCGCCGGACAGGAAGTCGGTCAGAGCAATCGGCAGCGGGTCAACATTACCCTTGTTAATATTTACTTCCACGACGGCGCGGGCTGGCAGCACCGCAGCCGTGCTTACGACTACGACCGTCGCAAGTACTGAAAATAAGGTTTTAAACAGTGTCTTCATGATGGCGTGGACCTCGTTTGTCCTGATCATTTTTTGGTTCTGTGAGGTGTCTCACATGTTTTTATGTCGTGAGAATTCTCACATTTTAATCTCGGCAAACCGGCGCTTTGCTGCGCCGGTCCGTATTCCGTTTAGAACATTTCGCTCGGGTCAAAATTCACAATAACCGTCGACCATGTATCGTATTTATCACGCGGCAGATTGTAAGGTGCTGCACGCATCACCGCGCGTCGCGCACTGTCTGCTGCCGCACGGCCAATCACAGAATCACCGCCCGTATAAGAGACTTCCGGCGTTCCTTTAATCGAACCATCTTCATTGAGCTGCATCTTGACGGTAATCCGCAGATCCGAGGCATCGGCAACACCGGAAGGAATACTCCATTTGTCACTGATCTGACCTTTCAGAGCGTCCATTTCCGTCTGGCTGAGCTTGGTTCCGCCGGTGGTTTTCTTGGCGCCGAATGCTTCCTTATCGGTTGAGCGTTTGGCACCGCCGCCTGCTGCCTTCTCACGGTTCAAAAGTGCTGCAACCTCATCGGCTTTTGCATCTTTATCTTTCGAAGTGTTCTGCGCGGTTGTGCTTGGTTTCTCGGGCTTCTTCTCGTCTTTTTTCTTGTCCTCAGCCTTCGCTGTTTCCGTTGGCTGCGGCTTCGGCTTGACATCCGGTGCCGGCACACGATCCGGCAGTTTCACTTCCTGCTCAGGCTGCTGTTCAATCGCTTCTGCAACCGGATCAGGTTTTACTTCAGCCTTTGGCTCAGGCTCCGGTTTCGGCTCAGCTTTTGGCTCCGGCGGTTTCACCGGTTCCGGTGGCTTCACCGGCTCGGGCTTTGGTTCCGGCTTATTTTCCTGTACCGGTTCCGGCTTTTCAGCCGGTTTTTCCGCAGGCTTCGCCGCTTCCGCCGTTTCAACCGGCTTCGGTTTTTCATTCGGCATCGGCGGGGTCTTCAGATCAAGCTCGCTGTCACCGGCATTTTCAGCCTGTTCAACTGTTTTCGGCTTCGTCGTTGGTTTCGGTGCGGCTTTCTCAGCCTTAGGTGCTTTCTTATCGCCCTGCTGTGCCTGTGCAATATCTTCAATCGGCACAATATCGACAGGGAAAGATTCGGTATCGGTCATGTCAAAAGGCTTCGGCGAGGAGAAGGACACCAGCCCCCAGCCGATAATAACCACATGGATGAGTGTTGAGGTAGTCAGACCTGCCTTCATGATGGCGTCAGCTATCCTGCTCCTGGAGGGTCACAAGACCGATATTCTTAAAACCGGCGGCAGAGATGCGGGACATGACTTTCATCACAGTGCCGTAATCTGCATTTTTATCGCCGCGTACAAAAACGCGCTCTTCATAACCGGTCTTGGCAATGGCTTCGAGTTTCGGCACCACTTCCGTAATGTCGATCTCGGTTTCCTGCAGATAAACCTGCCCCTTATCATTCACAGAAACGGTGATCGGCTGGGTATCGGCATTGAGCGCCTTGGCCTGCGTATCCGGCAGATCAATCGGCACACCGGAGGTGAGCAATGGTGCGGAGACCATGAAGATAATCAGCAGCACCAGCATCACGTCCACGAAAGGCGTGATGTTGATTTCGCTCATCGGAGCCTTTTTGCCGCCGCGTCTGCGACGACCGCCTCCGCCCTGACTTCCTAATGACATACCCATCTTTAGAACCTTCCGGCCTTCATCTTATGACCTGATAACCGGCCTGAATTGTAAACGCCTGCTGTGAACGAAACCGGATAAATTATCCGCGCGGCGTCAGCTTCTCATCAATTTGTCGCGACAGTATGGCCGAAAACTCATCGGCAAAACCTTCCATCCGCGAGGTAATTTTCCCCGCATCCGCTGTCAGCTTGTTATAGGCAATAACGGCAGGAATAGCGGCCAGAAGACCGATCGCTGTTGCCAGCAGCGCTTCCGCAATACCCGGTGCCACAACGGCAAGGCTGGTGTTTTTAGAAGCCGCAATCGCCATAAAGGAGGTCATAATACCGACAACCGTACCAAACAGACCGATAAACGGTGCCGAAGTACCAATCGTTGCCAAAAAGCCGAGGCGGGATTCCAGCTTGTCGTTTTCACGTGCCAGCGCCACATCCATCGCTTTTTCAATACGCATCTGCAATGCAATCGGAGATCGTGCGCCTTTTTCAAAAGACTTTTTCCACTCGCGCATGGCCGCCATGAAAATGGCGCTCATACCAGTGGTACGGCGTTCACCGAGATTGCGGTAGAGTTCTTCCAGAGACTGGCCGGACCAGAACACCTGCTCAAAACGGTCAATGGCACTTGTCGCACGGCGATAGGCCAGTGTTTTGTCTACGATGATTGCCCATGTCCAGATTGAGGCTGCCAGCAAACCCAGCATGACCAGTTTGACAACCCAGTTAGCCTGCATGAACAGTCCCCAGAGACTGACATCACTTGTGTGTGCTGCAATGGGTAGAGCTTCCATTTGTCACCTGTCCTCGAATCCAAACGCCCGGCTCATCACCGGGCGGCAAAAGCAAAACGGTTCTTTGCGCTTCCCGCGCAGCCGTTTTGATCTGTTGTTACCTTGAGCGGTCCGGATGCATTGTTGCGTGCACGGCCCGCCGAATTGCTTTGTGCCGTATCTGCTGTTGCCGGACACAATGATTGTGCATGACCGGTCACAATGCTTTTTACGGTTAATTTTGGTGAAAGGAAGGCGACAGGCAGATTCATGCCGTCACCACTCCGTCTTGCCCTAAAGATGAACTATTATGGTTAAAGATAAGTTAGGATTCGCCGCAATTGCCCGTATTTTCTCGCGAGGTCAATCATTTTTATGATCGCAAAAGGCTGGGTTTCAGGCGGTTTGCAGCGCAATAACCGCTCGTATCGTTTCTGGAGCATTTTACAGTCAAGCTGGATCAACTTGGACAGTCCGAGTAAGGCGACAAGCTAAAGAAACCAGAGCGAGCGCCATGATCCAGTCTGAACGTAAACCGCTCTAACATTCTGATTTGACGCGCATCTTGTCCGAAAACCGTTTCACACTTTTCGGGATGCGCTCTAAGCGGTAAACAGCTCTTTCCATGCCGCAGGCATACGACGCGGGCGTCCCTGCTTATTGATCAGGGCAGCTTCGACCCGTGCTTCAATCAGCACATCACCGTTTTGTCGCTGAATGCGCTGCTGCATAGTGACCCGTGCGCCGGAAGCTTCTGTGACTGAAGTTTCAATCACCAGCATATCATCGATACGGGCAGGCAAACGGAAATCAATCTCCATGCGCCGCACGATCCAGACAATCGGCTCGCCCAGTTGCCCCTCTTCCAGCGCGGTGTGGTGCACACCTTTTAAACGCAGAAAATCTGTACGGCCACGCTCGAGAAATTCCAGATAGCGGGCATGATAAACCACGCCGGAAAAATCGGTATCGGCGTAATAGACCCGTGCCAGCAAACGATGACCTTCAACAGTCAAAGTGCCGTTGATCACTTCAGACTCATTCGCACTCAATTTATCGGACATCAGGCTTCATCCTCAAACAGCGTGATCTGACGCGCAGCCAGATCTGTCGGTGCCGTCAGCCCCAAATGCTGCCATGCGACTGCGGTCAGCACACGACCACGTGGTGTACGCTGCAAAAAACCCTGCTGGATCAGATAAGGTTCAATAATATCCTCAATCGCATCACGGGGTTCCGACAATCCGGCCGCAATGGTTTCAATGCCGACCGGTCCGCCGCCGAAATTACGTGCAATCATATTAAGATAACGACGATCCAGCTGATCAAGCCCGATATTATCTACTTCCAGACGGATCAGCGCTTCATCGGCAATCTTCGCATCAACAACATCTGCCTTTGCCACCAAAGCAAAGTCACGGACACGGCGCAACAAACGCCCGGCAATACGTGGCGTACCGCGGGCACGTCGGGCAACCTCGCGGGCACCATCTTCCGAAATATTCAGCTGCATCAAACGCGCACCGCGCCGCACAATATATTCCAGCTCATCGACCGTATAGAAATTCAGCCGCACCGGAATCCCAAAACGGTCGCGCAAAGGCGTCGTCAGAAGACCAAGACGTGTGGTAGCCGCAACCAGCGTAAACCGCGCCAGATCGATTTTAACGGAGCGTGCTGCCGGCCCCTCACCAATAATCAGATCAAGCTGAAAATCTTCCATTGCCGGATAGAGAATTTCTTCCACCGCAGGGCTCAGGCGATGAATTTCATCGATAAACAACACATCACGGTCTTCAAGATTAGTAAGCAATGCCGCCAGATCACCGGCTTTAGCGATCACCGGCCCTGAGGTCGAGCGGAAATTAACCCCGAGCTCTTTCGACATAATCTGCGCAAGCGTGGTTTTACCCAATCCCGGAGGGCCGACAAACAACACATGATCGAGCGCTTCACCACGGGTTTTCGCAGCCTCAATAAAGACCTTTAGATTGGCTCGCGCCGCCGCCTGACCGACAAAGTCATCCAGACTTTGCGGACGCAAAGCCACGTCCGTATCTTCCCCGCGCTTTTGCGCAGAAATCAGACGATCTTCATCACTCATTGCTCACACCCGCATTTTCAACTATTTCGGGGCGCGATTTATCGCGCCAGTTCTTTCAGACCAAGCCGGATCAGCTTGGCGGAATCCGCATCCTCACCAGCTTCGCGCAATGCACTTGCCACCGCATTGGCGGCCTGATCACGTGAATAGCCGAGATTGCTCAAAGCGGAAACTGCATCACTGACAGCGGTAGAGGCAACACCCTCACCAATTTCCTGTTTCAATCCGATATTGGCGCCCGCATCACCGGCAAAGGCAGGGGCTTTGTTCTTCAGCTCGGTAACAATACGTTCCGCTACTTTTTTACCAACCCCCGGTGCGCGTGACACCATCGCAATATCGCGCAAAGCAATAGCATTTGCGAGTTCTGACGGTGTTAATGTACCCAGCACAGCCAATGCTACTTTGGCACCTACGCCCTGTACATTCTGCAACAGGCGGAACCATTCACGCTCCAGCGCTGTGCCGAAACCATAGAGCCGCAGCACATCCTCACGGACATAGGTTTCAATCAGCAAAATTGCCGCTTCACCCTGTGACGGCAAATTGCCCAGAGTGCGTGCAGAGCAAAAAGCCACATAGCCGACACCATGCACGTCAAGAATGACGTGATCGTCAGCGATTTCATCGACAACACCTTTCAGCTTCCCGATCATGATATGGCTGCAATCCTCCCGCTTTTCTTCAATTCTGCCAGATTATACAGGCTGTGCCGGTTATGGGCATGACAAATCGCGATGGCCAGCGCATCGGCGGCATCACTGGTATCAAAGCTCGCACGCGGCATCAGCACTTTAACCATCATATGAATCTGCTGCTTTTCACCATGGCCAACACCGATGACCGATTTCTTCACGGCATTCGGCGCATATTCAGCCACACGCAATCCCGCCTGCGCCGGCACCAGCAGCGCAATACCACGCGCCTGCCCCAGTTTCAGGGTCGCTGTCGCATCTTTATTGACGAAGGTATGTTCGACAGCAGCCTCATCCGGCATCATCTGATGCAGAACGGCAGTTAAGCCCTCATGCAGCTGACACAAACGGGAGGCCAGATCCAGCTTATCATTGGATGTCACAGTACCCGCACCAACAAAATGCAGGGAATTACCGACAGACTCAATCACGCCCCAACCGGTGCGGCGTAATCCCGGATCAATACCAATAATGCGAATCGTCTGTTTCATGTGCTGACCTTACCTTGTGTAAGGTGCACTCAACAATCAAAATGTGAACAAAATGGAAACATTGAGAAAAAAGGCGGTTTTATCCGCCTTGATATTAGTTACCGCCGAAAGCTGTGCGCAGCAAAACGATCTGATCTGAGACCGCATTGCCTTTACATTCAACCAGTTCACGGATCTGCTTGTGATAGCTGTCGCCATCCATGCAGCGCACGCGATCCTGCAAATGCAACGAGCGGGCAATCATATCGCGGAAAGTTTCCGGCAGTTCCTGCCAGCCCTTGGCACTCTCACCGGCAGAAAGGGTTTCCAGACTGACTTTAGCTTTTTCACGCGCGACCATATCCCGTGACATATCACCGGAGCGGCTGGCACGCAGCAACAGCAACCATGATGCAATATGCATCAGCCGTGACGTCAGACGCATGGATTCTGCTGCATAAAGAGTTGCAGCCTGATGCGACAGCGAGCGCGCAGCGTCTTTGCCCTCTTCATCCAGATAGGCAGCGGCTTCTTCAACCAAAGCCATACCTTCACTGTAGAGTGGTTTGAAACTGTCTGAAAAGACCATACGCTCCGACAGGCGGATCATATTATCTCTGCCCGTATTTTCGCTACGATGTGTCTGTTCCATCATCTTGTTCTGCTCACTAGCAAATGCGGTGTTGAAACCGGCATCTGAAATTTCTGACAAGCATTCCCTATTTCAGTGATTCCGCTATTTCTTACGCTATTTCAGCGAAAAACCGGCGAATCCCTTAACATTCAGGCTGCACTTGACTTGTTTGCATCACAAAGCGTGACCGGAAAACACCGTCAGGCCATAGCCTATCCAAGCAAAATGCACGCTCATACACGCTCGCGCAACAATATGGTTAAAGAAAGATAAATTGTGATTTTGTGCTTGCCAGAACGAATAATGTCTTAAATCGAAATAAATGCAGATTCTTCAATTGGTTACAAAGAATCGATCAATATTTTCAGTACAAGCATGAAAAGTTGCGACGCGCTGCCGGTACAGATTTATCCACAAAGAGAAGACATCCCGTAACTCTGAACATAAAAAAAGAGCCGCGAAAGCGGCTCTCAGAAGTTTAACAGGGAGGCGTCATACAGAGGGACCAAGTCCACTCGGTAAGAGTCCGGCAAAACCGGATAGCCCTATATTCATTCGTTAACTTTAATATTTGGTTAATGCGCAGTCACTGAGTAAGGTTTAACCGGTATCGGACGGGATTTACCGCGCCCTTCCGCAGGCCGCATATCCGGCGGCGTAACATCGGGCACCGAGGCTTTCGCAACAGCTTTGCCTTTCCAGCCGATACGCGGCAGCCATTCCAGATAATAGACCAGCGCGAACTGAGCCATAATACCACTCGCGATCAGCAGCGTGTCGAACGACAGGCTCACCGGATAAACATAGCGCAGCGCCTGACCGATCATCGCCAGAATGGTACCGGCAATAAAGACCGGCAACGAATGTTTACCCAGAATCGCCAGCGGATGTTTCATATCCAGACGGGCTTTTGCCGACAATGCAGGAATACCCGCAATCACATAAGCAATCGCCAGCACATGCAGCAGACGGGTTGCTGAGAGATAGGTCTTGTCAAAGCCGGTCAGCACTGCTGGCAGGCCGAAAGAAATATCCCAGTTCGGATGCGGAACGCGCAGCCACAGCAGAGAGAAAACCAGATAGGAAATCGCCGCAATCATCAGCGGACGGTTCTGGTCAAAACAACCGCCCTGCTTCACATAGGTCATCGCACCGATACCAATGGCAAACAGGAACTGCCATGACAGCGGGTTCAGGAACCATACGCCCTGTGTCGGATAATTCATCGGTGCAATGTGATAATAGCCGGACAAAAACCAGATCGATCCGGAGATCGTCAGCATCAGTGAAATACTGATCCGCGATAGATACAGCATCAGCGGCGCAAACAGCATCAGCACCAGATAAAGCGACAGAATGTTATTGTAGCCAAGCTGGTGACCAAGCGTGACCAGACCGATAAAAGCCTGCGCCGGCTGCTCCATCACGGTTTTAATATTGATCATTTCCAGCATTTCCGGCCGCTTCATATAAATGGCAGCAAAACCGAAAATCGCCAGCGTGATGAGTGTTGTCATCATCTGCGCCATATAAAGCGTCATCGAGCGGCGTGCCATTTTCAGAGACAGCAGCAGGCGATTGCCTTCAACAAATTTGGAACTATAGGCAAGTGCAACAGCAAGACCGGAAATCAGCACAAAGGCTTCCGCGGAATCGGAAAAACCGAATTCGCGATGTGTGAATTTCTCATAGATCGTGCCCGGAACGTGATTGATAAAAATGCTCAGCAATGCCAGCGCCCTGAAAACATCAAGACGTGTATCGCGCATTTTCACCATTGGTCCCATCATCTGTCCTGTCATCTGCCAGCCTGCCTTTTGTCTGACTTGCTTGCGTATTCCCAGCTTTCCCGCTGAAATCACAACCGCAGACATTTTTAGTCTGCTAGAAACAACCGCAGACGTTTTTGTCTGCTATCAACAATAAGACTCAAATGGGACACGAAAGCGGCTGGACGACCGTTTACCCCCATCACATTATTTTCCAGAAGAAAACAAAACCGGCAGTTACAATATGTTACCGGCCTATCTGAGACTTGCCGCTCAGGCTGAAAAACATAAAAACAACGAAGGCTTCATGGTTTTGCGTTATTACATGCAAAAACCCTGTTATCTTTTAGCAATTATGCTCTAAACAGAAGGCAATGACCGGTATATTACACTGTAAATAATTGCAGTTTCCCGAAGTTTGCCACTTTTATGGGCTATTGCGCCCCCTCAACGAGGCTTTATCCAATGAAATTCCCTGAAAACCGTCCGCGCTTAGTTCTGGTGGTTCCGTCACCTTCCTCGGAAGGACACACATCTGATACGCTGCTCGCTACGCTGGATAAAGCGCTGGCAGCTGGTGATATTGCCAGTGTTATTCTTGATAACGGCAAGACGGATGAAGCATCTTTTCAGACCTTTGCAGCAGCAGCTGTGAGTAAAGTGCAGGCTGCCGGTGCTGCGGCCATCATTCTGAACGATACCCGCACTGCCGGTCGTGTCGGTGCTGATGGTGTCCATATTGAAGGTCCGCTGGCAGATATTGCAGATGCTATTGAACGCTATACTCCGAAGCTGATCGTCGGTACCGGCAATGTCAAAGAACGTCATGCCGCCCTCGAAGTCGGTGAATTACAGCCGGACTATATGTTCTTCGGCAAAATCGGCGCAGACAGCAAAGCGGAAGCTCACCCGCGCAACCTGTCTCTTGCTGAATGGTGGGCAGCCATGGTCGAGATTCCGGCGATTGTGCAAGCCGGTTCAAAGATTGACGATCTGGCAGCCTGCTTCGCCACAAGAGCAGAATTTATTGCATTGGGTGCTGCTGTTTTCTCTGCAGACAATCCGGCACAGATTGTTGCAGATGCCAATCGTCAGCTCGATGAAATGAGCGCCGCAGACACTGAAGAATAACATTGGCGGAGAGCCTCCCGCATCTCCGTCGTTATTATGAGTAAAATGATGCTGAAAAAATCCGTTCTGTTGAACAGCACCTGTGCAGCCTGGTTTATGCTGGCAGCTTTATCCGGTTCTCTGCCAGCCATGGCTCAGGACAAGACAAAACCTGCATCTGCAAAAACAGAGACAGAGGCTTCAAAACCAGAGACGGAAAAACAGTCTCAGCACGATGAAAAGCCGCTGGATGTACCGTCAGTCTCCACCGGCTTTACCATTCCTGAACTGGCCGGTTCATGGGCCAAGAACCAGCCAGATATGCTGCAACAACCGGCATCAACCGATGCAATGCCTGCCTTTAACGAAAACCGTTTTGGCAACAAAGTCGCTGATCCCGCATTTGGTGCCTTCCAGCGCGGCCTTTATCTGACTGCCTTCAACCTTGGCATGGAACGGGCAAAAGCCGGTGATCCGGCTGCGCAAACACTGGTAGCCGAGATTTATGCCCGCGGTCTCGGGGTCAAAGCCGACCAGAAACAAGCCGCTCACTGGTATGGTCAGGCTGCAGAAAAAGGCGAAGTTGAAGCCCAATTCCGTTATGCCGCCATGCTGCTTCAGGGCATCTATGTGGCCAAGGATGCTAAAAAGGCTGAAGCACTGATGCAAAAAGCAGCTGAGGCAGGCAATGCTATGGCTCAGTTTAACTATGCCCAGATGCTGATGATGCGCTCTCCGGGTATCAAAGGGCTGGATGAAGCAGCCCCGTGGTTCCAGAAAGCTGCTGAATCCGGTGTAGCCGACGCGGAATATGCGGTCAGCCAGTTGCTGGCCAATGGCACGACTTCCATTAAACGTGATGAAGCAGAAGCACGGGAATATTTACTGCGTGCCGCCCGTAAAAATTATGACACTGCCCAACTGGATCTTGCCACCTGGCTGGTGGAAGGCCGTGGCGGTGAACGCAATTATGATGCGGGCTTCCGCTGGATGCTGACCGCAGCCCGTGGCGGCAATGTCGCGGCGCAGGCACGCGTGGCACGTCTATACCGCGATGGCATCGGCACAGATGGAAATTCTGTTGAGGCGGCAGCATGGTATATTCAGGCGCGACGCTCAAAACTCTATGCCAAAGATCTCGATTCTTTCATGGATGGTCTGACCGATGAAGAAATTCAACAGGCCATTTCCCGTGCCAATAATCTGCGCTGACCTGTGAAAATCAGCGTTTCGCTAACATAGTGCAGCCTGAAACCTGTATCAGACTTGCCAAAATAGCAGATTTATGGTCTTGGAAAACCCGATTGATATGGCTGACAAGCCCTCTGACGCGCACTGCAGCAGCATTGATCAAACCCGTACCGGTTGAGATATGAAGCGCAGCACAATTTCACAGGGCAGTTCAGAGAAAATTTCACACTAATTCCGGATTTAGCGAATATGAAGATCAACGGTAACGAAATCCGTCCAGGCAACGTCATTGAGCACAATGGCGGTCTGTGGGCAGCGGTTAAATGTAATGCGGTAAAGCCTGGTAAAGGCGGCGCCTATAATCAGGTTGAACTGAAAAACCTCATCGACGGCACCAAGCTGAATGAACGTTTCCGTTCGGCTGAAACCGTTGAGCGTATCCGTCTTGAGCAGAAGGATTTCTCTTTCCTTTATGAACAGGGCGAAGCGCTGATTTTCATGGATACCGAAACCTATGAACAGCTTGAGCTGAACAAAGATTTCGTTGGCGAGCGCGCTGCATTCCTGCAGGACGGCATGATGGTCACCGTGGAAATGCACGAAGAACGTCCGATCGGTATCCGCCTGCCGGATCAGGTTACACTGGCAATCACAGAAGCTGATCCGGTTGTTAAAGGCCAGACAGCGGCTTCTTCCTACAAGCCTGCGATTCTGGAAAACGGCATCCGTATTCTCGTGCCGCCTTTCATCGAATCCGGTGAACGCGTCATCGTTGACACCAACGAACTGACCTACGTATCCCGCGCTTAAATAACCGCGTATACAAACAGAGCGCCGGTCTCCGCTACCGGCTGACCGGCGCTTTTAATAATATCTAATTTTATTCATTCGTGGACTTGGCGCTGCGGATGATACCAGAGCCTTGTGCGTCCATTTGCACGCACAAAGAACGCTCTGATATTATATAAGTGAGCATCAAATAAACTGAAAACCGTATGCACTTTTTTCGGTTCGATGCTCTGTTGTTTAAATTCCAACGCATAGAGCTTTATCGCGGTGAAGATGCACTCCGCCCGCTCTCATGCACAAACAGGACGTAAAATATGGCGCGCTCAGCAATTCTCAATGTTATGGTTCAGGCCGCGATGAAGGCCGGACGTTCACTGGCGCGTGATTTCGGCGAAGTACAGAACCTGCAGGTTTCGCTCAAAGGCCCGGGCGACTATGTCAGTCAGGCCGACAAAAAAGCAGAAGACATTATTTTCAGTGAATTGCGCCGTGCGCGTCCTGACTATAGCTTTCTGATGGAAGAACGCGGCGCCGTTGAAGGCGCTGACAGCCAGCACCGCTGGGTCGTTGACCCGCTCGACGGCACCACCAACTTTCTGCATGGTATTCCGGTTTTTGCGGTATCTATCGCTCTGGAACGTCAGGGACAGGTTGTTGCCGGTGTGATTTATAATCCGGCAACGGATGAGCTTTTCACTGCCGAACGTGGCGGCGGCGCATTCCTTAATGACCGTCGTCTGCGCGTTGCAGCCCGTTCCAAACTTTCCGATGCCGTAATCACACATGGCATGCCGCATCTGGGTCGCGGCAAACATGGTCATTACCTTATTGAACTGCGCAATGTGATGGGTGAAGCTGCCGGTATGCGTGCATTTGGTGCCGCATCTCTGGAGCTCGCCTCTGTCGCCGCAGGCCGCGTGGACGGCTATTGGGACGAACCACTGGCTCCGTGGGATATGGCAGCCGGTATTCTGATGGTGCGTGAAGCCGGTGGTTTTGTCTCCGACAAAAACGGCCAGCAGGATATGTATGAGCAGAAGAACATTGTTGCCGGTAATGAAGTCATTCAGGGGCAGCTGCTGCGTACCCTCAAAAAACCGGTTTGAGTAGTAAAAGCAAACTAAAGTAATCAATCCCCCGCCTGTCTCAGACACGCGGGGGATTTTTTTATTGGCTGTTCTCGTTTTCACCGCAATAGCTATGAACAATGGGAAGAGGCAGGAATAAAAGTTTCCGTTTTGAAATTTTTGCAGTAGCGTCCTGTCCCATAGCAGTTACGAACGGATGCAATGTCCGGTCAGAACAGCGAACACATCAGGCTTCAGCGAGAGAACAGTATGGCAAAGCGGGATATTAGCATGGGAACTGAATACGATCCGAACCGGCTTTCCAGCCCGCGGATGGTCATGATGATCATGATCATATTTCTGGCCTTGGTGGCGTTTCTGGCTCTGGTTCTGATGCGCCAGATCCAGACATTCTTTGTTACCAATCCGGGGCTTAATGGTTTGATTCTCGGCGTCCTGCTGGTGGGTATCCTGCTGACTTTCACGCAGGTTTTGCGGCTTGTACCGGAAATCCGCTGGGTCAACTCCTTCCGTGACGGCGACGACAGCGTTTCTGATCCGGTTCTGCTGGCACCAATGCGGGCAATGATCGGCCGTCGTCAGTCGATGGCACTCTCAGCCACATCCATGCGCTCTATTCTTGATTCTATTGCCACCCGCCTTGATGAAAGCCGCGACATCTCCCGCTATCTGATCGGGCTGCTGGTGTTTCTCGGCCTGTTAGGGACATTCTGGGGCTTGTTGGAAACCATCGGCTCCATCGGCCAGACTATTCAGTCGCTTGATCCGAAATCCAATGATACCGGCACAGTGCTGGATTCGCTCAAAAGCGGGCTGCAAGCCCCGCTCAGCGGTATGGGCACCGCCTTCTCGTCCTCGCTGTTCGGCCTGTCCGGCTCGCTGATTCTCGGCTTTCTCGACCTGCAATCCGGCCGTGCGCAGAACCGTTTTTACACGGAACTGGAAAACTGGCTGTCATCGGTTACCGATCTCAACTCCGATCTCCCTGTGTCAGTTGAAAACGGCAATGCAACGCTGGAAGAAATCCGCCAGTTCTCCGACCGTCTTCAGAATATGCAGGATGGCAGCGGCACCAGCCAGCGCACCACCGCAGCCCTCGCCAATCTGGCAGAAGGTGTGCAGGCACTGGTCAAAACCATGCGCCATGACCAGCAGAGCATGAATGATTGGGTGGAACGTCAGGCAGAAGAACAAAAAGCCCTGCGTCAGGCCGTCGAAAAGCTGAACACCATCCTCTCCGCTTCCAAGCGCGAACAGTAAGGCGGAAAACATGGCCTTATCCCGTAACCGTCGCAGTGAACGCCATGTCGATTACTGGCCGGGCTTTGTGGATGCGCTCTCCACATTGCTGCTGGCGATTATGTTCCTGCTTTCCGTTTTTGTGCTGATGCAATTTTTGCTTAGCCAAGAGGTCAACAACAAGGATTCGGTACTGAACCGGCTCAACAGCCAGATCAGCGAGCTGACCGAATTACTCTCGCTGGAACGCGGCAAGGGTCAGGATCTCGAAGATACACTTGCCAATCTTCAGGCCTCGCTCAATGCTGCGGAGAATGAAAAATCCCGTCTGCAAAGCCTGCTGTCCTCCGGTGGCTCTGGAGCAGCTGCAGAGCAACGCGCCGGTGAACTCTCCGCCTCGCTGGATGCGGAAAAGCAGGTCAGCGCTCGCGCTCTGTCTCAGGTGGAGTTGCTCAATCAGCAGATCGCAGCTCTGCGCCGTCAGATCGGTGCGCTGGAAGACGCTCTCAATGCTTCCGAAGCGCGTGATCGCGAATCCAACACCAAGATTGCCGATCTCGGTAAAAGGCTGAATGTAGCACTTGCCCAGCGCGTACAGGAACTGAACCGCTATCGCTCCGACTTCTTCGGACGTCTGCGTGAAATTCTCTCAGATCGTGAGAATATCCGTATTGTCGGTGACCGTTTCGTGTTCCAGTCGGAAGTCCTGTTCCCGACCGGTTCAGCAGACATCAACCCGCAAGGTCTGGTTGAAATGAAAAAGCTCGCCGATGCAGTTGTTGAGCTGAACAAGGAAATACCGGACGATATCAACTGGGTGCTGCGCGTTGACGGCCACACAGATAATGTGCCGCTGTCCGGTACAGGTCGCTATCGCGACAACTGGGAACTCTCCTCTGCGCGCGCAACAGCAGTGGTTAAATTCCTGATTGCCAATGGTGTACCCGCGAACCGTCTGGTTGCTGCCGGTTTTGGTGAGTATCAGCCACTGGAAGCAGACGACAGTTCCGATGCCCGCAGCCGCAACCGGCGCATCGAGTTGAAACTGACCGAGAGATAATAAAAAGCCCCGTTTAGAGCGCATCCCGAAAAGTGTGAAACGGTTTTCGGACAAGATGCGCGTCAAATCAGAATGTTAGAGCGCCGATCTGATTCAATCAGATCGAAACGCGTTCTAAAACGGGGCTTTTTCATTTCACCGCCTGCTGAAATTGCAGGCCTTTTTTAGTTTACCGTTTGATGAAATTGCAAATTAGCAAGGCGGGCATAAATCCCGCCGGACTGGCTTAAACTTGCATGGGTGCCCTGCTCAACAATACGCCCCTGATCCATAACCAGAATATGATCAGCCTTCAGAACCGTCGCCAATCGATGCGCAATCACCAGCGTTGTGCGCCCCTGCATCAAATGCTCCAGCGCCTTCTGCACCAGCATTTCACTCTGGGCATCCAGTGCCGAGGTCGCTTCATCCAGCAACAATACCGGCGCATCGCGCAAGATTGCACGGGCAATGGCAATACGCTGACGCTGGCCGCCGGAAAGCATGACACCACGCTCACCAACCGGCGCATTATAACCGCCCTCCAGCGCGATGATAAACTCATGCGCCTGCGCAGCTTTTGCAGCGGCTTCAATATCTGCGTCACTCGCATCCGGTCGCCCGAAGGCAATATTCTCACGGATACTGGTAGCAAAAATCGTTACATCCTGTGACACCAGTGCAATATTACCGCGCAGATCATCCAGCGATAATTGACGCAAATCTGTACCATCCAACAGGATTTTACCTTCAAGCGGATCATAATAACGCAACAGCAAAGCAATCAGCGTTGATTTACCGGCACCTGATGCGCCGACAATTGCAACTGTTTTACCGCGTTCAATCACAAAGCTCACATCATGCAGCGCTTGTGCATCCGGACGAGTCGGATAGGCGAATTCCACATGAGAGAATTCAACACGTCCCTCAGCCTTGGACAAGGCCACAGGATTAAGCGGCGATACTACCACTGATTCTTCATTCAGCAATTCCACCAGTCGCTCTGCCGCACCGGCAGCCTGTGCCAGTTCCGCCCAGACTTCCGACAGTGCACCAAGAGAACCAGCGGCCACCACTGCATAAATCAGGAACTGCCCTAATGTACCGGCAGACATCCGCCCGCTCATCACATCATGGGAACCGAACCACAGCACAGCCACCACACTTGCAAAAACAATGAAAATAGCAAAAGCCGTCAGGACAGAGCGGGAGAGAATCGATTGCTGCGCGGCATCATAGGCATGATCAACCGCACTTGAATAATGGGCAATGGCCGGTGCTTCATGGGTAAAAGCCTGTACGGTGCGCACTGCGGCAATTTTTTCACCGGCATAGGCCGTTGCCAGTGCCAGTTCATCCTGTGCACGGCGTGAGCGACGGCGCACAGAGCGGCCAAAGGCTACCAATGGCAAAACCACCAGCGGAATAGCCGCCAGTACCAGTGCCGATAATTTAGGGCTGGTGACCACCATCATCACCACTGCACCAATCACCAGAATCAGATTGCGCAAAGCAATAGAAGCCGTCGCACCGACAGCCGATTTTACCTGTGTTGTATCCGCAGTCAGTCGCGAAACGATCTCACCGGACTGCACCTGATCAAAAAAAGCCGGTGACAAGCGGGTTACATGGGCGAAAACATCGCGCCGCAAATCCGCAACAATACGTTCTCCAAGCGTAATCACAAAATAATAGCGTGACGCCGAAGCCACAGCCAGCACCGCTGCCAGCAGCATCATTGCAGCAAAAGATGTATCAATAAAACCGCTGTCCGCAATGCTCAAACCATTGTCCAGCAGGCTACGCACAGCCACCGGCAGGATCAGAGTCGTCACCGCAGCAGTGACCAGTGCAAGCAATGCGCAGGCAACAGAACGAGGGTAACGCCGGATGTACGGAAAGATTCGCGCCAGTGGTTTCAGAGACCGGCGTGTTTTTTTACCGTTTTCCGCGCCAAAATCTGCTTTGTTTTGTGAAATCGTCGCTGTCATTCTGCTTGCTTGCTACAATGCGCCCTTGTTATTAGCTGCCGCCTGATGTATAGGCTCCCCAACCCTTTTGGAAGCCGTAGCCGTATTGTCTGCAGCTTCAATGAGACAAGTGGGCGTATCTGCCGCAGTTCCGGTGGTGACCGGAGCGTGGCTAAATGCCATAAACCTTTCAGGAAGCTGACTATGAAAGCAGACATTCATCCGGATTACCACACCATCAAAGTTGTTATGACTGATGGTACCGAGTATTCAACACGCTCCACATGGGGCAAAGAAGGCGATACGATGAACCTCGATATCGATCCTTTGAGCCATCCAGCATGGACCGGCGGCAACCAGCAGCTGATGGATCGCGGTGGCCGCGTTACCAAGTTCAAGAATCGCTTCGGCAACCTGGGTATCTAATTCCAGACTTCTTGATGAAATTAAAAAGCTCCGCACTGCGGAGCTTTTTTTATGAGCTTATGCCAGACCTCAATAAGGCCGCACCGGCTCCAGCGGAATATCGACTCCGATCGCACTTAGCATCTTACGGAACGTCGCCAGATCGTAGCGTTCATCCTCTGTGACCAAGGCACGTATCCTCCCCTGCCCTTTTGTACCCTGCCCGATCCTTGAGACCATATCTTTGGCAGGATCAAGAAAATGGCACTGCGGGCGCGCATGTTCAAAGAACCGGCGCAACCATGGCAGATGTGTGCTGGATAATGTCAGCACATCTATATCCGGATATTTAGCGAATACCTCTGTGAGAAAAGCATCAACGGCTTCCTGTGTCCGCTCCGGCGCAAACAGGAATTCACCTGATTCCACCAGCTCCACCATTGGTGACGCATTGATCAGGGCAACACGCTCGCTATAAGCGCTGTTCTCCGCCACGAACTCACTGATCATCGGACTTTCAACCAGCGACTGGACGCCCATAATCCCGACACGGCCGCTTCTGGAGAGCCCCCATGCCTCGCGCAGAGGCGGATAAACCCCGAACAAGGGCAAATGAATATCCTGACTAAGTTCCTCCAGCACCATGATTGACGGTGCATTGGACGCAATCACAATGGCTGATGGATTAAAGCCTGCGAGATACTCGATGGTACGGCGCATAACCTCGATCAATTCAGCTCGGTTTTTGCCGCCATAGGGAAAACTGGCGCGATCAGCAAAATAAATAATATCCTGCTGGGGTAAGCGGCTGCGAATTTCAGCAACCACAGCATAGCTGCCGATACCGGCATCAAATACAGCAATCGGTCTGTGCATAAATCACTCTCCCGTCTCCGTGTTTGCGGAACGGTGTCCGCTACCAGAGCGATTTACGTCTGTATCGGATCACAGCACTCGCTCTCATTTCTTTGAGTCGTCGCATCAAAATCACTGTCCTGCTGGCCGACTTGATGAAATTAGAAGTATCAAGTTGATCCAATCTGACGGCGAAATGCTCCAGCCCGCTCCGGATATGCTCTATCAATTTAGTGTCCGAATTTTAGCTGCCAAGGTCAACAGGACGTTTCTATGGCACAAAAAGAAAAACCTCCGGCAACGGAGCTGCCGGAGGTTTTAAAAATAGCAAAGAAGCTGAATTATACGCTCAGCTTCGCCATCACTTCTTCACTGACTTCGAAGTTGGCATAGACGTTCTGTACGTCATCATCATCTTCCAGTGTCGAGATCAGGCGCAGAACGGACTGTGCCTTTTCTTCATCAACCGGAGCAGAAGTCTGCGGTTTCCAGACAGCCTTGATGGATTCAGCTTCACCAAGTGCAGCTTCAAGCGCCTTGGACACTTCACCGAGATCTTCGAAAGCACAGAGGATCACATGACCTTCTTCATCAGACTGTACGTCTTCTGCACCGGCTTCAATTGCTGCTTCCATAACGGCATCAGCATCGCCGACAGTCAGCTTGTAGACGATTTCACCAACACGGGAGAACATGAAGCCCACAGAACCGGTTTCACCCAGCGCACCGCCGGATTTGGTGAAAGCTGCACGCACATTGGATGCAGTACGGTTGCGGTTGTCTGTCAGCGCCTCAACGATAACAGCCACACCACCCGGGCCGTAGCCTTCGTAGCGTACTTCATCATAGTTCTCGGAATCAGCACCGGCAGCTTTTTTGATCGCGCGCTCGATATTGTCCTTCGGCATGGACTGCGCTTTAGCGTTCTGAATAGCCAGACGCAGACGCGCATTCATTGTCGGATCAGGCAATCCCTGCTTGGCCGCAACGGTAATTTCGCGTCCGAGCTTGGAGAACATTTTCGACCGCACGGCATCCTGTCTGCCTTTGCGGTGCATAATATTTTTAAACTGTGAATGGCCTGCCATAGCACCCCTGTTCAGGTTTCGGAGCGGTTTTATCAAGCGTGAATAAAGACCGCTCTAACACTTTATATTGACGCAGTTCCGAACGAAAAACGGTTCTCACATTTGTCCCGAACTGCTTTAAATTTGGCAAGGGATTGTGTATGCGGCGCAGCAAGAGCGAGGCATCCGCAATCATCCCTGCGGAATGAGCGCTTTATAAGGAAAATGGCGCGCCACGTCCAGCCACACCACAGCGCACTTGTCAGAATGCAGCTATAATACCGTATTTTGACAAACAATGTCAGATTTTTGCAATGCATCCTGCGGCTGCAACTGGACACAGTCTGATATGCACCGTATCAATGCAAACAGGTGCATTGCGTTTATCGGTAATGCTTAAACCTGCTTCTAATGATCAATTTGAATACCAAAATGCTCTATCCACGGGCAAGTTCTGAACCCGCCCGTTAAACCGGATAATAATTGACGTGACCGAACAACCAGCCACCCAGAAAAAAAAGAACGATACGATTGCCGCACAGATCAGCAAAATTCTGTCGCAACGCATCATTGCGGGTGAGTTGGAACCGGGTACAAAACTGCGTCAGGATCATATTGCGGATGAATTCGGCACCAGCCATGTACCGGTGCGTGAAGCTTTCCGCCGCCTGGAAGCGCAAGGTCTTGCCGTTTCCGAGCCGCGCCGTGGTGTACGTGTCGCTTCCTTCTCTCTCGCAGAAATCCGTGAAGTTGCGGAAATGCGTGCGGCTTTGGAAGTGCTGGCTCTGCGCCATGCTGCACCACACCTGACCCGCGCCATTCTGGATGAGGCAGAAGAAGCCACCCATGCCGGTGATAATTCCCGCGATGTACGCTCATGGGAAGCAGCTAACCGCAAGTTCCACCGTCTGCTGATCACCCCATGCGCCATGCCGCGTCTGTTGGCCACAATTGATGATCTGCATGATGCCAGCGCGCGTTTTCTGTTCGTCTCATGGCGTGCAGAATGGGAAGCGCGCACCGATCATGATCATCTGGCTATTCTTGCCGCGCTTCGTGACGGAGATATCGAACAGGCAGCGAATATCCTGACCCGCCATGTGCAATGGATCGGCCGCAAACCGGTGACCAGCCCTTCCGGCAAAGTGCGCGATGCCTTTGCCATTGTCGGCTAATTTCCACACCTTAAAATTATCTATAAAAACCAATAAACTCTGATATTGCAGGCCATCCCTGCAAGACAGATTATTAATACGTCAGCTGAGATGACACAACTCATTCCGGCAGCACCAAACTATAAACAATTTTCCTGTCATTCTGGCTGGCCAAGCCGCAAAAATTCACTTAATGATTTCTGTGATAGATGCTCTTCGCAAACTATCTATAATTTCACCAGAGTGCGGCGTATCTTTTGATTTCCCGCGTCACGTACTCTCATTTTATTTTGCCGCATTATCGTGGCCGTCAAATAACATCGTTTGACACCGAAATGCTTTAAGGAGCTTCTCATGTCTCTTGCACATGCAGTTCGCAAACCGGCTTTCAGCCCGCTCAACCTCGACAACTGCAGCGTGGCCATGAAATTGTTTGCCGTAATTTCCGGCACCATGATTCTCGCGCTTACCTCCCAGATCACTGTACCAATGCTGCCAGTGCCAATCACTCTGCAGACACTGGTTGTGCCGCTGATCGGCGCACTCTACGGCTGGCGCCTTGGCGCACTGACCGTGCTTGCATGGCTCGGTGAAGCAGCAATGGGCATGCCGGTTCTGGCAGGCGGCAACGGCACTCTGGCAGCCTTCGCTGGCCCGACAGCCGGTTACCTGTTTGCATTCCCGGTTATCGCAGCCCTCACCGGCTATATGGCTGAACGCGGCTGGAACGGCAGCAGCCTGCCAAAAGCTTTCGTAACCTTCCTGACAGCCAATATTCTGGCTCTGGGTCTGGGTGCTGCATGGCTGAGCCTGACAATCGGCGCTGAAAAAGCTCTGATGGTTGGCGTTGCACCATTCATCATCGGCGCGCTGATCAAATCCGCTCTCGGCGCTTCGATCCTGAAAGCTTCTTTCCGTAAATAAAAATTGCCCCGTAAGGTAAAATAAAAGCCCCGTTGCAGATCGCTGCAACGGGGCTTTTTCATAGATATTTTACGCAGATTATTCAGCGGATTTTCTACGACGGCGTGCCATCATATTCAGGATTTCGACCAACGCCGAGAAGCCCATAGCCGCGTAGATGTAACCCTTTGGTACGTGGAAGCCGAAACCGTCAGCGATCAATGTCATACCGATCATCAGCAGGAAGCCCAGCGCCAGCATAACGATTGTCGGGTTCTTACCGATAAAGCGCGACAGCGGATCAGCAGCAAGCAACATCACGGTAACAGCACCAACAACCGCGATCACCATAATGACGATCTCATCGGTCATACCAACCGCAGTAATAATACTGTCGACCGAGAATACCAGATCAAGCAACAGAATCTGCGTAATTGCAGCACCCATGCTCAGCATAGCGACTTTACCCGCACCTGCTTCAATACTGTCATTCGGGTCAACCGTATGATGAATTTCTTTGGTCGCCTTCCACACAAGGAACAGACCACCGACAATCAGAATAATATCACGCCATGAGAAACTCTGGCCGAAGGCTTCAATTACCGGATCTTTCATCTGTACGATAATGGAAACCGTGAAAAGCAGTCCAAGGCGCAGGATCAAAGCAGCACCGATACCGATACGACGCGCTTTCGCCTGCTGATGCTCAGGCAATTTATTGGTGAGAATGGAAATGAAGATCAGATTATCAATACCGAGAACAATTTCCATGACCAACAATGTGATCAGGGCAGCCCATCCCGCGGGACTGTTTAAAAAACCAAAATACTCAGCGAAAAATTCCATTCAGGCGCCCTTTGCGTCGAAGAATTATTGATAGATCTGCAAATTTAAAAACAACATTTCGTAAACTCACGAAATCATGAGATCAGCACATGGGAAAAGAATGTCGGGTTTTCAATAAAACAGAACCCCAACATTTTATTTCTTACTGAAATATTTCGCTGCCTCGACATAAAAACCCGCACACCTTTAAAGATATGCGGGTCCAATCATGCATGATCTGTTGTCTGAAAATCAGCGCCAGAAGGACGGGATCGTTTCTTCCAGCCGTGGCCCGATGCGTAATGGTGCGGCCTTTTCGGCCAAACCGGTGCGGTCAGAAATCTCCACACCAACACCGCAAATGGTGGCTGGCCCGCTGGCAACTTCAAAACGGCCCTTCGGCACTTTGGAGAGGAAGCGGTTCAACGGCTCTTCTTTATCCATGCCCAGCGATGAATCATAATCACCGCACATACCGGCATCGGACATATAGGCTGTGCCATTGCTCAAAATCTGGCAATCTGCTGTCGGCACATGGGTATGTGTCCCCACAACCAGACTGGCGCGGCCGTCGACAAAATGACCAAAGCACTGCTTTTCACTGGTGGCTTCCGCATGAAAATCAAAGATCACCGCATCGGCCTGCTCACCAAGCGGGCAAGCACCGAGAATATCCTCACCGGCTTTAAACGGATCGTCCAGATCGGGATGCATGAAAACGCGTCCCATAATATTGGCAACCAGAACCCGTGCGCCGTTTTTAGCAATATAGAGACCAGAGCCTTTGCCCGCTGTGCCTTTCGGGAAATTGGCCGGACGCAGGAAGCGATCTTCGCGGCGCGAGAATTCCAGTGCCTCGCGCTGATCCCAGACATGATTGCCGGTTGTCATAACATCGGCACCGGCACGGATGGTTTCATGGAAAATATCTTCGGTAACACCAAAGCCACCGGCAGCATTCTCGCCATTGACGACCACGAAATCCAATTTCAGATCAGAAATCAAACCCGGTAATTTTTCGAAAACTGCTGTGCGGCCGGTACGGCCAACCATATCACCCAAGAAAAGAAAACGCATAGATCCTTCAAACCTGCTTCTTGTTTGTATGCATTTCCTAACGCAAAGCCGGTTTCAACTTCTGGCTCGAAAATGCTCTGATCACCGCAAGTATCACGCAACTATCCTTGTGGCGATACCGCAATAAGTCCGGTTTCTGTCAGAATATAATCCAATGCCACATCATGTGGCTCATGCGCTATGTGATCTACCCGTTGCGCATCAAACGCAACACCTATCAGCACCGGATGCTTATTTTTCTGGTGCAAAGCGGCAATTGCGCGGTCATAATAGCCCGCACCATAGCCGATCCGGTTGCCAGCACGGTCAAAAGCCGCCAGCGGTATCAGCATAATATCGGGGTCAACAACAGGTGCATCAGCAGGCGGCCCCATCGTACCAAAGCCGGTTTCAACCAGCGCATCACCAAAAGACATGGCTCGAAATTCAATGGTCTGCGCATCCAGAATGGCAGGCACACAAAGCGTCATCCCCTGCACTTCAAGCTCTCGCATCAGCGGGCGCGGATCAATTTCCGAGCGGATCGGCCAGAAGCCGGAGACACAGGATTTTGCGGGCAGAGTTATTCCGTTTGAGAAATGCCGGATAACAGACTGAGCAGCAGCATGGCGCAAAGCTTCAGGGAGCGCATTGCGTGCCTGCAATACAGATTTGCGGATCTCTGCTTTGTGTAATTTCAGATCATCAATATGCACATCTGCCCCCTGTCATTATCCTGCCTGATAAAACAGAATAAGCGGGCAAATTGCAAACTTTAGAGCGCCGTGCGCCCTCTTGGGCGCACAAAGGTCGCTCTAACACTTAATATTTTAGAATAAAGAGAAAAAGTGGCGACCACGACAAACGATGAAGAGGTTGATCCTCTGGGTGCCTACAACGTAGGTGGGCGCCGTGTGAAGAAGCCCAGGAGCCTCTCCAGGGACAGCTCCCTAAAGATCAGTAAGGCCCCGAGGTATAAGTGTCTTCTGTCGGGATGTGCAGTTCGCCTGTTTTCAATATAGAGATTTACAAGGCAATGCGCCAGAGGGCATTCGTGTGCACAGAGATTTTTTTCTGACCGCAGATTTCATCCGCAAGCGGCTCAGCTTTCAAATAAGTTTAATGAAATCAGTGCAAACAGCTCAATTGCCGCGCGGGGCGATCTTGCGGGCCAGTCCTTCGATCTGCTGGGCAGCACGCGCCACGGCTTCCGTCAGGGCACTGTCGCTTTTATCGGCGCGTGATAATGCATCATCACGGGAGCGACGCAGCGTTTCCGCTTCATTTTCCAGTCCCTGCATACGCTTTTGCAGCTCAACCAACTCATCCATCACCATAATACCGGCCATCACCGTCAGACGCTGATCACCGATTTCACCGAATGAGCCTTTGAGATGCATGACATATTGATCAAGACGGTCTGCAAGACCGGAGAGATGCTCTTCCTGTCCTTCGTCACAGGCCATACGATAGGCTTTGCCATCGATCGTCACTGTTACTGTAGCCATGGAACCTCCGTATCGCCGTTTCTTGTTATTTTGCCTCACGCAGGCTGTAGAACAATAAATAGCCGCTAAATTTTGTCAGACAAGCGTCTCAGCAATCTCAACGATCCAAAACCGTGCGGATTGTTTCCATTGCTGTCACCAGCCGCCGCGATACTTCACGATTGGCTGTCTCCAGCCGCTCCGCCCGCGCCTCAGACAAATCAAGTTCCTGCGCCAGTTTGGAACGGTCAGCATTCATGCGCTGCACTTCCTCTTCGGCCTCCGAAAAGTCGCCCTCTTTCTCAAGCCGTAATTCCACAGCCTGTTCAAGAGTAGTCATTGCTTTTTCCAGTTGTTCGATTGCCTGTCTCAGCGTAATTTCCGAAGCCATATTGTTTCCCTTTGCCGATAACGGCTTCTTTTGAAAATAAGGCCGAATCGTCATGCCGGAAGCGGCAGATTTTGCATCACTTTAATAAGCACAATGCTGTGAAGCAACAAATGTCACACAAAGCCGTTAACTCATACACGATAATCCACACAGGCTCAGAGAGGTATTTGCCGCAACTTAACCGTTTTAAGAGCGCACACTGTGTCGCATGCAGGCCCGAAAGGCTTTGATATGCGTGCAGAATGCCAGCGCTTTGTTGACTCTCTTCATGCAAATGTTATGTGTCGCCAACCCTTGCAGACGAGGCGTTTTTACCCTTTTACTGCAAGTTATGGTCTAATGCTCACAAATCTGCTGATGTCTGAAGCTAATACCAACTTCAACACATGAGCAGGCACCACAGGAAAGACAGCCGAAACCATGAGTAATTCCGATAAACAGAACCAGATGGCCAACGCGATCCGCTTCCTGTCTGTGGACGCAGTAGAAAAAGCAAATTCGGGCCATCCGGGCCTGCCAATGGGCGCAGCTGATATTGCGACCACTCTTTATACCCGTTTCATGTCCCATGATCCGCAGAACACCACATGGCCTGACCGTGACCGTTTTGTCCTGTCCGCAGGCCACGGCTCGATGCTGCTTTATTCCCTGATGTATCTGACCGGTTATGAAGACATCTCCCTTGATGAAATCAAAAACTTCCGCCAGCTCGGCGCCCGTACCGCCGGTCATCCGGAATATGGTCATGCTGCCGGTATCGAAACCACAACCGGCCCGCTCGGTCAGGGTATTGCCAACGGCGTTGGTATGGCACTGGCAGAACGCATTCTGAATGCAGAATTCGGTGATGATCTCGTCAACCACCACACCTATGTTCTGGTTGGTGACGGCTGCCTGATGGAAGGTATCAGCCAGGAAGCAATTTCCATGGCCGGTCACCTCAAACTGAACCGCCTGATCGTTCTCTGGGATGACAACAACATCTCCATCGACGGCCCGATCTCGCTAACCGACTCGACCAACCAGTGTGCACGTTTTGAAGCATCCGGCTGGAACACAGTCAAAGTCGACGGCCACGATCAGGATGCGATTGCAAAAGCAATCGAATTCGCCAAAGCCTCTGACAAGCCAACCATGATCGCCTGCAAAACCACCATTGGTTTTGGCTCACCGAACAAAGCCGGCAGCAGCAAAGCACACGGCTCGCCGCTTGGCGCAGAAGAAATTGCAGCAACCCGCAAAGCTCTCGGCTGGGAAGCTGAACCATTTGTTGTCCCGCAGGATGTTCTCGACGCATGGCGTCTGGCCGGTCTGAACGGTGCCAAGAAGCGCGTTGAATGGGAAAAGCGTCTCGCTGCTGCTGATGCATCCGTTCGTGCAGAATTTGAACGCCGTATGCGCGGCGATCTGCCAGGCGGCTTTGATCAGGCAATCATCGACTACAAGAAGAAGCTTTCGGAAGACAAACCTAAAGTTGCCACCCGCAAATCTTCGGAAATGGCTCTGGAAGTTATCAACGGCGTTGTACCGGAAACCATCGGCGGCTCCGCTGACCTCACCGGTTCCAACAATACGCTGACCTCACAGACCAAGCCTGTTACACCGGATAACTATCACGGCCGTTTCATCCATTACGGTATTCGTGAGCTCGGCATGTCCGCTGCCATGAACGGTATGGCACTGCATGGCGGTGTTATCCCTTACTCCGGTACATTCCTGTGCTTTGCTGACTATGCACGTCCGGCTATGCGCCTGTCCTCGCTGATGGGTATCCGCGTTGCTTATGTCATGACCCATGACTCCATCGGTCTCGGCGAAGATGGTCCGACCCACCAGCCGGTTGAACATCTGGCATCCCTGCGCGCTATTCCGAACCATTTCGTGTTCCGTCCGGCAGATGCGGTTGAAACCGCTGAATGCTGGCAGCTCGCACTGAATTCCACCAAAACACCGTCGACACTGGCTCTGACCCGTCAGAACCTGCCGACTGTGCGTACCCAGCATGATGATGACAATCTCTGCGCCTATGGTGCCTATGAGCTGGCCACTGCATCGGATGATGCAAAGGTCACCATTTTCGCGACAGGTTCCGAAGTTGAAATCGCGCTGAACGCACGCGGCCTGCTGGAAGCCAAAGGCATTCCGACACGCGTTGTTTCCGTTCCTTGCTTTGAGCTGTTTGAAAACCAGACAGCAGCCTATCAGAAAGCTCTGATCGGTACTGCACCGGTTCGCATTGCGGTTGAAGCTGCAATCTCCATGGGCTGGGAACGCTTCATCGGCGAAAACGGCACATTCATCGGCATGAAGGGCTTCGGCGCTTCCGGTCCGATCAATGATCTGTACAAGCATTTCGGCATCACCGCAGAAGCTGTTGTTGCTGCTGCAGAAGCCAAGCTGGCCTAATTTATCAGGACTGGACGGGTTAACTGTTCAGTCCTTTTTTCTCTCAGCCTGTAAAAACAGGCTGCAAAACATCGAACAGTTTCGGGAGTTCTAATATGGCAGTTCGCGTCGCTATCAACGGTTTTGGTCGTATCGGCCGTAACGTCCTGCGCGCCATCATCGAATCGGGTCGTACCGATATCGAGGTTGTAGCAATCAACGATCTGGGTCCGGTTGAAACCAATGCGCATCTGCTGCGCTATGACAGCGTTCACGGCCGTTTTCCGGCTGAAGTAACCGTCAAAGGCGACAGCATTGATGTTGGCCGCGGTGCAATGAAAGTTCACGCTGTGCGCAATCCTGCCGAACTGCCTTGGGCAGCTGAAGGCGTGGATATTGCTCTGGAATGCACAGGCATCTTCACTGCACGTGATAAAGCTGCCCTGCATCTGGAAGCCGGTGCAAAGCGCGTTATCGTTTCCGCGCCTGCTGACAATGCTGACCTGACTGTTGTTTACGGCGTCAACCACGACAAGCTGAGCAAAGATCATCTGGTTATTTCCAACGCCTCCTGCACCACCAACTGCCTTGCACCGGTGGCACAGGTTCTCAATGACGCAATCGGCATTGAAAAAGGCTTCATGACCACGATCCACTCCTATACCGGTGACCAGCCGACACTGGATACCATGCACAAGGATCTGTATCGCGCCCGCGCTGCTGCCCTGTCAATGATCCCGACTTCAACCGGTGCTGCTAAAGCTGTTGGTCTGGTTCTGCCGGAACTTAAAGGCAAGCTCGACGGCGTTGCTATCCGCGTACCAACTCCGAATGTTTCCGTTGTTGACCTGACATTCGAAGCAAAACGCGCAACATCTGTTGAAGAAATCAACAATGCAATCCGCGAAGCTGCCAATGGCCGCCTCAAAGGCATTCTTGGATTTACTGATGAGCCGCTGGTTTCGATCGACTTCAACCACAACCCGCATTCATCCGTCTTCCACATGGATCAGACCAAAGTTATGGAAGGCACCATGGTGCGTATCCTGACCTGGTACGACAATGAATGGGGCTTCTCAAACCGCATGAGCGATACTGCTGTTGCGCTTGGCAAGCTGATCTAATCTGTTCTTCGTAAAACAGAATTTTAGGCCGCGTGACCACATCGGACGCGCGGCTTTTTATTTATCCGTCACAATCCGACCGGAGAATTTTCATGAATTTTCGCACTCTCAAAGATGCCGATGTTGCATCCAAGCGCGTCCTCGTTCGCGTTGATCTGAACGTACCGATGCAGGATGGCAAAGTCTCGGACACGACCCGTATCGACCGCATCATCCCGACCATCAATAATTTACGCGAACGTGGCGCGAAAGTTATTCTGCTCGCGCATTTCGGTCGTCCGAAAGGCGAAGTAAAGGCTGAATTTTCGCTGGAACAGATCGTTCCGGCTCTGGCTCATGCTGTTAAGCATCATGTCACTTTCGCCAAAGACTGCATCGGCGATGCAGCCGCTGCCGTTGTCAACGCGATGAACGACGGTGATGTTCTGCTCCTCGAAAACACCCGTTTTCATAAGGGCGAAGAAAAGAATGACGCCGATTTCGTCAAGGCGCTCGCAGCCAACGGCGATATCTATGTCAATGATGCTTTCTCGGCTGCACATCGTGCTCATGCTTCCACCGAAGGTCTGGCACATATTCTGCCAGCCTATGCCGGTCTCACCATGGAAGCCGAACTGACCGCACTGGAAAAAGGCCTCGGCCAGCCGGTACGACCGGTGATCGCCATTGTCGGTGGTGCCAAAGTTTCCACCAAGATCGACCTGCTCTCCAACCTCGTTGAAAAGGTTGATGCTCTGGTGATCGGCGGCGGTATGGCCAATACTTTCCTTGCAGCACAGGGACATGATGTCGGTAAATCGCTCTGCGAACATGATCTGGCCGATACAGCCCGCGCGATCATGGCAAAGGCTGAGAGCGCCAATTGCGCGATTATCCTGCCGGTTGATGCTGTTGTAGCCTGGCATTTCGCGGCAGATGCGCCGCATCAGACCTATGGCGTGGATGCAATCCCGCATGACGGCATGATGCTGGATGTGGGCCCGCTCTCAGTTGACCGTATCAATGCAGCGATCAGTGATGCTTCTACTCTGGTGTGGAATGGCCCGCTCGGTGCTTTTGAACTGCATCCTTTTGATGCGGCAACCGTATCCGCTGCCAAACATGCAGCTGAGCGTACCAAACAGGGCAAGCTGGTTTCTGTTGCCGGTGGCGGCGACACAGTTGCAGCGCTCAACCATGCTAAAGTCAGCGATGATTTCAGCTATATTTCGACCGCGGGCGGCGCTTTCCTTGAATGGATGGAAGGCAAGCCGCTTCCGGGTGTCGATGTGCTGAAAAACCACTAACATTAAAAAAGCCCGCTGATTTCAGCGGGCTTTTTTAATGATCACTCATTTCGGTGTCAGGCGTAACAAGCGTCCCGGAATATCATCTTCAATCACATAGACAGAACCGTCTTTGGCGACCGCCACATCGCGGATACGGTTGCCCATATCATAGCGCTCGACCTCATCCGCATCGCCATTGTCTTTGAATTCTACACGGATCAGCGCCATGGAAGCAAGCCCGCCGATCAGAGCGGAGCCCTTCCAGTCTTTAAACAGCCCGCCCTCGTAAAAAGCCAGCCCTGCAGGCGCGATCACCGGCGTCCAATAGACCACCGGCGGTTCGAATTCCGGTTTTGTGTCATGGCGCGGGATCGGCTCGCCACTATATTGATCGCCGTTTGACACAACCGGCCAGCCATAATTGAGCCCCTGTTTAATCAGGTTCAGCTCGTCGCCGCCTTTGGGGCCCATTTCATGCAGCCATAATTTGCCATCAGCCGCAAAAGCCAGTCCGTACGGGTTGCGATGGCCGGTTGTCCATGTCAGTGCCCGCGCATTATCTGCATCCTGCCCCGCGAGGTCTGAACGCGGATTATCCTGTGGCACAGAACCATCCCGATTGAAGCGCAAAACCTTACCCAATGCCAGTTTCGGATCTTGTGCGGTTTTCGGGTTCATGCGGTCACCCGATGTCAGGAACAGATATTTTCCGTCCGGAGAAAAGGCGATAATACCACCCGGTTGTCCCCATTTGCTTTTCGGCATTTGCCGCCACAGCACAGCCAAATCGTCGAGCGAGGCTTTGCCATCTTTTTCGCTCAATTTTGCCTGTGCCAAAGTAAGCGAACTAAGAACATCCTTGCCGCTGCGCTCCGGCTCCGCATAGGTAAAATAGACCAGCTTGTCAGTGGGAAAATCCGGCGAGACGGCAATATCCAGCAAGCCGTTTTGCCCTTCAAAAGACACAGGCGGTACATTTGCCACCTCAGTCTTTTTGCCCTTCTGATCCGTCAGGAAAATATGACCGGCTTTTTCTGTTACCAGCAGCCGCTGATCAGGTAAAAAAGCAATTGCCCACGGCGTATTGAAGGCGGCAACTTCCTGCACTTTAAACGGGTTCTCAGCTACAGCTTCACGCCCGCCCGCATTGATACTTTGTGCCTGAGACAATGACGGATTTAAAACACTTCCCGCCAGTCCGAGCACAAATAAACTGCGTAAAACCGCCTGTTTGATAGTGGTTTTTGTCACTTGTCCGTTCAGCACGCTCTTGCCCCTTTGCCTGCTTTCAGCTGATGTCCGTATCAAACGCAATCTGTCCGCTGTTGACAAGTCTTGAATACATTCAATGCATTCGGCAATCTATCCAGCAATTTTAACCAGCTTTAAGAAAACTTGTCCGCTCTAAATCGGTTAAAATTATTTCAATCGTTTCAGATACAGAGCCTAGTATTTGTTTTATCAGGCACATCTGCTATCGGCAGGGTACCAAATTCTAACGCCCTTCTTTATACGGAGTTTTTTATGAGCGAACGTCTCGAAGATATTGCAATTGCCATGGTAGCAAAAGGCAAAGGCATTCTTGCCGCCGATGAAAGCTCCGGCACAATTAAGAAGCGTTTCGACAGCATCAATCTGACTTCGACAGAAGATGCACGCCGCGATTACCGCGAAATGCTGTTCCGCGCAGATGATGCGATGAAGAACTACATCTCCGGCGTCATTCTCTATGATGAAACCCTGCGCCAGAGCGCCCGTGACGGTACTCGTCTTGCAGACCTCATCAAAGCAGCCGGCTCCATCCCTGGTATCAAGGTTGATGCCGGTGCCAAGAACCTCGCAGGCTTCAACGGCGAAACCATCACCGAAGGTCTCGATGGCCTGCGTGAACGCCTGAATGAATATTACGAACTCGGCGCACGTTTTGCTAAATGGCGCGGTGTTGTTGCAATCTCCGACACCCTGCCAACATGGGGCGCAGTTCGTCAGAATGCACAGGCACTGGCTCGCTATGCAGCCCTGTGTCAGGAAGCCGGTATTGTGCCAATCGTTGAGCCGGAAATCCTGATGGACGGTGTACCGGGCGATCATTCGATTGAACGCTGCTACGAAGTGACCGATCTGGTTCTGAAAACTGTTTTCAACGAACTGTATGATGCCCGCATTAAGCTTGAAGGTATGATCCTCAAGCCCAATATGGTTATCGATGGTAAGAACGCCCGCAAGGCTTCCGTTGAACAGGTTGCTGAACTGACTGTTCGCGTTCTCAAAGCCAATGTTCCTTCGTCTGTTCCGGGTATTGCATTCCTCTCCGGCGGTCAGTCGGATGTTGAAGCAACTGCGCATCTCTCCGCGATGAATGCCGGTTATGATATGCCTTGGAACCTGACCTTCTCCTACGGCCGCGCTCTGCAGGCTGCTGCCATCAAGGCTTGGGGCGGCAAAGACGAAAACGTTCCTGCAGCACAGGCTGCCTTCACCCACCGCGCCCGCATGAACGGCCTTGCCGCAACCGGTGCATGGACTGAAGCACAGGAAAAGAATGCTTAATCAGCTTTCTTATTAAATTAAAAAGCCCGCGTTAAACGCGGGCTTTTTTTATATCAATTTAATAACCGGTATGCGCCTGCAACAAGACAGTCAGCATCATCACGGCAATTGCCGCAACGGCGATTTTCCAAAAATCACTGCGCCGTTTTAAACCCGGCAATCCCAACGGCTTAAGCAAATGCAATCCCATCAGGATCAGCAGTAATACCGGTGCTATTTTTGCCATTACGCAGCCCCTGACCTGTTATTCACCTTTATTGAGCAATCTCATTCCTCAACATCTGCCCCCTCTTTAGTCGAATGGACGCAGCCTGAACAGTATGGATTAATACCTCCTGAGGAGACCGCGCAGTCAGCCTTTTTCTATAACGAGCAAAAAGCCGGAGAAAATTGCCCTGCGCCGAGGAGATACAGATGTGCTTTCAACAAAGCATGTTTTGTATAAAATGGGAGGAATACATGACTTCGGCTTATCCCGAAATTTATCAGGCATGGAAAAATGATCCCCAAACTTTCTGGGGCAAAGCATCCGCACTCATCGACTGGTATAAACCGGCCACACAAATCTTCGATCCTGCTCAGGGCCCTTACGGACGATGGTTTGCAGATGCTGAATGCAACACCTGCTACAATATGCTCGACCGCCATGTTGAGGCCGGTCGCGGTGATGTTCCGGCTATTCTCTATGACAGTCCTGTCAGTGGTCACAAAAACCGTTTCACCTATACTGAAACCCTTGAACAGGTCATGCGTCTCAGCGCGGTGATGCAGGATTTCGGTATTCAAAAAGGTGACCGCGTTCTGATTTATATGCCGATGGTGCCGCAGGCGCTGTTTGCAATGATGGCCTGCGCCCGCCTTGGTGCAATCCATTCTGTGGTTTTTGGCGGTTTTTCCGCTGACGAACTGGCGGCACGTATTGATGACGCCACCCCTGCTCTGATCATTGCCAGTTCCTGCGGATTGGAAGCGAATAAGATTGTCAGCTATAAACCGCTGCTAGATAAGGCCATTGCCACCGCGAAACATCAGGTACAGCATTGTCTGATCCACCAGCGCGAACAATGTGTATGCGAACTAATCGCGGGTCGCGATCATGATTTTGCAGAGCTTTGTGAACAGGCGGCAGGACGGGACATACCTTGCACACCGGTAAAAGCCACTGATCCGCTCTATATTCTCTATACCTCCGGCACCACCGGCAAACCCAAAGGCGTAGTGCGTGATAATGGCGGCTATATGGTTGCACTCGCATGGTCGATGGGCGCACTTTATGACATCCATCCCGGCGATATTTTCTGGACAGCCTCCGATATCGGCTGGGTCGTCGGCCATTCCTATATTGTCTATGCGCCGTTGCTGATCGGCGCGACAACAGTACTGTTTGAGGGCAAACCAGTCGGCACACCCGATGCCGGTACATTCTGGCGCGTTGTTGCCGACCATAAAGTTAAAGTGCTGTTCACCGCGCCGACTGCGCTACGCGCAATCAAACGCGAAGACCCCGAAGGCAAACTCCTGCATCAATATGATCTCTCCAGCCTTGAAGCACTCTATCTCGCCGGAGAACGTGCAGACCCGAATACACTGGAATGGGCAGAACAAATGCTCAATCGTCCCGTGATCGACCATTGGTGGCAAACTGAAACCGGCTGGCCGATTGCCGGCAATCCGCGCGGCCTTGGTGTCTTGCCGGTCAAACACGGCTCTACATGCGTGCCGATGCCAGGCTATGATGTGCAGGTGCTTGATGATGCAGGCCATCCGGCGAAAACCGGCGAGCTTGGCAATATCGTGATCAAACTGCCGATGCCGCCCGGCTGTCTGCCGACTTTATGGCAAGCTGACCAGCGCTTTCATGAAGCCTATCTGAATGAGTTCAAAGGCTATTATAAATCCGCCGATGCCGGTTACATGGATGAAGACGGCTATATTTTCATCATGAGCCGTACGGATGATATCATCAACGTGGCAGGACATCGCCTGTCCACCGGCTCAATGGAAGAGGTCATTGCCGGTCACAACCAAGTGGCGGAATGTGCGGTTATCGGCATTGCTGATAAGCTGAAAGGTCAAATCCCTTGCGGCTTTATCGTGCTCAAGGCCGGTGTGACGCAAGCCCATAGTGAAATTGAAGCAGAATGTGTGGAACGGGTACGCGATCAGATCGGCCCTGTGGCGGCACTGCGTACCGTTCTGACTGTTCACAAATTACCGAAAACCCGCTCCGGCAAAATTCTGCGCTCCACGATGCAGAAGATCGCCGATCATGAGCCGTGGAAAATGCCCGCAACGATTGAAGACCCGCTGACACTCGATGAAATCCGCGACTGCCTTCATCAGCGTGGTATCGGTACTTGCTTTGAAGCGACAAAGCCCGCAGCTTAAAGCGGTTCCATTTGAGACTGAAGCGTTGGAACCGCTGTAACTATTTGTTTTGACGCATTATCCAACGCAAAACCGCTTCGCACTTTTGCTGGAAATGCTCTAATAAAAAAGCCGCCGGAGACTATCCGGCGGCTTTTTTAAATTATCAATATGAAGAAATCTTACAGATCGTCTTCTTCGTCTTCCGGTGCGCTCTTCATGGAAGAGAGCTTGGCGAAAACTTTATCCGCATCCAGCTCATCCGAATCATCCGGCTGGTTAAAGTCCAGATTTTCAGTTGCCGATGCCGGCAGCAATGTATCACCGGATTCCGGTTCAATCGGACGGTTACGTGCTGCACGATCAACTTCGATGTCCAGATCAATCTGCGAGCAGAGACCCAATGTCACCGGATCCATTGGCTGCAGGTTAGCCGAGTTCCAGTGGGTACGGTCACGAATCTGCTCAATGGTCGACTTGGTGGTGCCGACAAGACGCGAAATCTGCGCATCTTTCAATTCCGGATGGTTACGCACCATCCAGAGAATCGCATTCGGACGATCCTGACGCTTGGACAAAGGCGTATAGCGCGGGCCTTTACGCTTAGCTTCCGGTACGCGCACTTTTGGCTCGGACAGTTTCAGACGGTAGTTAATGTCTTTTTCAGCACGTGCGATTTCTTCACGGGACAGCTGACCGGTGATAACCGGATCAAGACCTTTAATACCTTGGGCTGCTTCACCATCCGCAATTGCTTTCACTTCAAGCACATGCAGTTTGCAGAATATTGCAATCTGGTCAAAAGACAGAGCAGTATTATCGACAAGCCATACGGCTGTTGCCTTAGGCATAAGAAGCTGAGTGGCCATAAGATATAATCCTCTCGTTCGCCCGCTCCGGTAGCGCGGGACGTGGGGTAAACCACAATTTCCGGGAATTCGTTCCCTCTATAACCAAATTTTGCACGATGAGCAAGAAAACCCTGCACAGGAATTCAGCGCATTCGTACTGCTTTAGGCGACATCGAGTACAATTTTGCCGATATGATTGCCCTCTTCCATCCGTTCATGGGCGCGCCAGGCATCTTTCAAAGGATAAATCATATCCATCACCGGCGTGATGGTACGGCTGGCGAGCAACGGCCAGACCTTTGATTCTAATTCAGCAGCAATTTGCGCTTTGAACGCAACATCGCGTGCACGCAGTGTCGAACCCGTATGGGTCAGGCGCTTGGTCATCAGCTTGGCAAAATTGGCCTTTGCTTTGGCACCGCCAAGAAATGCAATCTGAACAATCCGGCCTTCGACCGCCGCTGCATCATAGTTACGATCAACATAATCACCACCAACCATGTCGAGAATAACATCCGCGCCCTTATTGTTGGTCGCGGCTTTAACCTGCTCGACAAAGTCCTGCTCGCGATAATTAATGGCAACATCGGCACCGATTTTCAGACAGGCAGAGCATTTTTCAGCAGAACCGGCAGTGATAATCACTTTAGCACCCAGTGCCTTGCCAAGCTGGATTGCCGTCGTCCCGATACCGGAACTGCCGCCATGAATCAGCAAAGTCTCACCAGCCTGTAATTGGCCGCGCTGCACCACATTGTGCCAGACAGTGAATAATGTTTCCGGCAAAGCGGCAGCTTCCACATAGCCATAGCCCGATGGCAGCGGCAGGGCATTCCCCTCATGAACCGTGACATATTCCGCATAGCCACCACCAGCCAGCAATGCGGTAACCGCATCACCGACCTTGTAGCGCTCAACACCTTCACCAACCACCACCACATCACCGGCTACTTCCAGCCCCGGCAAATCGGAGGCACCGGCAGGCGGCGGATAATGTCCCTGTCTTTGCAACACATCCGGACGGTTCACACCGGCCGCTTTCACGCGGATCAGAATTTCACCTTTCGCCGGATGCGGTACCGAGCGTTTTACAGGTTTCAGCACCGATGGCGCACCGGCCTGTTCAATCGCAATTGCCATCATCTGGGAAGCAAGTTCTGTTGTCATATCCGCTCCTTAAAATCTTTAATCCGCGCAAAGCGCTTTCCCTGATCTAGCCATAATAAAGTGAAAAGATGCAATGTATAAAAATCTATATCGCTAATAATGCGGGTTTATGAGATGCTGAAAACTTATGTGGCATATCTGCCCCTTATTTAAAGGCCGATATGACACGAATATTGCGAACCATATTGAAAGCTGCCGTGAATTGGCTGCAGCAGGAAGTGAGGAAAACGCCATGTTCTTTGATGATAATGCGCAGGAGCCAACAACCTATAATCACCATATCGGTGAGGATGTGACTCTGCTTTCAGCTGCTGAAATCGACAATCGCATTGCCATGCTTAAAGCGGAAATCCGCCGCCTGGAAACCGACCGCAATGACAGGAATCTCAGTCGCGCAGCCGCTGAGGCACTGTTTCGCTTGTAGGCTCAAGCTATTTCCGGATGCACCATAGTTTCAGAACCTCTGCTTAAACAGGCAGAGGTTCTTTTTATTTTACATGACACAATATCTCATCAATACAAAGCCTTGCACTCTTTCAAACGATAGGTCAGCATGGCTGTACTCAATCTGCCTGATGCGGCGATTTCGTCTTGCAGTTTCAGGCGAACAGGTTTCAAGATCAAAAACGATCAAACAACCTGCGATGAAATAAAGGATTCTGCGTGTTCCGTTCCTATGTCCAGATTTTCGCATTACTGTTAGGCACCGCTTTTCTGCTGATCGGCTCCGGCTTGCACGGGCTTTTATTGCCTTTACGCGGAAATGCAGAAGGGTTCTCGGTTACAGCACTGGGTCTGATCGGGACAACATGGGCGGGTGGCTTTGTTGCAGGCTGTATTTTTGCGCCGCGTCTGGTGCGCCGTGCAGGCCATGTACGGGCTTTCGGGTTTTTCGCCTCGACTGCGGCCATTGTTGTTCTGCTCACCGGTCTGATGGTCGACGCCACAATCTGGGTCTTTCTACGGGCAATCACCGGCTTTGCAATGGCCGGTATTTTTATGGTCATTGAAAGCTGGCTCAATGAAAAGGCCACCAATGAAACACGCGGTAAAATTTTCGGCCTCTACATGATGGTCAACTACGGGGCAGTGATGACCGGCCAGATGCTGGTGATTACCGGCGACGTTGCAGGCAACTCGCTGTTTATGATCGCCGCAATTTTCTTCTGCCTCGCACTGTTACCAACCGCCGCCTCCAAGGCTTCATCACCGCGCCCATTGACCGAAGTGCAGCTTGATCTCAAAAAGCTCTATGCCAATTCACCTGTTGCCTTTGTCAGCGTTATCCTGATCGGTATTGCCAATGGTGCATGGGGTACGCTCGGTGCGGTTTTCGGCTCGATGAGCGGCATTGATAAAACCACAATCGCGCTGATGGTCAGCTTCACCATTGCTGGCGGTGCACTGATGCAGATTCCTGTCGGACGCTTTTCGGACCGTATCGACCGCCGCTATGTCATGGCCAGCGTCGCCGGTTCTGCCGCCCTGATCGGTTTTCTGATTTTTGCTATCGCACCAAACAATGGCACACTTATTCTGATAATGACCGCGCTTTACGGTTCGCTTGCCTATGCGATCTATCCGGTGGCAGTCGCTCATGCCAATGACCATGCGACACCTGAGACTTTCGTCAAGGTTTCCGGTGGTTTGCTGCTGCTTTATGGTTTCGGCACTATGCTCGGCCCGCTGATTGCAGCAGAAACAATGAATACTCTGTGGCCTTCGGCGCTGTTTCTGGTCACGGCTGTGTCACATCTGACCATTGCCGGTTACGCCATGCTGCGCTCGCGCAAACGCGCATCACCTTTGCCATCGGAAAAAGAACAGTTCCAGAGCATGGCGGCGGAACGTCCGGCAACTCAGGAAAGCGTATTGCTTGATCCGCGCTCGGAAGTTGCGCAGGAAGAAAAAGCGAATGAGGATAGTGTTGCCGATACGGCTAAGGCTGAAGCCTGACAGCTTTAACCGGCGGAGGCAGCGCCAAGAGAATGCGCACCAACGACAGCGACCCGACATTTCAGTCTTCATTTGAGCTGTTTAACGTTTGTCTTTACGCACATTGAGGGCAGCTTTCATCAGCCTTTGAAAGGTCGGGCAAGCCAGATGCGTTTCTGCCGGACACTCCGCGACATGGCGCAACGCCTTGCTGAGCGTCGTCAGCTGGCGGATTTGTAAATCCAGCTGATCTGCCCGCTGATGTAGTGCCGGACGTGGCAAATCGGCAGTGCCGTCCTTGCCGAACATGCCCTTCATCTCACTTAACGGAAAACCCGCCATCTTCCCCAGCGAAATCAGTGCCAGTTGCTGCAACACTTCCGGCGCATATTGCCGCCGTAATCCGTAGCGCGAGAAAGAGTCAATTAGCCCGATTTCCTCGTAATAGCGTAATGTTGAAGGCGGCACGCCACTGCGCTCGGCGAGAACCCCGATATCAAGAAGCTTCATACTTGACCTCAAGTTGACTTAAAGTGGCAATGTAGCAGCGACTCAAACTTGCTACAAGAGGAACCGCTGTGCGTTTCGCCCCTCAAACCAATCCACCTCGTCTTGCAATCATTGCTCTTTCGGGAGCAATGTTGCTCGCCTCCATGACTGTCAGTATCACCTCAGTTGCATTGCCCGCCTTAAGCAGAGCGATGGAAGTGCCTGTTTCCGCAGTGCAATGGGTTGTGCTGATTTATCTGCTTTCCATCACCATCACGATTGTGCTGGCAGGTCGCTGCGCTGATCTGTTCGGCCATCGCTTCATTCTGCTGTCCGGACTGACCATTTTTACCGGCAGCTCACTGTTGTGCGCCATAGCCCCAAATCTCACAACACTCATCATAGCCCGTGCCATACAGGGTATCGGTGGCGCCATCCTTATGGCATTGCCGGTCTCAGTCATACGAGGCATGACCTCCTCCGAGCGCACAGGCTCTGCCATGGGATTACTTGCCTCTATGTCGGCAGTCGGTACAGCGCTCGGCCCTGCCCTTGGCGGCATTCTTATCTCCGGCTCTGGCTGGCGCTCGGCCTTTATTCTGCTGGCTGTTAGCGGATTTATTATATTGGTTCTGGCAATCAGAGCGATACCGACATCCGCGCCGACACCTAAAACCAGCCAAACACTGGATGTATCAGGTGCATTGCTGCTCGCTCTTGTGCTGTTTCTCTATGCGCTGATGACCAGCGGACAACAAAACGCCATGAGCCAGAACCTCGCAGTCACAATCCCTGCAACACTGCTGGCGCTCATCTTCTTTATCATCGTTGAGATCAAAGCGCCGTCGCCACTGGTTCCCTTATCCGTTTTACGCAATCCTGCAATCAGCGCTTCTCTGCTCACCAATTGGCTCATTAGCTCTGTCATGATGGCCATGCTGGTCGTCGGTCCGCTCTTTTTGTCTTTCGGGCTGTTGCTGGGGGAAGCCCGGACAGGACTAGTTGTTGCCGTGGGGCCGGTAGTTGCAGCTTTGGCAGGTGTTCCGGCTGGCCGTCTCACGGACCGGTTCGGTGCAAAACGCATTCTCGCAACCGGCCTGAGCGCCATGACTGTCGCACTCATCTGCATGGCCTACCTGCCGGTGCATATCGGAATAACCGGTTATATCGTATCGCTTATTATGCTGACACCATGTTTTCAGCTGTTTCTGACAGGCAATAATACAGCCATCATCAATGCGGCTCCGGAGGACCAGCGTGGCATCATATCAGGTCTAATGGGATTATCGCGCAACTTAGGTTTTATGACCGGTGCATCAGTCATGGCGACAATATTTATTTCATCGCTCGGGCAGCAGGATCTGGTTCATGCCACAGTCAGTTCTGTTGGCTCAGCCTTTACCGTCACATTGCTGACGGCTGCGGGACTGGCACTTGTCTCGCTGATCATTACACTGGTCAGTCTCAAAAAATAGTGCAGCTGAAATACTAACAATATTCCGGTGCGGGCCTGATATCCGGCCTGCACCTCATCGCTCAGAGCCTGCCCTGCCGGCGGTTCTGTAGTGAACTGATGTCACAGTTTTAGTATTTAATGTCGGGTGACCTGAGTTTTAAGCTTTTCAATCTGTTCCTTCAGATGAAGCTTTTTTCGTTTGAGATCGGCGATCGTCAGCGTATCGGTAGCTGGCAATGCTGCGGCGTCGGAAATTTCTTTTTCCAGTGCATCATGCTTCTTTTCCAGCGAGGCAAGATGGGATTCAAGTGCCATTATTGCTTCTCCTATATATATTACGCATCACTATCATCTTGTCAGCAAATCCAGCGTCCTGATGGTTGCGTCTGTCTTTACGACCCCCTCAACGTTCAACCAGACTGTGACAAAACAATGACAGTTTTGCATGAGATTTCATTAATGTCGAATTCATAATTGGCACATTTCAACTTTGCCAAATTTGTGCTAGGGCAAAGCTGAAAAAGAGGCGGATTATACTAACTTGCAGTACTCTGATAAAAACCATGTCCTGTATCAGCACATGGCAGATACGGGATTTTGCAGTTATAATCTTCCGCGCAGATAAGATCAGATGGAATATGCCATGGCCGATCAGGAACAAGCCGAAATTCGCCTCTCCGTTGCACGGTTGCGTCAGGAACACACGGATTTTGACCTTGCCATCAATGCCATGATGCAGACCGGCTGTAATCAGCTCAGCATCCAGCGCATGAAAAAGAAAAAGCTCGCGATCAAAGATCAGCTGAGCAAGCTGGAAGATAAGATCATTCCGGATATCATTGCCTGACAAGGCTTAAAACCGGCACTCTTGATATCATCGCAAATACATATCGCAGACTTTTCACAAAGCCTGCCCGCCTTCTGTTTTTCAACCCTCGCAGCTGACAGGACATTTCATGGCAGATAACACTCCAACTTCCCCGAAAGTCGCCATCATTATGGGCAGCCAGTCCGACTGGCCGACCATGCGCAATGCGGCACAAGTTCTGGATGCGCTGGGGGTTGCTTATGATGCCCGTATTATTTCAGCCCATCGCACACCGGACCGCATGGTAGACTTTGCCAAAACTGCACGCGATCAGGGTTTCCACGTCATTATCGCAGGTGCAGGCGGTGCTGCCCATCTGCCGGGCATGGTCGCTTCGATGACCCCGCTGCCGGTCTTTGGCGTGCCGGTACAGTCCAAAGCACTGTCAGGTCAGGATTCCCTGTTATCCATCGTGCAGATGCCTGCCGGCATCCCTGTCGGTACGCTGGCAATCGGCAATGCCGGTGCCAGCAATGCCGCTCTGCTCGCTGCTGCTGTTTTGGCATTGCATGACAAACCGCTGGCAGACCGTCTGGATGCTCACCGCCAGAAACAAACCGACGCTGTGGCACCTGCCCCGAAAGATGAGGTCTGAACCATGTTGCAAGCAGGATCAACAATCGGAATTATCGGCGGCGGTCAGCTTGGCCGTATGCTGGCCATGGCCGCAGCACGCCTGAGCTTCAAAACCATCATTCTGGAGCCGCAGGCTGATTGCCCTGCCGCACAAGTGGCCAATCGTCAGATCATTGCCGCCTATGATGACCGCGCAGCATTGCAGGAACTGGCAGAAGCCTGCGATGTGATCACCTATGAGTTTGAAAATGTGCCGGTGGAAGCCGCACAGTTTCTGGCAACAAAAACCATTGTTTCCCCGCCACCACTGGCATTGGAAATCTCGCAGGATCGCGTTGCTGAAAAGCAGTTCCTCAATGAAAGCGATATTGCCACCGCGCCTTGGCGTGTGGTCGATGATGTCGAGGATCTGATCGCAGCTCTTGGTGCGTTGGGTGAGCGCGGCATCCTGAAAACACGCCGTTTCGGATATGACGGCAAAGGTCAGGTACGCCTCAACAGCCTCGATAATGAAGCCGCAACGCAAGCGATTGCAGCGATCAAGAATGCACCGGCCATTCTCGAAGGTTTCGTGGAATTTACCCGCGAAGTTTCCGTGATCGCAGCACGTGATAAAGCCGGTAATGTCCGCATTTATGACATTGCCGAAAATGTCCACAAAGACGGTATTCTCGACACATCAACCATCCCTGCCGAGATCAGCACCGACACCGCTGTTGCCTGCGCACGCGCTACCTATAATCTGTTGCATGCACTGGATTATGTTGGCGTATTGGGTTTTGAGTTTTTCGTTCTGCCGGATGGCTCTGTTGTCGCCAATGAATTTGCACCGCGCGTGCATAATTCCGGCCACTGGACAGAAGCTGCCTGTGTGGTCTCGCAATTCGAGCAGCATATTCGTGCCATTGCAGGTCTGCCGCTCGGCGACCCGAAACGCCATAGTGACTGCGTGATGGAAAACCTGATCGGTGATGATGTGCTCAAAGTTCCGGCGATTCTCGCAGAATCGGATGCGGTGCTGCATCTCTATGGCAAGGCAGAGGCACGTCCGGGACGCAAGATGGGGCATGTCACACGCATTAAAAGCGGAAAATAACACGGTTTCATGGGTTCTTTGCGCATCAGCAGTTGACAATTGGCCCATTCATTGACTATTTCACCTCAACCATTCAAACGTGCTCTTTGGCTCGCTCTGAAACATGCTCGCGAAAGCGGGAACCGTTTTTGGGAACAAGGCATGTATAGAAACAAAGAGCTGGAACGAGCGCGCGTTTCTAATGAAATGAGACACGTTCCAGGAATACGCCCTTTCAGGGCCAAACACATTGGTGAGTAACATGAAGATCAAGAATTCGCTTAAAGCGCTCAAAGGCCGTCATCGTGACTGCCAGCTGGTTCGTCGTAAGGGCCGCGTATACATCATCAACAAAACTGCTCCTCGCTTTAAAGCCCGCCAGGGTTAATGAGCTGAGCGGGAAAGTTTAACAACGATCCCAGTGCAGTAAGTTGTAGAGAATTTTAACAGCGCCGGTATTAATTTACCGGCGCTGTTTTTATGCCTTTAATCAGCCGGTTTCTGCTTTATGATAGCGCTATGATGAAAACACGCAGTCCCCTCACCGGTTCCCTGATCGCAGTCCTGTTAATTACAGGAGCCGCGGACTTTGCTATGGCTGAGGATATCAGTGCGACGACCAAGACCGCGCCGCAGGTGCAGCCGATGCCACCGGCTGTGACAATACCCGATGCGGCGAAAACAGCACCGATCAGCACGACTGCACCGCAAGCCAAAGCCAAAGAGAAGCCGAAAAATCCTGACGTAGAAACCGGCGGGTCACCCTCCGAGGTGCGCCGGAAAGAACAAGATCAGCTTTTCACGGATTTGCGTAAAGCTTCAACACCGGAGAAGTCCCATGCCATCGCCAGCCGTTTGCGCCAGAGCTTTGTGCGTACCGGCAGCGACAGTCTGGATCTGATGCTGCGCTGGGCAGAAACCGCGCTCAATCAGTCGCGCGAGGCCGAAGCACAGGATTATATCGACGAGGTGATGGCGCAGCGTCCTGACAATGCCACCGTGTGGCAGCTACGCGCCCGCCTGCATCTGCGCCGCAATGAACTGGCACCGGCATTGCGCGACATCCGGCAGGCGATGATTTTAGAGCCGCGCAATTTCGACGTGCTCATCAATTATGCAACCTTGCTGCGAGAGACCGGCAACCGCAAAGGTGCTCTGCGGCTCTATCATCAGGCTCTGAGCGTTTATCCGATGATGAAAGAAGCGCAGGATGAAATGCTGAAGCTGACCGAAGCTGACAGCGATACAGCGCTCTAGAGCGCCGTGTGCCATACTTGGCACACAAAGGTCGCTCTAACACTTAAAATTAGAGCATAATTTTACCTTAAACTGATCCAAGTTTAAGGAATTATGCTCTAGTCCCTTTAGTTTGCCGCATTATCATATCATTCAAATTGATCAGACTTGAATGCGAAATACTCTGAAAATACCTACAAAAAAGCCCGCTGTGTTTAGCGGGCTTTTTAATTTCATCCGAAGTATGGTCAGATCCCTGTCAGACCATCCATACCGATATAGGCAATGCGCAGCATATTGGTGTTGCCCGGTGTTCTGAGCGGCACGCCAACAGTAATGATCACACGATCACCCGGTTTGGCGAAATCCTCACGATAGGCAATATTACAGGCGCGATTAACCACATCGTCCAGATCATGCGCATCTTCTGTAACCACGCAATGCAGCCCCCAGACGAGCGACAGGCGGCGTGCAGTCTCCACAACCGGCGACAGAGCAATGATCGGTGTCAGCGGACGCTCACGCGACGCTCTGAGGCCGGTCGTGCCCGAAGAGGTATAGCAAATGATAGCCGAGAGGTTCAGCGTGGTGGCAATCTGACGGGCTGCCAGAGACACCGCATCCGCACCGGTTGCTTCCGGCTCTGAACGCTGATTATTGACGATCGACGGATAATTCGGATCGCGTTCCACTTTTTCAGCAATACGCGCCATGGTCGCAACCGCTTCCACCGGATAATCACCGGCAGCCGATTCCGCAGACAGCATCACCGCATCCGCACCATCAAACACGGCTGTCGCCACGTCGGAGACTTCCGCACGGGTTGGTACCGGTGCCGAAATCATTGATTCCAGCATCTGGGTTGCAACCACAACCGGCTTACCAGCTTTACGGCAGGCACGGACGATCTGTTTCTGAATGCCCGGAACGCTTTCCAGCGGCATTTCCACACCCAGATCACCACGGGCTACCATCAGCGCATCCGACAATTCGATGATCTCATCGAGACGGGTAACGGCCTGCGGCTTTTCAATTTTCGACATCAGGGCAACACGGCCACGCGCGATCTTGCGTACTTCCGCCAGATCTTCCGGACGCTGAATAAAGGACAGCGCCACCCAGTCAATATCTTCCAGCAGAACTGCATCGAGATCGCGGCGGTCTTTTTCCGTTAAAGCACCAACCGGTAAAGTTGTATCCGGCAAGCTCACGCCTTTGCGGTCAGAAATTTTAGTGCCGGAGATTACTTTACAACGAATGGATTTACCGTCGGTTGCTTCGGCCTGCAAAGCTAAGCGGCCGTCATCAATCAGCAGACGGTCACCCGCCTGAACAGCCTGCAAAATTTCCGGATGCGGCAGGAATACGCGGGTTTCATCGCCCGGTGTTTCATTATCATCCAACGTGAAAATCTGACCCGGTGTCAGCTCAACCTTGCCGTCTTTGAATTTGCCAACGCGCAGTTTCGGCCCCTGCAAATCCGCCAGAATACCGATCGGGCGGCCAAGTTTGCACTCCACATTACGGATTCGGCGTACCAGCTCGCGCATCAGATCATGATCTGCATGGCTCATATTGATACGGAAAACATCCGCACCGGCCTCAAACAATTTCTCAATAACCGCTTCTTCCGAAGATGCGGGACCAAGTGTTGCGAGAATTTTTACCTTACGCGCACGTCTCATTGATGATTGGTTCCTGTCACTGTGGCATTGCCGGACGGTGCATCGTCAGTGAGCTGCACCATCCAGCTCGATTGTTCGCCCGTATCATATTCCTGAAAACCAGTGCGTTGAAAACCGCGGGCAAAACAGTCATTCACGCCATTAATTTTGAATTCGTTTTCGGCCACGCACATATTGACCTTACCATCCCAGCGGCCACCGCTTTCGGAATCTTCCGCATAGACATAGTAATAACGGGAGGCGAGCGGGCCTTCGATCAGGGTTTTGCAGCTCGATCCGTTAATTTGCCACCAGCCTTCCGTCACCCATCCGCTCTTGGCCCGATAGCCGATTGCAACACCAACTAGATTTTGCGTCGAGTTACATACACGGAAATCAGCACGGGCTTCCGGCGCAGAAAACGCCACCGAGATAAATGTAACCGAAGCAAGTGCCAAAACATATGACAGGGTAGAATGAAGACGCATCCGCCAGGACCTTTCAGCGCACGGTACTGCTTAAATATGACAGCAAGGTGTAATGTCTGACCATTATCACCAAACTATGTTCCCTGCCTTAAGCCTTTGCGGATAAAACAAATGAACACAACACTGTAAACAACCGGGTTGTGGCACCGTATCTGCAAAAAAGCGAAAATGCGATGCCATAAAACCGCATAATTCACGCAAGTTGCAGATAGACTCAAGAGCCTGCGAACAGTTTTCCGCTGTAAATCAGAACAATTTGCAAAATAGTCCGGCAGAGCTGCATCAACTACATCCGTCACCTCTGCAATCCTGTCTGGTTTCAGCCGCTTCAACCGCTGTCTGCAATTCATCTCCCTGTTTTACGAATTCAGTCACTTTCAGGAATAACAATAAAATCAAATCGATTTAATTGTTATTCTTCCTATAACCCAGCATGAGAGAGGATGCCAGCCCTCCCGAATGCCTCGCCTTGGCATTTGTCACAAATGGCTCGCAATTCCTTGCAATCTCTTTATAGCTTAACCATCCAATCCCGGAGCATTTCACAGCCCGGGCTCAATCAACCTGAACTGTCCGTGACAATGCGACCAAACAAAGAACTACAGCGGAACTGAGATGACAGCCTTCTCCCCTTTTGAAGTTCTCGACGGTGATTATGCACAAGGTTTGCTGCTGATTGCCGATCATGCCAGCCGTGCAGTGCCGGAAAATTACGGTACGCTGGGTCTGGAGCAGCGGGTATTTGAGCGCCATATTGCCTATGATATCGGCGTAGAAATGCTGACACGAAAACTGGCAGAAAAGCTCAACAGTCCCGCAGTGCTTGGCGGTTTCTCACGCCTGCTGATCGACCCGAACCGCGGCGAAGATGATCCGACCCTGATCATGCAATTATCAGACGGTGCGATTATTCCGGCCAATTACCCGATGAGCGGGCAGGAACGTGAAAACCGGCTGAACCAGTTTTATCGCCCTTATCACACTGCCGTCGACACTGCCTGCAACCGGATGCTCGAAAGCAGCGGCCAAGCACCCTTTGTCGTCTCAATCCATTCCTATACACCGGTATGGAAAACCACTCCACGCCCATGGCAGATTGCCCTGCTCTGGGATAAGGACGACCGTGCGATTAATCCACTGCTATCGATGTTGCGCGAGGACGGCAGCTTAACAGTCGGCGATAATGAGCCCTATGACGGCGCGTTGCGTAATGACACCTTGTTCCGCCATTGCACCGCAAAAGGCTATGCCAATGTGCTGATCGAGGTGCGTCAGGATCTGATCTCAACACCTGAGGGCGTGCAGGAATGGGCAGAACGTCTTGCCCCGATGCTGGCACATATTAATACTATAACGGGTATGCACGATATTTGCCATTATGGCTCCCGAACCGGTGCAGTGCATCCGGCCTGAGAAGAGCATATTCCGAAAGTGTGAAGCGGTTTCAAATCAACACTGTGAACTAAAACCGCTATCGAGAGGACATTTCATGACAGACATCACCGACACACAACGTCAGGCCTATGAAGCCGCAGCATTTCGCAGACTGGTTGAGCATTTGCGCAACCGCACCGATGTTCAGAATATTGATATGATGAACCTGACCGGTTTTTGCCGCAACTGCCTGTCGAACTGGTTTCAGGAAGCCGCCAATGCGGACGGCACCGAACTGACCAAAGACGAAGCCCGCGCCGAGATTTATGGCATGCCTTATGAAGAATGGCGCGAAAAACACCAGACACCGGCCAGTCCGGCGCAACTGGATGCTTTTTCTTCCCGAAAATCAGATCACTGACCCATATTTTAACCAGTATCTTACCGCTTGGCTGCTAGTTAAGATTTCAAGATTCTTGAATCCATTGCTTGACCATGCCGCGCATGTGAGGCAACCAAGACCACCTGTTTTAAGGCCTGCGACTCGCCCAGCGGTTCATATGGTCTTGTCTATAATCGGAGAATGATATTGAGCGACGATATTACCGGCGACAGCGCCCAGTCCATTGCAGTCGGCCAGCTGCGTGCATTTATTGAACGTGTTGAACGTCTTGAAGAAGAAAAAAAGACCATCTCTGATGATATCAAAGAGGTTTTTGCTGAGCTGAAAGGCTCCGGCTTTGACACCAAAGCTGTACGCACCATTATCCGCCTGCGTAAGAAAGAAGCGCATGAGCGTCAGGAAGAAGAAGCGATGATCCAGCTTTATATGGACGCGCTTGGTATGAGCTGATCCGTCAGCGGATAACAAAAAGGGAGCTTTCAGCTCCCTTTTTTATTGCTTATCAATGATCACACATCCAGCAGCTTCTCAAAGCCACCATAGATCATCCGCTTACCGTCAAAGGGCATTGTCTCACCAATCGCCTGCATACGCGGATCTTCCATCAGTTTTTTCCATGCGGAATCCCTGACTGTTTTTGACGGAAACTCAATCCAGCTGAAAACAACAATCTCGCCGTCTTTGGCCTGCACAGCGCGGCGGAAATCTGTCACTTTGCCTTCCGGAACATCATCGCCCCAGCACTCGACAATACGGATAGCGCCAAATTCCTTGAACAAAACGGCAGCTTCAGAAGCATGTTTACGATAAGCCTCTTTGCTGCCCTGCGGCACTGAAGCAACAAAACCTTCAACATATCCCATTTCCACTCTCCTCCTTGTGGGCAACCTTATTCTCCCGTTGACTTAATAAGTTGATATCAACATAATTATAGAATGTCAATAAATGTCCCGTTTTCGACCACGCTGGAAGTCCGCGACACCTGCCTCTGCCTCCATACGCAGCGTGCTGCCCGCGCCTTAGCCCGTTATTTTGATGATGCTTTGCGGCCTTACGGGCTGACGAATGGCCAGTTCTCTTTGCTGATGGCTTTGAACCGGCCGGAACCACCATCTATTGCACCGGTCGCCCGTTTACTGGCGATGGACCGTACCACTTTAACGGCTGCACTCAAACCGCTTCAGAAAAATGCACTGGTTGAGATTATTGCCGACACCTCAGACCGGCGCAGCCGTTTGCTTTTGCTGACGCCAAAAGGCTCAGACCTGCTGGCAAAAGCTGTTCCTGTGTGGAGAGAAATCCATGCGGAGCTGGAGAATAGTCTGCTCAACGGCAATGGTGATATGTTGCGCTCACTGCTGCTCAACCTTGGCAATATCTCAACGCCATAAACACAAAACTGTGTCATTCAGGCGCTTTGCCCTGCTTTTACTTTCCCTGCGCATCTTTTTGGTCATAATCCGCCACACACGAATACAGCATATCCAGCGGAGGAAACGGAATGCGCCTAAAACAACTCGGACAGTCAGAACTGAAAGTTTCACCTTTTTGTTTCGGCGGCAATGTCTTCGGCTGGACAGCCGACGAAACCACATCTTTCGCCTTACTTGATCGTCTGCTCGATGCAGAACTGACATTTATCGATACAGCCAATGTCTACTCCCGCTGGGTAGAAGGGCACAAGGGCGGTGAGTCGGAAACCGTTATCGGTAACTGGCTCAAAAGCCGTGGCAGCCGTGACAAGATGATCATTGCCACCAAGGTCGGCGCCGATATGGGCGAAGGCTTTACCATGGCGCCTGCCCATATCCGCGAATGCGTTGATGCCTCACTCAAGCGTCTGCAGACAGATTATATTGATCTCTATCAGTCGCATTATGATGATCCGAATACGCCGTTTGAAGATGTGCTCGGCACATTTCAGGATCTGATCAAAGCCGGTAAAGTACGCGCAATCGGTGCGTCCAATATCACCAGTGAACGCCTGCAAGCGGCTCTGAACACCTCCGTGAAACATAATCTGCCGCGCTATAACTCATTGCAGCCGCTGTATAATCTCTATGATCGCAAGGATTATGAAACCACGCTGGAGCCGGTGGTGAGCACCAATCAGGTTGGCGTTATTCCTTATTATACGTTGGCGGCCGGCTTCCTCACGGGAAAATATCGCAGCGAGAAAGATCTGGGCATCAGCCCGCGTGGCAACAGGGTCGGCACCAGCTATCTCAATGAACGCGGATTGAAGATTCTGGAAGCGATGGATCAGGTGGCGGAACGCTATAGCGTGACTGTTGCGCAAATTGCTGTTGCATGGATGATGGCTCAGCCGTCAATCACAGCGCCGATTGCCAGCGCCACCAAGATTGAGCAATTGGAAGAGCTGATCAAAGCGACTCAGCTGACGCTCGATCAGGACGCATTGGATGTTCTGAACAAGGCCAGCGCATAAAACAAAAAGCCTGCCTGAGTGATATTCAGGCAGGCTTTTATCAGAGCATTGTGAAGGACTGATTAGCCTTCAATTTCTTCACGCAGCATTTCCAGTTCAAGCCATTCTTCTTCATGGGCTTCATTTTCACTGCGTTTCTTTTCAATCTCAGCAGCGATCTTGGCAAACTGCGCAGGGTCTTTGGTATAGAGCGCCGGATCAGCCATTTTCGCCTCAAGTGCTGTAATTTCAGCACTCAGCTTTTCCATCTTCGCCGGCAGTGTTTCCAGCGCAAATTTCTGCTTATAGGACAGCTTACGCTTTTCATCGCGTTTTGGTGCGGGTGCAGCTTCCGCCTTGTCACCACCTGCAGGTGCGGCAGATTTTACCTGACGGCGTGCCAGTGCGGTTTCTTTACGCTGCGCCATCATATCCGCATAACCACCGGCATATTGCAGCCAGCGCCCGTCACCTTCCGGTGCAATCACTGATGTTACCGTGCGGTCGAGAAAATCACGGTCGTGGCTCACCAGAATAACGGTGCCTGCAAAACCGGAGACCAGTTCCTGCAACAAATCCAGTGTTTCCATATCCAGATCGTTGGTCGGCTCGTCGAGGATCAGCAGGTTGGCCGGACGGGACAAGACGCGCGCCAGCATCAGACGAGCGCGCTCACCACCGGATAATTCACGGATCGGTGTGCGTGCCTGTTCCGGCTGAAACAGGAAGTCTTTCATATAGGAAACGACATGGCGCTGCTCGCCATTGACCACCAGGGATTCACCGCGACCGTCGGTCAGATAATGCGACAGGGTTTCATCCGGATTGAGCTCACGCTTCTGATCAAGCTCGGCAAAATCCAGATTAACACCAAGACGGATTGTGCCGGAATCCGGCTCAAGTTTACCGGTCAGCATCGACAGCAAGGTGGTTTTACCGGCGCCATTCGGCCCGACAAGTCCGATACGATCGCCGCGATTAACGCGGATGGAAAAATCTTTCACCAGCACACGCTCATCATAGGCCTTGCTGATTTTATCCGCTTCAATCACCAGCTTGCCGGATTCTTTCACATCGCTGGCCTGCAGCGTTGCCACGCCCTGCGCATGGCGATGGGTGCGAAACTCGTTGCGCATGGAGTGCAGCTCACCAAGACGACGCATATTGCGCTTGCGCCGCGCGGTCACGCCATAGCGCAGCCAATGTTCTTCGCGCACAATCTGGCGTCCGAGCTTCTGGTGATCACGCTCTTCTTCTTCCAGAACTTTATCGCGCCATTCTTCAAAATGCGCGAAACCCTGCTCGATACGGCGCGTGACACCGCGATCCAGCCAGATAGTCGAACGACTGACATTTTCCAGAAAACGACGGTCATGGGAAATCAGCACAATCGCCGAGCGGATCTGACGCAATTCCTGCTCCAGCCACTCAATGGTTGCCAGATCGAGATGGTTGGTCGGCTCATCCAGCAGCAGCACATCAGGCTGCGGGGCAATCACCCGCGCCAGTGCTGCACGGCGCGCTTCACCGCCGGAAAGCTGCTGTGGTGTTTCATCACCGGTCAGGCCAAGATTTTCCAGAAGATAGGCCACACGATACGGGTCGTCTGTCGGCCCGAGACCTGCCTCAACATAATCACGTACATTGGCAAAACCATCCATATCAGGAGCCTGTGCCAGATAGCGGATCGTTGCCGAAGGATGGCGGAAAACCTCACCGCCGGTCGGTTCAACCATACCGGCTGCGATTTTCAAAAGGGTGGATTTGCCCGAACCGTTACGCCCGACCAGCGCAATGCGCTCTCCCTCGCTGATCGACAGCCCCGCATCTTCAAGCAGCGGCGTACCGCCAAAAGTCAGGCTGATCTGGTCAAGTCGGAGGAGAGGAGGAGCCATGAATATATACGCTTTTAAAAAAGAGGTAGAAGATCGTTACTGCTCATTACTGCATATTGGCGCAAACAGGAACCCTCGCGGCAAATTTCCTCTTTGCGCCAATATGCAGTCATATACAGACATAAAAAAACAGGCCGCAAACGGCCTGTTTTCTTTAAATCTGACTTGTAGCAATTAGTTACAAGGCGCTTCGTAAACGCGGCCGTAATTGTCGCGGTAGCGGCAATACTGAACGCCGTTACGGGTCTGTGCTGCACCGAGCAGAGTACCGGCAACTGCACCGATAGCGGCACCGGTCAGAGCGCCACGGCCGTTACCGCCGATTGCGCCACCAGCGAGAGCGCCGATTGCTGCGCCGCCTACACCGTAACCCGCGGTGCGCTGTTCACCTGTTGTACAGGCAACAGTCGAGAACGCGAGCACTGCAGTGACTGCGATCATAGAAAGACGTGATTTCATTTAAAGTTACTCCCGTTGAGGCTACTCACTTGCCATAATCTCCTGCATTTTATAGCAAAAAGAAGACAGCAACCATCAAAACAATTTACAGGTTTTTATGTTTAGTCACATTAGATCAAAGCACTGACAGGTGATGCCACCAGAATTGCAGTCCCGGTCTCCAAAGTCACCGTTAATGTTTCTTTTACTCTATTTGAGAGCGTTAAAGAAGAGCCAAATGGCACGGTAACAGCATCAAGCGGCCATTCTGCCCCGAAAATTGATAATCCGGTTAATGTTTCAAAGCCTAAAATACTAAACAGCGTATCTTCCGGCAGGTCAAACTCCGTTTTTCCATAGAGCAACGGTGTGGCTTCCTCATGACCGCTGGACAGAAAAATCTTACGTCCCTTATGTGCCTGCGCCACCGCCATGCTCAGATGCAGAAATGTATGGTCTGTCCGTTCACCGCCAAATGCGCCTGCCAAAATCACTTCAGTCGCACCGCGCTCATAGGCTTCATGCAGCGCTAATTCACCATCGGTCATATTCTTGGCAACCGGAAAGACCTGCCTCTCCACATGGGCATATTGATCAGCCAATGCCGCATCTGTGGAATCAAAGTCGCCGAGCCATAGTTCCGGCACGACACCAAGACCGGCCGCATGACGCATACCGCTGTCGGCGGCCAGAACACGCGCACCGGCAATCTGCTGCTTCAAGCGTGAGGTGACGGTCAGATCGCCGCCAAGAAGAATGAGAAATTTTGACATGCTGCTGCATATCATGCTGTTTCAAAGACCGAAAGCCTACATTCTTCTTGCTCCGCGTCGCTGTTTTATCCTATTGTCTGCCTGCTCTAACGGGGTGCCTTCTGCTTGCAAAAGGCTGAGAGGCCGGTCTCCGGCTAACCCGCTGAACCTGATCCGGTTTGTACCGGCGGAGGGATTAGATGCTGTCCGGCTTCCGGCGCTCAATCCTTGGAAACACCAACACCAGAGGAGAGCCCGTGCGGCTGTTATCTCATGCTTATCCGAAATCTTATTCTCACCAGTACTCTTCTCTCTGCCCTGACTTTGGGTAGTGCAGCACAGGCGAAAGACCTGACAATCTATACCTATGACAGTTTTACTGCCGAATGGGGGCCGGGTCCTAAGGTCAAAGAAAACTTTGAAAAAATCTGTGGCTGTACACTTAACTTTGTCGCCGTTGCCGATGGTGTGGCACTACTCAACCGTCTGAAGCTCGAAGGCAACTCCACCAAAGCCGATATTGTGCTGGGTCTCGATACCAACCTGATCAGTGATGCCAAAGCCTCCGGCCTGTTTGCTCCGCACGGGTTGAAAGATGCAAAGAGCAATGTTCCGGACAATTTTCAGGATGAGGTGTTCCTGCCTTATGATTACAGCTATTTTGCAATGATCTATGACAGTGAAAAACTGAAAACACCGCCCAAATCCATGGCAGAGCTGATTGACGGTGACGCCTCACAGAAAATCATTCTGATGGATCCGCGCACATCGACACCGGGTCTCGGCATGATGCTTTGGGTGAAAGACATCTATGGCGACAAGGCTGCCGAGCAATGGCAGAAGCTCAGCAAACGCGTGCTCACAGTCACGCCGGGGTGGTCAGAAGGCTATGGCCTGTTCACCAAAGGCGAAGCGCCGATGGTGCTGTCGTACACAACATCGGCTGCCTATCACATGATCTCGGAAAAGACCGAGCGCTACAAAGCCGTGACTTTTACAGAAGGCAACTATCTGCAGATTGAACTGGCCGGTCAGACTGTGACAGGTGCACAAAATCCGCTGAGTGCTCAGTTCCTGCAATTCATGACAACACCAGGCTTTCAGGATGTGATTCCGGAAACCAACTGGATGTATCCGGCCTATAACACCTCAGAACCGCTCAAAGCCGCCTTTGATGCCCTGCCAAAGCCGGATAAGAGCCTGCTGATTGCCCCTGAAACCGTTGCACAAAACCGCAAATCATGGGTGGATGAGTGGCTGAATGCCATGAGCCGCTAAGGTCTGTTCTGAAAAGAGCAACGCGGTTTTCGGACAGATACGCATAAAAACAAAACAGCTCTGCCGGAATTTTTCCGGCAGAGCGCATACGGAAAATAATGCAGATATCCCGTTTTAAAACTATCTCAGGCTTTGTCGCGCTGATGCTTCTGCTGGTTCTGACCGGCGGCGCCTTGCTGTCACTGGGCATTCAGGGATTGCAATCGGACAGCGATGCGCTGGCCGCTTTCGACAGCTATTTGTGGAACATTACCCGTTTCACTTTGCTACAGGCTTTGCTCTCGGTGTTGCTGTCCGTATTGTTTGCCTTGCCTGTTGCCCGCGCACTCCATGCCAATACCAGTTTTCGCGGACGGTCATTACTGCTGCGCTTTTTCGCAATTCCGCTGACACTCCCCTCACTGGTGGCCGTCTTTGGCATTACCAGCATTTACGGTCGCAATGGCTTCATTGCGCAGGGCAGCACAGCTCTGGGGCTGCCGCTGATACCGGATATTTATGGCCTGACAGGTATCTTGCTGGCACATGTGTTTTTCAACATGCCGCTGGCTGTTCTCCTGCTCCTTGCCAGTCTTGAATCTATTCCGCAGGACTACTGGAAGCTCTCTGCACAATTGGGCATGGGCAGCTTCGCCCGTTTTCGGCTGATTGAATGGCCGGTAATCGCCCGCAATTTAAGCGGTATTGCCGGGCTGATTTTCATGCTCTGCGCCAGTTCTTTCACCATTGTGCTGACATTGGGCGGTGGCCCGCGTGCAACCACACTGGAAGTCGCCATTTATCAGGCACTGCATTTCGACTTTGATCTGGCCCGTGCCGTCGCCCTCACCCTGACACAACTCCTGCTCACCATCGGTGTTTTATGCCTGCTGCGTCTGACGGGAAAACCGACGGAGGAAGGCCTGTCGCTGACAACAGTCAGCCGCAATTATATCCGTCACAGTAAAGCTGCAAGAGCATTGTCAGGCATCATCATTGCCTGTGCCTTGCTCTTTCTCGCGCTGCCGGTGCTCGGCATGATCCTGTCCGGTCTGGGTTCTGATCTCTGGCGTCTGATCAATGAAACCATCGTGCAGCAAGCCATCATCACCTCGCTGATATTGGCCTTTGGCGCTGCTGCCGTTTGCGTTGTGCTGTCGCTCACGCTGGTGGCCGCTCGCGAATATAATGCTACGCAAAATCTCAAAGCCCCGCGCCGACTGCGCAGCTTTTTCACTGCTGCGCTTGATAGTGGTTCCAGCCTCGTCCTGATCATCCCACCGATTGTCATCGGTGCCGGCTGGTTCATCCTGTTACGTCAGTTCACTGATGTGTTCACACTGGCACCATTTATGGTCATTGCCGTCAATGGCGTGATGGCGATGCCGTTTGCGGTGCGTCTGCTGCGTCCTGCATGGGACAGCGCAGCCGCCCGTAATAACCGGCTCTGCACCGCTCTCGGCATCAGCGGATTGAACCGTTTGCGCCTGATTGACTGGCCGGTGATCCGGCGGCCGCTCGTTTTAAGCTTTATCTTCGCCATGGCGCTTTCTATGGGCGACCTCGGTACGATCGCGCTGTTCGGCAGCGATGCGGTACAGACCCTGCCATATCTGTTGCTGCAACGCATGGGCAGCTATCGCACCAGTGACGCTGCAGGTCTGGCACTGATCCTTGCTGCCATTTGTTTTACCCTGATGCTGATCACTGATAAAACCGGCAAGCAAAACAAATCAACCGCCTCTGCCGGACGGAACATCGCATGACACGACACAATGCTGCACTCACGCTGGACAATGTCCGCTTTTCCTTCGGCCAGACCGAAATGCTGTTCAACCTGCAATTAGCGGCAGGTGAAACCGGTGTCATTGTGGGCCCGAGCGGTTCGGGCAAATCGACCATGCTCAATCTGATTGCCGGTTTTGAAACGCCGAAATCCGGTCATATCCTGATCGGTGGCGAAGCGATTGATACTGCGCCACCGTCAGATCGTCCTGTAACCATGGTGTTTCAGGAGAATAATCTGTTTGCCCACTTAGATGTTTTCTCCAATATCGGGCTGGGTCGCTCTCCCGCTTTAAAACTCACGGAACAAGACAAGGCAGCGATCCGCACGGCTATTGACCGTGTTGAGCTTACCGGCAAAGAGCATCGCAAGCCGGAGGCACTATCCGGCGGGGAAAGACAGCGTGTTGCCATTGCACGCGCTTTGGTGCGCGATAAGCCTGTCCTACTGCTCGACGAAGCCTTTGCTTCTCTTGGGCCCGCCCTGCGCCAGCAAATGCTCGATCTGATTGCCGCGCTGCAAAGAGAGACCGGCATTACCATTTTGATGGTAACCCACACGCCGGAAGATGCGTTGCGTTTCAGCTCAACCGTGTTTTTCCTCAAGGACGGCGAAATAAAAGAACAGGGCGATGCCATTATTATGCTCTCTGCCTCTGGTCCTCAAGCTATCCGTGACTATATGGGCACCACAGAGCATAAATCGTCGTAACAGCCCCGTGACAGTCTGGTCATTCAGCCGAAAGACGTGATATTGCCATAGTTTAAAGGCAGAGCGGCTTTATCTCCTGCAATAATGCAATGTCTGACAATTTGTGAAATGGTGCTCATCGCATTTCACTTTTCTTGAAACAGCCATTGCCTATATTACATCAGATAAACGCTTTTACGTTATTGACAGAACTGAGGACACGACACTGGATATGTTTTTAAGGGCAACACGGTTTTCCGCAGCGGAAAAGCCCTCCATTTCTCCAGTTATCAAACGAACAGCAGCGATCGCTCTGGTCGCGCTTTTGTCTGCCTGCCGTTCTGTGGATTTCAGTGATCCTGATATTATCGGCCCGTCTTCCAATCCGGTCACTGTTGCCAATGTCAGCAAGAATGACAAGCTTGCACAGCTCGGCGCACAGCAGCATCCGCGCATTCTCGCCACCTATGGCGGTGAATATAAAGATGCCAAGCTTGAGCGCATGGTAGCGAAAATTGTCGGCAATCTGACAACGGTTTCTGATAATCCGGACCAGACTTATCGCATTACAATTCTCAACAGCCCGAACATCAACGCATTTGCCCTGCCCGGCGGCTATCTCTATGTCACCCGCGGTCTGCTGGCGCTTGCCAATGATTCTTCGGAAGTTGCGGCTGTGATTGCCCATGAAATGGGTCACGTCACCGCCAATCACGGCATTCTGCGTCAGGCAAAAGAAGCCGAATCCATCATTGCCAAACGCGTTGCCTCTGAGGTTCTGCAGGATGAAGCTGCCGGTCGGGAAGCTGCTATCCGCAGCAAGCTGCGTCTTGCCCAGTTCTCGCGCAATCAGGAACTGCAGGCGGATGCAATCGGCATTAAAATGATCGGCGCTGCGGGCTATGATCCGTTTGCATCAGCGCGCTTCCTGCAGTCGATGGAAGCCTATACCGGTTTCCGTTCCGTATCGGGCGCAACCGATGCCAGCCTCGATTTTCTGGCAAGCCATCCGGCAACGCCGCAGCGTGTTGATCTGGCTGTCGGCCATGCACGCCGTATTGGTGCACCGGGCGTCGGCACCACAGACCGTCCGCCTTTCCTCAATGGTATTGACGGACTGCTCTATGGCGACACACCTCAGGAAGGTTTTGTCCGCGAACGTACCTTTATTCACCCGAAACTCGGCGTGACTTTCAGCGTACCGCAGGGCTTCTCTATCGATAATTCTGCTAATGCCGTTATGGCCAGCGGCCCAGGTGAGCTTGCCATCCGCTTCGACGGCGCAGCACTTCCACAAGGCAGCGATCTGGCCAGCTATCTGCGCAGCGGCTGGGTGACAGGTCTGGATGACCAGTCGGTTCAGACAACCACCATTAATGGACTACCTGCAGCAACGGCACGTGCCAATGCCGATAAATGGCAGTTTGAGATTGTGGTTATTGCCTCAGGCCAGAAAGTCTATCGCTTCCTCATAGCTGCGCCAAAGAACAGCAATGCATTGAGTGCAACCACCCGCTCGACGACAGAGAGTTTCCGCGTGTTGACGCCGGCTGAACAGGCTGCCGCCAAGCCGCTTCGTATCCGCGTTATTACTGTCAAAGCCGGTGACACACTTGGCTCGTTAGCCAACCGGATGCAGGGCACTGACCGCAAGCTGGAACTCTTCCGCCTGTTGAACGCTCTGCCAAGCGGCGGCACAGTATCCGCGGGCGACCGCGTTAAAATCATCAGCGAATAACAAAAGCCCCTCTGAAAAGAGGGGCTTTTCTTTTAAGATATGTGTACCAATCAGGCGTGATAGGCAGCAACACCATTTTGTGAAAGCAAGGCAGCGCGTAGCTTTTCCAAAGCACGGCTTTCAATCTGGCGCACACGCTCCTTGGAAATTCCGAGTTTATCTCCGAGCATTTCCAATGTCACAGCATCATCATTAAGGCGGCGTTCGCGAATAATATGTAATTCCCGCTCATTCAACACGGACAGAGCCTGTTTAAGCCAGCTGACGCGTCGCTCACCGTCAATCATGTTGCCCACAACTTCATCCTGCAACGGATGATCATCCACCAGAAAGTCGATTTTTTCAGCACTGCCGCTATCATCAGGAGACACAGTCATGCTCAGAGAACTGTCGGGACCAGACAATCTGGAATCCATCATCTCCACGTCTTTCTCAGAAACGCCGAGCTGCTCGGAAATCCGGCTGTATAATTCTTTCTTGGAAATGGTCTCATTGCTTTGCGCCAGTTTGGCACGCAGACGCCGCAGATTGAAGAACAAAGCCTTTTGCGTGGAACTGGTACCGCCGCGAACAATCGACCAATTACGCAGAATATAGTCCTGTATCGCCGCTCTGATCCACCAGATCGCATAGGTTGAAAAGCGGACTTCCCGTTCCGGTTCGAAGCGGAAGGCTGCCTCCATCAATCCGACAGTGCCTTCCTGAATGAGATCCGCAATCGGCAGATCGAACTTACGGAAACGCGCAGCAGTTGAAATCACCAGCCGCATATGCGCCGAAGTAATTGCATCCAGTGCAACCTGATCACCCTGCTCTTTCCAGCGCAACACAAGTGCCTGTTCCTGCTCCCGTTCAAGATAGGGCGCAGACATGGCACTGCGAATAAGATTTCCGGAAGATACAAAAGCGGCAGTACGTGTTGTGACTTCGGATGAGGCAGAGGACGCTACAGGCTTCATATTACTCTCCAAAACGAAAACACAACGTAACCTGTACGAAAGATCACGTTATCCGTTAGGAGCAAAACGCATGGAGTGAAGTCTGGTTCCTTCAGTTTTCAATAAAATTACACTTTTATTGAACAGAGAGCTTGAAAATAACAGAAACTGCACCACGAAACCTTACAGCGCTTGCTCTGTGGTATCTTAGCGCCCTCTGAGAAACAGGCCCGCCATAAAACAAGAACGCCGTACTGCATAAACAGAACGGCGTTCTTGAAAAAGACTGATGATAATCAGTAAAGCCTTAAATTATGCGGCTTCAGCTTCATCATCCTCTGCTTCAGCTTCATCAGCTTTGGTACCGCGCTTCGGACCTTTTGCCAGATTAGCTTCAATCAGACGAACTGATTCTGTGTCAGACAGCTTGTTAACGGCTGCAACTTCACGCGCCATGCGATCAAGAGCTGCTTCATAAAGCTGACGTTCAGAATAGGATTGCTCCGGCTGGTTATCAGCACGGAAAAGATCACGTACAACTTCGGCAATAAAAATCAGGTCACCGGAATTGATTTTTGCATCATATTCCTGCGCCCGGCGCGACCACATAGTGCGCTTGATACGGGCACGACCCTGCAAAACTTTCAATGCACGTTCTACAAAATCACCTTCAGACAATTTGCGCATACCAATGGTAGCTGCTTTCGCCACCGGTACTTTCAGGCGCATTTTGTCTTTATCGAAATCAATAACAAAAAGTTCAAGCTTCATGCCTGCTACTTCCTGCTCTTCGATTGCAACGATCTGCCCCACACCATGTGACGGATACACAATAGACTCACCCGCTTTGAAACCCTGACGGACTGTGGTCTTTTTCTGCTGGGATGACATACGCTTCAATACTCCCTGTAGTGTCCGGCGCTGAAGCGCCGGTTTACACGCGGTGATACAATCAGTCCTGCTAACCGTCCCGTGGGAAAACGGAACAAGCATGACAGCTGATTAAAACAAGTGCCGAAACAGAATGTAAAAGGGATGCTGAGGCAAAACTTAAGCATAAAAAATCACAGGTTAAACGGCAGGAGCAAAATTTAGAAACAAAATTGCTCCGGCACTATTTCAGCCTGTAATTAATATCAGCCTTTCAGTGAATACCTGTAGCCGCCACGAAATGACGCCTGCTCATCGACATTATCGTGGACAGTAACACAAAAAACAGGAAGAATCAACAAAATGACGGCACAAACCGCGCGCACAAGTGAATTGTGTTAACAATTCGTTAACAGGGCGGGCGCGTTTACCGTTATTCAGAGGATTTGGCGCAGCGATTAATCGCCTTCGCCAGGCTCTGCCGAGAAGAACTGTTCAAGCTTGTTAGCGACACCATCCATCTCGGTGGCTTCAGCCATTTGATCTTTCTTGACGGTCAGGTTCGGCCATTTCGCAGAATATTCAGAATTCAGCTCAATCCACTTATCCAGACCCGGCTCTGTATCAGGACGAATAGCTTCCGCAGGACATTCTGGTTCACACACGCCGCAATCAATGCACTCATCAGGGTTGATGACGAGCATGTTCTCGCCCTCATAGAAACAATCGACAGGGCAGACCTCCACGCAATCCGTATATTTGCAGCGAATGCAGTTATCGGTCACGACATAAGTCATTGTCGAACTCCTAGAGTTTTGAACTACCACACAGAACTATGCGGCTCATATTACAATCGGGGCGGCTTGTGCTTCAGAGCAACCGGCGGATGATCTCCGCACCGTCATCAGATCAGCAAGCTGGTATGATTTTCGCAGTCAGTGCACAGAGCAGAAGACGGCGGAAAATCTGTTTGTCAGGTAACGACTTTAGCCACAGCTTGCAAGAGGGTTTTGCCCCTGCCGCGACGCTCCGCCGCAAAAAAGAACCACATTCTGCGACACTGTATTTTCTGAAAAACGGCATCTCCGCCTGTCTTTAATACAGCATAATCCTTCCGCCCGAACATTGCTCATTCCGGTCGATTGCGAAGATCACACAAAAAATTGATCGGTCAAAATCACAAATTTCAAAGCTGAACTATAATTCAGCTTTGAAAACGACTCACATGGAGCACTTTACAATCGCGCAGAAGATCAAATTCCGTCAAAACCGGAACCGCCCTGTTTCAGCCGTTCGGTTATACGTCTGTCGCGCTTTGTCGGACGACCGGAGCCCGCATCGCGCTTTTCAGCGACAGCCATTGTTTGCTGTTCTGCCGGTTCAGGCGGAGGTGTCAGATCTTCATAGAGCAATTGCGCTTCAGGAAATGAGCCGCGACGCTCACCCAGATCTTTAACTTTATAAATCAGAATGCGACGATCCAGCGTTATCGTCACCACATCACCAATTTTAAGGCCGTATGATGCCTGATCAATTTTATCGCGGTTAATACGAACACGCCCGCCCGCAGCCAGTTTTGCCGCGAGCGAGCGTGATTTAACAACACGAGTGAAAAACAACCATTTATCAATGCGCTGTTTTTGAACACCCGTATACATAGAGCGGTTTACGTTCATGTTGGATCACAGTGTTCGCTCTAGTTTCTTTAGTTTGTCGCATTATCCCGACGTCAAGTTGATCCAACTTGACTGTGAAATGCTCTAGACTTACTTCTTCAGCTGCTCTTTCAGAGCAAGCAGCTTGGCGAATGGTGAATCCGGATCAATCTGCACTGGGCGTTCATTACGCTCAACACGTTTCTGATCCTGACCATGATCGCGCTTGGCGTGACGTGGCTTGCCCTGATGCTCATTGCGACCGGACTTCTGCTCGCCGTTACGGAAATCAACACGCGCCGCTTTTTCAAAACGCTTGCTGCGCCCGTCACGGGACTGCTCACGGGACTGATTGTCACCGGCATTGTCTTTAGCATCACCGGCCGGTGCACCATCTTTGGCTGGCGCACGACGGTTACCCTGCGGACGCTGGCGGTTACGGTTCTGTTCACGCGGACGATTGTCATGACGACCCGGACGCCACAACAGAACCATTTTTACAGGCTCTTCAGCAGCAGCGGCATCGGATGTTTCTGCCACGGCTTCAGCAATGGCTTCCGGAGCAGCAGCTTCAGCAACAGGTGATTCTTCTGTTGCAGGCTGTTCAACAACCTCAGCAGCAGCTTCGCCCGCAGGCTCTGCAACAGCTTCACCTGCCTGCTTGGCAGCATCAGCTTCAGCAAAAGCATCCAGCTCCGCAAGCTTGGCAGCAACGGCAGGCGCTTCCAGTGCTTCATGACGATAGCCAAGGCTCTTCAGCACTTCTTCCATGTCTTCCGGTGTTGCACCGAGAATCGACATCATGGATGGCGTCACCATAAAGCGCGCACCGTCATAGGCGCCTTCAGCGCGCAGACCTGCACCCGGACGCCAGGCCAGAGCCGGACGGATCAGATCGGCCAGACGCTCCAGAATATCAAAACGTACTGCACGGCGGCCAAGCACACGATAACCGGCAAGTGTATAGAATACCGGATCAAAATCCGGCTCAACCACAACCGATGTACGACCGGCGGCCAGAACATGAACCACATCGCCGTAACCGGCACGTTCACGGCCATCATTGCTCAACGCCCACAACAGGGTCATCAAACCAGCCGGAGCCGGCTTCAGCAATGCAGGAATGAAAACGTGGTAAGCGCCGAAACGCACACCGAAGCGGCGCAGTGCTGCACGGGAATCCTGATCAAGACCGCGGATTTCTTCAGCAATGTCACGACGCTGGATAACACCGAAGCTCTCAACCAGACGGAAAGCCAGACCACGGGTCATGCCGGTCAGGGCATCGGCCTCAGTCAGATCATGCAATGGCTTGAGAACAGTCTCAATATGATGCGCGACAAAGCGGTCAATACGGCTCTGTACTTTCTCACGGGATGCGCCTGTCAGCTGTTCATCAGCCAAAAGCACGCTACGTGGACGCATCACGCTGTCACCGGCAACCAGAGTTGCAACCGGCGCACCGACCCAGCGCAGAATACCATCTGAACCAAGGGCAAAATCGCCGTTGGCCGCAGCAGAGAAACGCTCTGCACGACGGTCATATTCAGCGGCCAGCGCTTTTTGTGCTGCCCCCTTTACCGCTTTCGCGTCTGGCCCTTCGGCCTTGACATCGGCGGTAAATCGGAACCCTTCCAACTGCCCGACATTGTGGTCTTCGACTAGGACATCCCCTGTCGGGCTAATTTCTGCTTCTAGCATGGCATTCTCTCTCAGGCGCTTCATAAGCACGCTTGTCCGGCGGTCTACAAAGCGTTTCGTCAACCGTTCATGCAACGCATCGGACAATCTGTCCTCAATTTCGCGCGTCTTTTCTTGCCAATGTGTCGGATCTGCCAACCAGCCCGGCCGATGCGACACATATGTCCATGTGCGAATTTGTGCAATACGATGAGATAGAGTGTCGATCTCACCGTCAGTCCTGTCGGACCGGCGCACCTGCTCGCTCATATAGTCTTCATCCACAAAACCTTTGCGGATGATATCCTTATAGATTGCAGCAATAATATCGGCATGTTGTGCCGGTGCAATCCTTCTGTAATCGGGAAGCGCACAGGCATCCCACAAAATTTCCACGCGCTTGGATGTATCCGCAAGCTGCATGATCGTTTCATCACGCGCCAGATTTTCAAGCGCCTGCATGTCAACCGCAGGCAGTGCCCGTGTCAACCCTTCCAATGGGGCAGAACGGTCGAGAGACTGCTTCAAAGCGCGCACAGATGAAAAATCAAACTGAGCCGTGCGCCATTGCAACACTTTCACCGCATCGAAACTATGCGATTCTATCCGTTCCACAAGTTCCTTATCAAACGGATCAACCTGACCGGTCACACCAAATGTGCCGTCGCGCAGATGCCGGCCTGCACGACCGGCGATCTGACCAAGTTCGCCCGCATTCAGATTGCGGTATTGAAAACCGTCAAATTTACGCGCCTGCGCAAAAGCAACATGATCGACATCAAGGTTAAGCCCCATGCCGATCGCATCGGTAGCCACCAGAAAATCAACATCGCCAGACTGATAAAGTTCAACCTGCGCATTGCGGGTGCGAGGGCTCAATGCGCCCATGACCACAGCCGCTCCACCGCGCTGACGACGGATCAGCTCGGCAATCGCATAAACTTCATCCGCAGAGAAAGCGACAATCGCACTGCGTCGTGGCAGACGGGTAATTTTCTTAGAGCCTGCATAGGCCAGATTTGAAAGACGCGGACGGGTAATAATATTGATACCGCGCAGCATTTTCTCAAGAATAGGCCGCATCGTTGCCGCGCCGAGCAACAGGGTTTCGTGCTTCCCGCGCAAATGCAAAAGACGATCTGTGAAAATATGCCCGCGCTCTAGATCGGCCGCCAGCTGTATTTCATCAATGGCAACGAAAGCTGCATTGGTCTGGCGCGGTAGTGCCTCAACAGTACAAACTGAATATTTTGCGCCTGCAGGAATGATCTTTTCTTCACCGGTCACCAGCGCCACTTTTTGCGAACCAACCTTGGCAACCAGCTTATTATAAACTTCACGCGCCAGCAGACGCAGCGGCAAACCGATAATCCCGCTCTCATGGGCAAGCATACGCTCCAGCGCCAGATGAGTCTTACCCGTATTGGTCGGCCCGAGTACGGCCGTCACATCGCGACCGCTGACAATAAGCGGTGCTCCTTGAGGATGCTGCAGAGACGCCGCCTGAGCCGGAGGCGTCAATGATTTCTTCTGGTCATTCATGCGGAATTGATATTCCCCGTCTCATGAAGGCGTCACACAGAATGCCCGTTTTGGTTACGCTGAATAAACAGCATAATCAGACTAATCGGGCAAACCCATTTTCTGCTGCCTTTTTATTTTGGCAGCTTGCGCATAGCAGGTAGCACTATCTGTCCTTGACTAAAAGGGCAACAACACCAGCTTTGTGACTTCTTTTATGGCAAATCTTCAGAAAACTCCAAGAAACGACGAAGACTTTGCATTTCCTGACATTTTTACCGGCCTCTTCTGCACTTTCCTGTTCAATAAACCTCTGAAATAGAGCCGAAAAACAGCCTGCTTTAACAATCAGAACACCAAAGGAACAAAGCAGCTACGAATCAAAGGTTTTATAAAGTTCCTATTTTGTTCAAACTACATCATGTACCTTCAAGAAAAATAGACACAATATGCAGAAGACCGGTTTGCAGAGAGCGCAGGAAATCCCGATAAAATTAACTTTTAGCCCAACTGACGCCGGACATATTGGTTTTATTTCTAAAATACCAATTTCAACGATCAAGCCACGTTAAGGAAGATGAAGGCTTTCTTAACAATCCGGGCTGCGTTGCAGCACAAATGACAGAAGAGATTAATATTCCGGCCAAACCCTGAACGAATCGGCGACGAATCGCTGATAGAGCGAAGTTCTCGCCTTGTTCTCACAAAGTATAGATATAAAAATCGTAAAATCACTACATATAGTATAAGATCACTGCAATATAGCCAGAACAGATAGCGAAAGGCCGCGAAAAGGTTAATTTTCTCGCGGCCTTATCATCTATATTCACTCTCTGGCGTTAACTTATCCAGCAGAACTTATCTCAATCGCGCTCAACGCAGAGCGCTACGCCCATACCGCCACCAATACACAAGGTCGCCAGACCTTTTTTCGCATCGCGGCGCTGCATTTCATAAAGCAGCGTGGTCAGAACACGGGCACCGGAGGCACCGATCGGATGACCAATTGCAATGGCACCGCCATTCACATTGACAATAGCCGGATCAAGCCCCAGCTCACGGGTGACACAGCAGGCCTGCGCAGCAAAAGCCTCATTGGCTTCAACCAGTTCCAGATCCTTCACTGTCCAGCCAGCTTTCTCCAGCGCCTTGCGTGAGGCAGGAATCGGCCCTGTACCCATCACAGCCGGATCAACACCTGCCGTTGCCCAGGAAACGATACGCGCCAATGGTTTGATACCACGACGTTCTGCCTCCGCTTCACTCATCAGAACGGTTGCAGCGGCGCCATCATTAATGCCGGAGGCATTACCGGCAGTGACTGTGCCTTCTTTGGCAAAAGCCGGACGCAGTTTCTGTAAAGCCTCAATCGTGGTGCCGTGACGGATATATTCATCCTCGCTCACAATCACCTCACCCTTACGGGTTTTGATGACCACAGGCACGATCTCGTCTTTAAAACGACCGGCAATCTGTGCGGCTTCAGCCTTGTTCTGCGAAGCAAGGGCAAAATTATCCTGCTCCTCACGGGTCAGCTGCCAGCGATCCGCAATATTCTCCGCTGTCACGCCCATAGGATAGCCGTGGAAGGCATCGGTCAGACCGTCCTTCATCATGGTATCAATCATGGTCATGTCGCCCATTTTGGTGCCTGAGCGCAAATGCGCGCAATGCGGCGCCATCGACATTGATTCCTGACCACCGGCAACAATTACCGAGGCATCGCCATTGGCAATCTGCTGCAGCCCGAGCGCTACCGAGCGCAAGCCAGAACCGCAGAGCTGGTTGACGGCAAAGCCGGTTGTTTCAATCGGGCAACCCGCAGCGATTGCAGCCTGACGCACCGGATTCTGTCCTTGTCCTGCGCTCAAGACCTGACCAAAGATCACTTCATCAACATCAGCAGCGGCAACACCGGCGCGCTCCAGCGCAGCCTTGATTGCAGTTGCACCCAGCTCATGGGCAGGCACATTGGCAAAAGCGCCATTGAATGAGCCAACCGGCGTGCGTGCAGCGCTGGCAATAACGACTGATGTTTCTTTGCTCATGACAGAACCCTTCCTCACTTCCCAGTTTTGTCTGTCACCGTATAGATACGGATCCGACTTTTCCTCACTATAGCGCCACTTACAAATGATGCTGGCACTAATTGCGATCAAGGTTCTGAATTTTTCGCATAACCCGCATCACTATCAGGGCGGTACAGCGATAAGATTTGGCCGTATGGGAAGGAAATCGCCTGTTTCAGAGATTTATCACTGAACAGGTCATACATTGCCGGAATAACCTGCCATCAGTACAAGCTGCAAACAAAAAAAGACCGGCTAAAAAGCCGGCCTTTTTAATAGCTCCAAGAAAAAGCGAAATTACGCTTCCTTTGGCTCCAGAACCTGACGGCCGCGATACATACCGCTCTTCAGATCGATATGGTGCGGGCGACGCAGTTCGCCGGAGTTTTTGTCTTCAACATATGTCGGAGCCTTCAGCGCATCAGCCGAACGACGCATGCCGCGCTTCGAAGGGGAAGTTTTTCGTTTAGGTACAGCCATTGATTCTGCTCCAGTGATTAGTCAATCGAATGTCCGGTGCCTCAAAGCGAGGCTGTCACATCGGACATTGTTCCGGAAAGTTTTGCTGCCTATACACGCTCAAACGTCTTTTGACCAGCAGGACTCACATTTTTTTTATGTAAATCCTGATTTACCGGCTTAAAACCTGCTTAGAAATGTATTTCAGTCGCCGCTCTATAGCACCATTTATGCGCTAAGGACAAAAGATTTCGCAGTTTTGTGGCAGTTTTTCTGAATTTTACTGCACGCAACCGACATAAGCACCGCTTTGACGGGCTCTGTTCTCGACAATGCGCGAAATTCGCACCATTCCGCGGCTGGGTTTGGATGCGTCGCGGAGAATCGGATTCGGCAGCGTAACGGCCAGATAAGCTGCCTGCCGTGCAGTCAGCTTGGACGCAGGGCGTTTGAAATAATGCTGGGCAGCGGCCTCAACGCCATAAATCCCGTCTCCCCATTCGACGATATTGAGATAAATCTCCATCATCCGGCGTTTTGAAAGAATCAATGAAGCGCCTTGCGCCAGCGGAAATTCCAGCGCTTTGCGCACATAGGAGCGTCCGTTCCAGAGGAAGAGATTCTTCACCGTCTGCATCGGAATGGTCGAAGCGCCACGGCTTGGCTCGCCATCACTGCTAAGCACCAGCTTCAACTGATTCCAGTCAATTCCGTTATGACTGCAAAACTGCCCGTCTTCAGACATCATGACCGAATTGACCAGCACCGGAGCAATATCTTCCAGCGGCACCCATTGGCGCTCATAGCCTTTCAGCGTCACCAGATCCTTGATCATCAGCGTCGATACCGGATGCACAAAAGGCAGCTTATAGAGCAGCAACAGTGCAAAAGGCGCAAGCACCAGCAAAGCGAGGCCACGCTTCAGCCATCGCCACCACGGACGCGCGCGAACAGGATCAGCCAGATAGCTGGTGCCGTCCTCCTTATGAATGACAAGTTTTGTCATTGTGCGCGTCATCACTCCGTTATTTTCTGTCCCGTTACTGCACAATTTCGGCAAATTGAAAAGCGAGCTCTGCAAGACATATCAGTTTTCAGAAACTTTTTATTAATAAAAAGCATTTCGCACTTGTTCTGCACCGCTTCTGATACAGAAATTTCATATTGCGCCAACCGGACAGGAGTTGATTATTGCAGACGAATGGTTCATGCCCTAGACCCATGAAAAACGATCATGACATTTCCGGTTTCGGTCAGCGGTTGGCAATCCATGCCGCATCTGTTGAACAATTACTGATCACGCTGCTGGATGAGCGCTCGCGTGCCGGTGAGGTTATCCGCCCGCCCCGCCTGATGGCTGCTATCCGTCATGGTGCTCTCAATGGCGGCAAACGCCTGCGCCCGTTTCTCGTCACGGAAACCGCACGTCTCTATGATGCTGATCCCCAAGCTGCATTGCGTGTTGCCGCAGCACTGGAATGCATCCATTGCTATTCGCTGGTTCATGATGATCTGCCTGCCATGGACGATGATGATATGCGTCGCGGCCAGCCAACCGTTCATAAAGCCTATGATGAAGCGGCAGCGATTCTCGCCGGTGATGGTCTGCTCACTTATGCTTTTGACATCATCGCCGATGATGCCACAGAGCTGCCGGTGAAAACCCGTCTTGATCTGGTGCTGGCTTTGTCACGTGCCTCCGGTGTCGGCGGCATGGTCGGCGGTCAGGCACTTGACCTGATGGCAGAAACCACCAGCCCTGATGAAGCAGACATTATTACTCTGCAAGCAATGAAAACCGGTGCGCTGATCCGCTTTGCCTGTGAGGCCGGTGCGATTATCGGCAATGCCAGCACGGAAGAGCGTGAGCGCCTTGCCGAATTCGGCTCGGCTATTGGTCTGGCTTTCCAGCTTGCGGATGATCTGCTGGATGTCACCGCCGATGCGGCCACTATGGGTAAAGCCACGGGCAAAGATGCTGCTGCAGGCAAAGCGACCCTTGTTTCACTCCACGGCATCGACTGGACGAAGAAACAGCTGGCGGGTCTGGTCGCGCAGGCAGAAGACCTGCTCGCACCTTTTGGTGAAAAAGCACAGGTTCTGAAAGAAGCTGCGAATTTTATCGCTCTGCGCCAGAACTAAATTCAATAAAAATCGCAAATAAAAAAGCTCTCATATTTCATGAGAGCTTTTTTATTATTCTTATTCTGCGGCTTCCGGCTTTTTCGCGCCGAGCCCGTAACGGTTTTCAATATATTCGGCCACCATTTTCTGGAAGTCTTCAGCGATTGCCGGACCGCGCAATGTCGCGACCTTCTTACCATCTACGAAAACCGGTGCGGATGGTGTCTCACCGGTTCCCGGCAAAGAAATACCGATATCCGCATGTTTGGATTCACCCGGACCATTAACGATACAGCCCATCACCGCAACAGACAGACCTTCAACACCCGGATATTTCTCACGCCAGATCGGCATGTTAGTGCGGATATCATTCTGAATGGTCTGCGCCAGCTCCTGAAACACTGTTGAGGTGGTGCGGCCGCAACCCGGGCATGCCGCCACAATCGGGATAAACTGACGGAAACCCATCACCTGCAGCAATTCCTGCGAGACCTGCACCTCACGGGTACGGTCACCATTCGGCTCCGGTGTCAGAGAAATGCGGATTGTATCGCCAATCCCCTGCTGCAACAAAATGCCCATGGCAGCAGACGAGGCCACAATACCTTTGGTGCCCATACCGGCTTCGGTAAGCCCCAGATGCAGCGCGTGATCACAACGCTTGGCCAGTTCCGCATAGACGGCAATCAAATCCTGCACCTGACTGACCTTGGCAGACAAAATGATCTTATCGCGCGGCAGACCGATCTCTTCGGCCAGATCAGCAGAAATCAATGCCGACTGGATAATCGCCTCACGCATCACTTCCTGCGCGGTCAGCGGTGCACCTTCAGCCTGATTGCGATCCATCAAAGTGGTCAGCAATTCCTGATCCAGCGAACCCCAGTTTACGCCGATACGTACCGGCTTGTTATAACGGATTGCCATTTCAATGATTTCGGCAAACTGCTTGTCTTTTTTGTCTTTGAAACCGACATTGCCCGGATTGATACGGTATTTCGCCAGCGCTTCCGCACAAGCCGGATGGTCTGATAACAATTTATGGCCGATATAATGGAAGTCACCGATCAGCGGTACATTGAGGCCAAGGCGCTCAAGGCGTTCACGGATTTTCGGAACAGCAGCAGCAGATTCATCACGGTCGACCGTAATACGCACCAGTTCGGAACCGGCATGATGCAAAGCTGCGACCTGCGCAACAGTGCCGTCAATATCTGCCGTGTCCGTATTGGTCATGGATTGTACCACCACCGGCGCATCGCCACCAACAATCACGCCGCCGACATTGACCCCGACAGATGTGCGGCGGGCAAAGGGATGAGCGTAATAGTGGAGATTATCAGAAGCCATAGTCGTACATTCTTTATAGTGAAACAGATCGGTTCAGCACAATTTCGTAACCGTGACGGAACAGCTTGTGAACCGCAATTGTGACAGTCTTACAGCAGCTCTTTCAAAAACTCTATTCTCTTTTATGATCTGCGGCACTTGCGAGCGATGAAAGCATGAATACCACGATCAGCATCAAGGCCAGCACCATATAAACCGGTCCGAAACCGACATGCCCGCCGATAAAACCGATCAGTGACGGTGCCACCAGAATACCTGAATAGCCCATCAATGTGACAAGACTGAGCGCCGTACCGGCATGAATACCGCTTTGATTACCTGCTGCAGAAAAGATAATCGGAACAATATTCGCCACACCAAGTCCGGCAATCGCAAAAGCCAGAATTGCTATCCACGCATGTGGTGCAAATCCGCTGACAAACAAGCCCAGTGCGGCAATAATAATCGACACGCGGAAGGTACGTACGGCGCCAAACCGGTTGCGCACACCATCACCAAGGAAACGAACCAGCGCCATCGTCGCGGAAAAAGCCGCATAACCATAACCGGCTGTGGTCAGATCAGCCTCGAAAGCCTGCTGAATATAAACCGCCGCCCAATCCAGCACCGCCCCTTCCGGCACCATGGCAAACAGCGCCATCATGCCGATCAGATAGATCACCGGTTGATCTGGCAGGCGGAAACGGATTTTCTCGCTGCTCTGCGGCTGACGGTCAATCACCATCTTAGGCAGGGCAATCAGCATGATGATGCCGGCAATGACACTCACCAGAACCGCATGGCTGATCGCACCCTGATAGCGCAGAAACAGTCCGCCCAGCGCACTGCCGGCAAAACCGCCAAGGCTCCAGAAACCATGAGAGGAAGACATCAGCGCGCGGCCAAGCGTTTTTTCAACGGCAACGGCATTGGCATTCATCGCCACATCCATACCGCCGAAAAATGCCCCCAGCAAAAACAGCGCCGGTACCGCAAGATAAAGATTGCTAGTGAGTGAAACTAAAATCAGCCAGAACGCCACGCCGACAGCAAAAGCTTTGGTCACCCGATCCGAGCCATAGCGTGCCAATAAAGGCCCGCACAGTCCCATCGCCGCCAAGGCGCCAAGGCCGAAAACCAGAATGAGCAAACCGAAGACACCTTCGGACACGCCGAGACGACTCATCATCAGCGGAATATGCAATGCCCAGCTACCGGTTACAAAACCATTGGCAAAAAAGGCACCAGCCACTGCCCAGCGGTAATATTTCAGACCGGCATCGCTACCGGATACCTGTCCTGTACTGATCCCTGCATCTCCGCTCACAAAACCGCTCCATCAGGTTCAGACATGAGTTCAGGCAAATATGCCCTGCTTTTCTGAGCATTTCACACGCATCAGAAATCAGCGCAAGTGTACAGCTGTCGCGTCACAGGATTTTTACAAAAAAACAGGCGGCACAATGGCCGCCTGTTTCAAGGATTGAAAGCTCCAACCTGCTATTTCATACCCAGCATATGCGGCAGCCAGAGCGTGATCTGCGGCACATAGGTAATCAGCCCGAGGAATACCAGCGTTGTGAAAATCCACGGCAGGGTTGAGATCGTTACTGCTGTCAGCCCCATTTTTGATATCGATGAAGCCACATAGAGATTGAGCCCGACCGGCGGTGTACACAGCCCGATCTCCATATTGACGATCATCATCACACCGAAATGCACCGGATCAACACCGAGTTTCACCGCAATCGGATAGAGGATCGGTGCCATAATCAGCACCACGGCCGACGGTTCCATCACCATACCGATCAACAGCAGAATGATATTCACCATCAGCAGGAAGCCGATAACACCAAAGCCCTGCTCAACAATCCACGCACTCATCTGCTGCGGAATTTGCTCCGAGGTCAGAATGAAGGCGAACATCACCGCATTGGTGATAATATAGAGCAGCATGGCGCTCATTGCAGCCGATGACAGCAGCACGCGCGGCACTTCACGCAGCTTGATATCTTTATAAACAAAGACCGCAATCACGAAAGCATAGACCGCAGAAACGGCTGCCGCTTCGGTCGGCGTGAAGATACCGCCGTAAATCCCGCCCATAATGATGACAATCAGCATCAATCCCCAGACGGATTCACGGAATGCCTGCCAACGCTCTCCCCATGCAGCACGCTGCATCCGCGGATAACCGTTTTTCCATGCGCGCCAGATGGTTGTGCCACCCAGCATCGTTGCCAGCATCAGACCCGGCACCACACCGGCCATAAACAGCGTACCGATCGAGGCCGACATTACCGGCGCACCGTCCGGTCCTGTCACCACCATGCCGGAGGTTGCCACCGCATACATGACCATCACAATCGACGGCGGAATGAGAATACCAAGCCCGCCGGAAGTTGCGATAACACCGGTACCGAATTGCGGCGGATAGCCCTGCTTGACCATGGCTGGTATCAGGATTGAGCCCACAGCCATAACCGTTGCCGGTGAAGAACCGGAAATCGCCGCAAACAGCGAACAGGCAGCCACAGCGGCCAGCCCCATACCACCATACCAATGGCCAACCATGGAGGTCGCAAACCGGATCATCCGCTTGGCCACCCCGCCATGGGTGAGGAAGTTACCGGCAAGAATAAAAAACGGGATCGCCATGATCTCGAATTTTTCAATACCGGTGAACAACTTCAGCGCGATTGAATCCATCGGGATGGAGGTGAAGGAAAACAGAAAGGTAAAAACTGTCAGACCCAGCGCGATAGAAACCGGCATACCGGTGACCAGCAGCAGCGCAAGAATTAAAAAGATGATCAGAGCGGTCATCGGAATTCCTCCGCTTCTTCCATACCATCCACATGACCGTGATCATGGTGAACGATTGTACCGGTTGTCAGATAGAGCCACATTGCCTGTACAAAGCGGAAGCACATCAGCGCCGAACCAAGCGGAACCGCCAGATAGACAATCCACATCGGCATTTCGAGATCAGCGGAAATCTGGCCGGTTTTGGAAATATGCCAGACGAAATCCGCACCGATCCACGCAACAATTGCCGTGAATAAAATACAGGCCAGAAAGGCGATGATAATCATCAGGCGCTGATTTCTCGGTGACATGCGTTCAACCAGTACATCCACGCCGACATGGATGCCGATGCGCACCCCGTAAGCAGCACCGAATTTCGCCATCCAGACAAACAGATAAATACAGGCTTCCTGCGCCCAAGTCAGATTGATGGATGCCAGCCAGCGATAAAAACTGCGGGCATAGGCCTGCAGCTCAGGATAATTATTAGCGCGCGCCCACGACAAAAAATCCGCGGCAACGCCAATAGAATAACGGTGAGCAACTGCCACAAAGATCAGCACAACGGCTGATGCAATCAGAAAAGACAGCAATATTTCTTCGAAGCGGTCGAGGATACGCAACACCATGGGATGCTCCTCAGATGAGACAGCACCGTTTCTTGGTGCTTTTGTTAGTCAAAATTTGCGCACAAAACATCCCTCGCAAAGGCAAGCAATGCGCGCAACTGTGAAGAAAAAGATAAAGCGGAATATGTGCCTGCCCTGAGCACCAACATCAGGGCAGGCAAGCCCGCTGCAACAAAGGGGGACTTTGCAGCGGAATCCTGAAGGGATTAGTCTTTCATTCCGACGGCTTCATAAACCTGTTTGATCAGGTCTGCGCCCACACGGTCAGCCATTTCCGTATGAACAGGCTTGAGTGCCTCAACCCATTCTGCACGTTCTTCCGGTGTCAGATCGTAGAATGTCGTTGTCCCTGCCGCTTTCATCGCAGCCAGTGAATCGTCATTCTCTTTCTGGGCAATTTCGTTGGCATAGGCGGTTGATTCCGCCATCGCTTTATCAAGCTGACCACGCACATCTTCCGGCAGACCTTCCCAGAAGGCTTTATTAACGATCACCGCATAGCCCAGATAGCCGTGGTTCGAGACCGTGGCATGTTTCTGCACTTCATGCATTTTCTGGGTATACATATTGGACGGCGGGTTTTCTGTGCCATCGACAACGCCGGTCTGCAAAGCCTGATACACTTCAGAGAAGGCCAGAACCTGTGGCACTGCCCCCAGCGCTTTCATCTGCGCTTCCAGAATTTTGGAAGACTGAATACGCATTTTCAGCCCAAGAAAATCATCCGGTACATGCATAGGGCTGTTTGCCGACATCACTTTGAAACCGTTATCCCAATAGGCAAGACCGATAATTCCTTTGGCATCCAGTTTGTCGAGCAGCGCACGGCCAACCGGACCATCAGTGATTTTGCGCAGATCATCATAGTCTTTCATGATGAAAGGCAGATCGAACACTTCAAATTCACGCACACCGAGCGGGCCGAATTTTGCCAGTGACGGTGCCAGCATCTGCACGGCACCAAGCTGCAAGGCTTCCAGCTCTTCTTTATCTTTGTAAAGCTGGGAGTTCGGATAGACCTCAACCTTCACTTTACCTTCGGTATAGGCTTCAGCCAGTTCCTTGAACTTCTCGGCGGCTTTGCCTTTTGGTGTATCCGGTGCCACGACATGGCTGAATTTAATGGTAATTGCCTGCGCAAGCGCAGTTGTACTCACTCCAAAAGCGAGAATTGCAGCAAGACCGGCAGTTGTCAGAAATTTCATTGAGCGGCCCTCCCAAGCCTGCAGTGCAATAAAACACACCGGCTGAGAAACCGGCATGGACTCTCCCATGGAGTAAAATCCAGATAAAATCCTTAAAAGGAGTGGAGCCGCAATTCTATTGTGGAAAGCCACAGTATTTCTATTGTGGTTTACCACAGGCATAAATGCATGAAACTGGTTATGCTTATAAATATCATTAAGGATACTCAAACGATCACATGAGATTTCAGCGCGCAGTAAAAAACCCGCAAGACAGCAGCAAAAGCCGCTCAGGCTTTCGCATCTCTGTGCGCGACTATACGCTGATTATTCCCCTGCTCGCGATCCTGCTGATTGTGACCCTGATCGTTGCGCTGATCTGGATGACCTCGCGTGACAACCGGTCTGAAACTGAGAAGAAACTGACAACCGACGCTTTATGGGTTGAGCAATATCTGCGCTTTCAGTTACAGACTTTTGAAACCGAATTGCGTGATCTCGGCGTCGATATTGAACGCGATGCACAGCAGACAGATAATCTGCGAACCAAAGCCCAGCATCTGATCGCAATCCACCCCGAGCTGATTGATATCAGCTGGTTTTCACCGGACGGCAATCTGCTGGAAAGTGCTCCTCCGGGGCTTAATGTTATCGCCGATTATAAACCGTCACTGGCGGAGCACAGCCGGTTGTTCGGTAAGCCGGTTTACTCACCGCCGCGCCATACCAGCGAAGGCTGGGTCGTTGATATGGTGGCACCGGTCTATAATAATAATCGCTCTGCCGGTACGCTCTGGGTTATCATCTCACTGGACAGGTTACTGTCACGCAACGTGCCCTGGTGGGTTGCCGGAAAATATCAGGTGTCGCTCACGGATTCCGGCGGCGATCCGCTGATTTCCAAATCGAGCATTATGCCGACCAATGATCAGGCGCGGCATACGATCTCGTTCGATCCGCCGCTGACCGGCACCTATATCACTGTCACACCCTATCAGAGCCAACCGGCCATAGGCCCGATTGTCATTTCCGCCGCCATTATCGGCCTGACCATTCTGGTGATTATTAATCTCTGGATGGCCTATCGCCAAAACCGGCGCAGAGCCGCAGCAGAACACGCCTTGCGCACTGAATATGCTTTCCGGCAGGCGATGGAAAATTCCCTGACCATCGGAATGCGCGCCCGCGACCGCGACGGACGGATCATCTATGTGAATCCGGAATTCTGCCGCATGGTTGGTTATGAGGAAAAACAGCTGATTGGCATGATACCGCCGCATCCTTACTGGGCACCGGAAATCATGTCTGAAGGTCTTCAGCGCCAGAATGATATGCGCAGTACCGGCATTGCACCCCGTGAGTTTGAAACACGTTTCATTCGCCCTGATGGCAAGCTGATTGATATTCAGGTTTATGAAGCACCACTGATTGATGCAGATGGTATCCATATCGGCTGGATGGGCTCTCTCGTTGATGTGACCGAGCGTAAGAAGCTGGAAGAAGCCCGCCAGACAGAGGCTGAAAAACTCCAGCATAATGCCCGCCTGATTACCATGGGGGAAATGGCCTCCACTCTGGCACATGAACTGAACCAGCCTCTGGCGGCCATTACCAGCTATGCAACCGGCAGTCTCAATCTGCTGCATTCAGGAACAGTGCACCCCGTTGATCTGGCCGGCGCCTTGCAAAAACTCTCCGATCAGGCACAGCGCGCCGGCACGATTGTCCACCGTGTGCATGATTTTGTGCGCAAACGCTCCGTGACACAGGAGCAGCATGATTTATGCAAAATCCTGCAGGATGCAGCCAGCTTTGTCAGCAGCGATATTATCAAAGGCGGCGGGCGTATTGATATGAAACTGCCGGATACACCAGTGCCGGTGCGTGCCGATGCTGTGCTGATCCAGCAGGTTTTGCTGAACCTGATCCGCAATGCCCGCGAGGCAGCGGCTGGCCTGCCGCGCAACCGGCAGGTCTTGCATATTGTGCTTGAAGCCGGTCACAATGAAGCCGTCATCACGATTACCGATCACGGGCACGGCATTCCGGAAGGCATGGAGAATGAGATTTTCACGCCCTTTATTTCCTCAAAATCGGAAGGCATGGGGATGGGATTACCGATCTGCCGTTCCATTCTGGAATCCCATAAAGGCCGCCTATGGCTACGGGCAACACCTGACAGGCAAGGTGCCAGCTTCTGCCTTTCTTTACCGCTGAGCACACAGGAAATAACACTATGACCGTCCATATTGTTGATGATGATGAAGCCATTCGCGACAGCCTGTCATGGCTGTTTCGCTCCCGTGGCGTGGGCGTTGTCACATGGCCGTCCGGCGAGGCTTTTCTGCAAAACTGGTCGCCTGATCTTCAAGGCTGTATTTTGCTGGATATGCGTATGGAGGGTATGTCCGGTCTTGAGGTTTTTGACAAGCTCATCAAGCTTCATGCCCGTCAGCCCGTGATTTTTCTGACCGGACATGGTGATATTCCGCTGGCTGTGGAATGTCTGAAACAGGGCGCCGCGGATTTTCTCGAAAAACCATTCAACGACAATAATCTGGTCGACAGGGTTCTGGCCGCCTTGAATAAAGCGAAAGAGCGCGCCAGCACGGACCGACAACGCGACGAATTGCGACGCAAACGCGCCCAACTCTCACCACGTGAAAACGAAGTTCTGTCGATGATTTTAGAAGGTCTGCTTAACAAGCAGATTGCCGACAGGCTGGATATCACCGTGCGCACAGTTGAAGTGCATCGCGCCCATATTATGGAAAAAATGGACGCCCGCAATGCCGTTGAACTGGCACGCCTGATCAGCTTCACAGAGCAGAATTAAAGCGGCAGAGTTTAGAGCGCATCCCGAAAAGTGTGAAACGGTTTTCGGACAAGATGCGCGTCAAGTCAGAGTGTTAGAGCGCCGATCTGATTCAATCAGATCGAAACGCGCTCTAAATGCTCTGCCGCTCTGAAATTTATGCGTAGATAATCAGCAGGTCTTTCGCATCAATCTGATCACCGGCACGCACCAACACTTCTGCCAGCACGCCATCACGCTCGGCATGGATTGCCGTTTCCATCTTCATCGCCTCAATGGAGAGCAGCACATCACCGGCCTTCACGCTTTGCCCGCTTACAACCGCAACAGTTGAAACAATGCCAGGCATCGGTGCACCGATATGCGCTTCATTGTTCAGCTCCGCTTTGCGCTTTGCGCCTTTACCAGCGCCGCGTGTGCGATCCGGCACTTTGATACGGCGCGGCTGGCCATTCAGCTCAAAGAACACCGTGACCATGCCCTGATCATCAACATCGCCCAAAGCCTGATTGCGGATAACCAGCGTCTTGCCGCGCTCAATCTCGACAAAGACCTCCTGCTCCTGCGCCAATCCGTAGAAATAAACCGGCGTCGGCAGCACGCTTGTGGGCCCGTAAAGGGTTTGCGCACCGGCAAAATCGGTGAAGACTTTCGGATACATCAGATAGGATGCAAACTCCTGATCACTGACTTTGCGCTCCAGCTTAGCTTCAAGCTCTTTGCGCTCGGCTGTAAGATCAGCCGGTTGCAACAAAACTCCGGGACGGGTTGTGAACGGCTTTTCGCCTTTCAGCACTTTGGCCTGTAAATCTTTCGGCCAGCCTGCCGGTGGCTGACCAAGATCGCCGCGCATCATCGACACCACAGAATCCGGAAAGGCAATATCCTTCGCCGGATTGGTCACATCGCCCGTCGTCAAATCCTGACTGACCATCATCAGCGCCATATCACCCACCACTTTGGAAGATGGTGTAACTTTAACAATATCGCCGAACATCAGGTTCACATCCGCATAGGCTTGTGCCACCTCATGCCAGCGGCTTTCCAGTCCCAATGAACGTGCCTGTTCTTTGAGATTAGTGAATTGTCCGCCCGGCATTTCATGCAGGTAAACCTCCGAGGCAGGGCCTTTCAGGTCGCTTTCAAAGGCGGCATATTGATTGCGTGCTGCTTCCCAATAGAAGGAAATCCGGCGGATCGAAGCAGGATCAAGCTGCGGGTCACGTTCACTGCCCGCCAGCGCTTCGACAATCGAGCCGAGACATGGCTGTGAGGTATTACCGGACAAAGCATCCATTGCCGCATCCACTGCATCCACGCCGCTTTCCACTGCTGCCAGCACCGTTGCCGCCGCAATACCGGATGTATCATGGGTATGGAAATGGATCGGCAGATCGGTTTCCTGCCGCAAAGCTGTAAATAATGTGCGGGCAGCCTGCGGCTTCAAAAGCCCTGCCATATCTTTAATGGCAATAATATGCGCGCCGGCTTTTTCCACCTCACGTGCCAGTTTCAAATAGTAATTGAGGTCATATTGCGGGCGAGCCGCATTCATCAAATCGCCGGTATAGCAAATCGCCGCCTCACAGAGTTTACCCTCGCTCAGCACCGCGTCCATCGACACGCGCATATTCTCAACCCAATTGAGACTGTCAAACACGCGGAACAGATCAATGCCGCCGCGTGCAGCTTCACGCACAAATTGCGTCACCACATTATCGGGATAGCTCTTATAGCCCACGCCATTGGCACCGCGCAGCAGCATTTGCAAAAGCAGGTTCGGAGCGCCGTCACGCACCTTGCTCAAACGCTCCCACGGATCTTCAGTGAGAAAGCGCATCGCCACATCAAAAGTCGCACCGCCCCAGCATTCCAGCGAGAACAGGTTCGGCAGCAAACGGGCATAGGTTTCGGCAATCTGCGCAATATCATAGGTACGCATACGCGTGGCGAGCAATGACTGATGCCCGTCCCGCATGGTTGTATCGGTGACCAGCACCCGCTTTTGCTCACGCATCCATTGCGCAAATTTCTGGGGCCCCAGCTCTGCCAGTTTCTGACGTGTGCCGCTCTGAATTTCCCCGTCTGGTACATAAGGCACTTTCGGAGCTGCCGCATTAGCTGCGGGCATTGCACGTCCTTTGGTTTCCGGATGACCGTTAACAGTCACATCAGCAATATAGGTCAGGAGCTTGGTTGCACGATCCTGCCGTTTCACATGCTCAAACAGTTCCGGCGTCGTATCAATAAAGCGTGTCGTATAGTCGTTGCTGCGGAATTTCGGATGCGTAATAATCGCTTCCAGAAAGGTCAGATTGGTCGATACGCCACGGATACGGAATTCGCGCAGTGCACGATGCATACGCAGGATCACTTCTTCCGGCGTCGATGCCCATGCCGTGACTTTCTCCAGCAACGGGTCATAATAGCGGGTGATGAAAGCGCCGGAATAGGCTGTGCCGCCGTCCAGACGAATGCCGAAGCCGGTTGCCCCGCGATAGGCGGTAATCCGTCCGTAATCCGGAATGAAGTTCTGCTCCGGATCTTCCGTAGTGATACGGCATTGCAGCGCATGTCCACGCAGCACAATCTTGCTCTGCTCCGGCACACCGGATTCAGGTGTGCCGATTGCAGCGCCTTCCAGAATACGAATTTGCGCTTTGACAATATCAATGCCGGTGACTTCCTCCGTCACCGTATGTTCCACCTGAATACGCGGATTGACCTCGATGAAGTAGAACTTACCCGAGGAGACATCCATCAGGAACTCAACAGTCCCTGCACCGATATAATGGGTGGCGCGGGCGATCCTCAGCGCATAATCGGCCAGTTCCTGACGCTGTGTATCATTGAGATATGGTGCCGGCGCACGTTCAACCACTTTCTGGTTGCGCCGCTGCACAGAGCAATCCCGCTCAAACAAATGCACGGCATTGCCATGAGTATCACCGAGAATTTGCACTTCCACATGGCGTGCTTTTTCGACGAGTTTTTCGAGATAGACTTCATCCTTGCCAAAGGCGGCCTTCGCTTCACGCTTGGCCTCAGTCACTTCGCGCGCCAGATCTTTGGCCTCGCGAATAGCGCGCATACCGCGTCCGCCACCGCCCCATGACGCTTTCAGCATCAAAGGATAGCCAATACTATCGGCGATTTTGCGCACCTCATCCATATCATCCGGCAGCGGATCACTGGCAGGCACCACCGGCACACCAACCTCAACGGCCAGATTGCGTGCTGCCACTTTATTGCCGAGGCGGCGCATTGTATTGCCTTTCGGACCAATAAAGATAATGCCGTTCTCGGCACAGGCATCGGCAAATTCGGGGCTTTCCGACAGCAGACCATAACCCGGATGAATAGCATCGGCACCGGACAGTTTAGCGACGCGGATCACTTCCTCAATTGAGAGATAGCTTTCAATCGGCCCCAGATCACGTTGCAGATGCGGACCGCGCCCGACCTGATAGCTCTCATCCGCCTTAAAACGATGTAATGCGAGTTTATCTTCCTCTGCCCAGATCGCCACGGTTTTCATGCCAAGCTCATTTGCAGCGCGGAAGACGCGGATAGCAATTTCAGAGCGGTTAGCGACAAGAATTTTATGGATAGGCAAAGCAGATCTCCCTCACTGCAAAACACCAGAGCGCCATGTGCGGGATCGCATTCATAGCCTCGCTCTGAATTCTTTTCATTGCGTATGTTCACAGACGCATAATGCGCCCGTTTAACTGTGACATGCTTAGATGAACCACCACTCATCGTTCCCGTGAAGAGCAGTGGAAGATCGCTGCATACTGAAAGTTTTTTTTGTGAAAGAACAGTGAAAATACGACGGAAAATAACAATGCCCGACACTAGAGCGTCGTGCGCCCTATTGGGCGCACAAGGATCGCTCTAGCACTTTATATTTACAGCATAATTTCATCTTAAACTGATTGAAGTTTAAAAAATTATGCTGTGGTACCGGGCATTGTTACAAACATCATTCCAAAGTATCAGAGCCATTTCCACGAAAGAGAATATTTTTCTAAATTCATAAAAATACTCTGGCTTCTGGAATTATTTTTTCTGGAAGTAGTTATACTTACCGTCGTCGCCTTTGCGCCATTCAAACATGACGTAAGGAGAAAGATTCGGATCGCCCTTTTCATCATAGGAAAGATCGCCGAGGGCAGTCTTGAACGGGCCTTTTTCTTTCATTGCCTGAGCAACAGTCATCGGGTCATTACTACCGGCAGCATTTGCAGCGGCAGCCAGCGACTGAACGGCGGCATAGGTGTAGAAAGTATAGGCTTCCGGCTCAAAACCCTTGTCGCGGAACTGCTTGATCAGTTCAGCATTGGCCGGATCTTCACGCGGATCAGGGCCGAAGGTGTTGAGTACACCGGCAACCGCATCACCGGCAATCGAAGCCAGTTCGTTCGACACGATACCATCGCCGGAAATGAACTGTGCTTTCAGACCCTGATCACCCATCTGACGGATAATCAGACCGGCTTCCGGATGCAGACCACCCCAATAAATAACGGTAATGCCATCGCGCTTGAGCTTGGCGATCAGTGCGGAGTAATCCTTCTCACCGACATTCACGCCCTCATAAGCGGTTTCTTTCAGGCCAAGATCATTCATTGCTTTTTTGGTGCCGTCGGCAAGACCCTGACCATAAGGTGTCTTGTCATGTACAATCGCAATTTTTCCGTCTTTAAAGTTGTCGACAATATACTTTGCGGCAGCGATACCCTGATTATCGTCACGGCGGCAGGTGCGGAATGTATTCCACAGACCGCGCTCCGTATAAACCGGATTGGTTGTACCAGGCGCAATCGCCAGAATACCATTTTCAGCATAGACTTCAGAAGCAGGAATACTCACACCCGAATTGAAGTGACCGATAACAAACTGCACACCGTCAGCGGCAAACTTGTTGGCAACAGACATGCCCTGTTTTGGATCCGAAACGTCATCACCATAAACCAGAACGATCTTTTCACCGTTCAGACCGCCTGCTGCGTTCACCACTTCTACAGCTGCTTCCGCGCCGTTTTTAATCTGTGCACCATAGGCAGCACTGCCGCCCGTTAAAGGTGCACCAACACCGACCAGAATGTCTGCCCATGACGAACCGCTAAAGGCAAGCATTGCTGACAGGGCAACACCGCAGAACAGAGACTTTTTCATATTTCCTACTCCCATTAATATGACCGGATACGACAGTGTTTGTATCCGGTATTTTTCCCGTCGGAATCAGCTATTCCGGCAGAATTCCTCTGAGCCATACAAGCATTTTGTGCGAACAGGTCGCTCTGTCAGCGCCACCATTTCGCTCAAGTGAGACCGGATCACTCCGGTCTCACATCTGCTCTGCACCAGCCTGCTCGCGGCAGTTTACTGCTGAATGTAAGTGAACTTACCGTCAGCGCCTTTTTGCCATTTATACATAACGTAACCCGGCAGTTTCGGATCACCCTTTTCATCATAGGCCAGATCGCCGAGAACGGTTTTAAAGTTTCCCTTCTTCAGTTCTTTGGCAACAGCTTCCGGATCATTGCTGCCGGCAGCCTTGGCGGCTCCTGCCAGCGACTGCATAGCTGCGTAAGAATAAAGCGTATAAGCTTCAGGCTCGAAACCGGCATCGCGGAACTTCTTGACCAGATCGGCATTGGCCGGATTATTGCGCGGATCAGGACCGAAAGTATTCAGCGTTCCCTCCACCGCATTACCGGCAATCGAAGCCAGCTCGTTCGATACGATACCGTCACCTGAGATGAACTGTGCTTTCAAGCCCTGATCCCCGAGCTGACGGATAATCAGACCGGCTTCCGCATGCATACCGCCCCAGTAAATGACGCTGATGCCTTCCTGTTTCAGCTTGGCGATCAGAGCGGAGAAGTCTTTTTCACCGACATTCACGCCTTCATAAACGGTTTCTTTGACGCCAGCGGCATTAAGGGTTTTCTTGGTTTCATCAGCCAGCCCCTGTCCGTAAGGAGTCTTGTCGTGGAGAACCGCGACTTTGGCATCTTTGAAATGATCGGCGATATATTGACCGGCAACCACACCCTGCTGGTCATCGCGGCCACAGGTACGGAATGTGTTCCACAGCCCCTGCTCGGTATAAACCGGATTGGTGCAACCCGGTGATATCTGAACAATGCCATTTTCGGCGTAGACCGTTGAAACCGGAATACAGACACCGGAGTTGAAGTGGCCGATAACGAATTTCACGCCGTCAGCCGCGAATTTATTCGCAACCGAAATCCCCTGTTTCGGATCGGATACGTCATCGCCAAGAGTGAAGGTGATTTTCTCGCCGTTCAGTCCGCCTTCGGCATTGATGAGTTCTGCGGCAGCTTCTGCGCCCTTCTGAATCTGAAGGCCGTAAACGGCATTCGGACCGGTGAGCGGTGCCCCGATACCCACAACGATATCCGCAAAGGCTGCGCCGCTGAAAGCGACGAGCGAGGAAAGTGCAACGCTGTATAATAATGCTTTTTTCATAATAACTGCTCCCATTACAATGATTTTGCCGGAAACTGTCTGCCAGAGAGCAGCTTCCTATGTTTATTAAATCCGGAGAATTAGCGTTCGCGCCAAAGGCATTTACCGATAATCCGCCGGTCATTTTTTATGCAATCATTAAGCAGAAACCGGTTTCCCGGGCAGTCTGTGCAGGAGTTATGCTCCGGCAGTTATCACAAGATCTGCTTTGTTCCCGTAAAACAGATTTTGTAATTTCAAGACGCATTCCCGAATTTAAAATACGGATCGGGAATGCTGTTATTACTGAGTTAAAACCCTGATTTATTTGGATTTATAGGAAAATGGTGACGTTTGTTCATAGAGCCAGCTATATTGGCGAACCATCTTCTTGACCTTGGTAAAACGATAGCCAAGCGTGCCGATAACAGCCAGCACAACCAGATCCACCAGATAGTAATGCAATGACAGCAGTGTGCCTTCAAACATCGCATAATGGATGAAGCGTACCATTGCCGTTAAAGGCAGAAGATAAAGCAAAAACATAGCATAAGGACGCCATGTCTGGGCGCAGGCGCGTCCGGTCATCCACGCCGCCCAACCACCAAGAATACAGGTGATCAGCAAAAACAACCAGAATGACGGCTCCTCATAAAGAATGCCTTGCATAATAAGTCTCCCGAATTCACCGGATATCAATGTGATAATTCCGGTTATTACAGCTCAGAAGGGACAGCACCACGACGGCAATTCTATTTGCCGGATTGATACCTGTTTTCGCCTCCGCCCTTCTGAGACTGCGTTAATCTGCATAACAAACCGCTATATGAACGTGATCAGGCCGCGCCTGATCTGATCTCATTAATGGCGGCCGCCCTCCAGATAAGCTGCACGTACTTCCGGATTAGCCAGAAGCTCCTGTCCGCTGCCGCTCATGGTGATCACACCATTGACCATCACATAACCGCGATGGGCGAGTTTCAGCGCACCGAAAGCATTCTGCTCAACCAGAAACACTGTCAGACCTGTTGTGCGGTTCAGCTCTTTGATCGCCTCGAAAATCTGTTTGACGATCAGCGGTGCCAGCCCCAATGACGGCTCATCCAGCATCAGCAATTTTGGCCGTGCCATCAATGCACGGGCAATCGCCAGCATCTGCTGTTCACCGCCCGACAGCGTGCCGCCGCGTTGATTGATGCGCTCTTTCAGACGCGGAAACAGATCAAACATCAGCTTCACGTCTTCATCAAAATATTTCTGATTATCAAGGCTCGCGCCCATCTGCAGATTTTCCATCACGCTCATGCGCGGGAAAATACGGCGACCTTCCGGAGACTGCGCAATACGCAGTTTCGCAATCTCATGCGGCGGCATTGTTGTAATGTCTTTGCCGTCGAAAATAATACGGCCGGTACGCGCGCGCGGTGAGCCGAAAATCGTCATCATCAATGTTGATTTACCGGCACCATTGGCACCGATCAGCGTGACAATTTCACCCGATTGCACGGTCACATCCACGCCTTTCAGCGCACAGATATTGCCGTAATAGGTTTCAACCTTATCAATAACCAGAAGCGGGTTCTGAGCCTGCATCATTTACCCCCCTCAGATTTTTTGCTTGAAGCCTTTTCAGCCGGTGTTTCATGGCTCGAAGGTACTTTTCCAGATTCAACACGTGTTGAAAACTCGGTTGCTTCACCTTGTGACAGTTTTTTCGCCTGACCGACCCAGTCTTCACGGCTAATACGGCCATCAAAACGCAGATAGGTTTCTGCCTGTTTGATATCGGCGTCTGTCCATGCGGCAATCTGGTCGAAGTGATAGATACCATGGGCATTGAGCTTGGTTTCATTCACACTACCTATGCCTTTGATCAGTGTCAGATTATCAGCAGCGCCGTTGCGCGGTGCATCCAGACCACCGGCCAGACGATTTGCAGACACAGCCTCAGACGGTTCAACATCTGCAAGCTGGCTCACCAGCTGATCAACACTGCCGAGTTCCCCGTCAGCTCCGTCAATGAGATCTGTCACCTCATCATCATCCACGCCGAGATAGGCTGCGATAACTTTCGGATCATTCTGCACAAAATGCGGAGCGCCGTCAGAGATCTTTGTCCCATATTCAAGCACGATCACATGGTCGGAAATTTCCATAACCACCGACATATCATGCTCGATCAGCAGAATAGATGTGCCTGTATCCTTACAAATATCGAGCAGCAGCTTGTTCAGTTCCGCCGATTCACGCGGGTTAAGACCGGCCGCAGGCTCATCAAGACAAAGCATTTCCGGATCGGTGCACATAGCGCGTGCAATTTCCAGACGGCGCTGATCACCATAAGGCAGATCACCGGCCGGATCATCCGCACGATGGGTCAGATTGATTTTCTCAAGCCAGATGCGCGCCTTTTCAATCGCATCTTTCGCTGCCTTTTTATAGGCAGGGAAACCCAACAGGCCGAGGAAGGTAAAGCCGGAAGAAACCATCAACGGATTATGCTGCGCCACCAGCAGATTTTCCAAAACAGTCAGACCTGTGAACAGACGAATGTTCTGGAATGTGCGGGCAACCTTGGCTTTTTTGGTGATCATGAAATCCGGCATCCGTTCCAGCAGGAACTTATCGCCATTGGTATGATGCATAGTCACCATGCCGCCTGTCGGCTTGTAAAAACCGGTCAGGCAGTTGAACACTGTGGTTTTTCCGGCGCCGTTTGGTCCGATCACCGCTGTGATCTCGCCACGTTTGACCTCAAAACTCAAGTCATTGATCGCAACCAGACCACCGAAGCGCATGGATAAATGCTCGACCTTCAGAATGGTTTCGGCGCTTTTTGTTTTTTCAGCAAGTGGAGAATTTGCCATTACTGTTGTCCCCGCCATCAGCCATGTCCTTCCTTGGTAAAGGAACCGGATACCAGCTTACGCTCGTTCAGGAAGGCGCTTGGTTCACGATGTCCGACGAAACCGCGCGGTTTCCAGACCATCACTACAACCATTGCCAGACCGAAGATCAGCATACGATAGAGTTCAGGTGTAAAGCTCTGTCCAAAGATAGCTTTGAGGAAGGAAAGTTCACGCAGAATTTCCGTACCGCCGATCATGACAATCGCGGCAATCGCAATCCCGATCAGTGACCCCATTCCACCCAGCACCACAACAGCAAGAATAACTGCAGATTCAAGGAACACGAATGATTCCGGACTGACGAAGCCCTGACGCGCACCGAAGAATGCACCGGCAAAACCACCGAACATCGCACCGGTCGCGAAAGCGGTCAGCTTGGTCGTTGTCGTGTTGATACCCAGTGCACGGCAGGCGATCTCATCTTCACGCAGCGCTTCCCACGCACGGCCGATCGGCATACGGCGCAGACGGATTGTGACCCATGCAGTCAGCAAAGCAAGAAGAAGAATGATGTAATAGAGGAAGATTTTATAATGGGCAGCGGAGAATTGCAGGCCGAAAGTTGCCGCAAAACCATCCGGACCGGCCTTGAAAGGAATGCCGAAGAATGTCGCTTTTGCGATACCCGACACACCGAATGTGCCTTTTGTTACAGCCGTCCAGTTTATCAGCACAAGCCTGATAATTTCCCCGAAAGCCAGTGTCACAATCGCCAGATAGTCACCACGCAGACGCAGTACCGGAAAGCCGAGAATGATCCCCCAGAAGGCAGCAAGAATACCGGCGACCGGCAGCAGCGTCCAGAAAGACAAACCAAAGTACGAGGACAGCAAAGCGTAGGAATAAGCACCCACCGCATAGAAGGCCACATACCCCAGATCGAGCAGACCGGCGAGACCAACAACGATATTCAGCCCCCATGCCAGCATAATATAGATCAGGATCTGAATACCGAAGTTATCGACCCATTTCAGCGAGCCCTGAAAGCCGAGTGTCGCGACAATCAGCACCGGATAGATAAACAGAAACAGGATTGCGAGTTTCGAGAAGTTCTTTCGGAAGAAAGAAACATCACCGCCTGCAGACACATGTTTCTCAGCTTTGCTCCGCTTGGCCATATAAGGCACCAGGAAAGCGCGATGCAGAAAGCGGCCGATACCGGACAAAGCAACAAGTATGAACAGCAAGCCCCAGCGCTGAACCAGCACCAGTTCATTATTGATATTCTGCTCGGTTTTAAAACCGACAATCAGAACAAACAGACCAAAAGCGAGAATTGCTGCAATGATACCTTCGCGAATACCGGCTGCAAAATCCGATGGTGCTGCTTTTGGCTTCGCCACAGAAGAAGTCTGAAAAGTATTGGCCATGTTACACCTTTTCAACTTCTGGACGGCCGAGAATGCCGGAAGGCATGAAAATCAGCACAATCGCAAGGATTGAGAATGCAGCAACATCTTTATAATCGATCGAGAAATAGGCAGACCAGAGCGCCTCGATCAGGCCGATCAGCAGGCCGCCGATCATTGCCCCCGGCAGAGAGCCAATGCCGCCGAGAACCGCTGCGGTAAATGCCTTAACGCCCGGAATAAAGCCGTCGGCGAAAGAAATAACACCATAATAAGTGAGGTAAAGCGTACCGGCCACCGCAGCCAGTGCTGCCCCCATAACAAAGGTCAGGGAAATGGTGCGGTCGACATTGATGCCGAGCAGCGACGCCATTTTACGATCCTGCTCACAGGCACGCTGTGCGCGCCCCAGAGAGGTCCGGTTAACAATATACCAGAAGATCGTCAGCAGAACGACCGTGACGGCAATGATAACAATCTGCTTGAGTGAGATAATAATATCCGTGCCAAACAGCGAGTAGGAATCATTGATCAGCGCAGGGATCGGCTTGTTGCGCGGGCCCTGTGTCACCTGAACAAAGTTTGACAATGCAATAGACATACCAATCGCGGTGATCAGCGGTGCAAGACGGAAAGAGCCGCGCAACGGTCTGTAAGCAACCCGCTCAATGGTCCAGCTCCACATACTGGTCAGGATCATGGCGACGATCATCATCAGCAGGATTGCCAGCACCACAGGCACTGCACCGACAAAGGTTGTCAGTATCAAAAAAACAATAAGCGCCATGAAGGCGCCGAGCATAAAAACATCACCATGAGAAAAATTGATCATGCCGATAATACCATAAACCATGGTATAGCCGATGGCGATCAATCCGTAGATTGACCCGAGCGTCAGCCCGTTGATCACTTGCTGGATAAAATATTCCATTGCAAAGTCACCCTTTTCTGATCTGAATTATTTTCGCCGCTAACGGGCACTTCCCTTATATTTCAGATCGTTTACTCCACTGCACAATCCGGCAGGCAAAAGCTGCCGCAGCACCGTCCAGAATTTATAGGCTCACTGCATGTCTGTCAGACAGCGCAGCTTAGGCATATGGCATTGCAGAGAATCGTCCCCCGATAGCGTCTGTGATAGCAGACAAGGCTTCCGCTCCCCTTGGCCGAATATGACCAAACCCGGAAAAACCGAATTGCCCGACTACACAGAAACTATAGAAAATACGACTAGTAATATAGTATTATAGTCCCCCTGCCCTGCTCCTAGAATTAAAGATTACTCATAATTTATTACCGGTCAATCGTCGTTCTGCATTGTTTTGATGATTGAACAATATTCTGTTTGCGACGTCTTTAACGGACTACAAATCCATGAGCAAAAGGATCGCGGTCATCAATGAAAATTGTATTATACCCTGTCATCCGTGCCCAGCCGGCAATAGAAGGAATTATGCCTTTCTTATCAGCCACTTGAACATCAGCCTCAACCCGCCCGTGGAACAGAGATCCGATCACGGATTCGTGAACAAAACTGTCTCCTGCCTTCAGTTCTCCGCGTGCAGCTAATTGCGCCATACGGGCAGAAGTTCCCGTGCCACATGGTGAACGATCAATCGCTTTTTCTCCGTAGAACACGGCATTGCGTGCATGAGCCTCGGATTTCGTCGGTTTTCCTGTCCACAGAATATGGCTGAGGCGATTAATATCGGCGAGCTCCGGATGCTGAAAACGATACATCTCATTGAGTCGCTGGCGTAAAACAGGGCTCCAGCCAATCAGATCGAGCACCGAATAATCGGCCAGATCCGTGTAATTTTCTTGCGCCTCAACAATTGCGTAGAAATTGCCACCATAGCTGACATCCACTTTGAGCAGGCCGAGATCAGGACATTCGACCTCTAATCCTTCAGCATAGAGAAATGCCGGCACATTGGTCAGCCGCACACTTTCCACATATTGGCCGTTCTGCTCATATTCGATTGCAACTTTACCCGCCGGTGTATCGAGATTGATTTTGCCCGGTACTTTAGGTGTAATCAGCCCCTGCTCAATAGCCATTGTGACTGTACCGATTGTACCGTGCCCGCACATTGGCAGACAGCCGGATGTCTCGATAAACAGTACTGCCACATCACAATCATCGCGTGTCGGCGGATAAAGAATAGAACCGGACATCATGTCGTGACCGCGCGGCTCGAACATCAGACCGGTGCGGATCCAGTCATATTCGGCAAGAAAATGCGCGCGCTTTTCCATCATATTGGAGCCGTGCAGGTTCGGCCCTCCACCGGCCACAAGGCGAACAGGATTTCCGCAAGTATGACCGTCAACACAAAAGAACGAATGTTTTGCCATGATGTTTCTCAAAACCGTTTTGGACTGAAAGCACTGACAGGCAGCGCTGTTGTTTCATGATTTAAAAGCTGGGTCACAAGTCGCGCAGTCGCTGCAGACTGGGTAAGCCCCAGATGGCCGTGGCCGAAAGCATAGATGATATCATTCGAGGTCGAGGAATAGCCGATCACCGGTAATGTATCCGGCGTCGAAGGACGGTAACCCATCCATTGCCGCCCGCCTTCCGTTTTCAGTTGCGGCAGGAACTGCTTCGCCTTTTTCAGCATAGCCTCTGAGCGCGCATAATTGGGCGGCAAGGTCAGCCCGCCCAGTTCCACGGCACCGCCGACACGCACACCTGTTGTCAGCGGCGTAATCACAAAGGCATGCCCGGGGAATGTCAGCTGACGACGGATATCACCGGCACCAACCGGTAAAGTCGTATTATAGCCGCGTTCTGTCTCCAGCGGCACAGCATCACCAAGCTGAGCGCTTAAGTGATGAGACCACGCACCCGCTGCAATAATCAGTTTTCTTCCATGCAGCACTTCACCATTGGCAAGTGTCACTTCCGCGCCAGTTGGCCGCTGGGTAATCGCTGAAACTGTGGCCTGCTGATAGCGCGCGCCCAGTTTTTCCGCATAGACCCAAAGCGCTTTGCCATAGAGTTTCGGATCAGAAACGTTCTTCCATTTTGGTACAAAGCAACCGACTACAAAGCGTGCATCTAATCCGGGTTGCAAGGCTGCCAGCTCTGCGCCGCGCACTACCTTGAAATCAATACCGGCCTGCTTTTTGGCTTCCCAACCGGACATCGCCGCCTGCAACTCGGCTTCACTTTCATAAAGCTCTAGATTGCCTTCATGATGAATCATATCCATAACACCGGCACGCTCTGCCAGAGCCAGCATTTCCTTTTCTGCAAGCTGCATCATCTGCCCCTGCACTTGCGTGCTGTTGCGAAGTGCAGATGCGCTGCTGGCACGCCAGAAACGATAGAGCCATGGCAGCAATTTAATGACATAAGAAGGACGGATAGCAAAAGGCCCCAGCGGGTCCAGCAGCCAGCCCGGCACTTTCTTCATCACGCCTTTTGAGGCCAAAGGCAATATTTCTGAAAAAGCCAGAGCCGCCGCATTACCGGAACTTGTCTCCTCACAAATCCCAGTGCGATCCAGCACCAACACAGAATGTCCGGCTTCGCTCAGCACCGCTGCTGCAGCAATCCCGACAATACCTGCCCCGATAATAATCACTTCAGAATGCTTCTGATTCCCACCCACATTGACGCTATCAACCGACGCCATGTGCCCTCCTGCCTGCCCTGTTTATAATTCTGATTATGCAGACCTTACGCCGTAAAAACGGTTCTTGCTACGGAAAAACCCCGGTTAAACTGAATTAACCGGGGTTGTTTCGCTTCAGATTTTTGGCAGCTCAGGCCGTGTTGCCAGAGCCTGTTTTACAATCTTCTCGACCTGTGCACGGCGTTCCCCGCTCAATGGCTGGCGTGGCAGACGCACGCGGTCATTCGACTGGATAGCATGCACTTCAATCAGCTTGAGATTCTGCACCAGATAAGTCGAGACATCGAGATCAAGCAACGGGCGCATCCAGCGATAAAGCGGCAGAGCCTCATCATAACGCTTCTGCTTGATGAGCTGATACAGTACCACCGTCTCACGTGGCAGCGACGTAACAACACCGGCCACCCAGCCGATTGCACCGGTTGTCAGCGCTTCAAACGCCAGATTGTCGACGCCGGTAAACAGATCAAAGCGATCGCCGAACTGATTGACGATATCAATCGTACGGCGGATATCATCTGATGATTCCTTGATCGCAACGAACAGATCGTCTTTCGCCAGTTCTTCAAGGCATTCACCGGTCACATCCACACGGTAGGCCATACGGTTAGAATATATCATCACCGGCAGACCACCGGCAGCAGCCATGGCTTTCAGCGTGGTGACAGTTTCCTGAGGATTGGTGAAATAGATCGGGCTTGGCACAACCATCAGGCCGTCAGCACCGGCTTTTGCCGCAGCTTTTGCTGCCGCCGCACCTTCACGCGTACCGGCTTCGAAAACGGTCATCAGCACCGGACGCTTGCCCGCAACTGAACGAGCTGTTTTAAAAACATCCAGCTTTTCTTCCGCAGAAAGCATCGGGCCTTCACCAAGTGAACCGCCAACCACAAAACCATCAACGCCAGCATCAATCTGCAAGCCGAAGCAACGCTCCATTTCTTTGTGATCCAGCGCATCATTTTCAGTAAATTTTGTTGTAACCGCCGGAAAAATACCTGACCACATATCATAACTCCCAATTTGATATACCACTGATATATCTAAATCGGAAATGAAAGTCAACTAAATCCTAGACAGCAATAATCGGGGGCAATATCCATCACGCAAGCGCTCATTGATGGGCAGATATTGAGAAAAGGCCTTAGCTGTAGTATCTCTCGGGCAAATATCATTAAATATTAGGCACCCTGAATATTGCATCAGCGCAATATCGGCTCCGCAAAAACAAAAGCAGGCATCAACCATACCGGCATGCACTGCCTATCAATAATAAGGACACAGCCTTTATGTCAGGGCCACTTACGAACAGTGATGCACAGCTGGATAATTCTACGGCCGCTTCTGCACTAAGCCTCTCTGATCAGGCGTATCGCCTGCTTGAACGCCATATTGTCACCCTATCCCTACAACCTGGCAGCGTCACCAATGAGCGGGTTCTGATTGAACTGACCGGCATGGGGCGCACACCCGTGCGTGAAGCCATTCAGCGGCTGGCATGGGAAGGACTGATGGAAGTCCGCCCGCGCTCCGGTATTGCTATTACCGCGCTTGATCCGAAAGACTTCACCAAGGTTCTTGATGCGCGCGAAGGCGTTGAACAGATTCTTTGCCGTGATGCCGCTCGTTATTCCGGTGCCTATGAGCATGATAAGCTGCGTGAAGCCGCCGTAATGATGAAGCAAGCAGCAACCACGCAGGATATCCCGCTGTTTCTTGATGCAGACAAGGCTTTTGACGAAGTTCTCGGCAGTGCCTCACTCAATCCTTACGCCACCCGTCTGGCCGCTCCATTGCAGAGCCACAGCCGCCGGTTCTGGTTCCGCTTACGCCGCGATGAAAGTCTTGCAGATTCTGCCACTGCGCATACCCGCATGATTGAAGCCATTGTCAGCCGCGATGAAAATGCAGCTGTTGAAAGCGCCAAGCAGCTGATCGCACATTTGCGTACACTTACCCCATAAGTGCCGTATTTCATGCCGATAAGCCTGTTTCTCGCAGAAAAGGTTTATCGGCAGTATCATGATTTCAAATCAGCATTCTTATTTCAAAGCTTTTTCTGCCACTTGTGTTCTATTTCTCACTGTCACCACCGGCTTTACCGAGACGCCGGACAGTGATTATCAAGGCCCTGTCGTCACCAGCTGCGAGACAATTGCTGCTCTTTCAGAAAAATGGGACAAATCATCCGAGCAATGGCCGGAAATCACACTGCGTGCCAAGGTCAAAGCTGTTCACCAAGATGACCCTATCGCTGTCACTGAACTCTGCCCCGATCAAAAACTGCAAGTCATTTGCCTTGAATATGACAACAGCGCCCTGAAAGCTGGTGATCGGGTTGAGGTCAGCGGTATGCTGACCAATCGTTTTGATAGTGGCGTCGTTATTGACCCTTGCTCGACACGATTACACGCTGATTGAAACTGCGCCTGAATAATCATTACCGTACTCTTATCCTAAAGCGGGAACTTATCCCCTTCTGCAGCGTTATCTCTTTGAAAATCTGACCGGAGACACCATCCTCCGGTCGAAAAAGATGCAACAAGGAGATCAGCATGGCTAGCAAACTGCGTAATGATGCAGAAAAGACATTTGAAGATCAGATTGCGGAACTGAAAAAAGAACTGGCTTCAGTAACCAAAAAATTATCCGAGCAAGGATCTGCACTTTACGATGATGCGCGCGACAGTGCGTCAGATACTTATGAAACATTACGTAAACGTGGCCGTGTCGCTGCCCGTGAAGTCCGTCATCAGGCTCAGGCTGTATCCGAGACCGCCCGTGAAAATCCGCTGGCAACCGCCGCGGTCGTAGCAGGTATCGGTTTGGTACTTGCACTGCTGGCTCGCCGCTAAGCAACTTCATCAGTTATCAGACAGCCTGTCACACAGACTGTCTACACCTGAATATGAACACGGAGGTTCGATGAATAAGAACAGCCTTTATATTCTACTGGGCGCATTGATCGTGATTATTGCCGGTTTTTCTATCTATACCTACAGAGAAGAATCTAAACCGAAGGGTGTTGAGCTCAAAATCGGCGAGCAAGGCGTCTCCATTGAGCAGAACTAGAGCGCCAAATCGCCTGTTATTTCAGACATAAAAAAACCGCGATAGAAATATCGCGGTTTTTTTTAAATATCGGATGCGTCTCTGACTTATGCAGGCAGAATTGCGCCTTCCAGAGTTGTCAGCTGATGCAAGAACATTTCTGCCTTGGTGCGGTGTTCCGCAGAGGATGCATCATCAACAAGCTTACGAGCATGCTCAATACGAGCCGCAATATCTTCACGCTTGATTTCATCAATATGAAGTGCGGATTCTGCCAGCAAAGAGCAACCTTCCGGTGTGATATCAGCAAAGCCGCCGAAGACGATATAAGCATCGCTTTTACCATCTGCAGTCTTCACTGTTACCTTACCAGGAATGATCGTGGTCATCAAAGGAGCGTGACCGGCCAGAACAGTCAGGTAGCCTTCGCTGCCAGGAATTACCACTTCGCTGACTTCAGCAGAAAGCAGAAGACGTTCCGGTGATACCAGTTCAAATTTGAAGGTTCCAGCCATGTTTCTCACTCAAAATCCCTGAACCTGTCCGCATTCGCGGCGTTCCGGCGTTGAATTCAATAGTTCAGCGGTCAATCACAATAGATGGAAATACGCTGCGAAATTATATCTCAATAGTGAGGCTGTGCCTGCAAACTGTTGAGAGAGCAGTCAGGCAGACCAAAGTCTGCCTGACCAATCACATTAAGCGGCTTCTGCCAGCTTCTGTGCTTTTTCAATCGCTTCTTCAATCGAACCGACCATGTAGAAAGCTGCTTCAGGCAGGTGATCGTAATCGCCGGCGCAAAGGCCTTTAAAGCCTTTGATTGTATCCTGAAGATCAACCAGCTTACCTGGCGAACCGGTGAAGATTTCAGCCACAAAGAACGGCTGGGACAGGAAGCGCTCGATTTTACGGGCACGGGTCACTGTCAGCTTATCTTCTTCAGACAATTCGTCCATACCAAGGATGGCGATGATATCCTGAAGCGACTTGTAGCGCTGCAGAATTGACTGAACCTGACGGGCAACTTCGTAATGCTCTTCACCAACGATCATCGGGTCAAGCATACGGGATGTTGAGTCAAGCGGATCAACCGCAGGATAAATACCCTTTTCAGCGATCGAACGGTTAAGAACCGTAGTCGCGTCCAAGTGCGCAAAGGATGTCGCAGGCGCAGGGTCAGTCAAGTCATCCGCAGGAACGTAAATTGCCTGCACCGAAGTGATCGAGCCTTTAGTTGTGGTGGTGATGCGTTCCTGCATCTGGCCCATATCCGTTGCCAGTGTCGGCTGATAGCCCACAGCGGAAGGAATACGGCCGAGAAGCGCGGACACTTCCGAACCAGCCTGTGTGAAGCGGAAAATGTTATCCACGAAGAACAACACGTCCTGACCGTCATCACGGAAGCTTTCAGCGATCGTCAGACCGGAGAGAGCAACACGGGCACGCGCACCTGGCGGCTCGTTCATCTGACCGTATACGAGGGCTGCTTTCGAGCCTTCGCCGCCACCCAGCTTGTTAACGCCGGATTCGATCATTTCGTGATAGAGATCGTTACCTTCACGGGTACGCTCACCAACACCGGCGAATACCGAGTAACCACCGTGGGCTTTAGCCACGTTGTTGATGAGTTCCATGATGAGAACGGTTTTACCAACGCCCGCACCACCGAACAGACCAATCTTACCACCTTTAGCGTAAGGGGCGAGAAGATCCACAACCTTAATACCGGTTACCAGAATCTCAGATTCAGGTGACTGTTCGATATATTCAGGTGCCGGCTGGTGAATACCGCGGGTCGCAGCAGTCACAATCGGGCCAGCTTCATCAACTGGTTCACCGATTACGTTCATGATACGCCCGAGTGTTTCAGGGCCTACCGGAACGCGGATCGCATCGCCGGTATCACGTACTTCCTGACCACGAACCAGACCTTCGGTCGAGTCCATAGCAATGGTACGTACTGTATTTTCGCCAAGATGCTGAGCAACTTCCAGAACGAGACGGTTACCGAGGTTGTCGGTTTCCAACGCGTTCAGGATCAGAGGCAGATGATCATCAAACTGGACGTCGACGACAGCGCCGATGACCTGCTTGATACGGCCGACTGCACCTGATGCAGCCGCGCCGGACTTAGCCTTTGCCGTGGTCTTGGTAGTTTTCGGTGTCGCTGCTTTAGCCATCGATCCTTACCTTCCGATTAGAGCGCTTCCGCGCCCGCAATAATTTCAATCAGTTCTGTGGTGATCTGAGCCTGACGCTGACGGTTATATGTGATCGACAGCTTGTTGATCATGTCACCAGCGTTACGCGTTGCGTTATCCATCGCGCTCATCTTTGCGCCCATTTCACCGGCCACATTTTCAAGCAGAGCGCTGAAAATCTGGACAGAAATGTTACGCGGCAGAAGATCGTCGAGAATAGCCGCCGCATCCGGCTCATATTCGTAGATCGCACCACCAGCAGAAACCGCTTCCCCAGCATCACCGGCTGATGCCGGAATAAGCTGCTGAGCTGTCGGAACCTGATTGATCACCGACTTGAACTGCGAGTAGAACAGTGTCGCAACATCGAACTCGCCTTTATTGAAAAGCGCGATCAGCTTGCGACCGATCTGGTCGGCATTGGTGAAACCAATCTGCTTCACTTCACGCAGGTCGACATGATCAATGATCTGTCCGCCAAAGTCGCGACGCAGAATATCCGCACCTTTTTTACCGACAGTAATGATTTTTACTGTCTTACCCTGTGCCAGCAACTGGCGGGCATGTTCACGGGCGAGACGTGCGATCTGCGAGTTGAAACCACCGCACAGACCACGTTCCGCGGTTGCGACGATGAGCAAATGCACATCGTCTTTACCGGTACCCGCCATCAGTTTCGGTGCATCATCACCGCTTACATTCTGGGCAATATTGGCCAGAACTGCACTCATCCGCTGAGAATACGGCCGTGCCGCTTCGGCTGCTTCCTGGGCACGACGCAGTTTTGCCGCGGCGACCATTTGCATCGCCTTGGTAATTTTCTGCGTCGCCTTAACCGAGGCGATACGGTTTCTCAGATCCTTTAGTGAAGGCATCCGTTCATCCCGTCAGAGTTAATCAAGCAAAGTTCTTGGCGAAAGCGTCGATAGCTGCCTTGAGTTTGCCCTTGATTTCGTCGCTGATTGCCTTCTGATCGCGGATCGCATCCAGCACATCTTTGTGCTCGTTGCGCAGCGATGCCAGAAGACCGGCTTCAAATTTACCGACCTGATTAACAGCCAGCTTATCGAGGTAACCGTTAACACCGGCGAAGATCACAGCAACCTGCTCTTCGGTCTTCAGCGGCGAGAACTGTGGCTGCTTGAGCAGTTCAGTCAAACGTGCACCGCGGTTGAGTAGACGCTGGGTTGCAGCATCCAGATCGGAACCGAACTGCGCAAACGCAGCCATTTCACGATACTGAGCGAGCTCACCCTTAATCGAACCGGCAACCTGTTTCATCGCTTTAATCTGAGCGGCAGAACCAACGCGGGAAACCGACAGACCAACGTTAACAGCAGGACGAATACCCTGGTGGAAAAGGTTGGTTTCAAGGAAGATCTGACCGTCTGTAATCGAAATCACGTTGGTCGGAATAAACGCGGAAACGTCACCACCCTGAGTTTCAATAACCGGCAGAGCGGTCAAAGAACCTGCACCGAGTTCGTCATTCAGCTTAGCCGAACGCTCGAGAAGACGGGAGTGAAGATAGAATACGTCACCTGGGTACGCTTCACGGCCCGGAGGACGACGCAGCAGCAGGGACATCTGACGATAAGCAACAGCCTGCTTGGAAAGGTCATCATAACCGATCAGAGCGTGCTGGCCGTTATCGCGGAAATATTCACCGATTGCACAGCCTGTGAACGGAGCCAGGTACTGCAGAGGAGCAGCATCGGAAGCAGTTGCAGCAATAACAACCGAATATTCCAGAGCGCCGCGCTCTTCGAGCACTTTAACGAACTGAGCAACAGTCGAACGCTTCTGACCGATAGCTACGTAAATGCAATACAGCTTATCTTTATCAGGACCGTTATCGTGGATAGGCTTCTGGTTAAGGAAGGTATCGAGAATGATCGCGGTCTTACCTGTCTGACGGTCACCGATGACCAGCTCGCGCTGACCACGACCAACAGGGATAAGAGCATCAATGGATTTCAGACCGGTCGACATCGGTTCGTGAACCGATTTACGCGGAATGATACCAGGAGCTTTAACGTCTACACGGCGACGCTCTACACCAACGATCGGGCCTTTGCCGTCGATCGGGTTACCAAGAGCATCAACCACGCGGCCGAGCAGGCCAGGACCGACTGGAACGTCAACGATGGCGCCGGTCCGTTTAACGGTGTCGCCTTCTTTAATGTCACGGTCAGAACCGAAAATAACAACACCAACGTTGTCGCTTTCAAGGTTGAGCGCCATACCGCGGATGCCACCCGGAAATTCGACCATTTCACCGGCCTGAACATTGTCCAGACCGTATACACGGGCGATACCGTCACCAACGGAAAGAACCTGACCAACTTCGGAGACTTCTGCCTCCTGGCCAAAATTCTTGATTTGCTCTTTCAGAATTGCGGAAATTTCCGCAGCGCGGATGTCCATCAGCCGACCTCTTTCAGTGCAAGCTTAAGAGAAGAAAGTTTAGTGCGAAGGGAAGTGTCAATCTGACGCGATCCCAGCTTCACAATGAGACCGCCAAGAATCGACGGATCGACAGTGACATTGATTGTCACGTCCTTGCCGGCCACACTCTTCAGCGTCGCCTTCAATTCAGTTTGCTGCGCCTGCGTCAGCTCACGCACGGAAGTTACATCAGCTGCAACTTCACCGCGGCTTTCAGCGGCGATCAGATAAAATGCTTTGATCATACCTGGCAGTACGAACAGCCGGCGATTACCGGCTACAACGCGCAGGAAATTGCCGACCAGACCGGAAATACCGGCTTTGTCAGCCACTGCGGAAATTGCCTGGAGCTGATCTTCAGTGGAGAAGACCGGGCTATTGATCAGGCGGCGAAGATCTTCGCTCTCATTGATCATAGCCTCAATACGGCCAAGATCTTTCTCCACCTGAGCAACGGATTTAGCCTCAAGCGCCAGATCAAACAGAGATCCAGCATAGCGCTGAGCAACACCGGAAATGAGCGAAGACGATCCTGTCACGAAACCCAACTCTCTTGGTTGAAACCCTGTTTTGACCGCACAGTTTATCCGTGCAAAAAACAGCGATTTTATTGATGTTTTTCAATACCCCCCGATGAAGTGCCGATTTGCACCGCCATCTGTGCCCTGCGGACGACCCGCCTGACTGCATTGAAATTCGAAAGCCGTCTAGCATAGACAATCAGGACTCGCAACACGCGAATCCCGCCGTTTCATGCGCTTTACAGTGCTATTTTGATGCTTCTCACGGCGAAAGTGCAACAAAGCTGACGGGAACGTCAATCTGACAAAAACAAGAATATGTAAAAATATCAAGTTATAACAATATGTTAGATTAAATAATCCGGCAATATTCTTGTCATGAACGTGCCGGATAGCGCAAACAGGCATTTCGCTAACCATTTGCCGAATTCCGGCAAAATTATGCTCATAATTCAGATTTTTATCGAAGAAGATAATTCAGTCACAACTGATTCCCACAGACTGTCAGGGAGCACAAATATTACAGCGCCCACTGACAGATTCTGCGAAATCCTGACCGGCAACAAAAGTCAGGCGACAAAACCAAACGCAAAAAGCAGCGGGCCTGCGGCCAGCATCAACTCAATCAGGGCTGCAATCCAGTTATAAAAACTGTTGGTTTTATCCGACATCATCGAAATCAAACGGCCGAAAAGCACAAAGCCCCAGACACAGCCCAGCGCCATCCATAAAAACGGCTGCGCAAACAGCAGACATGCCACGCCAAGCCCGATATAGGGACCGGCCATTGTTGCCCGCACAGATGACAAGGCATGCGGGCGAAGATCAGGCGCGCTCAGACGCAGGATTTTCAGCGAAATTCCCGGTGCAAACATCAGCAAAAGCCCGAAAAGTAAGGTAATAACAGCCACAGACCATGCCAGCCATTCGCCCTGACTTGTAGGTAGATAAAATGCCACGCTGCACCTCTTTAAATTGCGGATATGCGTTTTCGAATATCATCAGACATAACACATTGAATGAGCTATATTCCTGAGTTGCAACCATGAAAAGCGAAATTATCTGCGACAACACGCACCGGAGCCGCTTACAACAACAGAACCATTCCTTTAGCCAATCATAAAACTGCGATTACTGAAAGCTTTGCGGGTCGATATCAACCTGAACACGTAAGGAGCCGCGTGCTTTAGGCGCAGCCTGCAGCAAGGCACGCAGATAGGACTGGATATCCGAACGCTTTGAGCCCTGCACCAACAAGCGGAAACGATGCCTGCCGCGAATCACTGCCAATGGCGCTTCCGCGGGCCCAAGCACTTCAATATCGCCGTCTCTCGGCGCTGCACGTCGCAATGCACGTGCATGGCTCTCTGCCTCTGCCCTGCTGTCAGCTGAGATAATCAGTGCGGCCAGCCGTCCGAATGGCGGCAGCATTCCGCGCTGGCGTTCGTCGATTTCACGCTCATAGAAAGCCTGCGCATCACCGGCGATAATGGCTTTCAGTACCGGATGATCCGGCTGATAGGTCTGGATCAAACCGACACTTTTACGCCCCGTGCGTCCTGCGCGGCCTGTCACCTGATTGAGCAGCTGAAAGGTGCGCTCAGCGGCGCGCGGATCACCATTGGCAAGGCCGAGATCGGCATCAATCACCCCGACAAGCGTAATCAGCGGAAAGTTATGCCCTTTAGCGACCAGCTGGGTACCAATCACGATATCGGCCTCTCCCTTGGCAATCGCCTCCATCTCCATACGCAAGCGCGTCACGCCACCAGCCATATCAGACGACAGAACGATAATCCGTGCATCAGGAAAAGTTGCCGCTGCTTCTTCCGCAATACGCTCGACACCCGGCCCGCAAGCCACCAGATGATCCAATGCGCCACAGGACGGACAGGCATCCGGGCTTTTCTCGTGATAACCGCATTGATGGCACATCAACTGGCCACGGAAACGGTGCTCAACCAGCCAACTTGAACAATCAGGGCATTGAAAACGATGCCCGCAGACACGGCACAAAGTCAGCGGCGCATAGCCACGGCGGTTGAGAAACAGCAAAGCCTGTTCTTTACGCTGCAAAACCTGCCCGACGGCCTCTGTTAAAGCAGGCGACAAAAACCGCCCTGCCACAGGCGGCAAACGGCGCATATCAAGGGGCTTCAAATCCGGCAAAGCTGCATCGGCATAACGCCCCTGCAGTGGCACATAGCGGTAGCGCCCCTGATTGGCATTGACCAAACTCTCAATGGACGGCGTGGCAGATGCCAGAATAACCGCAAACTTGCCGATAGAACCGCGCACCACTGCCATATCACGCGCATTATAGAAGACGCGATCTTCTTGCTTATAGGCAGGGTCATGTTCTTCATCGACAATGATCAGACCCGGATTGGCAAAGGGCAAAAACAATGCGGAGCGCGCACCGGCCACGACCTTGACCGTGCCCTCCGCAATTTGTCGCCAAACACGCTCTCTTTGGCGTGGTGCTAGATCGGAATGCCACTCCGCCGGACGTGTACCAAAGCGGCTTTCAAAACGGTCGAGAAATTGTTGGGTCAGCGCAATTTCCGGCAGCAGGATCAAAACCTGTTTGCCCAGCTCAACCGCACGCGCCACCGCTTCAAAATAGACTTCTGTCTTACCGGAACCGGTCACACCATGCAGCAGAGAGACTGAATAGGCGTCTTCTTCTACCGCCTCGACCAAACATTGTGCTGCGGCCTGCTGATCTTCAGACAGATCCGCCTGCCCGTAAAACGGATCAGGTTCACCGACCACCGGCGGCGGCGGGATCATCACCTCTTCGAACAGTCCCTGCGCTTTAAGCCCTTCAACCACGCTGCCGGAAACCCCTGCTGCATGGGCAAGGCCGGACTTGGTCCAGCTCAGACCATTATTGGCAACCTCCAGCACTTTCTCACGCGCGGCAGTCAGGCGTTCGGCCTTGCCGCCGATATAGCGCAAACCCGGAATAAACGGTTCGGGATCAAAAGCAGCCGGTGCACGCAACACCATGCGCGCCACCATGCCCGGAGGCGACAGCGTATAATCAGCCGTCCAGCGAATAAAGCGCAGCATATCGCGGCTGACAAGCGGGCAGTCAAACACATGCAGGATAGATTTCAGCTTTTTAGGATCAACCTGATCGCTGGCATCGTCGGTGACAATACCGGCAACTTCGCGCGGCCCCAGCGGTACACGCACAATTGAACCGGCCTGAACGTCCATATCATCAGGAACCAGATAGCTATAGGGACGCTCCGCTGGCATCGGTACGAGGACCGGAACAACAAGGCGCGTCTTTATCTCTGTTTTCCCGTTCAAAAGAGTATCCTGATCATTTCCGGTATTTGAGGAGCAGGCGCACTTAAGCGCAAACGGCCTGCGAATTCAATTATTGCTGTGCACATGCTTATTTATCAAAGACAGTTCCGATTTATAGAAATATACGGTAAACAGACCTATCTTTGTCGGGTATAATCCCGTCTGTACAGCAAACCCATTACGGAGGATAAGCTGAAATGAAATTCTTTGTGGATACCGCCGATGTTAAAGACATCCGTGAACTCAATGATCTGGGACTGGTTGACGGCGTTACCACCAATCCATCGCTGATCCTGAAGTCCGGTGGCAACATTCTTGAAGTGACGAAAGAAATCTGCTCGATCGTCAAAGGTCCTGTTTCTGCAGAAGTTACAGCAACTGACTATGCCGGCATGATGAAAGAAGCAGCTGTTCTGGCGAAAATCGCCGACAATATCTGCATCAAACTGCCACTGACACTGGATGGTCTGAAAGCCTGTAAAGCACTGACTTCCGATGGTCACGAGACCAATGTGACCCTGTGCTTCTCCGCTAATCAGGCCCTGCTGGCTGCAAAAGCCGGTGCGACTTATGTTTCGCCATTCATTGGCCGCCTTGATGATATGGGCCTGAACGGTATGGATCTGATTGGTGAAATCCGCACCATTTTCGACAACTTCGCGTTTGAAACCCAGATTCTGGCTGCTTCGGTACGTACAGTTAATCACGTTAAAGAAGCTGCACTGATCGGCGCTGACGTTATCACTGCACCACCGGCCACGCTGAAAGCTCTCGTCAAGCATCCGCTGACAGACAAGGGTCTTGAAGCATTTCTGGCAGACTGGGCAAAAACCGGTCAGTCGATTGCCTAATCAGGCAGCCATCGCATAAATAAAAAAGCCCGCTTTTCAGCGGGCTTTTTTATATTCAAAACAATGTCACAACGTCTTAGAGCGGTTCCGGTTTTCACTGGAACGCAAAGCCGCTCTAAGTCTTTGTTTTTACGTATTATCCCATGCAAAACCGCTGCGCACTTTTGCTTGAAATGCTTTAAAAAACGGATGATCGTGGCGAAAATGGTGATTTTCGAGAACCGGAGCGGAGTGTACTTATAGTACGTGAGCACCGGAAGAGGAGAAAATCGCCATTTGCAGGCCGATCAGGCGTTTTTTATGGGAGTTTCTGCATATCCTGCGCAAGCGAAAGTACTAGATACTGCGCCAACTCTTCTGCCGCACGCTGCTGCGCATCACGATGTGCACGCAGGTTTGCAAATTCCTGACGCGGACGATCATAAGATGCGCTGACCTGACGGCGACCAGTCGCAACCACTTTGCCGTCGCGATCACGCAAAACGTAATTGGAGCTCATTTTCACTGTACCGGCAGATGCACGTCCTTCACGTGAATCGCCTACGTCCACTTCAACAGCAGATTCTGTTGTTGTGGAGAAACCAAGTGCCAGATGATAAGCTGGCTGAGATGGCTCCCCTGCTCCGCCTGACAGGCCAAAGATCAAACGGTTACGCACCGCCTGAGCAGGAATAGAGTTCACATCATCCACTTTAATGGATGCCAGCTTGGTTTTAACACTGGAAGATATACCACCAGCGCTTTCACTGCCACCTGACGAATAAAGCGGCTGTACTGTGCAGCCAGCCAGAAAGGCTGACAGGACGAGTCCTGTCAGTATTGCCAGCCGCTTTTTGCGGATCGGAGATTTGTCTTTAATTGAGCGATCAGACAACGACATTCACAATCCTCTGCGGTACAACAACGAGCTTTTTCGGTGCACTACCGTTCAATGCAGCCTGCACAAAGTCAAGTGCCAAAACTGCCATCTGCACTGTTGCCTGATCTGCATCACGCGCAATTGTAATGTCACCGCGCTTTTTACCATTGATCTGCACCGGCAGGGTAATGTCATTTTCAACCAGCAAGGCTTCATCAACAACAGGCCAGCTGCGTGTGGAAACCAGTCCCTCACCGCCAATTGCAGCATTACACTGTTCAGCCAGATGCGGCATCATTGGTGCAATCATCGCAATGAACATATCTGTTGCTTCACGGGTTGCAGCTTTCGTCACATCATCCGCTGTACCGGCAGCAATTGCCTGCAAAGGTGCGCCCAGCACATTGAGCAATTCATAAAGACGGGCAATCGCACGGTTGAAGACGATTTTCTCGATATCATCGCCAACAGCTTTTACTGTCTTATGGGCGGCTTTCGAAATCTGAGCGGCATCACCTTCATAGGCAGCTTTCGGCGCAACACCCTTCAGGTTTTCACCGGCTTCAGAGATCAGACGCCAGACGCGCTGCACGAAGCGATGCGCACCTTCGGCACCGGCTTCTGTCCAGACAATATCACGCTCCGGCGGGCTGTCGGACAGAGTAAACCAGCGTGCAGTATCTGCACCGTAAGACGCAATAATGTCATCCGGATCGACAACATTTTTCTTCGACTTCGACATTTTTTCAATCGAGCCGATTTCTACCGCTTCACCGGAATCCAGCATGGTTGCCGAACGCACGCCGTTCTTATCCTCAATGCGGATTTCCAGCGGCGATACCCACTGACCATTATGTTTATAGGTCTCGTGCACAACCATGCCCTGTGTGAACAGCCCCTTAAACGGCTCTTCCACCTTCAGGTGACCGGCAACCTTCATCGCGCGGGTAAAGAAGCGCGAATAAAGTAGATGCAGGATCGCATGTTCCACACCACCGATATACTGATCAACCGGCAGCCATTCATCAACGGCTTTAATATCTGTCGGTTCATTTTCCCATGGCGCAGTAAAGCGTGCGAAATACCATGATGAATCCACGAATGTATCCATCGTATCGGTTTCGCGGCGGGCTTTCGCTCCGCATTTCGGGCAGTTAACATGGCGCCAGCCGTCATGGCGGTCGAGCGGATTGCCCGGACGGTCGAATTCCACATCATCAGGCAACTGAACCGGCAGGTCATTGCGCGGCACAGGAACAGTTCCGCAGGATTCGCAATGAATCATCGGAATCGGGCAGCCCCAGTAACGCTGACGGGAAATACCCCAGTCACGCAGACGATATTGTGTCTTACGGAATGCCTGCGGCTTACCATAGAGATCGGTCTTTTCCAGACGATCTGCCACTTCATTAAAAGCAGCTTCCGGTGTCATACCATCGAGGAAACGCGAATTAAACAGCGTGCCTTCGTCGCTATAGGCGGTATCGGTAATTGCAAAGCTAGCTGCATCCGCACCGTTTGGCAGCACCACCGGCGTAACTGTCAGCTTGTATTTATTAGCGAAATCCAGATCGCGCTGATCATGCGCAGGACAACCGAATACCGCGCCTGTACCATATTCCATCAGAACAAAATTGGCGACATAGACCGGCAATGTCCAGGACGGATCAAACGGATGCTGTACGCGCAAGCCCGTATCGAAACCTTTTTTCTCAATGGTTTCGAGTGTGGCAACGGATGTACCATGCTGACGGCACTCAGCAGCAAAAGCCGCCAGACCTTCATTGCTCTCAGCCAGCTGTTTTGCCAGCGGATGATCGGCAGCAATCGCCACAAAAGATGCACCAAACAGCGTATCCGGACGGGTGGTATAAACTTCGATCTCGCCTTCCCGTTCAGCGAGGGCAAAACGCAGCTGCAGACCTTCCGATTTACCGATCCAGTTTTTCTGCATCAGACGCACTTTATCCGGCCACTGGTCAAGTGTATCGAGACCGGCCAGCAGATCATCGCTGAAATCGGTAATCTTGAAGAACCACTGGGTCAGTTCACGCTGTTCTACCAGCGCACCGGAGCGCCAGCCGCGACCGTCAACAACCTGCTCATTGGCCAGAACGGTATTATCGACCGGATCCCAGTTGACCTTGGATGTCTTACGGGTCACCAGACCTTTTTCGAACATATCAAGGAACAGCATCTGCTGACGGTGGTAATAATCCACGTCACAGGTCGCAAACTCACGTGACCAATCCAGTGACAGCCCCATAGTTTTGAGCTGACCTTTCATGGTTGCGATATTCTGATAGGTCCATTCTTTCGGGTGAACCTTATTCTGCATCGCCGCATTTTCTGCAGGCATACCGAATGCATCCCAACCCATCGGGTGTAGAACGTTAAAACCGCGCGCGCGCTTGTAACGGGCAATCACGTCACCCATTGCATAGTTACGCACATGGCCGATGTGAATGCGGCCGGATGGATAAGGAAACATTTCCAGCACGTAATATTTTTCGCGTGGATCATCATTGGACGTTTCGAAGATCTTGTTTTCGTCCCAGATCTTCTGCCAATGGGCTTCGCTTACGCGCGGATTATATCGTTCAGATGCCATGGCTGTATTTACTCATGCAAAGAGAATGGAATATGGTGTGAGACCTTCATCATGGATTGGGCAAAGCGTCAACCTTATCCCATAGTGAAGCGGCAGAAAAAGGAGTTTTATACCATGAATGTACCCGTCAGCAGCCCCGCCAGCACCATTGAGGACAACCTCAAAACCGTTCGCAATGCCATTGCGCAAAGTGAACAGGAAGCGCAACGGGCAACAGACTCGGTACAACTGGTCGCTGTTTCCAAAACCTTTAATGCTGATGAAATTACACCGGCACTGGAAGCCGGCCAGCGGATTTTCGGTGAAAACCGTGTGCAGGAAGCAGAAGGCAAATGGCCTGAACTGCGTGAGAAATTCTCCGGCATTGAGTTGCATCTGATCGGCCCGCTGCAATCCAACAAGACAGCCGAAGCCGTGGCTTTGTTCGATGTGATCCAGACCGTTGACCGCGAGAAAATCGCTGCCACAATTGCTACCGAGACAAAAAAACAAAACCGCAAGCTGAAACTCTTTGTGCAGGTTAATACCGGCAGTGAAGAGCAAAAAGCCGGTATTGACCCGCTGGAAGCCGTTGCATTTGTTGCCCGCTGCCGTGATATTCATGATCTCGAGATTGCCGGCCTGATGTGCATTCCGCCGGTGGATGAAAATCCGGGACCACATTTTGCATTGCTGCGCAAACTGGCGAATGAAGCCGGTGTAAAAGAACTCTCGATGGGCATGTCCGGCGATTTTGAAACCGCTATTGCTTTTGGCGCTACCCAAGTGCGTGTCGGCTCGGCAATTTTCGGCAGCCGCCCCCCATTAACACAAGCACTGACATAGGCCTGACAAAACAGGTATATTATCCTACGGGGTTGTGCACTTTATTCTCGCGCAAAACCAACATGTCGCAAATATTTGTCTTGCGTCACTGCACAACAATTATAAACTCCGGCGTAATCTCAGACATTTATGCCGGAGATAATCTGCCGTATGTCAATACGGCAGACGGGTCAGCTTATTTCTGAATTGCAGCCACGAGCGGCATCAGACTTTTGCCTGATTTACATGTGAACCGCAGCCATTAACAATGATGCGGCTTTTGATACGAGGTACCGGCAAGGAGGGCCGCCGGTGCGAGGAGGAACTATGTCCGACAAGAATTATCCGGTTTTACCGGAGGCGAAGGCGCGCGCGCTGATCGATAATGAAACCTATCTTTCATGGTATAATGAAAGCATCAGCGACCCTGAAGCCTTCTGGGGCAAGCACGGTAAACGCATTGACTGGTTTACCCCTTACACCAAGGTAAAAGACACCTCTTTTGAGGATAATGTCTCCATCCGCTGGTATGAAGACGGTGTCACCAACGTCTCTTACAACTGTATTGACCGTCACCTCGAAAAGCGCGGCGATCAGACCGCGATTATCTGGGAAGGTGACAACCCTTATATCGACAAGAAAATCACCTATCGCGAGCTGCATGAAAATGTCTGCCGTCTCGCCAATGTGATGAAAAAACACGGCGTCCGCAAAGGTGACCGCGTTACCATTTATCTGCCGATGATTCCGGAAGCCGCCTATGCCATGCTGGCTTGTGCGCGCATCGGTGCTGTCCATTCGATCGTTTTTGCAGGCTTCTCACCGGAAGCGCTGGCAGGCCGTATCGTTGACTGTGAATCCACATTCGTTATCACATCCGATGAAGGTATCCGTGGCGGCAAACCAATTCCGCTGAAAGAGAATACCGATACCGCGATTGATATTGCCGCCAAGCAATATGTATTCGTCAACAAAGTACTGGTTGTGCGCCGTACCGGCGGTAAAATCCATTGGGGTCGCGGCCGCGATCTTTGGTACCATCAGGAAGTTGCAAGCGTCGATGCAGTTTGCGAACCGGAGCCAATGAAGGCTGAAGACCCGCTCTTCATTCTTTATACATCCGGCTCCACTGGCAAGCCGAAAGGCGTGTTGCATACCACCGGCGGTTATCTTGTTTATGCTTCAATGACGCATCAATATGTCTTCGACTATCACGAAGGCGATATTTACTGGTGTACGGCGGATGTGGGCTGGGTCACCGGTCATTCCTATATCGTCTATGGCCCGCTCGCCAATGGTGCGACCACACTGATGTTTGAAGGTGTGCCAAACTTCCCTGATCAGGGACGTTTCTGGGAAGTGGTCGATAAGCATCAGGTAAATATTTTCTATACCGCGCCAACTGCAATCCGCGCACTGATGGGTGCAGGTGATGATTTCGTGACCCGCAACTCGCGCAAATCGCTGCGCCTGCTCGGTTCGGTCGGCGAGCCGATCAATCCGGAAGCGTGGGAATGGTATTATAATGTAGTCGGTGATCAGGCCTGCCCGATCGTTGATACATGGTGGCAGACTGAAACCGGTGGCATTCTGATTACACCACTGCCGGGTGCGACCGATCTGAAGCCGGGTTCGGCTACCCGTCCGTTCTTTGGTATCAAGCCACAACTGGTTGATGCGGAAGGTGTCGTACTTGAAGGTGCCGCAGATGGTAATCTCTGCATCACCGACTCATGGCCGGGTCAGATGCGTACGCTTTATGGTGATCACCGCCGCTTTATCGAGGCTTATTTCACCACCTATAAGGGCAAATATTTCACCGGTGACGGCTGCCGCCGTGATGAAGACGGTTATTACTGGATTACCGGCCGCGTTGATGACGTGCTGAATATTTCCGGTCACCGCCTCGGTACTGCTGAAATTGAATCGGCTCTGGTTTCACACCACTCCGTGTCAGAAGCCGCTGTTGTCGGCTATCCGCACCCGATCAAGGGTCAGGGCATCTATTGCTATGTCACGCTGATGACCGGCGAGGAAGACCATGACGAAGATGCGCTGCGCAAAGAACTGACCAAGCATGTGCGCACCGAAATCGGACCGATTGCAACACCGGATATGATCCAGTTTGCACCGGGGCTGCCAAAGACGCGCTCCGGCAAGATCATGCGCCGTATCCTGCGCAAGATTGCCGAAGATGATTTCGGCGCACTCGGCGATACATCAACACTGGCCGATCCGGCCGTGGTTGATGATCTGATCGAACATCGTCAAAATCGCAAATAAACATAAAAAAGGCCGGTATAACCGGCCTTTTTCTTTATATAGAACGGTGAGTTCAGCCATCATTCATTTATCGGAACCGCAATATGCATTTTCATTTCAGCCCTGCACATCAAAGCGATTTTGACCGGCTGTTTGCTTTACGTCTTCTGACAATGCGTGAAAGTCTGGAGCGCATCGGTCGCTTTGATCAGCAGCGAGCATTGGAGCGGTTTCAAAATAGTTTCCGCCCGCAACATACCCGTTTAATTATCGTGAAAGATCAGCTTGCCGGTTGCGTGGCGCTTGGCCCGCACGAGGATGACTGGCTTCTCGAGCATTTTTACATTGCACCACAATTTCAGGGGCATGGCTTAGGCAGTCTCGCTCTCTCAAGCCTGATGACACAGGCTGATCAGGCACAAAAGACCATCACACTCAGTGTTTTGCAGCAAAGCGATGCTGCCCGTTTCTATGAGAGGCACGGATTTCATAAAACCGGCGAGGATGAATGGGATATTTATTACGCCCGCATGCCCGTCATTTCACGTGAATCATAAAAAACTTATATGTACAGTCTCAGCAGCTTTTGCTCATCCGAATAGCGGTCCCGAATTCAACCGGCACACTCTCCAGTTCCTCAAATCCACAGCGCAAATAAAAGCCGCGGCTTTCAGCAGAAGCAACAGCCTCAACAGATACAGCACCAGTAGTCGCCGCAATCTGCAACGCCTCGTTTACAAGAAAGCGCCCGATGCCAGCGCTCATAAATTCCGGCTCAACAAACAGGTCTTCTATTTCATACAGACCGGCACTTTTATCTAAAAGTACAATAAAACCGGCAATCTCCCTGCCCCGCATAGCCACCCATGTAGCCTGTGCAGTGATATAATCTTCTTTCAGATCAATCGCTTCCGGATGGGCAAGAAGAAATGCACGATGCGCTTCCTGCGTCAGCGACGAACGGCGTTTCAAATCTTCCAATGCTTGCCGTTCAGAAGGAACAGCAAGACGAAATATCAAAGATTGCGCTGTTACGGTCACCGCAAATACTCAAAAATCGATCGTGCGGCCTTTGATTTCCCAATCACCATAACGCACCGGATCTTTGCCACCGCGACCACCAATTTCTTTTGCAGCCTCTGCTTGCTGTTCAGCCTCACGACGTGCTTCAGCTTCCAGCAAGGCGCGTTGGGCAGCAGGCGGCAGGTCTTCAAATTTTTTGCGCGGTGCAGGAGCATCAGATTTCTGATAATCTGCCAATGAAACCACATTACTATTCACTGATGCTGTTTCATTATTCATGGTTTTCATCCTGTCGATCTGCGGCATATATAAGAATGGGCTTGAGCATTTACACATTTAACGTCGTGATAATGCGACAAACTAAAGAAACTAGACTGCTATCATAGCCCTTGTCGTATTGAAGATATAGTGTGCCATCCCCATTTTATCATCACATGAAAATGACCTTATTTACCAACCGGAACGGAGATACTGAATGAACATGATGCGCACTGCCATGCTGATTGCCTTCATGACAGCCATGTTTATGAGTATCGGTTATCTGATTGGCGGCTCAGGCGGCATGATGATCGCTCTGGCTATTGCGGTCGCCATGAACTTCTTCAGCTACTGGAATTCCGACAAGATGGTGCTGCGTATGTATAATGCGCAGGAAGCGGATGAGAATACAGCACCGGAATATTACCGTATCGTGCGCGAATTATCAGACCGTGCCGGTCTGCCGCAGCCACGCATCTATATTATCCATGAAGACCAACCCAATGCTTTTGCAACCGGCCGTAATCCTGAAAACGCTGCTGTTGCCGCCACAACCGGCCTGTTGCAGCGCCTGAACAAGCAGGAAGTTGCTGCCGTGATGGCACATGAACTGGCGCACGTACAGAACCGCGACACACTGACCATGACAATCACCGCAACCCTTGCCGGTGCCATTTCCATGCTCGGTAATTTTGCAATGTTCTTCGGCGGCAATCGTGAAAACAACAATTTGCTGAGCACAATCGGCACCATTGTGGCTATGCTGGTTGCACCTTTTGCCGCAATGATCGTGCAAATGGCCGTTAGCCGTACCCGTGAATATGCTGCCGACCGACGCGGTGCGGAAATCTGTGGCAACCCACTCTGGCTGGCCTCAGCTTTGAACAAGATTGCGCGCGGCGCCCATGAAACTGTGAATGAAGAAGCCGAGCACAATCCGGCAACGGCTCATATGTTTATTATCAATCCTTTAAGCGGTCGCGGTGCGGATAATCTGTTCTCGACCCATCCGGACACGGCAAACCGTATTGCTGCTCTGGAGGGTATTGCGCAGGAAATGGGCATTAATTCTGTCTATGATAATACAGATAATGGTTTTCAGAACCGTCAGTCTGGTGCATATAGCCCGACAAACAACCAATCACAGAGCCGCCCACGCAGCACCCCGACACGGAATAATCCGTGGGGGCAAGCCGCAGGCAGCGACTCTGCACCGGATGACGAGCCGGAAAAACCCTATAAAGGACCATGGTCTTGAGCGATAACAAACCTGCCGCTAAACGCACCGGCTCCCGCCCGCATAAGAAGCCGTTTAACAAGCAGGTTCAGGCTGAGCCAAAGGCAGACCACGCATTGGGGCTGTCTGAAACCGAATATCGCGCAAAACTTGAAGCAGAGCATCCGGGGCTGAATGTCCGCCAGTGCGCCGCCAAACTGCTCAATGCTGTGGTTGCCAAAAACACATCGCTCGACGGCCTCACGGACGCGCATCACGGTCACCCGCAATATATGGAACTGGATGATCGCGACCGTTCGCTCGTGCGCGCTATTCTCGGTACAGCTTTGCGAAACCGCAACACCATTGAAACGGCATTGTGCAAGCTGCTTGATCGTCCGCTGCCTGCCAATGCGACTGCATTGCAGCAATTGCTGCATGTCGGTGCGGCACAGATACTCTATCTCGATGTGCCGGATCATGCAGCTGTTGATCTGGCTGTGACCTCTGCCAATATCGACCCGCGCAACCGCAAATATGCCAGCCTTGTCAATGCCGTGCTGCGCCGCCTTACCCGCAATAAAGAGCGCGCTATCGAGTTGAAAATCTCCAACGGCCCTGACTGGTATATTGAAAGTCTGACCAAAACCTATGGCCAGAAACAGGCCGAAGCTATTCTGGCAATGCAGGCCTATGAACCTTCCATCGATCTGACAGTCAAAAGCAATCCGGCAGAATGGGCTGCAAAGCTCGGCGGTACATTATTGCCAAACGGCTCCGTGCGCCTCGGTTCTTTTGAAGGTGCCCTCACCGCACTGGAAGGTTTTGCAGAAGGTGAATGGTGGGTGCAGGATGCTGCTGCAAGCCTGCCCGCTACATTACTCGGCGATATTAAAGGCAAGCGCGTTGCCGATCTTTGCGCTGCACCCGGCGGCAAGACCGCACAGCTGATTATGGCCGGTGCCAAAGTCACCGCATTTGATATTAATAAGAACCGCCTGAAGCGCCTGAAAAGCAATCTCGATCGTCTGCAACTGGACGCAGAACTGATTGCAACCAATATTCTTGACTATCAAACGGATGAGCTGTTTGACGCCATTCTGCTCGATGCGCCTTGCTCATCCACCGGCACAGTACGCCGCCACCCTGATGTGCTCTGGACAAAAACACCGGACGACATTGTCCGCTTGGCACAGGTACAGGCCAAACTGCTTCGTCATGCAATTTCTCTGGTCAAACCGGACGGCATTATCGTCTTTTCCAATTGCTCGCTCAATCGCGAGGAAGGTGAAGACATGGCACAGGCCATTCTGGCGGAAGGCGTACTGAAAGCTGAACCATTCAAACCCGAAGAACTGAAGGGAATGGAACAGCTGATCACAGATCAGGGCTTCCTGCGTTCAACACCTGCTGATTTGCCTCATGATGAGCCAAAGATGGCCGGTCTTGATGGTTTCTTTGCTGCTCGCTTCCGTCGTCAGCCTTGAGAAACGCCTAAAAATCTATCTGTTTCGTAAAAAACGTGCTGATCCACATCATTCCGCAGCTCTTGGTTAACAAAGAGTTCACTATTGCCGTGGAATGATAGATCATAGCGCATTAATAAGCAGCATATCACCACCGGACATTCTTCCGGCTTTGAGATGCTCCGGAGCCTGCCGCGTTTAATCATACCCGCTGTGCTCGCTCCGGATTTTTTTAATTGTCGCATGTTCGCGGTAGCTCAAATGAATTTATTTGAGTGCGACATGCTCTAAGGAGTACCCTGCCGTGAATGTCGCGTTGAGCGAAACCCCGCACCTGTGGACACTTGCTGTCGCCCAAAGCTGGCGACGTTTCAGCAGACGTGTGCGCCGCGGCCCGATGTTTCGCTGGCGTTTTTCCGGCTTTACACCTGAGCGCGTATTAATTGCCCCGCCGGATTTGCGGGTTGCCGATCCCCAGCTGGCACAGGAATTTTATCACGGCCGCTATGCGCTCGCCGGACGTCTGGTCGAAACCGGCGGCATCTCCCCTTTTGCCATTGAACCACCGACAGATGCGTGGGAATCCGCGCTGCATTCCTTCGGCTGGCTGCGCAATATGCGCGCCGCCGGAACAGAACTGGCAATGGTCAATGCCCGCGCTCTGGTCGAAGACTGGATCCGCATGCATGGCAAACGTATTGAGGGCATAGCCTGGTCGCCGGAAATTACCGCACAGCGCATTATTGCCTGGCTGCAACATTCCAACATTATTCTGGCCACCTCTGATCTTGCCACCTATCGCAAATTCATGCGCTCGCTGGCAATGCAGGTGCGATACCTGCGCACGATGACCGGCGTGATGGATGATGGTGAAGATAAGTTACGTGCCCGTATTGCGCTGGCCTTTGCCAGCCTTGCTCTGCCAGTTTCCCAATCCATGGCGCGCTCTGCCCGTCGTCATCTCGAATATGAGCTGAACCGGCAGATACTGGCCGATGGCGGCCATATTTCGCGCAATCCCGTATCAGTACTGGAGCTGCTGGCCGATCTGCTGCCCTTGCGCCAGACCTATAGCAATGGCAATGAAAATCCGCCGAGAGCGCTGATTGAAACTGTTGAACGCATGCTGCCTGCTTTGCGTTTCTTCCGTCATCAGGACGGCAGTCTGGCTCTGTTCAACGGTGTTGGGCCGACCTTGCCGGAACGGCTGATTTCTGTGTTGCGTCATGACGAGACCGACGGTGCACCGCTGACCCATGCGCCGCATTCCGGCTATGAGCGCCTCTGCATGGGTTCCACCACCATTATTGCCGATACCGGCCTGCCGCCACCGGTGACCGCCTCGCGCGATGCCCATGCCGGTTGTCTGGCGTTTGAAATGTCCTCCGGCCGTCAGCGCTATATTGTCAATTCCGGTATCGACCGTTTCGGCCCGCCGGAATTCCGGCCGCTTGGCCGCACGACTGCGGCTCATTCAACGGCCACGATCAACGACACATCCTCGTGCCGTTTCAGCCTCAATTCCAGCATTTCCAGCGTTCTAGGTACACCGATTATCGCAGGCCCGACCAGCGTCCGGCGTGAACGGCTGGAGGGCATGGGTGAACAGGGATTTGTCGCTAGCCACGACGGTTATGTCCGGCTGTTCGGCTATACCCATGAACGTCAGGTTGTGTTGTCGCACAATGGCAGCCTGATTGAAGGTGTTGACCGGTTTATCAAGTCGCATCTGAAAACCACACGCAACGGTAAAAACAAACCGCATTCCGATCTGGTGACTGTGCGTTTTCATATCCATCCGCAGGTTTATATCCGTATGGATGAAGACAGCGTGGTGCATCTGACTGCCGATCACGATGACAGTTGGGCATTTTCCTGTGCCGATGTCATGCCACAGCTCGAAGATTCCATTTTCTTCGCCGGTTTTCGTGGCCCCGTACGCTCACGCCAGATCGTGCTGACCTTCTCTGCGACCGAGAGTGATCACGTCAGCTGGCGCTTTACCCGCACCGGCCTTGGTCAATATGTGTGACAGATGTTCAAATCTGCTGATTTGGAATAGGATTCCGTCACCTGCTGTGGTAGGTGGCTCTGGTCCCACTTTAACCGGAATGCCTGCCGCTGGCCTGGATGCCAGCAGCTCTTCGCATTTTCCTGACATAAAGCACAAAGAGACCGTCATGGCTGTCAGCTCCAAACATATTCCCGCTCCTGATCTTTTCCCTGTGCGCCGCGCACTGCTTTCCGTATCGGATAAAACCGGTCTGGTAGACTTTGCCCGCGCATTGCACGCAAAGGGCGTTGAGCTTCTGTCCACCGGCGGCACCGCCAAATCCATCGCAGCAGCCGGTATTCCGGTGCGCGACGTATCGGAAATCACCAATTTCCCTGAAATCATGGATGGCCGCGTCAAGACATTGCATCCGAGCGTTCACGGCGGCCTGCTCGCTGTGCGTAATGATCCGGAACATGTGGCGGCGATGGAAGCCCACAATATCACCGGCATTGATCTGGTTGTGATCAATCTCTATCCGTTTGAAGAAGTGCGCTATCAGGGCGGTGATTACGACACCACTGTTGAGAATATCGACATCGGCGGCCCTGCAATGATCCGCGCTTCTGCCAAGAACCATGCTTATGTGACGATTGTCACCGATCCTAACGATTATGACAGCGTTGTCGCTGAGCTGGAAACCGGCAATGGTTCCCTGCCTTATGCTTTTCGTCAGCGCATGGCCGGTAAGGCTTTTGCCCGTACTGCTGCTTATGATGCCGCAATTTCCGGCTGGTTTGCTGAAACCACAAAAGAAGAAGCACCATTGCACCGCGCACTCGCCGGTAAACTGCATTCCGTGATGCGTTATGGTGAAAACCCGCACCAGCAGGCCGGTTTCTACCTGACCGGTGAAACCCGCGCCGGCGTGGCTACCGCCACCCAGCTTCAGGGCAAGCAACTGTCCTATAACAATATCAATGACACCGATGCAGCCTATGAATTGGTGGCAGAATTTGATCCGGCGAAGGTCGCAGCCGTTGCGATTATCAAGCATGCCAATCCGTGCGGTGTGGCTGAAGGCACATCGCTGAAAGAAGCTTATCTCAAGGCCTATGCCTGCGATACAGTTTCAGCCTTCGGTGGTATTGTCGCCCTCAACCGTACACTGGATGCGGAAGCTGCTGAGGAAATCGTCAAGATTTTCACTGAAGTGATTATTGCACCGGATGCTACACCGGAAGCACAGGCAATTGTTGCCGCGAAGAAGAACCTGCGTCTGCTGGTAACCGGCGGTCTGCCGGATGTCCGCACACCGGGCATTGCTGCTAAAACCGTTGCCGGTGGCCTGCTGATCCAGAACCGCGACAATGGCAATGTTGATGATCTCGACCTTAAAGTCGTGACCAAGCGTGCACCAACCGAACAGGAAATGATCGACCTGAAATTTGCTTTCCGTGTTGCCAAACACGTTAAGTCCAATGCGATTGTCTATGTTAAAGACGGCGCAACTGTTGGTGTCGGCGCAGGCCAGATGAGCCGCATCGACTCTTCCCGCATTGCAGCGCGCAAGGCAGAAGATGCAGCAGCAGTAGCAGGCGGCGAGCCACTGACCAAAGGCTCAGTCGTTGCCTCCGATGCATTCTTCCCGTTTGCTGACGGCCTGATCTCGGCTGTCGAAGCCGGTGCCACAGCGGTTATCCAGCCAGGCGGCTCAATGCGTGATGATGAAGTGATCAAAGCTGCGGATGAAGCAGGCATTGCCATGGTCTTCACCGGCATGCGCCACTTCCGCCACTAAGCTATATATCCGAACGCAAAAGGCGGCTTTTCAGCCGCCTTTTTTTATTTGTGTTAAACAGGATTTTTAGCCGGATAAGGCGTTCTGACCGCCAGATATAAACCAGCCACGAAGAACAGTACCAGCACTGCAATGCCAAGGCGTGGTGAGCCGCTGGCTGCCGTCATGCTCGCCACCAGAAACGGTGCCAGAAAGCTGGTTGCGCGTCCGGCCAGTGCATAAATACCGAAATATCGCCCTGCTTCATGCGGCTCGACACTGCGGGCAAACCACGAGCGGGAAGATGCCTGCACCGGCCCGAAAGCAATGCCGATCAGCATACCGAAAGCCAGATATGCTTTTTCCCCGCCGGAGGAAAACAGTCCTGTATTACTGTCCGGTGGGAAATGCACCAGACCGTAAAGCGTATAATCCGGCCCTGTAGACACAATGCCTAAGGTGGCGATCAGCAACAGCACCAAGGAGACCACAACCACCCATTTGGAACCGAACCAGCTGTCGATATAGCTGGCAAACCAGCAGCCGAAAATCGCCACGACATTGAGAATAATACCAAACAGACCAATCTCGGTGATCGACCAGCCAAACATGGCCGCAGCAAAACCGCCGCCCAGTGCCAGCAGTGCATTGACGCCATCCTGATAGATCATCCGTGCGATCAGAAAACGGAACAGAGCCGCCTTTTTGCGCACTTCATGCAGGGTTTCTTTCAGCTCTGCCAGACCTTCACCAATGGCAGCTTTCAGCCCCATGCCTTTTTCCTGATCAGGGGTAAAGATAAACATCGGCAGAATGAAAATCAGATACCACAGCGCCGCAATCGGCCCTGTGATACGGGCATCCTCACCTTTCAAAGCATCCAGCTGCCAGAACGGGTCAATACCGATCAGCGTTTTTCCGGTTTCCGGTGAGGCTGCCAGACAGGTCACCACGAAGATCAGCACAATCATTCCGGCGAGATAACCAAGCCCCCATGCAAAATTCGACACCCGCCCGATATGCGAGGTAGGAATCAGTCTCGGCATCATGGAATCATTGAAAACAATGGAGAATTCTGCGGCAACGGAGGCGCAGATGAAGGCCAGCAGAACCCAGACATAGCTTGATCCCGGTTCGGCGTACCACAGCAATGACAGGCTGATGATTTTGATAATGGCAAAGAAACCGATCCACGGCTTTCGCGCACCGGTTTTATCAGCAATTGAGCCCAGCGCCGGAGACAGGATTGCTATGACGATGCCCGCAAAAGCCACGCCGTAGCCCCATGCCGCCTGCCCTGCCACCGGATCATCCGACATACGGGAGATAAAATAAGGGCCAAAAATGAAGGTGGTGACGACAGTAAAAAACGGCTGAGCCGCCCAGTCGAAAAACATCCAACCCCATATGCCTTTGTTCCACATGCTGCCCTGTGCCGGTCGCTCTGCAGACGGATGTGTGATGCTCAAATCACTGCCCTCATATCAATCATTGCGCTTATTTAAAACAAAAGGGCCGGTTTAACACCAGCCCTTTCTGTTATGTCATCACTCTGGCGATAATCAGCCCGCAAGATCAGCCATGAAACCGGCCGCCACTGCGAGACGGGAAACACTCAAATCCCCGCCCTCCGTCAGCGCAATCATACGTTGGCGCACACCGTCAATCCGCTCGGCATCGCGGGTCAGCCAGCTCTGTACCGGATCAGCATCACCTTTGAATTTAGTGAGCGCTTCCATCGTCACAGCACGGGTTGCCTGCGTAATCGTATCTGTAGCGCGCGACAATGCCAGACCATCATAATAATCCGTCACCGGTACAACAGATGCAGCTTTCTCAATATTGGCAATGCGGAAAGCATCGACAATTTTGAAATAAGCGGTTGCAGCTGTCATCAGCTCTGCCTTGCCCTGATAGGCAATCAGCGCGATATCTGCCATCAGCTTAGCCGATTGCAGACGGGCAAGTTTGCGCGCCAGCGCTTCTCCCGCACCCTTGGCAACATATTTTGCCGTATCCGCAGTGATCATATCGGAGATAAAATCAGGCATCAGCTCTTCAAGCTTCGGTTCCAGCGCCATCCGTGTCCGCTTCACCGCGCTGACCATTTCACTCAAAGTTGCATCAAAGCGGTTATTGCGCAGCACCCATGCGGTGGTTGAGAACAGCATTTCACCCACCAGCGCATAGAACTCATTCTGCACTTTACCGGAGATCTTATTATCCAGAGCATTGATCGCCTGATAGAGATGCTCGGTTTCAAAACCATCAGCCACAGCCACATAAGACCGCAGAATTTCTGCCGGTGCCTCAGCTGTCAGATCATTCAGACGGCTGATAAATGTCGGACCACAACGATTAATCGCATCATTGGACAGAAGTGTTGCAATGATTTCGCGATGCAGACGGTGATGGGTAATATCCTTGGCAAAACGCTCCTGCATTTCCTGCGGGAAATAGCCGAACAGGCGTGAATGCAAATAGGTATCATCCGGCAGATTGCTGGCGATCAGATCATCGGACAGTACCATTTTACCGTAGGCCAGAAGCACGGCCAGTTCCGGACGGGTCAGCGCCTCACCGCGTTTCTGGCGGTCTGCCAGCACCTGATCATCCGGCAGATATTCCACCTTGCGATCCAGCAGCTTGCGACGTTCCAGAGACGACATCATCCGCATCAGATATGGCAGTTCGGATGCACCGCGTTTTTCAACAAGGGACAAAGCCAGCGGCTGCTCATAATTATTATGCAGCACCAGTGCTGCCACTTCGTCAGTCATCTGTGCCAGCAGCACATCGCGTGCTTCACGGGTCAGGCGGCCATCCTGCAGGCTTGGCGTCAGAGCAATCTTGGTATTGACCTCAACGTCCGACGAATTCACACCAGCCGAATTGTCAATCGCATCCGTATTACAACGACCGCCATTGAGGCTGTATTCGATACGGCCACGCTGGGTGGCACCCAGATTAGCGCCCTCACCAATCACTTTGGCGCGTACCTCACGACCGGTGATACGGATCGCATCATTGGCACGGTCACCAACCTGCGCATCATTTTCCTCATTCGCACGAATATAAGTGCCGATACCACCAAACCACAGCAGATCAACCTGCGCGCGCAGGATAGCACCGATTACTTCATTCGGACTTGCGGTCAGCTTACCCAGACCAATCGCCTCGGCTGCCGCTTCAGACAACGTAATGACCTTCTGCGAGCGGCTGAATACACCGCCACCGGCAGAAATTTTTGAACGGTCATAATCCTGCCAGCTGGAACGCGGCACGTTAAACAGACGCTGACGTTCCGCAAAACCGATATCGGTATCCGGCATCGGATCAATAAAGATGTCACGATGATCAAATGCGGCCACCAGTTTGATTTTCGGCGACAGCAACATGCCGTTACCGAACACATCACCGGACATATCGCCCACACCGGCAACGGTGAATGGTGTGGTCTGGATATCAATATCCATTTCGCGGAAGTGACGCTTTACCGCTTCCCATGCACCGCGGGCCGTAATGGCCATTTTCTTATGATCATAACCGGCAGAGCCACCGGAAGCAAAAGCATCATCGAGCCAGAAATGCTGTGCCTGACTGATCGCATTGGCCGTATCGGAGAAAGTGGCTGTGCCCTTATCTGCCGCGACCACGAAATACGGATCATCGCTATCCTGACGGATAACATCAACCGGCGGCACAATCTTGCCTTCAATAATATTATCGGTGATCGAAACCATGGTCGAAATGAAAGTAATGTAAGCAGCGCGTCCGGCTTCAAACACCGCATTGCGATCGCCGCCAACCGGCAGACGCTTCGGATAGAAGCCGCCCTTGGCACCACCCGGTACAATCACCGCATTCTTCACCTGTTGTGCCTTCACCAGACCCAGCACTTCTGTGCGGTAATCCTGTGCACGGTCAGACCAGCGCAGACCACCGCGCGCCACAGCACCAAAGCGCAGATGAACACCTTCCACTTCAGGCCCATAGACAAAGATTTCACGATAAGGGCGTGGTTCCGGCAGCCCGTCTACGGCACGCGGATTAAGCTTCACCGCCAAAGTCACCGGCGCATTGCCTTCGCCGTCATGCATATAGGCATTGGTGCGCAGAGAGGCTTCAACCAGATTGCGGTAACGACGCAAAATCTGATCATCATCAATGCTTGGTACTGCCTGCAAAGCCGTTTCAATGGCTTCAACAACAGCACGCTCTTTCGCTTCTGTATCCGCCTGTTTGGCCAGTGCCGGATTAAAGCGCAGATCAAACAATGTGTAGAGATGGGTGGCAATGTCCGGATAACGGTTGAGCGCCGCAGCAATGAAATCCTGCGAATAGGTAATACCGGCCTGCTGCAGATAACGGCCATACATACGCAGGATCATAATCTGACGCGCGGTCAGACGTCCGCTTTGTGCCAAACCGTTATAGCCGTCATTATCCGCCTGACCGCTCCATACGGTGCGGAATACATCATCCAGCAGATCACCGTCATCGCTGAGATCGACAGGCTGTTCCGATGCGCTGACAATCAGCATATCATGAACATGGACAGTGTTTTTTCCGCCCGTTGCAGTCTGCACCGGCAGAGTGAAGGTCTGTTCGCTGATAACACGGAAGCCCATATTTTCCAGCAGCGGCACGCGTTGCGACAGCGCCAGCGCCTCACCGAAATGATAGAGTTTCAGAAAAGCTGCCTGCGGCTCCTGAGTGTCATAGCGGTAGAAATCCACATGCAGCGGATTTTGCTCTGTCAGCGCTTCAATACGCACCGCATCAATCAGTGCTTCGGATTCGTTGAAAGTCTCCCGATAGGATTCAGGGAAACCGGAAGCCAGACTGATCACACGCGGCGCAAAAGTCTGCGAGCTTTCATCTGCTGCATCACGCACACCATCTTCCCATGTGCGGACAAAGGTGCGGATCTGCTTTTCCAGTGCTTCACGCGCCATTTCCGCAACGCTGCCATCGTGGCGGCGGATAATGAACTGAACGCGGGTTACGCCTTTATCAAGGAAGACCGGATGGAACTCAACGGATTCCCCGTGATAGACATCCATCAGATAATTGCTGATTGCCTCACGCACCACCGAGTCATAGCGGTCGCGCGGCAGATAAACCAGCACGCTGACAAAGCGGCTGAACCGGTCAATACGCGGCAGGACACGTACACGCGGACGTTCATCCAGCGCCACAATCAGTTCGGCATGATCAGTCAGCGCATCCACATCAATCTGGAACATATCATCGCGCGGATAATCCTCCAGCACGCGTACCAACGCCTTGCCGGAATGGTCAGCAGCATTAAAACCAAGACGGGTAATCACAGCTTCCGCTTTACCGCGTAGATAAGGGATCGTGCTCAGGAAAGACGTATAGGCAGTCGAAGTAAACAGTCCGACCAGACGCATTTCGCCGGTTACTTTTCCGTCTGCATCAAACAGCTTGATACCGATATAGTCGATATATTCGCGGCGATGGACGAGCGAACGGCTGTTACCCTTGGTAATCAGCAGGCTTTCAGAACCTTTGAGAAAGTCCTGCAGTTCCTGTGTGATCGAAGCATTATCCTGCCCCTGACGCAAAACGCGGACAGCTTCATTACGCAGAATACCCAGTGAAGGTGCATCAGCCTGAATAAGGGTGCCCTGAGCCGCATCGTAACGGAACTCACGCATACCGAGGAAAGTGAAATTACCGTCGCGCAGCCATTTGAGTAGCGCAACAGCTTCACGCCCCTCTGCCGTATCCGACAAGCCTTTGACCGCACTATAAGAGGCAATCACCTCGTCGAGACGTGCCAGCATCGGTTTCCAGTCGCTGACAGCCGCATAGACCTGCGCCAGAACCTGCCCCAGCGCCTGCTCCAGCGCAGCACGGGCAGTCTCATCGAGTTGCGGCAGATGCAGCTGAATAACACTGACCTGTTCTGTTCCTGCAATCGTCTGACCGGCAGTCACTTCGCCATGCACTTCATAGGTGCTGCCGTTGAAAGCCACATTCAGCACCGGATGCACGACCATATAGACCATGCCGGAACGCTCCAGAATCTCACCCATGGTAGAATCGAGCAGAAACGGCATATTGCGGTTGATTAGTGTCACCACGGTCAGTGGCCGCCCGCGACGGCGCAGAATACTGTCATTATCAACGCTGATGACAGGCTTATCAGCCTGATAGGAACCAAGCGCCTTCAGCGCCAGTTTGGCAGCCTCTTCCATATCGCCGGCATCATAGGCCGCGATATCCTCCAAAGGTGCCCATTCAAATAAAAGTTTTGCAAATTGAGAAGCCACAGGATCAGAAATCATCTGATGATCGACAACGAATTTGGCCTGCGCATTCTGGTCTGTATCGGCACTCACTGGTGAACTCCTCATTATACAGACCGCTACTGCCTGAATTCCCTTCGGCCTGCTCTGATTTTAAAAGTAGCAATCAAATTGTGACAAAAAAACCGCTAATTTGCTATTTTTCTCTGTAAAACAAGCAAAAGTGAAATGAATTATAATTCCACCAGATGGTCTTCCAGCTCGTTTTCGTCGCCCGCTTCTTTGGGGAAATGTTGAGCCAGCAATTTTCCGGCTTTATCAATCGCTTCAATAAAGCCCTCTGACACTGTGCCCTGTGCTGCGTGACGGCTCAGCGTGGCAACAATAGCGTTCCATTCCTGCTGATTCACACGGGCATTAATCCCTGCATCAGCCACCACTTCCGCATAGCGTTCAGCCAGAGAAACAAACAATAAAATACCGGTACGCTTGCTGGTCAGATGCACATTGCGCGCTACGAATTGCTGCACAGCATTGAGGTGTGCCCGCCGGTAACGCACGCGATGCGGCACCAGCACCATCCGCAAGGCCGGTATCAGCGCCAGCAGCACGATCAGACAAATAAAGGCTGCGAGAATGGCTAAGGCGAATTTCGGCAGTGATAAATCAAACCAGTAATAATGTGCCACAAAGGCCGCAATAACTGCGGTTACGAGCATGCCGCAGCAGGCAATAAAACCGGAAACATAAAAATAATCATCGCTGCGTTGCGCCAGCACGGCATAGATCTCACCACCGGTTTGCGCTTCCGCATTGCGGATTGCTGCACCGATACGCTGACGATCTTCAGGAGAAATCCGGTTTCGCTGATATTGTGTCATCCATTCATTCCCCTACCAGCTACCCGATGCGCCGCCGCCGCCCGATGAACCACCGCCACCGGAAAAGCCACCTCCGCCTGACGACCCGCCGCCAAAGCCACCACCAAATCCTCCGCCGCCCGATGAGCCGCCGCCACTGCCGCCAAGAGCAATTGTTACCCCCAGCCATTCATAACGGCCGGGGCCGATTTTGCGACCAAAGACAGGAGCCAGTATCGTAAAACCAAAACCACCAAAGAAAATACTGATCCAAAAAATCAGAAAGATAACTTCAACCCAATCTGTCTGGTCGGCTGCTTCCTTCTGGTTACGCTTGGCACGTGCCTGTAACTCCGCTCCTTCGCCGCGCAATACTTGTAAAATATCGTCGGTACCTTTGATAATACCGGCGCCATAATCGCCGTTACGAAATTCAGGGATGATCGCATTCTGAATAATAATCGCTGACAGAGCATCGGTTACAGTGCCCTCCAGCCCGTAGCCGACCTCAATACGCACTTTACGCTCATTAGGCGCAACCAGCAGCAATATGCCGTTGTTTTCGGTTTTCTGCCCGATTGCCCATGCGCGGTAGAGCCGGTTGGCATAGGTTTCTATATCCATGCCATTGAGGCTTGGAACCGTTGCCACCACAATCTGATCGGAGGATTCTTTTTCATAAGCGCTGAGCTTGGCAATTAGTTCCTGCTGTTGTGCAAAAGACAAAACGCCTGCGGCATCCACCACACGATCTGTCAAAGCAATTGCCGGTTTATCCGTGCTTTGTGCATGAGCAACACTCGCCAATGCCATCAGCATGACCACAAAAAGCATCTTCAAAACAGACCGGAAAACAGAGTGTTCCGGAATGATGTGATTGCCTGTGATACGGGCAAAAATCATACCGTGTTCCTAAATTGTCAGCGAAAGCAGAACGGGCAGGATTACTCCTGCCCGCCTTTATCAGTTGAACTGTACCTTAGGAGCGGCCTGCGAGGCCGGATCAATAGTGAAAGTCGGCATCGGCTCATTATTCCAGAACCACAATGTCTTCCACAGCATCGTCGGCATGGTCTTCAGGCCGGTATTATAAACGCGTACGGCCTCGATATAATCACGGCGTGCCACAGCAATCCGGTTCTCTGTGCCTTCCAGCTGTGATTGCAGCGCAAGGAAGTTCTGATTAGCTTTCAGATCTGGATATTTCTCAACCACAACCATCAGTCGCGACAGAGCGCTGCTCAGATTGGCCTGATTTTCCTGAAACTGTTTGAACATCTCCGGATTATTCAGCATTTCCGGCGAAATCTGTGTCTGGGTAGCCTTTGAGCGGGCTTCAATCACAGCTGTCAGCGTTTCCTGTTCATGGGACGCATAGCCTTTGACTGTTTCCACCAGATTAGGAATCAGATCGGTACGACGCTGATACTGGTTGAGCACTTCGCTCCACGCAGCTTTGGCCTTTTCCTCATTGGTCGGAATGGTATTGAAACCACAGGCTGCCAGCAGCGGCATAAACATCAATAAAACGAGTGTCAGAAGCGGACGTAATTTCAGCGGAGCTGTGGCCGCAGCAGATGTTTGACCGGTCATAGGTATCTCCTCATCTTCACCACGCATAACGCATGCTCTTCATCAATCAATAATACGCAAAATCCCATTTGAAAATACACACTTAATAAAAGCGTTCAATATGAAGCTATAAGGCAAAAAAATACCGTGCCGCTTTACAGAGGCACGATATTTTTAATCACTTATAAAAAGCGAGTGCTTCAGAATTATTCTGCAGCAGGAGCTTCTTCAGCAGGCGCAGCAGCTGCTGCTTCAGCGGCTTCTGCAGCCTTTGCAGCTGCTTCTTCTTCAGCCTGCTTAGCCATTGCCAGACGTTCCTGAGCTTTTTTGCCTGGGAGACCTTTGGTTGGGTTGCTTGGTACATCGCGCTTGGCAAGACCAGCCTGTGCGAGGAAGCGCAGAACGCGGTCTGTTGGCTGTGCGCCGTGACCGATCCAATACTGAATGCGTTCTGCATTCAGGGAAACGCGGTCTTCTTCTTTAGTCAGCGTTGCATTCCAAGAACCCAGCTTTTCGATGAAACGACCGTCGCGTGGTGCGCGAACGTCAGCAACAACGATGTGGTAGTAAGGGCGCTTCTTGGAACCGGCACGTGCCAGACGGATTTTCAGGGACATAGTGTTTTCCTTAGAGTTTATGTCGTGTCACTTATTCAGCAACAATTTCTGAAATACGACCGTTAAAACGGACGTAATGGTTTTTTACACCGCAAAAACGAACATTACTGTCCGGTGTGATTTGCAGCGGTATGCTCATGATGCCGGATCACTTCCTTCACAATGAAGTTCAGGAATTTCTCAGCAAAATCAGGATCAAGGCTGGCGTCCTGCGCAAGATTACGCAGACGTTCAACCTGGCGTTTCTCACGGGCCGGATCAGCAGCGGCAAGTCCGCGCTCGGCTTTCAGAACGCCAACAGCTTTGGTGCAGCGAAAACGCTCAGCAAGCATATGGATCAGCGCCGCATCAATATTATCAATTGATCCGCGCAGGGCGAGCAGTTCGGCAGGGATTGTCTGTTCTTCGCTCATGATGCTCACTTTTTCTTAGGCAGATTAGGCAGACCGCCGCCAAGACCCGGAAGTTTCGGACCACCAAGACCTGGCAAGCCCATACCGCCACCCAATCCCGGAAGACCGCCGCTCTTACCAAAACCGGCTGCTTCTGCCTGTTTCTGCAGAGCTTCCAGCTGTTTCGGATCCATATTCGACAGATCAGGCATACCGCCGCCAAGGCCACCCATGCCACCGAGACCGCCAAGTCCCATCTTATTGGCAAGACCGCCCATCATCTGTTTCATCATGCCGCCTTTGCCCTTGCCCATGGCTTTCATCATATCAGCCATTTGCATGTGCATTTTCAGCAGCTTGTTAATATCAGCGGCACTGGTGCCGGAACCTTTGGCAATACGCTGCTTGCGGCTATGCTTCAGCACAGCAGGATTAGCGCGTTCAGCTTTGGTCATGGAACCGATAATTGCGAGCTGACGATCAAACAATTTGTCATCAAGACCGGCAGCAGTTGCCTTGTCTTTCATGCCTGCCATACCCGGCATCATTCCCATGATACCGCCCATGCCACCCAGCTTTTTCATCTGTTTCAGCTGGTCAGCCAGATCGTTCATATCGAACTTGCCGGCCTGCATTTTCTTGGCCATTGCTGCTGCTTTTTCAGCATCAATGGTTTCAGCCGCTTTTTCAACGAGCGAAACAATATCGCCCATGCCGAGAATACGGTCAGCGATACGCTTCGGATAAAACTCCTCCAGCGCATCCATTTTTTCGCCGGTAGCAATTGCCTTAATCGGCTTGCCGGTAACAGCGCGCATCGAAAGTGCAGCACCGCCACGACCGTCACCATCCATACGGGTGAGAACAATACCGGTAATGCCAACGCGCTCATCAAAGTTACGCGCCAGATTAACAGCGTCCTGACCGGTCAGGCTGTCAGCAACCAGCAGAATTTCATGCGGATTGGCGGCTTTGCGAATATCCGCCATTTCCACCATCAGCGGCTCGTCGATATGGGTACGACCCGCAGTATCGAGAATCACCACATCATGACCGCCGAGCTTGGCAGCCTGTACGGCGCGCGCAGCAATCTCTACCGGTGACTGTCCGGCGATAATCGGTAATGTATCAACGCTGACCTGTGTTCCGAGCTGGCGCAACTGTTCCTGCGCGGCAGGACGGCGCGTATCCAGCGATGCCATCAGAACTTTCTTCTTCTGGCGATCGGTCAGGCGCTTGGCCAGTTTACCGGTAGTGGTGGTTTTACCCGACCCCTGCAAACCAACCATCATAATGACAACCGGCGCCGGTGCATTCAGATCAACGGTCACACCTTCAGTGCCGAGCATTTCAACCAGCTCGTCATGAACGATCTTAACGACCATCTGACCCGGCTTGATACTCTTGAGAATCTCCGCACCAACCGCTTTTTCACGTACACGGTCAGTGAATGAACGAACCACTTCCAGCGACACGTCCGCTTCAATCAGCGCACGGCGCACTTCACGCAACGCGCCGGCAACGTCAGCCTCGGAGAGAGCACCGCGTCCGGTCAGACCGTTCAGAATGGAGCCAAGACGCTCCTGAAGTGAATCAAACATCTAAATTTCCTAATCTCTGTTCAGATCGGCCGGATCTGAGTGCAGGTTCATTCCGTAATCCTATAAAGCAACGGTTTAAAACCGAAACTATGTTCAAAGCAAAACAGCACCCGAGGGCGCATTGCGCTGTCGGATGTTGACCTCCGGGATCTCTTTATACCATACGGGTCCCGGTCGGCTGCCTGAGAACTTATACTCATAGCGGAATTATCGCGCATTCTTTACATGATCTGCGGTTTATGAGTCAAGCTTTTGCACGTAAAAAGCACAATACAGACCCCAGCTAAAATCACTGCAATAGGAATCAGTTTTTCAGCGCACTATAAGTGTGACCTGAAAAACGCAGTCGAACTTAAACGCAACCGCCACCATTTTGTGTCTCATTCACAACACATTCAGCAGACATCGCCTTGAATTAAATATGAATTCAGGCAGAACAGCATCAAAACTATAGTTTTCTGTAAATCCCTGTTAATCATATAAATCTATAAAGCCCCTGAGAAAAGTTCTAACGAGGCAGCTTCATGCAGTCAAAGACTATCAAATCTTCTATCCGCAACCTGACAATGACCGTTATCGGCGGTACAATCGGTGTAATGGCTCTGTCCGGCATTGCGCAGGCAGCACAATGCGGCAATACCGGCGCCGGCTTCCCTGCATGGGTGCAGGAATTCAAAAAAGAAGCAGCAGGACGCGGCATTAAAGGCAATGCTTTGTCAGCTCTCGACAATGTAAAATATGCCACAGCAACCATCAATGCTGACCGCAATCAGAAAAGCTTCAAGCTGTCTCTCGATGACTTCATGAAGAAGCGTGGTTCAACCACAATCATCAGCCGCGGCAAAAGCATGAAAAAGCAAAATGCTGCTTTGTTTGCCAAGATTGAACAGCGCTACGGCGTGCCTGCGGGTCCTCTGCTGGCAATCTGGGGCATGGAAACCGGCTTCGGCAACTATCTCGGCAAGCAGCATACGCTGTCGGCTGTAGCTACACTGGCTTATGACTGCCGTCGTTCCGAATTCTTCACCAATGAACTTTATGCAGCCCTGCAGCTGATTCAGCGCGGCGATCTCAGCCCGAATGCAGTCGGCGCTATGCACGGTGAAATCGGCCAGACACAGTTCCTGCCATCCAGCGTTATCAAATATGGTGCAGATGGCGATGGCAACGGCCATATCGACATGGTCAATTCCCGCGCTGACGCCCTGGCTTCAACAGCCAACTTCCTGAAAGCTCACGGCTGGCGCGCAGGCGCAGGCTACCAGCAGGGTCAGCCAAACTATGCCGCCATTCAGGGCTGGAATGCGGCTACCGTATACCAGCAGGCCATTGCCATTATGGGTCAGGCAATCGACGGCAAATAATCAGCTGCAACAAACGAATAAAAAAACCGGCTGAAAAGCCGGTTTTTTTATATTCCTGATTTTATTTCACTCAACAGGTGCTTCGCTGCTTTCAACTTGCACCGGCATTTCATCCGTATCAGGACGGATAAAATCGCCTGTCTGCGAATCCATCACCCACAATTCGCCGGTCGAAATATCGAACCATGCGCCATGCAGAGAGAGGCGTCCCTTTTTCTCCAAAATATCAACGCATGGGAAACTGCGCAGATTATTCAGCGAATAGCGGATTGAAATACGCTCTAATGCAGTCTGGCGTTCGGTCTGGGTCATCAGCGAATTGGATGTAATTGTTTCTGCGGCTGGTGCCAGCAGGCTCATCCATTTACCGATAAAGTCACCTGGCGAAAGCGGACTGCTTTCAGTGTCCAGCGCCGCTTTGATACCACCGCATCGGCCGTGACCAAGCACAACAATATGCTTAACCTTGAGGCTCTGAACCGCAAATTCCAAAGCAGCGGAGGCGGCGTGATATTCGCCATCCGGCTCATAAGGCGGGATCAGGTTTGCGACATTGCGCAGAACAAAAATTTCACCCGGACGGGTATTGAAAATGATTTCCGGTGCTGCTCGGGAATCACAGCAGGCAATCACCATTGTCTCTGGTGTCTGCCCCTGATCTGCAAGTTCCTTATAACGCATTCTTTCATCGGCAAAATCCGATGCCATGAAGTTGCGGTAACCGGCGAGGAGTGTGTCTGGAAGATCTACCATGATTTTTCGATAAACCCATATTTCGCCAAGATCAATCAAAGATTACGGCTAAATCTGCACCGCTCCGTATTCTGCGTGTAAATTTCCGGTGCATTTTTGCACGATTTTTATGCCAAACAATGTGAAAATCATCCGTTTTCATCAAAAAACGGATGTTTATCACCTATTTCCGCATCAGAAAAAAATCTATCAAAATTAATATTATCTACAAAATTTTTAGTATTTTAGAACATCTCAACGAAAATGAGCGCCGGTCAGGCGCTCATTCCGTGATTAGGATGGGCAAGGCGGCGCAATTGCACCATGGCCATCGGCCGCTCGAGACTCGCCGCATCAGCCTCCAGCATCAACTCATCGGCACCACGCTTGGCAGCACGCGCGAGAATTTCAAACACCGCAGCCGTGGTCATCTGTAGCGCTTTTTCGTCATTCATACCGCTCATCTTGCGGGCGAGAAACAATGCGGATGTGAGATCACCCATTCCGTTGCCTGGCCCCTGCACGATGCGATGCTCCGCCATCAGTGCCTGTGTCCGCGTCACCAGCACATTACTGATACTATCGCGCATCATCGCAAAAGCGGAGGTAACCAGCATTGTATCGGGCCCTGCCCGCAATGCAGCTTCCATCAATTGCTGATTATCGGCTGGTTCAGTCCCCGTCAGCCAACCCAGTTCGTACCGGTTGGGGGTTGCAATATCCGCCAGCGGCAACAGCAGATCGCGAATGGCTACTGCCGTGCTTTCCGCCACATACAGACCTTTTGTATCACCGATGACCGGATCACAGATATATTGCATCTGCGGGTTGCTGGCCTTCATGGTTGCGATCAGTTGCGCCACAGCTTTGACCTGAGCAGCATTGCTCATAAAGCCGGTCAGCACTGCGCTGACTTCCCCAAGCCACGGCGCACGCTCCAGATCGGCGATCAATGTTGAAAATTGTGCATCATCAGGAATAATCCGTCCGGCTGGTCCGTGTCCCGGATGCCACGGCAAAATCACTGTCGGCACAGCCCATACCGGATGCCCCAGCCGCTCAAGTGCAAAAACTGCTGCCCGATTACCGATGGAGCCACGCACCACATGGCTGGAAATGACAATTACGGCACTGGTGCTGGTCGGCTCAAAAGCAGTCATAACAATGTATCCGGCATGAATATAAGATGTGGCCTTATAGAACCTCCGGCATTGTCGTTAGTAAAGTCAATTTTACTATAAATTTTACTGACACCACAAATTCCAATTCATGCCTCGGCTGAGCACTCAGCCTAATCTGACAATCAGTTTGCCAAAATTTTTACCTTCCAGCATGCCGATGAATGCTTCCGGTGCGCTTTCCAGCCCGTCAGCAATATCTTCACGGTAGCAGACTTTCCCGTCCTTAATCCACTGCGTCATAGCCTGATAAAATGCAGGGCGTTGCTCAATAAAGTCGCGCTGAATAAAACCGCGAATTGTAAGACTTTTAGATAAGATATCGCGCATCAATATAGGCAGGCGATCCGGTCCATCAAAGGCACCGCTACTGTTATATTGCGCAACAAGACCACAAACCGGCACACGAGCAAATTGATTGAGCAACGGAAACACCGCATCAAACACCTTGCCGCCGACATTCTCGAAATAAACATCAATGCCCGACGGACAAGCCTGTTTGAGAGCTTCTGCGAAATCAGGACGGTAATGATCAAGCGCAATGTCAAAGCCAAATTCTTCGATCAAAGCACGGCATTTATCGGCACCGCCAGCGATACCCACCGTGCGTGCACCCTGCAATTTTGCTATCTGCCCGACGGCAGAACCAACAGGCCCGCTGGCAGCGGCAACCACTACAGTCTCTCCTGCTTTGGGCTGACCGATCGTTAGCAGCCCTGCATAAGCAGTAAATCCGGGCATACCCAGAACACCCAAAGCAGTGGTTAGTGGTGCTGTATCCGGATCAAGTTTACGCAAAAATGATCCGTCAGCCACCGCATATGTCTGCCAACCGGAATGCGACAGAACCATATCCCCGACAGCAAAATCTTTATGACGGCTGGCGATCACCTCACCTACTGTGCCCCCCTCCATAACATCACCCACGGCGACTGGTGCAGCATAGGATTTTGCATCGCTCATCCGTCCGCGCATATAGGGATCAAGTGAGAGATAATGCAGTTTCAGTAATACCTGACCATCAGCAGGTTCGGCAACCGGCGCGGTTTCCAGACGGAAATTCTCCGCGCTCGGGCGACCGGACGGGCGTGAAGCGAGAACAATGCGTTTATTTGAAAGTTCAGTCATCTCAGTCACTCCGTTGAAAAAGAAAGTGCGCTGACAATACACCTCATACTTTACGCGACAACACAACGAGCTATGTTTTTAGAGAAGAGAGTGAAATAGTTTTTGCTCCGCTCATTATTTGAAGCAATGAAAAACCCCGCCTTTAAGACGGGGTTTATACCAACTTCCTTATCCGCAGAACAATGCGGGACTTTATTTCGGCTATGACGTGGCGAAAATGGTGCTTTGCGAGAACCGGAACGGAGCGTACTAAAGTACGTGAGTACCGGAAGCGCAGAAAAGTGCCATTTACAGCCCGTCAGAGCTGAAATAATCAGTTCATTGTCGGAATGACGAACTCCGCGCCGTCCTTAACGCCTGACGGCCAGCGTGATGTCACTGTCTTGGTCTTGGTGTAGAAGCGGAATGCATCCGGACCATGCTGATTGAGATCACCGAAGCCGGAGCCTTTCCAGCCACCGAATGTGTAATAGGCGATCGGAACAGGGATCGGCACATTCACGCCAACCATGCCAACCTGCACACGCGATGCAAAGTCACGTGCCGCATCACCGTCACGGGTGAAGATCGCGACGCCATTGCCATATTCATGATCATTTGGCAGCGACAGAGCTTCTTCATAATTCGCGGCGCGTACAACGCTCAGCACAGGGCCGAAGATTTCTTCTTTATAGATGCGCATATCGCGGGTGACATGATCGAACAGACAGCCGCCGAGATAGAAGCCGTTTTCATAACCCTGCATTTTGAAGTTGCGGCCATCCACAACCAGCTTCGCGCCTTCTTCAACGCCGAGATCAACATAACCGCGTACACGTTCCAGTGCCTGCTTTGTTACCAGCGGGCCGTAATCAGCGGAACCATCGGTTGAAGGCCCAACTTTCAGCGCCTCAACACGCGGAATGAGTTTTTCCATCAGGCGTTCTGCAGTGTCATGACCAACCGGAATGGCAACAGAAATTGCCATGCAACGCTCACCGGCAGAACCATAACCGGCACCGATCAGCGCATCCACAGTCTGATCCATATCCGCATCCGGCATGATGATCATATGGTTCTTGGCGCCGCCGAAGCACTGAACGCGCTTACCATTGGCGCAACCGCGCGCATAAATATATTGTGCAATCGGGGTCGAGCCAACAAAGCCGATTGCTTTCACATCCGGATCATCGAGCAGTGCATCAACCGCATCTTTATCGCCATTGACCACGTTGAAAATACCGGCAGGCAGACCAGCTTCCATAAACAGTTCCGCAAAGCGCATCGGCACACCCGGATCGCGCTCGGAAGGCTTGAGAATAAAGGCATTGCCAGCGGCAAGCGCAGGACCAGCCTTCCAAAGCGGGATCATCGCCGGAAAGTTGAACGGAGTAATACCGGCAACAACGCCGAGCGGCTGACGCATGGAATAAACATCAATGCCGGTACCGGCGGCATCGGTGAACTCGCCTTTCAGCAGATGCGGCGCACCAAGGCAGAATTCAATCACTTCCAGTCCACGCTGAATGTCGCCTTTGGCGTCCGGAATGGTTTTGCCATGTTCACGTGCCAGCAATTCCGCAAGGCTGTCATATTCCGCTTCAACCAGTTCCAAAAATTTGCGCAACACACGTGCACGGCGCTGCGGGTTTGTCGCCGCCCATGCCGGTTGCGCTGCTTTGGCGTTTTCCACCGCTGCACGTACTTCGTCTTTGGTCGCCAGAGCAACCTGCCCCAGCACCGCACCATCCATCGGCTGATAGAATTCTGTCTGACGACCGCTTGTTCCCGCGACATGCTTGCCGCCGATAAAATGCCCTACCTGTTTCATCCTGTCCGCTCTCCCAGAGTTTTAACCTATCGCCTATCATCGCCCTGCAAAAAATAGTTTTCAAGTCGATGAAAAGCGTATCCGTTGTGCAAAAATGCATATAAGCTACCACCATGAACTGGGATGATATTCGCATATTCCTCGCTGTAGCCCGCTCCGGACAAATTCTCGGCGCTGCCAAAAAGCTCGGCCTCAACCACACAACAGTATCGCGCAGACTGACAGCACTGGAAGACAGCCTGCATACAACCCTGCTGAACCGGCGCACCAATGGTTCTGAACTCACGCAGGCCGGAGAGGAATTCTTGCATTCCGCAGAGCGCATGGAAGCGGAAATGCTCACTGCCCACGCTCATCTGGCCGGTGCCGATATTGCACTGGCAGGAACAATCCGTATCGGCGCGCCCGATGGTTTCGGGGTTAATTTTCTAAGCCCCAGACTGGCGCGGTTTTCCGCGCTTTATCCTGATCTGACAATACAATTGGTACCGGTTCCCCGCTCCTTCTCGCTCTCAAGACGCGAGGTGGATATTGCCATCAGCGTCGAGCGTCCGGAGACCGGCAGGCTGATTGCCCGCAAACTCACCGGCTATAATCTCGGGCTTTATGCGCATAAAGATTATCTGGAGCGCTATGGCATACCGCATAATGTCGAAGACTTAAACCAGCACCGATTGATCGGCTATGTGGAAGATCTGGTAGCCAATCCGACACTGGATTATGCCCGCGAAATCAGCCGTGACTGGAAACCGGCTTTTGAGGTTTCCAGCGCTCTGGGGCAGACTGAAGCGGTCAAAGCCGCTGCAGGCATCGGCATTCTGCACGGCTTTATTGCCCGAGAACATAGTGAGCTGGTTGAGATTCTGCCGTATAAACGCATCAAGCGCTCTTATTGGCTATCCTATCATGAGAGTGCGCGGACTTTGCGGCGCATTCATATTGTTGCGGATTTTGTCTCGGGGTTAGTGGAGCATGAGCGCCACCTGTTCAGCTGATGAATTCCGGCTTTCTCAAACGGACAATACACAAAATCACAAACAGAACACTGACCGGCAATAACAATGACCAAAGACCGATTAAGTTATAGAGGATAGCACCGCTGGCAGCACCAAAAACCAATGAGAGCCAGACATAGACATGCTGTAACCAGCGGCGGCGCGGTGCATAACCACGCAGTCCTTTCGCCAGATCATTCGCTGCGTTATAAATTGTACCGGTTACAAAGGTTGTGCCAAGACGCGCAGCGCCAAAAGGTTTGAACACGGCATTTTGAGCGCCCATTGCCGCAGCAAGCAATACCACCGGCATTGGTGTTAGTTGCGGAATCTGATTGAGGAAGAGTGCACTCAACAACAGCGCAATAATCAAAATGACCACCCGCCCAGAATACCAGCGCGTCTCGCGTACACTGATAAAAGAGGCGAAAAAGGCACCGCCGAAAAACAATCCGATCAGCACCAGCGGCATCAGCAGATTTTGCCCGCCCAGTAATTGCGTTGCCCGCCCGTCAGGTCCGCTCATCGCCAGACCCAATTGTGTTGTATTCCCGCTCATAAAAGAAGCAAAATATCCGCCCAGCTCAATAAAGGCGAGCGCATCAATAAATCCGGCAATAGCAGTCAAAACCAAGCCGGAGAGCAAACGGACGGGTGGTGTCATCACAACTCACTCAGAGCCTTGCACAGCCAAGCCGGTTCAACCTGAACAGCCCATGACAATGCAACCAAACAAAAACCAGAGCGAGACTGTCATCCAATCCGGACGTGAACTGCTCTGGCAGGCATTTTTCTATCAAAAACCTGCCGGATTGTTCCGGCAGGTTGTAATAGGCAGATTTTAAAAGATCACGCTCGTTTTACAAGCCGTAGAATGACCAGCAGGATGACGGCACCGATAAAGGCATTCACGATTGCGGCAATCACGCCGCCCCCGATTGCAAATCCCAGACGCGGCAATAACCACCCTGCCAAAAACGCACCGATCACACCGACAACAATATTACCAAGAATGCCGAAACCTCCGCCGCGCACGACCTGCCCTGCAAGCCAGCCGGCAACGAGGCCTACGATCAGAAAAACCAGTAAACTCTCTGCACCCATTATGATCTCCGATATGAATTACTGCCCGCCCTCATTGCATCGTGCAATTTTCCACGAGCCACCAACAGGATAACGCATTAAAAGCTATATGGATGCATCCTTAAATCAATAAATATGACAGGCTGGCCATGCAGTTCCATCAAACAGGAATGCCGGTTTTGCCGATCCTGTTCTCCAAATATGAATGCAGCAATACCGGCACTACTTTCACAAATTAATAATAATTTAACAAAAGCCTTATTTTCCTCTCTAAAAACAGCAATAGTATCAGCAAAGCGTGATGCTTACTGAAATGCGGCTCATTCATCAGTTAATTGAGCGCCGGTTCTGATAGGATAAACGGGTGGAAATCATATGGGATACCTCAGCCGATAATTTAAACGGACTGCCGGAAAGCTCTTCTTTATTTCAGGCAATGCTGCCGCGATTTACCACAATAAACCGCGAGAATGATCCTGTGCTCGATAATCTGGTGGCTTTGGCAGCTGGTATTTTTGATGTACCCGCTGTCGCGATCAATCTGATTTCACAGGAACAGCAGATTTTTAAAGCAGTTCACGGGCTTGATCTTAGTGCACCACCGGCTGGACACAGTTTTTGCCGGCAGACCTTATTAGCTGATGACATTTTCATCATCAGTGATGCGAGCACGACACCGGTCTTTGCCACAGAACCTTTTGTGCAAGGCACAACATCCTATCGCTTTTACGCCGGAATCAAGCTGACAGGGCGTGACGATACGATTTTCGGCACGCTGCTAATACTGGATACGAAGCCGCGCAGCCTGACCGCGTCCCAGCTTAAAGATTTGCGCAGACTGGCAAAGCTTGCCAGCGCCCATATCGACATGCAAAACCAGCTTTATCAGCAGCAGCAAAAACAACGACTCAATCAGCTCATTATTGATAACGCGCTGGACTATGCCATCATCACCACAGCCCTGAACGGGCAAGTCACCAGCTGGAATGCCGGTGCGCAAAAACTTTTCGGCTGGACTGAAGAGGAAATTCTCAAATCCTCAGTTGATATCCTGTTCACACCGGAAGAACGGGAAAAAAATATTCCTGACATGCGGCGCGTGACTGCATTACACCACCGGCAGGATGCCGTTGAACGCTGGCATTTACGCAAAGACGGCAGCCGCTTCTGGGCAAGTGGACAGTTGTTACCGCTCTATGATCAGAACGGGCACATCCAGGGTTTTCTGAAAATCCTGATCGACCGCACGATTGTCCGTGATCAGCAGGAGCGTCTGCGCGAACAGGAAGAGATGCTGCGCCAGTCTCAGGAAGCAGGCGGCATCGGCGCGTTTGATATCAATCTCGTCAATCGTGCGATCACTGTCACCAATCAGATCAGGCAAATTTTTGGCATCGCACCAGACAGTACGATTACCATCGAACTGTTTGAAAACCTGATGTCTCCGGCAGAAAACAAACCGTCTGACGCTTCAATGTCTTTTGCCCTGCCCCGTTCAGGTCACAGCGAATATCGCATTCAGCGGCTGGATAATCAGGAAGAGCGTTGGGTTGCCCTCTCCACTGAACTAATTCCGGATGATGAAGGCAAAACCATCCGTATGCGCGGTATTGTTCAGGATATTACCGCCCGCAAACTGGCTGAAGAACAGCAGGCAATGCTGACAGCAGAGCTCGTGCATCGCAGTAAAAACATTCTGGCAATTATTCAGGGCATTGCCAATCAGACCTTGCGCAACACAACCAGCGCTGAAGATGCGAGAGCGGCTTTTGAAGCGCGTATTATGGCACTCAGCAAAGCGCAGGATGTCCTGACGCACGGTACAAAATCCTCGAGTGCCGATCTGGCGGAAATTGTTGCCAATAGTCTGTCCGTCCATGCCGGTGCCGATGAAAAACGTATCCGCATTCACGGCACATCTGCCATTCTGGGCTCCAGACAGTCGCTGTCCATGGTCATGGCACTTCATGAACTGGGCACCAATGCCGTCAAATATGGTGCTCTTTCAACGCCTGACGGCTATATTGAAATCAGCTGGCATTTCGAAAATGACCGCTTCCTGTTTATCTGGGCAGAGAGAGACGGCCCCGTAGTAACTAAACCCGAAAGACGTGGGTTTGGTTCACGTCTGATTGAACGCACATTAGCGGCCAGTCTGGGCGGCACAGCGGAACTGCATTACCGGCCGCAAGGGCTTGAATTTCAGCTTAACGCACCGGCTAACAATATGCGCCACGACCTTTAAAAGCAAAACGCCGCTTATAAAGCCGCGTTTTCAATAATTCGGATCCGGCTCAGGCCAGATGCTTAAAGGCCTTCACGACCTCATCATAGACCGTGCGTTTGAACGGTACGATCAGTTCCGGCAGTTCCAACATCGGCTTCCATGCCCACATATCAAATTCAGCATCATGGCCACCCGGAGGCGGGTTGATTGCGATCTCGCTTTCATCACCTTCAAAGCGATAAGCAAACCAGCGCTGTGTCTGGCCGCGATATTTGCCTTTCAGGGCAATCCCGATCAGATGCTCCGGCAGGTCATAATTGATCCAGTCCGGCGCTTCAGCCAACAGGCTGACAGTGCGCATACCGGTTTCTTCATAAAGCTCGCGCAAAGATGCCGTTGCCGGATCCTCGCCTTTATCAATACCGCCCTGCGGCATTTGCCAGAGCTGTGTTGCCCCTTCCATCTCGCCATTCGGCTCAACGATACGGCGGCCAGCCCAGACTTTACCTTCACGGTTCAAGACCATAATACCGACGCAAGGACGATAAGGCAGCGATGCAGGATCACGCTTTTCAGACATTCTGTTCTCTTCAGTTTATGCATTAAAATGACAGACAAAAAACGCGGGGACTGCCCCGCGTTTTTCTGAAGTGTACAAGCTTATTTTTTATCAGGTTTCGGCAGATCTTTTTTAGGATCCGGCGGGAAGGCAGCATTAGCCATTTCGCCGCGCAGCAGTTTCATAGCTTCGCCCAGCTGGATGTCGTCTTTTGGCTCCAACGGCACATAGGCTGATGAACCGGAACCGGTATCATCCTCATCTGCACCTTTGATATGGCCTTTCAGACCGGCTTCACCCTTAGTCGTAACATCACGGCCTTTCAGCTCATCCGGTAATGGCTGTTCCACCTTGATATCGGGTGTAATGCCCTTGCCCTGAATCGACTTGCCTGACGGGGTGTAATAGAGCGCCGTGGTCAGACGCAGCGAACCGTTTTCACCCAGCGGGATAATGGTCTGCACAGAGCCTTTACCAAAGGACTGCGTTCCCAGAACCGTTGCACGGCGATGATCCTGCAACGCACCGGCCACAATTTCAGACGCACTGGCAGAACCGCCATTGATCAGCACGATCACCGGCTTGCCTTTAGTCAGATCGCCTGAACGGGCATCAAAACGGGTAACATCCTGCGGATCACGACCACGGGTAGAAACCACTTCGCCCTTATCAAGGAAGGCATCTGATACAGCAACAGCCTGATCAAGCAGACCACCCGGATTGAGACGCAAATCGAGCACATAGCCTTTCAGCTTGTTTTCCGGAATTTGGGTCTGAATATCCTTGATCGCCTTGGTCAGATCGTCAGAAGTTTTCTCGGTGAAGGAAATCACACGCAGATAACCGACATCATTCTCAACGCGGTAACGGACAGCTTTAACCTTGATAATCGCACGTTTGATCGACAGCTTGATCGGCTTGTCAGCCCCCTGACGGATCAAAGTCAGCTCAATCGCTTCATCCACCGGTCCGCGCATTTTATCAACGGCGTCATTCAGGGTCAGACCACGGACTTCCGTACCGTTGATCTGGCTGATCAGATCGCCGGCCAGAACACCGGCTTTCGATGCAGGTGTATCATCAATCGGCGCGATAACTTTCACCAGATCATTTTCCATGGTGACTTCAATACCGAGGCCGCCGAACTCACCCTTGGTCTGAACGCGCATATCCTGCGCCGCTTCCGGATTGAGATAAGACGAATGCGGATCCAGCGAGGTCAGCATGCCATTGATCGCGGTTTCGATCAGCTTTTTATCTTCAGGCGGCGTCACATATTGCTGGCGCACACGCTCAAAAATATCGCCGAAAATCGCGAGTTCTTTATAAGTATCGTTGCCAGCAGCATTGGCAATCGCAGCCGGTGCTCCCTGCACAGCAACCATCGCCGAAGCCCCCATTAAGGCACCTGCGAAAAGAAGCGACATTTTACGTATCATCTTGTGTCCTTCCGGAATGCCGCTCGGTCCACCACGGGGTCGGATCGACGGATTTCCCATCTTTTCGAAATTCTATGTAAAGCATCGGTGAAGAATTACCACTCCCCAGTGACGCAACACTGGTTAAAAGCTTATCTCCCATAGCCCCGACCGGCTCACCGGCCAGTACAAACCGGCCTTGTTGCACATTGATTCTGCTTAATCCCGCCATGACGATATGATATCCGCTGCCAACATCAAGGATTAACAGCTGACCATAGGAACGAAATGCCCCAGCATAAAGCACAACGCCATCAGAAGGTGACGTAATCGTGGCGTTTTGCGGAGTTTGCAGCATTTGTCCGGCCTGCGGACGACCAAAATCATCCTTCTGACCAAACTTTTTTGTGATTTTTCCGCTGGCAGGCAAAACCAGCTGCCCGCGCAGAGACTCAAAATCCGCACGCGACAGCAGTGAATTTTCACCAGGCTGGGCAGCGCGCTCCTGCCCCTCGGCCAGCCTTTGTTCTTCCGCTTCGCGCGCTGCATCGGCGGCAGTACGCACTTTATCCATACGCGCCTGCAATGAAGCAATCAGGTCTTTAAGGCTGGTGGCTTTTTTCGCCAGCTCCTCTGCATGAAGCCGCTCAGCCTTCAGCTCGTCCTCAGACTGGCTGTAGAGCTTCTGCTTTTCTTCAAGCAACAGTTCCTGTTTCTGCCGTTCCTCTGCTTGCGCCGTGCGGCTGGCTGTCAGCCGCTCCTGCTCGTCTTTGATCGAGGCCTGCAGACGCTGCATCTCTTTCAGATCAGCCATCAGCTCCAAAGTCTGCGCCCGCATTTCCGGCACCACAGCGCCAAGCAAAACAGCCGAGCGCACGGAAGCCAGCGCATCATCAGGGCGTACCAGAATAGCCGGCGGCGGATTGAGCCCCATGCGTTGCAGAGCCGCCAGCACTTCCGCCAGCACTTTACGACGTGAGTGCAATGACAGACGGATACCGTCTTCCTGCTCACTCAGCGCAATCAGTTTCTGACCTGCGGCTTCAATATCTTCAGAAAGTTTCTTGTCTGTCTTGGCAGACTGGATCAGGGCAGCCGTAATCGTTGCCTGATCTTTTTTCAGCTCGGATACACTTATCTCAAGCTGCTGTAGTTTTTCTTTTGAAAGAGCAATCTCGCTGTTAATCGCATCGAGACTACCTGAAACCGTTTTGTGCTGCTGTTCCAGCGGCACCGGCGCCGCCTCCTGTGCAACAGCTGCACCTGATAACAACATCAGCAAACCGGCAGACAAAGCGCATCTGGCCGGAGCGACACAAATACGGTTCATCAGACCAAGCCGGAAAGAACTGCTGCTGTTATTCATCAAAATTCAAATACTGATCCGTTGCGATCACTCAATTATAGCGGTGAATCTATAACAAAGATTATCCGTATCAAAATCCGTCTGTAAATGCTTTTGAGTGCCGCGTGCCAAACTTGGCACACTAGAGCATAATTCTCTAAACTTGAATCAGTTTAAGATGAAATTATGCTCTCATTTTAGTGTTAGAGCGACCTTTGTGCGCCAAGTCTGGCACACGGCGCTCTAAAGACCACTCTCACACTTCAAAATTACGCTCTGATCACACCCGATGATAAGGATGGCCGGAGAGAATCGTCACCGCCCGGTATAATTGCTCAGCAATCAGAATACGTGCCAGCTGATGCGGCCAGGTCATTTTTCCCATTGCCAGCACCAGATCGGCACGCGCACGCAATTGCGGATCATGACCATCGGGCCCGCCAAGCGCTAAAATCAGCTGTCTTTTGCCGCCGTCACGGATTTTGCCCATCTGCTCGGCAAAAGCCTCAGAGCCAAGTTCTTTACCGCGCTCGTCCAGCAGAATCAGCGCTGCGCCATTATCCAGTGCTTCATAGACACGCGCTGCTTCATCGACTTTGCGCTGATCCGCATTGCCGCCTCTGCTTTCCGTAATCTCACTAACACCGGTAAACTCAAATCCCAAAGCCGTACCGGCTTTGGCAAAACGGTCAAAATAACGCTCAGCCAGCTCCCGCTCGGGACCGGCTTTCATTTTTCCGACCGCATAAACTGTAACACGCATAATCAAAAAACCTCTGCCTGCCATACTCTGTCAGGCAGCTGCATATTGTATCAGCAGCATGCCGTCACAATCCGGCATGCCCGATCTTACAAATCATCGCGCAAATTAATGCACTGACTTTTTACGCGGATTAAATTCATCCGCTTCCGGTGTGAGCCAGATTTTTTCGATATTATAAAACTCACGGATTTCCGGATGGAAAATATGAACGATGATATCGCCCGTATCGACCAGAACCCAGTCTGCTGATTCAAGACCTTCGATCTGAATATCACGTACACCGATTTCTTTCAGCGCACGCAGCATGTGATCAGCCACCGCACCGACATGGCGCTGTGAGCGACCGGAAGCGATTACCATATAATCGCCCAGAGCGGATTTCCCGCGCAGATCAATGGAAATGATATCTTCTGCCTTGGAGTCATCAAGGCTTGCAAGCAGAACCTCTAAAGCTTGAGACACAGTGGCTTCGCCGCTGACCTCAGCTGGTGAAGGCGTGGTAACACCCTTCTTGTCAATTGCTGTTCTCAATGAGTACCTTTCCGTAAAGAACAACGCCACACGGTAATAACGCCCCGTGTGACTATAAAAGTGGCAGAGTCCTGTGTCTGTTTCAAGACACGAACCCCTGTAAATTTTCTGACCGCTATTGCAGCTTGTACTTAGCGCGCCGTGTGCCAGACTTGGCACACAAAACTCGCTCTGACGCTCTAGACTATGATCCCGCCTGTTGCTCACGCAGTTGCGTGGATGACAGTTCCGATTGTGGGCCATGAATAAAAACCCATGCCGGTGCCTGCTGTGTCGCAAGCTTTGCAGCATCAGCTTCCGGCAGACGCGCAGCACTGAATTGCTGTGCCATAACTGAATCCTCAGCCGCCATATTTGAGCCCGGCCGGTTAATCACTGCAATCGGATAGGTACGGGCAATCTCATCCCATTCCTGCCAATGATGAAAATTCATCAGATTATCCGCGCCCATAACCCAAACCAGATGCTTGTCCGGATTATGTTGACGCACCAGCGCAAGTGTATCTGCCGTATAGCGCACCTGATAGCTGGCTTCAAATGCCGTAACATGAATGCGCTTATCAGAAATGAGGTCTTCACTCAACGCAATGCGTCTGGACAAAGGTGCCAGTTCGCTGACATCTTTCAGCGGATTTCCGGGCGTCACCATCCACCAGAGCTGATCCAGCCCCAACCGCTCCAGTGCCAATTCTGCCACCAGAACATGGCCTGCATGAGGTGGATTGAAAGAACCGCCGAACAGACCGATTTTAGCACCGACCGGTGCAACCGGCATATGCAGATAGCCTTGCGCAACATCCTGAAATGCTTGCGGTAAAGCAGTCTTGTCAGCTGGTTCTTTCACGGATTTTGACATGAGCGCTGATTAAACCCGTGTCTGTCCGTTACCGCGAACGCGATATTTGAACGAAGTGAGCTGTTCCACACCAACCGGCCCGCGCGCATGCATTTTGCCTGTCGCAATGCCGATTTCTGCGCCCATACCGAACTCACCGCCGTCAGCAAATTGCGTCGAAGCATTATGCATCAAAATGGCTGAATCAATCTCGTTAAAGAACCGCTCAACAACCGCAGCATCTTCTGCGATCACAGCCTCGGTATGATGCGAGGAGTAGCGGTTGATATGTGCCAGCGCACCGTCAATTCCGTCAACCAGCGCCACGGAAATGATCGCATCCAGATATTCCGTTGACCAGTCTTCCGCAGTTGCCGGTTCAGCTTGCGGATATAATGCACAAACTTCTGCATCACCACGGATTACACAACCGGCTTTCGCCAGCTCGCTCAACACAGGCACCAGATGGGTTTCCGCTACTTTACGGTCAACCAACAAAGTCTCGGTTGCACCGCAAATACCAGTGCGGCGCATTTTGGCATTGAGAACGATCTGCTTTGCCATTTCCAGATCAGCACTGCCATCGATATAAACATGGCACAGACCTTCGAGATGCGCGAAGACCGGCACCCGCGCCTCTTCCTGCACACGGGCAACAAGGCTTTTGCCACCGCGTGGTACAATCACATCAATCGCACCGTTCAGACCTTTGAGCATTTCACCGACCGCTGCGCGGTCTGTTACCGGCACCATCTGGATAGCGGTTTCCGGCAGCCCCGCAGCTTTCAGACCTTCGGCCAAAGCTGCATGAATTTCACGGGATGAATGAGCTGAGTCTGAGCCACCCCGCAGGATCACCGCATTACCAGCCTTCAGACATAGCGCACCGGCGTCGGCGGTCACATTCGGACGGCTTTCATAAATCACACCGATCACACCAAGCGGCGTACGGACACGCTCAATATGTAAACCATTCGGGCGATCCCATTCGGTCATCACTTCACCGACCGGATCTCTCAGGGCTGCAATCGCACGAATACCATCGGCCATTGCACGGATACGCGCTTCATCCAGTTTCAGACGATCAATGAAAGATGCGGCAGTGCCAGCAGCTTCCGCCGCGGCAACATCCAGCACATTCGCATTGAGTATCAGATCTTTGCGTCGCAGCAAGGCATCAGCCATAGCAATCAAAGCGGCATGTTTGCGCTCAGCGCTGGCAATCGCCAGCGGGCCTGCGGCTGCGCGTGCTTTGCGGCCAAGTTCTGCCATCAGATCAGCAACAGCCAGATTATCCTGCATCGCACATTTCCCCATCAGCACTCACAGCACCCAGCAAACGGTGGCCGCGGATCACCAGATCATTGCGGTGCACCATAGAAGAACGCGCGAAATAACCCAGTATCTCTTCAATTTCGCCGCTCTTATGGCCGGCAATCTTCACTGCATCGACAGCATCATAACCGGCCAGACCACGGGCAACCTCACGGCCTTCCGAGTTAAGAATGGAAACGGTATCGCCACGCTGGAAATCCCCGCGCACTTCACGCACACCGGCAGGCAACAGCGATTTACCGGATTTCAGCGCCTGCAAAGCACCATCATCAATCACCAATTGTCCGGCAGCATCGAGATGGCCGGAAATCCAGACCTTCCATGCATTGACCGGCGCATTGGAGGCTTTGAACAAAGTTGAACGCTCGCCGCGATCAATCGCCGCCAGCGGGTTCATCCGCGTGCCGGAGGTGATGATCATCGCAGTTCCGGCCGCATTGGCAATCTTTCCGGCATCCAGTTTGGTCTTCATGCCACCACGCGACAATTCAGAAGCGGCAGCACCAGCCATAGCCTCAATATCAGGTGTAATCGCTTCCACGACTGGTAAAAACTGCGCATTCGGGTCTTTATGCGGTGGCGCTGTATAAAGGCCGTCAATATCAGACAACAGAATAAGCAGATCAGCGCCGATCATCGTGGCAACACGGGCAGCTAAGCGGTCATTATCGCCATAACGGATTTCATTGGTCGCAACCGTATCATTCTCATTGATAACCGGCACGGCCTTGAGCTTCAGCAGCGTTTCAATCGTTGCTCGGGCATTGAGATAGCGGCGGCGTTCTTCCGTATCAGACAATGTGAGCAGCACCTGCCCCGCCATGATCTGATGGGCCCCCAGCACATCCGCATAGGCTTTCGCCAACGCAATCTGCCCTGCTGCCGCTGATGCCTGACTTTCCTCAAGCTTCAGAGTACCCGAAGGCAGCCCCAGAACCGTGCGTCCCAGTGCAACCGCACCGGAGGACACGACCAACACTTCAACGCCCTGCGCCTGCAAAGCCGCAATATCGGCAGCAAGACTGATCAGCCAGTTCTGCTTCAGTCCCTGAGCGCGATCAACGAGAAGCGCCGAGCCGATTTTGATAACAATACGACGATAATTCTTCAGCGCTCCGATCGTCATGATCTGCTCACTTATCTCTGAAATCTGACTTGGCTTTACCGTCCGCTTTAGCGGCTTCAAGATCGGCTTCTTCTGCACGGCTCTGATCAATAATACGTGCCAGTTCGCGCAATGTTGTCTCAATGCCCTCACGGCTCACAGCCGACAGCAACAACGGTTCACGACCACACGCTTTTTTCAACGCCTTCATCTTGTCTTTGCGGGCGTCCGGATCAAGCGTATCAGCCTGTGACAGCGCGACAATCTCGATCTTATCCGTCAGACCGTGCCCATAAGCTTCCAGCTCACCACGAATAACCGTATAGGCCTTCGCCACATCTTCTTCCTGTGCCGAAACCAGATGCAGCAACACGCGGGTACGCTCCACATGGCCGAGGAAACGGTCACCAAGACCAATACCTTCGCTCGCACCTTCGATCAGCCCCGGAATATCCGCGATCACAAACTCACGCGCATCCACACGGGCAACACCAAGATTTGGATGCAGCGTGGTGAAAGGATAGTCAGCGATCTTCGGCTTGGCAGCAGTCACACTGGCAAGGAAAGTCGATTTACCGGCATTTGGCAGACCAACGAGACCGGCATCCGCAATCAGCTTCAGACGCAGCCACAAGGTGCGCTCAATACCATCAAGACCCGGATTGGCACGACGCGGTGCCTGATTGGTCGAGGTTTTGAAATGCAGGTTACCGAAACCGCCATTGCCGCCTTTAGCAAGACGGTAGCGCTGACCGACAGTGGTCAGATCGCAGATCAGCGTTTCATTGTCTTCTTCAAAAATCTGCGTACCAACTGGCACTTTGAGAATGACGTCATCGCCCTTACCGCCGGTCATGTTACGACCCATGCCGTGCATACCGGTTTTCGCCCGGAAATGCTGCTGGTAGCGATAGTCAATCAGGGTATTCAGACCATCCACGACCACAGCCCAGACGTCACCGCCGCGACCGCCGTCACCGCCATCGGGACCGCCGAATTCAAGAAATTTTTCGCGACGGAACGAAACCGCGCCAGCACCGCCATTTCCGGAGCGGATATAAATTTTTGTCTGGTCGAGGAATTTCATGTGCTTGCCTTTTCCGGCATAAACCGGCTTTCGGATAGTCCGATATTAAGAGGTAATAAATTGCGGAGATATGCGACCGCAATTTTAACTGAGATATTTAAACTGAGCCAATACAGCAAAAAACCAGACTTGAAAACCGCCGCTTAGTCCAGAGACAAACTATAGTTTGCCCTGCATACGCGCAAAACAAACCACAGCCTTCATAAATCTGCAGCAGCGCAGAACCTTATTGTCCTGCACCACGCATTTCCAGCCATTGCTGGCGGGTCATGATATAGCATTCAACCGGCACATCGCCGTCAATAACGGAGTGCCCGACGGCAGAGCCGGTATGTCTGAAGCCGCATTTTTCAATCACCCGCTTTGAGCCTTCATTGCGGCTCTGAGCGCTGATATAAATCTGCTCCAGTGATAACTCACGAAATGACAGATCAATCAGAGCAGTTGTGGCTTCTGTGGCATAGCCTTTGCCCCAATAGGGTTCACCCAGCCAATAGCCAATTTCATAGCCCGAACCATATTTATGATCGTGCAAAGTGATGCTGCCGATAAATTCGCCTGTATCGGCTAAGGTAATCGCATAGGCGAACTGGCCTATGGCGCCCGATGCCGCGAGCTTGATAAAATCAACAGCATGGTCACGGGAATAGGGATAAGGCAGACGCGCCAACATGCGCGCTACATTCACATTGCCCGCCAGAACAGCAAGGGCGTCGATATCTTCTTCATGCGGCAAACGCAGCACGAGGCGCTCTGTCAGTTGCACGGGAGAATCCCGCAAAACAACATCGGCACCATAATCGCCTGTCAGGCCTGCGCCTCTGAGCTCATCATCGGCCACTGGCACGGCCTGCTTACTGTCACTGTTTAGTTCTGTTCCGCTCTGCAATTTTGTCATTCTTGCTTTCAGACCTGACGGTCTTCCTCCGGGAAAAATAAAAGGGGAGACGGTTACCCGTCTCCCCTTCAATATTTTGTCCGTTAAGCGGGCTTCATATATCGGGTTCAACAGGAACACCGGTATATGTATGGAGCACCGGTTACTCCGCAGCTTCTGCCATCGGGTTTACGGATACAAAGGTTCGGCCGTTTGCTTTGGTCTTGAAAGACACAACGCCATCAGCTTTTGCAAACAGAGTATGATCTGTACCCATACCTACGTTTGCACCCGGATGCCATTTAGTACCGCGCTGGCGAACAATGATGTTGCCTGCGATAACAGCTTCGCTACCGAACTTTTTAACGCCAAGGCGTTTCGACTCTGAATCGCGACCGTTACGCGATGAACCGCCAGCTTTCTTATGTGCCATCGGTATTCTCCTTTAAACTCGTTAATTACTCAGCAGCTTCAGCTTTAGGTGCAGCCTTTTTAGGCGCAGCTTTAGCTTTCGCGGATGGCTTTGCGCCACCGGTGAGGATTTCCGAAATACGGATTGTCGTCAGTTCCTGACGATGACCGCGGGTACGCTTGGAGTTCTGGCGACGACGCTTCTTGAACGCGATAACTTTTTTCGCACGGCCCTGTTCAACAACTTCTGCAGTTACAACAGCACCTTCAACGCGTGGAGCACCGACAGTAGCGTTTTCACCTTCGCCAACGATCAGAACTTCTGCAAATTCTACAACATCACCGGCTTCACCGGTAACTTTTTCAACTTTAATCACATCATTGGCGGCAACGCGATACTGCTTACCACCGGTTTTGATGACTGCGAACATTTGTTTTCCTTTCGGTTGTTCGTTTCCGGCTCTCCCGCTTTACAGGGGCCGTCTTCTTGTCAGTCGTGACAGTTTAAATATTTATCTCAACGAAAACAGTAGTTTAAGCTTTGACAAACACACAACAAAAGCCAAAGAGGATTCTCACCTCTACGACGTGGCCGCATATAGTGACAAAAACAGCGATCCGTCAAGATTTTTAAGCTGGTAATGCATAATATCTGCGAAAATATGGTGATTTATGCGCGATTAGCTCTTGTCTAATTTCACTGTCCGCGTTATGAGCGCACATACATTCGGCAAATCGCATGAATTGATATGAATACAGGCTTTTAGCTTTGCACTTCATATAACGATACAGCGGAGAGGTGGCTGAGTGGTTGAAAGTACCGCACTCGAAATGTATAAGCGTCATCGAAACTGGTACAGGTTTTCAGAACCCTTATCTCACTGATCTTCCATTCTTTATGACGTTTTTCCTGGCTTTTTGCAAGCCCCTCGTGATAAAATGAAAATAGATTTTTGTCACTTTCGAGATTATTATAGCTACCTTTAGAAAACGAAATAAATCTTGGCAGGCCATTGTTAGAAGACAAGGTATTCAGCCAATTTCAGCTTCCTTTAAAACAAAAGTTGAAGCGCAGGCATGGGCCAGAGCTCAAGAATATGGCCTCGACATCTCCAATCCGGTCAACGCCCGTTCTGGTGTTAGACCATCATTAAGAGAACTCCTTCAACGCTATGCAGACACGGTGAGCCCGACAAAGCGTGGCGAAGCGCAGGAGCGCTATTTAATTCGTGCACTATGCAGAACAGCAATTACAAAGCATCCAGTGGATAAGCTAACCGGAATGCTACTTGCACAATATCGAGACAAAAGACTCCGAGCAGTAAAACCAGCAACTGTTCGCCGAGAATTGGCTGTATTACGTCACTGTATTGAAATCGCTCGTAAAGAGTGGGGACTCCCCATCCCAAGGAACCCATTTGAGGATTTAAAACTTCCATCTCCCGGTGAAGGCCGTGACAGGAGACTTCACAAAGGAGAATGGGAGATAATGAAGAAAGAAGCCTACAGCAGCAATTATTGGTTCATTGGACCATTTATTGAGCTCGCCGTTGAGACAGGGATGCGGCGTGGAGAACTTCTTGGACTTCTTTGGACAAATGTCGATCTCAAAAAACAGCTCGCATTTCTGCCAATAACAAAGAACGGTAGACCCCGCAAAGTGCCACTTTCTCCAAGTGCAGTCGAAATCCTCAGTAGGCTTGGGCGCACACGAGAACGTGTATTTCCGATCTCAGAGTATGCCTTACGTCGAGCTTGGCTTGGTTTATTGAAAACATGCAAAATTACCGGTCTTCGCCTACATGATTTACGTCATGAATCCATCAGCCGCTTCTTTGAAAAAGGACTATCCTTGCCTGAAGTTGCGGTAATATCCGGCCACAGAAGCTTCAGCATGCTCTTTCGCTACACACATATCAGAGCAGAAGATATTGCTCAAAAACTCGGTTAAAAAACGTATTATAAGCCATATTCGCTGAAATTTACATGCAAACGTTAAATAGATTAGAAACAACACTGGAGAAAAATATACTTTTAGAGATCTATAAAAAATTAAAAGCCGTCAATCTTGTCACCAATCAGGCAGACTTCAGCACTACATTTTGCAAGAAGCATAAAGGCTGGATGGCTTACCAAACACACAAGGGCAGAGATTTTAGTATCGGAGCAGCGATATCCTGCCTATCCTACATAAAACAAGAATTAGAACTACACCTAATCCTTAATGATGTAGCACTCGAGCCGTTAATCGAAGAAACCAACGCCCTAACATACGCAGAAAATACACTTCGCCAATTTTTGGCGGAGAACGGCATATCAGAGGTAAACTGATTTATGCCAACTCATATATGAATTTTATAGAGAATAGTAACTATAAGCACTCGAAGCATATATTTCCTTTAATTGATCCATAGTGGGTCGCATTCCTTTAAAAACCATAGCTTAACAATAGTAAAAATTGGTAATTCGAATAGACTTACCTCTAATGAAAATTATTACCTAAATTCAAACAACAAAAAGAAAGATTAATCATGTAAATACAGGAGATATTAATGAATATTTTACCATTATCATCAGAATTAAAAACAAGAAAGAAAGAGATAAATTACAAATATGGACTAAATTGCCTCTTAAGAATAATAAGTCACATGAGAAATATATCTGATATAAATCAGAGGTTATATGTCATCACCATTAAAATGAAAAACACAGGTGAATTTATAACGAGACCACATCACATTACTGAGGAAATATATAAATCCATTAATAAGGCATTTTCAGAAACAACAAACGTAAACGTTCAAAATAAAAATGGATTATTCATTGATTTCGACATAGAAGGAAGCCGTTATTCGAAATCAGATTTAATATCATCAAGTGAAAATCCACATTTTCATGGACTTATATCTATAAATGAAAATGTATATAAAAAATACAAAGCCGAAGAAATAAAAAATAAAATTACTCTATATATCAAAAATAAAAATAAATACATAAATTTAATTAATGATTTTTATATAAATGAAATACATGAAGATAAATCAATAATTAACTATATATGCTACTCAAGTAAATTTTCCCATTCATATACAGATCAATGCCTTGATTTTATTACAAAGTGTTATCCATACGATCTACCTTCATCAAAAAATAATATCAATAAAGCGAAAAATACAAAAATACGCTTAGCAAAAGAAAAAGCGGTACTCATATTTAAAAATAAAAATGGAATTTTTAAAGAAGCATATTACAATAAATTTATAAATTACCACAATTTAATAGAGAAAATTCAATTATCTCCAGAAAATGATAATTTTGAAAAAAATCTAAAAAAATACATTGATACCATCTTCAGCTAACAAAGCATGCCATGCCTATCATCATGTAAGTTGCCCTTGATCTTAATTAGTCGAGGGCATTTTTATCAAATGACAAATGCTGCACATACACTACGATTATTCATTTAAACATTTAATATATTGTTGAATCCCTCATCATTATTGTTTGATCTGCTCATGATATTGGCATTGTAACAGTAATGTACCAAATATGTCGCTAGATCTCAGATAGAAAAATATAAATTTCGATCTTATTGCTTTGAAGCAAACATCATTATATTAATTAATCAATCCTATGTTATAGGAATAATTAATATAAACTTAATTAGAAAAGTCTAAAGATGAATAATTATGTACTTTTATCAGGGTTTATGTTTTTTATCTCTGTATCTGGCAGCAATGCTGCTGACCCCCAATTATTAATTGATTGTGAGATGGAGATAAAAGAGCAGTTAATATCTCCATCTAGTTACAAACGTATCAAAGTAACTAGCAACCCTATTATTCAAGGTTTGGACATCGAATATGACGCTGTTAATGCATATAATGTACCCATACGTCATATTTACACATGCAATCCCCAAATGATTGAGCTCAACAAACAATTTGAGAAAGGATTTGAAAAAGCAATAAACGATGGCCTTACAAATAAAGCACCAAAACCTAAGGTCTACTCAGAATTAAATCCACCGTCCGAAACTGAAAAAGATTCAGTGAAAGGGCAAATAATGGTTATGTGGAATCATTTCAAATACTCTGAAAACATTAAAACAAACATAAATATTGTTTTAAACATTGGCGAAAAAGGAGAAATAATCGATTATAAGATTTTAACTCCAACACTAAATGCTTCTAACGAGAATTTTTTGAAATCTCTTGATAATGCAATAAAGCGTGCTCAACCTTATAATGTGGAAATGTATGGTGAAATAAAAATTGAGATCAAATTTGAGGAGCTACACGAATAAAATATTATCTCTTATTTATATACTTGAAACTCAATTTACTGTTTTTGAACGCAATTTCATCAACAATAAAACCTATTTTAAACGAGAAAAAAGGCTTATGAGATACGTTTTGCTTCTCATGCAATATTACTCACAGGCAACAAAGACCACAATACATTTTCATTACAGCTCTTATGGAAGTTAAAAAGCAGATCAAAATCAATTCTTATATCAACTTCAATCTCTTAGCTTTGTACGTTACGTTTTATATATGCTACCTTTTGCAGTTCCTTCCTTTGGACGCATTGCAAGCTTTGTAATTAACTCCTCCCCCGATAAGGCTGGTGAATTTGATTTATATGGCAATCCAATTACTACCCACAAAGAAGCACTCAGACTTATGCAAGTCAGAATATTAAACCCTTAAGCATTTTATATTTGTATCATTGAAGCCAGCTCATATGGGACTTTTCTAATTTCATATATAGCGCACCATATGAATGGCATTCCATTTATGGGACACGAGTCCCACAAGCTCTTAGTTTCATGAGGTACATATTTGATTATTGGCTATGCAAGAACTTCAACCGTAGAGCAGCAGGCAGGCTTTGAAGCTCAAATCCGTGATCTTAAAGCGCATGGCTGTGAAAAAATATTTAGTGAGCAAGTCAGCTCGGTAAATTCTCAAAGATTACAGCTTGAACAGGTCATGGATTTTGCTCGTGAAGCCGACATTCTCGTTGTAACCCGTTTAGATAGACTTGCTCGCTCTATAGCCAACCTTACTCAAATTGTTGCATCTCTTGAAAACAAAAAAGTCAGACTTCGTATACTTGATATGTCAATTGATACGAATACACCAACAGGCCGCTTGTTGATTAATCTGGTCGGATCGATTGCCCAGTTTGAACGTGAGATTATGCTTGCACGTCAAAGAGAGGGAATTGCAAAAGCAAAAGACAAAGGTCTGTTTAAAGGTCGTGCTCCTACTGCTCGCAGAAAGTCTGATTTAGTCATGCAATTAATTGCTGATGGCAAAAAGCCAACCGACATATCCAGAGAGCTTAATATCGGTCGATCATCGGTTTATCGGATCATTGCAGAGCATGATAATCTATCTGCTTCTGGCTAATCATTTGGCGAATATATCTGGCCATTGATAAATCTTCGGTGCCTTTATAAGATTGAATTTGACCAATGATATTTCTGTCAAAAATGAGATGCCACGTCATATAATATGACGCTGTAATAATATCATTTTCATACGTGATATATTTGGCTTCAAAACCCAGATCGATTTCCTCGTTCATCTGCATATTGAGCCCAGCATCATTCAGTACATCAATGACTTTTAATTTGAACTCATGATATGTACCTGACAGCTCTATGCTAATCAGTTCACAAAATGCGACTGCATTTCTTTCGTTATAAATGAGCCCTTGGCCAACAAGATGACTGAATGAACAAACTTTTTTAATTGAAATCACCCATAGAATGCATAAAAAGCCGCTGTTTAATCATGGCGGCTTTTTTTGATTATTTATACCAGTTCAGTGTCTATCGTTTCACCGCTTCTAAGAAGCTGGTACAGAATGTAAATAACGCTATCCAGAGCTTGATCACTATCTTTTAACAACAAAGAGGACAGCTTCTGGTGAGACGAAAGTGCCTGCATAATAGCACTTCTTGCCGCACGAGGCAGATTACCCTGCATAGCAATTTCTTTAGGATTGTTTTTGATCTGCGCCATCACCGTATCATTCTTGCGCAGAATTGTTGTCAGGTGATTGATGTAAACGACCTGCTCTTCACGTGTAGACAAGTCCCCAAAGGTTTGAGAAATCAACTGAACAATTTCCCGTAAATAGTTCAGCTTTGTAGGGGCTATATCGCTATTCTTAGTACCCATAATAGGTGTTAGGGGAAGATCAGATTCATCAATGTTATCAGCAGGCGTCTCTGTTTTACGTTTAAATATGCCGTATCCAGTTAATACAAGACCACTGACATCGATATCTTTAGCTGATTGACCATCAAGACGCTTTGATAACAGTCTGGAAAAAGCAGCAAAATTCTCAAGCTCTGGATCGCCAAGATCTAATAGCTGGGCAATGTAGGAGTAAACTGTTCCAAATTTTGCTAAATCTCCTTTGAAGCGTAAGAGTTTTTGTAGCTCCGCATCTTTTTCCTTACGATCAAAATCAGCCTTCAGCATTCCTGCTTCATTGCCATCTGCTTTGGCCTGATCATATAACCGTTCAAACTTCTCGATGTCTTGTTTGAGTTGCTTCACATCTTGATTGAAACGACGTGTAAGAGCATCGGTTACCTTAAAAAGCTCTGGGTGTGTTGCCTGAGACGATGAACTTGTCGTTAAATCTTTAATTGTTTTGAAGCGGGCTAATTTAAAAGCTTCAAGATCATCATGTGTGTATAGACCAACCTCATCCAGATTATCTTTAATCGTATAGATAACGTTTGGATCTTGCACGCTGAAGATTTCAGCACCGCTATCGTATTTTTGAAAGCACTTCAAAATCCAATCAGGGTCATTGACGAAATCTAACACAAACGTGCGATCTTTGCCTGTCGTGGTACGATTTAAGCGAGATAAGGTTTGAACAACTTCAACTTCATTAGCGATCTTTTTATCCAGATACATGGCACACAGTTTTGGTTGATCAAAACCTGTTTGGAATTTGTTGGCCACAACCATTAAGCGGTATTCAGGACGATCAAAAGCAATACGCAAATCTGGATTAGGGATGCCACTATTCATATTTGCTTCGGTAAAAGATATTTGCGGATCAACATTGAAGACGTCTGTGTCCTTATCATCCTCATGAATGACTTGTTGTCCGGTTACTTCACCAGAGAACGCAACAAGCACTCTGTAATTTTTATATTGCGGATTTTTTTCAAAATATTTTTCAATTGCCAGCTTATAACGCACAGCCGCAGGACGGGAACTGGTGACAATCATGGCCTTGGCTTGGCCATTCAACAAGTTTGCAACATTGTTATGAAAGTGCTCAATGATGAATTGCACCTTTTGTGTGATGTTTGTTGCATGCAGTGTCATCCAGCGAGCCAAAGCTTTCTTAGCACTCTTGCTATCAACACGCTTATCATCATCCAGATTATCATCACCAAGTTTAAAAGCCGTTTTATAAGGCACATAACCTTTTAAAACATCCAGAATGAAGCCTTCTTCGATAGCTTGGCGCATTGTGTAAAGGTGGAATGATTGCGGTAAGTTATCATCACTTGCAGGTTCACCATTAGCTGTACGGCCAAACAGCATCATTGTTGAGTGTTTAGGGGTGGCAGTGAAGGCGAACTGGCTAATATTCTTTGTCTGAACACGTGCGTTTTGAATCTTCTCCAGAAGTTCTTCAATTGTGAGATTTTGCAGTTCTTTGGATGATTCAAGTGCTAATGTTGCTTGAAGCTTGGAAGCTGTGGAACCTGTCTGCGAGTTGTGTGCTTCGTCAATTACAATTCCGTAATTTCGCTCACTCAAACTTGTGTTTGTTAGAATAGCTTCCATGACATGAGGGAAAGTTTGGATAGTTACGATAATGATTGGCTTATTGGACAGCAAAGCATCTTCTAGCTGCTTGCTTTTGGATTTACCTGCATTTTCTTTATCGTCACGATTAATAGCCGCAATCAGGCCTTTTTGATGATCTAATTGTTTAATTGCGTCCTGCAGCTGATCATCAAGAACTGTGCGATCAGTTACAACGATAATTGAATCATAAAATGGATTGCCGTCATCGTGGCGCAATCGAATGAGTGAGTGGCATAGCCAAGCAATCGTACTAGTTTTTCCTGATCCTGCGCTATGTTCACATAGGTAATTTAAGCCAGTTCCATTATCTTTTACATCTGCAATGATTTTATTTACGGCATCAAATTGATGGTAGCGGGGAAAAATTAAACGCTCTTGAACTGACCAGTTGCCTTGCAGATCAACTTTATCTTTTTTCTCAATGTAAACGAAGTGATGGAAAATGCGCAGCCAATAGTCTTTCTGGCAAACATAATCCCAGAAATAGGCGACTGGATAATCCTCACCAATAGCTGTATCCGCAGGTGGATTACCTGCATGGCCATTATTGCCTTTATTAAAGGGCAAGAAATATGTGCTTTCGCCATCCAGTGCTGTAGTCATATAAATCTGAGATTCAGACAGCGCAAAATGAACGACTGCGCCACGTTTAGGTGTCAGTAGTGGTTCATTTCGTTTTGTAATCTGATCAACTGGTTTTCTATCAATCTTGTATTGATCAATAGCATCTTCAATAGTTTGATTAAACTCAGTCTTGATCTCAACTGTCGCCATAGGCAAACCATTGATAAAGAAAACCAAATCAATGGCATATCCACGTGGTAGATTATATTTTAGCTGGGGAACTACACGTAAAATATTGGCATTATATTTTTCAATAACAGATTGATTACGTGCATCTTCAGGTGCACTTTCTGTCATATCAATAGTACCAGCACCAGCAATGGTTAAGCCATTACGAAAAATACTGATGGTGCCTTTTTTATTTAGCTCTTCATTAAGTCGAACAAGGATTTTATCGTCTGCATTGGATCCATTCAGAGCTGTGAGTTTATCCCATTTTTCAGGCTGGGTATTTTTTATCCAAGAAATGATATCTTCAGGATAAAGCGCATATTCAGTATGGTAATTTCTTGAAAGGCCAACAAGCCATCCTTGGGCTTCGAGCTTCTCGACAATATAACGCTCTAAATGGCACTCATAGTGCGCCTTATCTGAAAGAATACTCATAGTCCCCCCACTTGAATAGAATACAACTGCAAAGCTTTTAAATGTAAGGTGCAGTCGTTTTGGTACGCAGTAAAGTCAGCTTAAAGTTTAAGCAGCGAAATCACGCACATCAATCTTACCCGTCACAGCATGTGAAATAATTGACGAACGATATTCTTTCAATTTTTCAATAAGCTGTTTTTGCTTGTCGATTGCAATGTCAATCTTTGATGTTTCTTCGTCAAGATAGGAAGCAATAACACTTTGCTCATCAATAGAGGGGATACTTACAATGAAATTTGTAAGCTGCCTCTCTGAAATATTAGGTTGAGCCCCGCCGTAAGCCTCTAATTCAATATATTCTTTGTAGTTGGCGGCATTTACAAGATACCATAAATAACGATTATTCAATAGACGTGAGTTAAATGCGCATACACGCTGATTAATAAAAGCATCAGCTTCATTTTGATATAAAGCAACTTTACCAACTGTAGCTCCCGTCATAGCCATAAGAATGTTATTGAATTTTTTGGTGATGCGAAAAGTTTCTAATTGTGCTGATAAATATTTAACACGCATAACCGAATCTAGTGAGATGCTCCCATCCTGTAAATCTCCAATACGGATAATGGGATAGCCTTCACTTGTGTAATCATCGCTGTTAAAGGCAAAACCAGCTTGAGTAGAAACGTAGTGTTTTAACGCAGCAATATCCCAATGTGCAGGCACTTCACCCAGCCATTCAACGTCACTGTCTTTCAGTGGTGCGTTTGGGTCTATACCCTTGGTTACAGCATGCGAAATAATTGATTTCCGCTGCTCTTCCAAGAGCTCAATAAGCTTTTCCTGCTTTGAAATCAGGAGGTCAATTTTAGAAGTTTCTTGATCGAGGAAAGAAACGACACTGGCCTGGTCGTCATAAGTTGGGACACAGAGATAAACATTTCTTGATTCATTCCACCTAAATTCCGTTGAACGAACCCTAATACCTTTCGCTAAGCTATTTATATATCCATAAGATGCCATCGTACGGAAAAAATGAGCATAGTAATGATTGTCCGTTTTGCGGTTTTTCGGATAACAGACTGTATACACGGGTGTAGATTTTCCATTTGAATCCGAAACGCCAATAGCGCCTGCAAATGCATCCATTTCGTGAATTACCAGATCACCTGCAACGATGTGTTGGTAACCATGTTCTTGTAATGAATTCGTAAAGCCATCGGTTCTTCTATTTTTACGAAGTGTAACTTGTCCATCTCTAAAAGCTGTAACAATTTCATCATCATGCCGAGCTTCTTCACGACGATGATTAAAAACATTTTTTGTCCTCAATACTTCCCATTGTGCAGGGACATCCCCCAGCCATTCCACACCGCTGTCTTGATATTCAGGGTAAGGCTTGAACTGCATCTTAAATCTCCCCAAGCAATTGGGCGACTTCAACGGACAAGGCTTTGATTTCTTCCAAAATCACATTTGGATGACGTGGCTGTTCAAAGACATAGAAATAACGATTGAAATTGATTTCATAGCCAACAATACCAATCTTACCGTCTTTGGCATCAACATGCTTTTCATCTATCACTGCATCAGGCGCATGAGGTAAAACCTCTTTGGCCATGTAAGCATTAATATCTTGCTTTAATGGCACATTCTCATAATCAGTCAGATCACTATCCATCTGCATTTCGCCATCGATAACGACAGCCTCTGCTTCTGGATTGCGCACACCAAAAACAGTCAATAGAGCCTTACTGAGCGCCTTCGGTACTTTTCTTAAAGGAATATCGGCAAGAAACACCTTCTCGAACCACGCATAGTCATGCGAGCCGCCAAATTGCTTTTCAATATAAGCGATCAGATCATTTTGCTCGGATTGGATAAGCTTAGCGAATTCCTTCGTTTCCTTGAAGACTTCTAATTTCTCTGCATCAAATTGGATATCAACACGAAGAGGCCGCAGAACCTTCACACGGCGATAACCAAAATCCGTGTAGTCAAAAATCTTGCTAACTGCACTCGGCTCAAAATCAGCATAAATCTGGCTGATGTCAGCAATAGCATCATCATCAATCAGCTTGCGCTTGTTACCTTCATTTTTACGCATGGAAGATCCCATGCCAGTGGCATCAATAAGCTGAACCTTGCCCTGTCTTTGCGCATCCTTGCGATTGGATATAATCCAGATATAAGTGCCAATCCCCGTACGGAAGAAAATCTCTGTCGGCAATGCAATGATCGCTTCAAGAAGATCATTCTCCAAAATGAAGCGTCGAATTTCACTTTCACCTGATCCAGCACCGCCATTAAACAAAGGCGAACCAGACAAGACAATAGCACCACGACCACCACCATTACGTGGTGTCTCTAATTTAGAGATCAAATTTTGGAGGAAAAGCATTGAGCCATCGCTGCTTTTAGGAAGACCAGCACCAAAACGCCCAGTCATCCCTTTTTCTTTATGCTCCTGCTGGACTTTCGCAGCATCCTTAGCCCACGACATACCAAAAGGCGGATTGGAACACTGGTAGTGGAATTTTAGGTCAGGAAATTGATCCGCACTTAATGTACTGCCGAGCTTGATATTTTGTGACAAGTCACGGCTTGGATCAGATTTCAGCTTTTTAAGAAGCATACTGCCAAGAGCAACAGCATGTGTTTCTGGCTGTAATTCTTGACCGTAAGGAATCAGCACAGGTGGAATAGAATAGCGGTTCTTCATGCCATCGACATAATTCATCATGTCAGTCAAAAAGCCGCCAGTACCACATGTCTGATCATATATGGTTCTGATCATGCCTTGGCTGTCTTCAAACAAGGCATCATCTGGATGAAGCAATAAAGTTGCAGCCAAATGAACCACATCACGTGGGGTCATAAAGTCTTCAGACCCCATACCTACTTCTGAACCAAAACGAGCAATGAGGTGCTCATAGACATTGCTCATTGTTCTGTCAGGAACAACGTCTGGATGAAGATTAATGGCTGCAAAATTACTGCAAATACGTAGAAGCAAATTGGCCTTTGCTAATTTATTGATTGTCGTTGCAAAATCAAATTGCTCAAAAATAACCCGAACATTATCTGAGAAATTGGCAATGTAATCTTCCAGATTGGCTTTGGTTTTTGTGCCACCCAAATTGGATAGGTTATAATTTGATGTGTTGTAGAAGGGATTTTGGCTAGCATCCTTTAAGATATCATCCAAATTGAAGCCCTGATCTTTAAATTCCTTATATGAATCCAAGACCTGTGTTTTTGTTGGTTCTAAAACACACTCCAAACGACGAAGCACTGTAAATGGCAGAATAATTTTACCAAAATCGGTGTGAGGGAAATCCCCCCATAAATCATCAGCATTTTTCCAGATAAAACCAGCTAATGTGCTATCATTCGTATTAGGTGCTAATACCATTTTCACTGCCTTCAAAAGTCCATTTGAAGGACTTTTAGGGCAGTAAATAATTTTAATCCAGCTCAATCATTATGAGACAGGCTGTAATAGTAGCCAACCAGAAAATAACTATAGAGAAAAACGAATTGGGTGGCGTGAAAATATTAACAGGGATCAAAATCCGGCGGATAAATAATACCCAAATATTAAAAGATACGAATTTGAGCGCTGCCCATTACATAGGCAGAATTCAACACTAAGATGGGATTTCCAAATTCATCAAATTGAACAGCTTTGTCAGGTTCATAATTAATAATAAAACCAGTTGTCTTTCCAAAACAGGGTATACCTTCCGGTAACTGCTTCAGCACTTGTTTAACATAAGTCACCGGACTGCTTCCCGTTTTAAAATCTATTCGTTTAAGTTTATCGGCTCCAATAAAAGCGGCTGCAAAGATAGGACTAGGAACGGTATAGGCCGTTAAAATAATAGCGTAGGGGCGAAATTTTATGGCCGCCATCATAAATCTACCTTCAAATAATTCGCCCCAACACTTACTGCAAAACAAATATTATATGGAAAATAATTAATTCGAAAATTGATACCTATGATTGCAAGTTTGTTAGAACATCAATTAACTTCAAGCACCTCAATGTTAAGCAAAGAACCATCCTCATTAAATACGCAATCGAATTTAACAGCCACAACTTTTGATTTAATATTGTTATTCATCATCACATGAGAAACGCCATTAAAGTACAAATGATCATTATATTTATACGGCGACCTCGTTAAAATACCTGGAACGGATAATGATAATATAGAGTTAGCACTTTTTTCTCCATACATATCATTTTCGCTATATTCAAAACGATCCCTTACTCCCCTCTCACAACGTTCAACCATGGATTCCTTATCCAGATTTTGTGTACTTTGATTATTTGCCAGAGCCAAACCGGTAGGCAGGAAGAAATTTACTAAAACCAAGCCACAGACCAGTGTCTTCATCTTTTACCTCAAGTAGCTAATTAATATGCCAAATAAAAATCCCGCAACTGGATTGCCACAATGACTATAGTCTCCAGTTGATATCCCTCATTCTCAAACCTTCGATCAGCATGATTTTCAATGTCATGTTTAGGAACTTTCATGCCCCATAAACTGATCAAGGTTTGTCACAATGTTTGTCACACTTACATGTTTTCTTTAGCCAAATTGGCTTTCTTTTCCCCCTTGTAACTCTAAAAAAGCCATGCTAAATGAGCGCACATACATTCGGCAAATCGCATGAATTGATATGAATACAGGCTTTTAGCTTTGCACTTCATATAACGATACAGCGGAGAGGTGGCTGAGTGGTTGAAAGTACCGCACTCGAAATGCGGCGTGGGGGCAACTCCATCGTGGGTTCGAATCCCACCCTCTCCGCCAGATTTTTAATGAAATTAGAAGCTTATAAAATCCTGTTTTTTGATGAGCATATGTGTTTTCACTTGGTTTCCAGTGTTAATTTGCGCAGCCACACTCTCGGCACTGGCCCAGCTGTTTTAGTTAAGGGCTCACATATTTCAGGGTGCATTAGCTGAGATTTTGCCAGCAGTGGGCGGCCATAGCAATATCGCTACTATGTCATTATTTGTCTTTGAAGTGTGAACTTGAACCGCTGCGACAACAACTCCATCATTTTCTGCTTATCAAGGCCCCTCTCTTATGTATCTGATGGTAGGGCCACTACCACTCTTGAAGCGCGCTGTTTACGGATGGCAAAGCTTTTCTTTTTGTTGTTTTGTTCACGCCTATTGCGTTACTTCTCGACAGATTTCTTTAGCCACTTGGTGCTTCCTCGCGCCGTATAAGCGACATAAGGCCATGAATATCTCCCAAATTGTGAAAACTTTCGGGTGAAACACTGGGCGTATTCTGAATAGGAGTATGTCTGACGGTTAAGTTACTGCTGTACTTTTCGTCATGATACCAGTGGATGATTAATGTTCTAAGTGCGAAGGACATTATAACAAAGAAGGTAACGTGACTAAAGCACGCGCTTAGAACAACACCTACTTGATAAAACGACTCAATATTCCCGACAGAGAAATATATGACCATATCATCTTGAACTTACTGCAGCAGCAGTCCTTTAACCATCGATCGCGCGGCTGTTCAATTGACCTGCATAATATCGGGCCATCCGCTACCTTCTTCACAGCAACAATCAATAGCCCAATTCTGTGCTAACTTATTCTTAACCGCAGTAATCCAATGCGGATGTCGTCCACCAAATCAGACCCCTTGCCGGATGCTCTTCACTGGCGACGAACTCAAGCGAGCCGCACAACGGCTACGGTAGCGCATCAATGCTCAGCCGATTGTCTTCTTACATGCAGGCCGATCAACGATCATCCTGTTCAGGCAGCATGACAAGATTTTAGTGGCCGCTCTCAGAATGGACGGTTTGTCGCTTAACGGCCGAGAGGGGCGCAGCAAAGCTGCCGTTCGGCTATCATGGATACTTTATAAAAACTGAGCGCTCAATGAACATCGTTATATACTGCTAAGCTCGTGCTTTTTACAATCATTCCCTGCCCCCTGCCCATTACGCTCATTAAGTATTGTACGTGGTTGCATGTATCTCCTCGCCTCACCAAAGTTCAGGTGTTGATTACTGTTACCGCGGGACAGATTGTAAACGCCGATAGCCCTGTCTCTTTCGAGCAGGGTTATTTAAAATCTTATGTATTTTTTGATTATATTTGCTTACGGGGGCAGGATTTGAACCGTTCGTCGGGCAACTGTCAACACCGGAGTAA
>UCCC01000040.1:0-1398 GCA_900470735.1 Hyphomicrobiales bacterium | reverse complement strand
AAATTAATATTTATAATTGTTAATTTTATATTAATTAGTAACTCCGCTTTTGCTGACGATGTGAACTACGCACCATATCAATCAGTGGTAAGCACTTTTTATTATAGAGGTGATCCATACAATCCCGTTTTGGCATATGGTAATGAGCCTATTTATTATAGGAATCAGATTACGGATACTTCATTCGTTGAGGTATTACTTCCCAATCAAAAAACTGTAAAAGTATACCCAAGACCAATTGTGGAATGGGCAATAGCTAAATGGAATGGCATTCTTAAAAAACAAGTTGGTACTACATTACAAATTGTTAAAGAAAATTCTCATACAAAAATTGCTATTGAATTTGATATTAATCCAAAAAGAATTAGCTACGACGAGAGCGATAAATCATATGTATTTGCTGAGGCACATCCACGAAATGTAGAAACTAGAAGTGGCCATTTTGATTTCCCATTTGAAAATGGAGGGGTATACTTTAATAACAAGGTAAAAGTCCTACCTAGTTTTATGAAGGAATGGGCAACTGCACTCCCTACGGGTACTAGCCAGGAGAATATAATGATAAATTATTATCATCGAACGGCGATGCATGAAATTGGGCATCTATTGGGGCTCGGTCATCCACCTGGTAGCGAGGACCAACATTATTTTAGTGCCAAGGGAGGCCTTAATTTATTTGGGTTCGATAAAAAATTTACTGCCAATGACGTGCCTATTATGATAGGTGATGGTGGTGACTACGCATATTTAAAATATCAAATGTTAAAAAGAAAATTAACAAATGAAGATCTTTCACCGAGCAAAGCAGAAATCATGGCTTTGAAAGTTCTGATTAACCCTGCAAAATTAAAAAATAATGTTTGGTACCCTACAACATATGATCTTGCGATTGGGTGGGGGGGGCATGGCGATGAGCTATAAAACTAAACACTATCAACTGATGCCGATAGGTTTATCTGCGTGGCTATGGATATACTGAAGTATAACCTCGTCGGTGACATTGCCGCTTGTCGTGCAAAAATAGCCCCGGGTTGTGTTGCAAATTTTTCCGTAGGATAGATGTGGACTTGCCCGGAATTAGTGGAGAGCTTCTGCGATTAGGTTGCGGCTTTCACCTTTGAATTGGATTGGTGGTTTATAGGTACTTTTACCGGGCTCGTCGCAAAGTTTTTGCATTAGTGATGGCTCTGTTGCAAAAAATAGATTGATTGCCAGACAATAGCCTATTCTGAGTGATAGGAGCAGGAAATGTCTGATTTCAAGTGGCGCCATTTTCAGGGTGAGATTATCCTTTGGACTGTGCGGTGGTATTGTTGCTACGGCGTCAGTTACCATGATCTTGAGCTGATGGTGGGCGAACGAGGCCTCCAACCTAGGAGGGCTTTGGTGCATGGAGCT
>UCCC01000010.1:0-12965 GCA_900470735.1 Hyphomicrobiales bacterium | reverse complement strand
AACCGCTTAACGTGACAACAATAGGAGATGACTATGCGTGAGTTTGCTGCTGGAGATTTAACCCGCAACACAGGTGATCTGTTTGAGGCTGCGACGGTTGCACCGATCGCGATCACAAAACACAGAAAACCACGCTATGTCGTTATGTCTATGGAACGTTATGAAGCCTTGACGAGAAGTGCTAATCAGCAAATGGCGATTGCTACCGACGACATGCCGGAAGAACTAGGTAAGCTTTGGGATCAAGGGGTTGAGGATCATTTCCGCGACCGTTGATTTTCCAAAGGCAGGCCAGATCATTGAGTATCATTATCTTTGGAGGTGGCAGGCCGACAAGGGTGAAACAGAAGGCCGCAATAAGCGCCTCATCACTCACCCACATGGTCAAATCACCGGGTTGGCGCAGGCTTTCATTATAGGTCGCCCATTCATGACCTGGAACTTCTGCTTGGCTATCTAATGCCGGCGGGAAGCATTGAACTTATGTGGCTTCAAACGCTTCCTGCGAATAAAAACGACCACTGGATATCAGGTCAACGCTTATCCATGCAACAAGGCCCCCCGGAAACCCTAAGCTCAAACAATTTGGCAATCCCCTAATAAACTTGGGCTATTCACTAATCAGCTAGGCCTGACGGTTTGAAGGCGTTCAGACCTAGCTTGTGAATTTTATTAGGTTGCTTGCAGAGCAAGCTTCTTTTTACGCTTAGCGCGCCGTGCAAGTACTGCTGGTATAATTGCTACCGCTGCTGCCAGTCCCCACAAAATCAGAGAGATTTTGCTCTGGAAAAGAATACTGACATCACCGCCGCTAATTGCCAATGCATTGCGAAGGTTAACCTCCATCATATGTCCCAGCACAAAGCCCAGAATAATTGGTGCCATGTCAAAGCCGCCTTTTCGCAGTAACCAACCGATCATACCAATTCCGAGCATCAACATTACTGCGAAGACAGACGCATGGGTTGAATAGACGCCGATAATGGACAGAACCAAAATGCCGGGCACTAAGATCCAGTTTGGCAGTGTCAGTAGACGGGCGAAAATATTGACCAGTGGGAGATTTAGTAAAAGCAGTAAGATGTTGCCAATGAACAAAGATGCAATTAGCCCGCCCACAATTTCCGGACGCTCGGCAATGAGCATAGGGCCTGGCTGAATATTATAGAGCATCAAGGCGCCAAGCATGACGGCAGTGGTTCCTGACCCCGGAACACCGAGTGTAAGCATTGGTACAAAAGCGCCGCAAGCCGTGGCATTGTTAGCAGCTTCGGGTGCTGCAAGACCGCGAACATCCCCTTTACCGAAAGTGCCTTCGGTATCGGAAATACGTTTTTCAGTCGTATAAGAAACTGCACTCGAAACAGAGGCACCTGTGCCCGGCAATACACCGACAATGAAACCGATGAATGAGCCGCGTAACGTCGCTCCGACCGAGCGAACAATATCGCTCCAGCGTGCAAACATACGTCCCATATTACGGATAACTGTATGCCCTTTAGCTTGATTTTCAAGAATAAGCAGTGCTTCCGAGATCGAAAACAGACCGATCACTAAAACAACAAATTCTATACCATCACCCAGTTCAGGCTCGTTAAATGTGAACCGGTAGGCACCGGATGTTGCATCAAGACCAACCGTTGCGAGCATCAGGCCAAGTACACAACCGATCAATGTCTTGGCAGGTTGCGAGCCAACCATTGAACCAAGTGTGGCAAACGCAAAGACCATTAAGACAAAATATTCAGCGGGGCCAAAGCCGATCGCAATACTGGCGAGGAGTGGTGCAAACAGTGCCAGTCCCGTTGCTCCGATCATACCGCCGACAAAGGATGCGAGACCGGAAAGCATGAGCGCTTCACCGGCACGTCCTTGACGCGCCATAGGATTTCCGTCGAGTGCAGTCATAACTGCCCCCGCATCGCCTGGCACATTGAGCAGGATGGAGGAAATACGGCCACCATATTCAGCGCCACAATAAATAGCGGCGAGCAGGATCATGGTGCTTTCAGGTGGCAAGCCCATTGTATAAGCGATTGGCAAAAGCAGCGCGATCCCATTGATCGGGCCGATTGCAGGCAATGCACCTACCATGGTGCCGATGAAAGCGCCGATCAAGCCGATGAGCAGGTTTTGTGTGGTTAAGGCGACGGCAAAACCGTTCCAGAGATAATCAAGATTCATTTCAGAAATTCCTTCCGGCTGAAACCGGCATATCAACCGAAAATAATACCTTTAGGCAGATAGACTTCGAGCAAATAGGAAAACACAAACCACCAGAGCAACGCCTGAGAAGCACCACCTGCGAGAGCATATTTCCACGGCGCACCAAACAGCACAGCTATGACCGTAACGATCAAGAACACAGCGAGCAGAAAGCCTGTTGTCTCAAGTAGCAGCACCGCAATGACCAGTGTACACGGCACTGCCAGTACACGAGCCAGTGTTTTTCCTTTTGGAAAGCCTTCAGCCTCACCCGGATTTTTGAAGTAAAACAAGCATAATAATGCAAGAAATCCTGCTAGTATAACCGGCACAACACGAGGTCCAAGCGGATCCGACGCGAAAGCATAATCAATGCGACTGCCCATAATTCCGTAAGTGACAGCCAGGGCGAATAAACAGGCCCCATAAATTAAGCCGGTACGTTTTGAATTGACCGATTTTTCGGACATAATTCACCTCCCGTGCCGCTGTCCTGTCACGGAGCTGCGCCACCAGTTGTTTCATGGCAGGTAGAATGCATATGCGCTTCCTGCTGCCAGAGATATGACTATTAAATTTTTGTTGTGGTTTCAGATAAGGAGCCTGACGGGCGACAAATATTGTCGCCCGTAGCGGGTGTTACATGCCGGCTTCTTGAGCCAGTGTTTTAAACCGCGCTACATCTACTTTGACCTGTTTGTCAAAAGCTTCGCCGACTTCTGTATAGGCATAAAGGCCGCGTGCTTCACGTTCCTGAGCAAATTCAGGTGTTTGTGCCATCTTTGTAAAGGCATCAACCCACCATTTATAATCCTCATCGGAGACATCTTTACCGACATAGTATCCGCGCCATACCGGCCAGTCGATATCAACGCCTTGCTCACGGGCTGTTGCGACATCTTTTAGATCACCGGGCAGACGCTCCGGCGCCATAACAGCGAGAATACGGACTTTACCTGCAACATGGTGTTTGGACATTTCAGCGGCATCGCCGGCGCCGACTTTAACATGGCCGCCTTCCAGTGCAGTCAATACCGCGCCGCCACCTTCAAGCGCCACATAGCGCATCTGTTTCGGGTCCTGTCCTGCATTTTTGGCGAGCAGGGAGCCTTTCATCCAGTCCTGTGAACCAACCGCACCGCCACCGGCGATAGCGAAATCAGCAGGGCTGGATTTATAAGCGGTGATCAGTTCCTGAAGGTTCTTATAAGGGGAATCTGCTGCAACAACCAGCACACCGTAGTCTGTGCCTAACGCACCCAGCCAACGTACAGCACTTTCATCGTATTTGCCGAATTTTCCCTGCGCGATCAGCAGGGCAGAACCGGTAGATGCGGCGGCAATCATATTTTTATCAGATGCACGTTTGCTGATAATGTGATTATAAGCGACTGCACCAACGCCGCCTTCCATATAAGTAACGGCCATTGGTTTAGAAATGATCTTCGTTGTAAGCAGCGCATTCGCAGCCAAGCGACAGGTCAGGTCAAAACCACCGCCAGGCTTTGCCCCTGCGAGACATTCGGGCTTGGTAGGTTCTGCATAGGCAGTTGAACCGGCAGCCAACATGGCACCGGTCATAGCTAAAGCTCCGATAAATACATGTTTCATGATCTCTCCCTCTAATCGGTCTTACGAGCGGTTTTCCATTACACCGGAAACCAGCCTCACAGGCTGCTCCTATCAACCTGTGATCCGATAAAAAATTTCATACGAAGCTGTCATGAACCTGTCTGAAAAAATAGTTTTTCACGTTCTTGTTTGTCTTCAATTTTCCATGCTACGCATGACGCTATGCGCATTCTTTTAGTAGAAGATACAACTGATGTCGGGGAGGCAATCAGCCTGCGTTTGCAAAAAAGCGGTCATTTCGTTGACTGGCAGACTGATGGGGCTGTCGCCGCAGAAATCCTCAGATTTACTCACTATGATCTGATCATACTGGATGTAATGCTCCCCGGTATGAACGGGTTTGAAATTTTAAAACATATTCGTGTCAATGGTATCCTATGTCCGGTTCTGATCCTGACTGCCCGTTCCGAAGTCGAGGATCGTGTCGGAGCATTGGATATCGGTGCTGATGATTATCTGGTCAAACCGTTTGATTTCCGTGAACTTGAAGCACGTGTGCGCGTGCTCTTGCGCCGCAAAAACGGTGAGGCGACGAACCTTATTACATGCGGCGATCTTGTACTCGACAGACAGAGCCGATCGGTGACGCTAGAAAAAAAGGAAATTCAGCTTAAAAGGCGCGAAATCGCGATACTGGAATTATTGCTTTCCCGACCTGGCCGGTTATTCAGTAAAAATGAGCTGATGGATCACCTCTATGGTTTTGATGAAGAGGTCAATAGCAATGCTGTCGAGCTTTATATCAGCCGGCTGAGGAAAAAAATTGAGGGTGCACGCGTCAGAATTATTACTCAGCGGGGAATTGGTTATCAGATTGTAGCAGACGATGACTCGTGAACATTCGCTTTTTGGCAGGCTGGTTCTGCGAATTACCATAGTATTAATTATCGGGGCGGGGTTGCTTATTACCTCCGCGTGGTACTATGGCCGTAGCGCTGCCAGCCAAACCTATGACCGGCTTTTATTAGGTGCTGCTCTGCAAATGGCAGACAGCCTTTCAGTAGAAGGTGGGCAGTTGGTTGCCAGCTTACCGGTATCCGCTTTTGAACTGCTAGGATTTTCAAAAGAAGACCGGATTTTTTATCGGTTGATTGATACTGAAGGGCAGACACTGACAGGTTATCGTGATCTGGCCGGATTTATTGATTATACAGCGGCACGCACCGGCCCTTTTTTTCTCAATGATGTGTATCGCGATGTGCCGGTGCGATTGGTTGTTGTGTCTCGTGTTTTGTCTGAGCCGCCGTTATCCGGTTGGGCCTATGTCATGGTGGCACAAACAACAGAAGCCCGCAGTGTTCTGACACAGGAAATTACATCACGGGCAATTCTGCTGGTCATATTGATGAGCTCGCTTGCTTTGATTGCTGGTATTTTGGCGATCCGTTATTCACTTCAGCCTGTGGCGGCACTCGGGTCTGTTTTGAATAAGCGTGATCCGCAGGACTTGACCCCGCTTGATCTGGATATACCGAGTGAGATGAAACCATTTATTGGTTCAATTAATCACTTTATGGGCCGGTTGGATCAGAGGGTTATACTGTTACAGCGGTTTATCGGCGATGCTGCACATCAAATCCGCACACCGCTTACTGCTTTAGCTGCACAGGCCGATATGCTGGACACAGAAACACTGCCTGAAAATGCACAGCATTCGTTGCAGCGTATGCGCTCACGGATTTCCGAATTATCTCGGCTGACCGGACAGTTACTTAATCACGCGATGGTAATTCATCGGGCAGGTACTGTGCATCTGGAAAAAACTGATCTGGTCTTAATTGCAAGACAAGCCTTCCGCATGGCGGTGCCGATCACAGTTAATCCGGATATTGTGGTATCATTTGAAGCATCGGAGATGCAGGTTCTTGTTGCAGGTGATGTTGTTAGCCTGCGTGAAGCGATTGCCAATATTATTGATAATGCATTGCGCCACGGTAGCCAATACAAGCTAGCGGTTAAAGTTAGTATAGAAAACTGCCGTGCTTTAGTAGAAATATGCGATGATGGTGCCGGTATACCACGCGAAAAATGGCAGCATGTTCTTGAGCGTTTCATTACCTCAAAAACTCACGAAGGTAACTCAGGTTTAGGATTTTCTATCGCTTCAGAGGTCGCGACAGCTCATAGTGGCCTGATCCGGTTCAAAGAAAGAACGACGGAAAGTTGTTTTTGCGTTATTCTGGACCTTCCTTTGTGGCAGGATATGCCGTGATGAAAAAGCACTTTCTCAGTTTATGGGTTTTGGTATTTTACGCTGCAATTTGTCTGCCCGTAATGGCTGAAGCGTCTGAGGGGACTTTCAGCTTTTTTCCTGCTAACAAAACAGAAAAACAGCGTTTACAGATTAATGGTGCAATGGATACCACTGTGCTTGCACCATTAATCAGGGATTTTCAAACACTGTGGCCGGAAATAGCTGTGAGCTATAGCGATCTTGTTACAAACGATCTTTATGAAATGGCCGAGGCTGCCTGCTCACGGAAAACGGCGTTTGGTGATATTATTTTGTCATCGTCGGTAGATCATTTGGTTCGGCTGGCCAATGACGGTTGTGCACGGGCTTATACTACGCAACATATCGCAAAGGTAGCTGAGTGGACGCAATGGCGCCATGAAGTGTATGGCTTCACATTTGAACCGGCGGTGCTGGTCTATAATAGTGACTATGTTAAGCCGGAGGAAATGGTTTCCTCTCATGGTGATCTTGCCGATCTATTGCGCCGTAAACATGAGTATTATTTCCGACGTGTTGGCACTTATGATTTGCGTACGTCTGGTATCGGTTATCTTCTTGCTTTCCTTGATGTGCAACAGGCATCTGCGACTTACGGGCGATTGCTGGAAAGTATGAGCCGTACCGAGAGTGTTCTATATTGTTGCAACAATGATGTTCTCAGCCGCTTAGAAAGTGGGGATTTATACATTGGTTATAATATCTTAGGCTCGTATGCTTATGCCGCGCAAAAGCGCAATCCAAAATTGCGTATCACTATGATGCGTGATTATACGCATATTCTCAGCAGAGGCGCTTTGTTGCCGCGTTATGGCAGCAATCATCGTCTTGGTGAAAGTTTTCTGGACTATCTTCTATCCCCTCGGGGAAAGGCGATAGCCTTACAAAATGGTATTTCTTTTCCTTGGGATGGTGTGCCGCCACCGGATATTGATGCTCCAGCCTCATTGCTGTCATCCGGTGTCGGTCGGCCGATCCGTATTGGCCCGTCTTTATTGGCAGCACAGGACCAAATGCGCAGGCAGCGCTTTATCCGTGATTGGCAGGATACAATGCTGCCATCCTCTTTAGAGCCCTGATGTTTTTTGACTGTTTACTTGTACAGCCTGATTTTTCAAATAAATCATAGATATGCACACTCTGTCAGGACATAGTGCCATAGCGTTTTGCAATACGCACGAGCGTGGTGTTCAAATCCTGTATAATCGGACGAATATCATTTTTTCGCCAAACAAGTGCTGATGGGGTTGGTGGCAGGTCAATTTCAACAAAGCCAATACCTGGTGTTGCATAATAATTTCCCGCACGTTTTGTCAGCATGACCAGCCCCTGTTTGGATGCAACCGCAGCGATAGCCTCACGAATAGTTCTGACAACTGTGCCTTGAGCAATTGGTATACCTGCAGGTGTATAGCGAGGAAAATGGAAATGATCCCATTCATCATTAACAGAGCCGGGTGTGACCCGTACAAGTGTTTCATCTGCCAAACGCTCAGGATCCAGTAGAGCATATTGCGTAAAAGCATGCCCTTCAGGAACGCAGAGCATGCGTTGATCTCGCATAACAACAGGCCCGCTGATCAGATGGTCGCTGCCGATTGGCAGGCGACAAAAGCCGACATCCACAATGCCGTCAGAGACGGCAGAGAAATGGTTCAGGTAAGAAAGTTCAACAAATTCTAGTTCAACATCACGGTGTCGCTCGGCAAACTCTGTGACCAGAGGCATGTGCAACTCATAAAAGCCACCACCAAGAAAACCAACGCGTAATTGGCGCATTTTCCCTGCAGCTTGACGACGGCAATCACTATAGACAGCCCGCAGGGCAATCACTGCCGGCTCACTGCCGCGTCGCAGATTTTCACCAAGATTTGTCAGGGTGACACGACGGCTGGTTCGATCAAATACCGCACCGCCTAAAGCTTTTTCCAATGCTTTAATGGTTTCCGATACTGTCGATTGGCTCATGGACAGCTTTTCAGCAGCTCTGCCGAAATGCAGCTCCTGAGCTACAGCCAAAAAACACTCAAGCTGACGTAAATCCATGATTTCTCCTGACTTTTATATCCCAGAAACTTGATATTTTATGATGCATAGTCTGTTTATGCGGATATGAATTGATCGGAAAATACGATCAATGATGGCGTAAATCAATCTTGATCCACCATTCCTTTCGTGAAAACAGATAGGCGATCTTAGATTTGCTGTGTGAAGGGAGTGCATTATGCAATCACAAGCATCGAATATGGTGGCGTTGAACGGATCGGCAGAGCCGATTGAATTTATGGTCGAGGGTAGTCTTATCCGCGGTACATTTTATCTGCCATCAGGTGTAACAGAACCTTTACCTGCTGTTGTTTTTGCTCATGGTTGGAGCATGGTTGCCGGTGGAGATCTTGAGGATTACGCGGCATCCGTAGTCAATGCAGGCTTTGCCGCGCTTACTTTCGATTTCCGTAACTTAGGAAAAAGTGAAGGGCTCCCGCGTCAGGAAATTGATCCGCACCGTCAGGTTGAAGATTTTCGGTCTGCTATCTCCTACATCCGTAACCGTCCTGAAGTTGATGGCGAGAAAATCGGTATTTGGGGGTCAAGCTATAGTGGCGGTCATGCACTCTATGTGGCAGCAATCGACAAGCGCGTTAAATGTGTTGTTGCACAAGTACCGACCATCAGTGGCTTTCTTGCCGCACAGCGACGCGTCAGCGGCGATAAAGCAGTCGTACTGCGTAAAGCTTTTGAGGCAGATCGCGAAGCCCGTCTTATCGGTGCAGAACCGGCAACAATTCAGACCGTAGATGCAGATCCGACAGCGGCTGTCGCTTACCCTGGCAGAGATTCCTATGAATATATGACCGGCGAAGCCGAGCGTTGTCCGGAATGGGTGAACAAGATCACCCTGCGATCACTGGAACTGGCACGCACCTATGAGCCGGGCGTTTATATCAAGCGGATTGCCCCGACACCATTGCTGATGATTGCAGCAACTGAGGATGCGCTAACACCAAGTGATATGCAACAGGAAGCATTTCAGCAAGCGCTGGAACCCAAAAAAATGATGCTCGTGCCTGGTGGCCATTATGTTGTTTATCGTGAGCATTTTAACAAGACCAGTGCAGCAGCCACAGCATGGTTTGCAGAGCATCTGCAGAAATAACAACAATAAACAGATCCTGGGAGGATAGTCATTGACAACTAATACTGACAGGCAGCAGCGATTGAAATCGCTGCGCGCCGTTTCTGCAGGCAATGCGCTTGAATGGTTTGACTGGACGTTATACGGCATTTTTTCGGTCTACCTAGCGCGCAACTTGTTTGATAATACAGATAAGGCTTCCGCACTTCTGGCAACACTTGCAGTATTCGCCGGTGGTTTTATAGCCCGTCCATTGGGAGGCTGGGTTTTTGGTTTGTTGGGTGACCGTTATGGCCGAAAATTAACTCTGGTTCTCACAATGAGTCTGTTGGCGCTGACCAGCTTGGGCATTGCGCTTATTCCCAGCTATGAAACGATTGGTGTTGCGGCATCGGTCCTGTTGTTTCTCTGCCGCTTTTTGCAAGGCTTGGCACATGGTGGTGAATCCGGTGTCGCTTTTGCTTATGTTGCAGAAATCGCACCAAAAGAACGCCGTGGCCTGTGGTCGAGCAGTGTATTTGTCAGCGTAACAGTTGGCGTAATGGCAGCGACAGCATTGGCTGCACTCCTCAATATCATGCTATCAGCCGAAGCGATGAATGAATGGGGCTGGCGTGTTGGCTTCGCAACCGGTGCGATTTTGGGGCTTTATGCTCTGGTTCTGCGTCGCAGTGCATCGGAATCCTCTGTATTTGAAGAAAACGCAGCGGAAGGCGGGCAAGCTAAAATTGAAATCACAGGTCGTCAGGCTGCACGCATTGCCCTGAATATTGTTATGCTCGGTGCTGCCAGTAATGCGGCTTATTACACATGGGTCACATTTGCTCCGTCAACTGCAATCGCTGTACGCGGCATGGATCCGTCCGGCGCTTATTTTGCCAGTTTACTGGCGCAGTTTGTCTGTATTTTGTGGCTGCCGGTATGTGGTATTTTTTCCGATAAATTCGGTCGCAAGCCTATGGTTATGGCCTGGGGACTGGCAGTTATCCTGTTTACCATTCCGATTGATCGTATTGTTACCGATCAGCCGTGGACACTGTTTGTCGCCCAGTTGATGGGCTTGGGTTCCTGGGCATTGCTGGCTGCTATTTTCCCGGCTTTATTGGCAGAGCAGGTGCCGACACAAGCCCGCGCCCGTGGTGTAGGCTTCGTTTCATCTCTATCTGTTGCCATCTTTGGCGGTACCGCACCCTATTTGAATACATGGCTGAATACGATCGGAATGGGGCATATCTATCTCGGTTATGTCATGGTTCTGGGGTTTGTAGCCTGTGTTGCCTCCATGATGATCCGTGAAACTGCTGGCGTTGATCTCAATGACATCACTGTGCCGACATCCGAAAAATCCGGCACTTAAATCGGATTTACTTAAAAAATCAGAGCGTAGTATTCCTAAATTGACCATACGCTCTGATTTCTTTCCCCCTTTAATTATCAAGGCATTGTTCAGATGCCCTCTAAGCAATCCTTGAAGGATTGTAATTGTGAAGCAGGAATTAGCTATGCAGAATGTTACTCTTTCGGATCTCACAGGCAAAGTCGCTGTCATTACTGGCGCAAATGGCGGCATCGGTATGGCAACAGTTGAAGCCTTGACTGCACAAGGCGTACGGGTTGTTATAACAGACCTGAATGAGCCAGAAAATCTGCCGGAGAATACAGAATTCCGTAAACTGGACGTGACCGACGTTGAAGCCTTACGCTCATTGGCGACCGAGGTTGCCGCCAGCTATGGCAAGCTGGATATCTGGGTAAATAATGCCGGTTATCTGAAGCGACAGGATGCCCTTGATCTGGAGTTGTCTGATTGGCAAAAAACACTGACAATCAATCTGCAAGGCACCTTTTTTGGGGCACAGGCCGCTGCACGACAAATGGCTAAGCAAGGCAGCGGTGTTATCATTAATCTCTCCAGCTATGCAGGCATCAAAACCCGCCCGAACTGCCCCGATTATGCTTCTGCCAAGGCTGGCGTTGCGCATCTCACCCAATGTCTGGCTTTAGAATGGGGACCATTGGGTATTCGCGTCAATGCAATTGCTCCGGGCTTTATTGAAACGCCAATGAGCAGTTGGATGCATGGAAACCCTGAGGTTTATCAGGCTTATTTGGCAAAAATCCCTGCCGGTCGTCTAGGACAACCCGCAGAGATTGGCAAGACTGTCGCCTACCTGGCATCCGACCTCGCTTCGTATGTGACAGGTCATGTGATTGCCGTTGACGGCGCTGCATCTAAAGCCTGATCTAAATGGGGGGAAGGATCTGTTATGAAACAGAATTACTGGCACGATAAGTCGGTTGTTATTACTGGCGGTGCACGTGGACAAGGCGCAGCAGAAGTTCTACGTTTGTTGCGCGAAGGAGCGTCGGTTTACGCCGCTGATGTGCTTCCGTTTGACGACAGCAGTTGGGCGGAGTTGCGCGAGCAAGCAGCTGAATGGACTGACAACCTGCAAGTTGTGCAACTGGATGTTGCAAGCCCTGCTTCATGGGAAGCACTAGCACAAAAAATACAAGATGATGAGGGTAAGCTTTATGGCCTTGTCAATAATGCCGGTATTACTTTGCGCAAGACAGTAACAAAAACCAGTCCGGAAGAATGGGATAGGCTGATCGGCATTAACTTGACCGGCGCGTTTCTTGGTATCCGCACACTTGCCCCAATCATGCAAGATGGCGGCTCTATCGTGAATATTTCTTCGACAGCAGGGCTGACCGGCTATTTCAGCGCAGCTTATTGCGCTAGCAAATGGGGATTACTTGGACTGACCCGCGCCGCAGCACAGGAACTTGCAAGTCGGACAATCCGTGTTAATTCGGTTTGTCCGGGTTTGGTCGAAACGCCAATGGTCTTAAAATCGAATGCCGAACATGATGCTGCAAGAGCGAAAGCATTTTTTGAGGGTAACCGGGATGCTACATTATTGTCCCGTGGTGCCAATCCGGATGAAGTCGCAGCAGCAGTTGTCTTTTTGTTAGGACCCGATGCGTCTTTCATCACCGGCGCTGATCTGCCCGTTGATGGTGGTATGACTGGTGGCGGCATTTATTGGCGAATAGGCAAGGCCACTAGTAACTTGTGAATGTGGCACTGTATTCATCAGTTAGATGAAAACCAGTTTCATAAACTAAACACTCATAAACGGCAGACAGACATTCTGCCGTTTATTTGGTTCTCTCGCTAATATTTTACTCTTGCTATGCTCCATCACGACGGTGGGTTTATTGAGCAAGGCGGCATTGGATGTCGGTCGATTGCAAAGAGGCTTATTTCCCCAAAAGTGTCGTTCTTAATATCATCTTCTTCTACGAGCACTATCATGTCTCTTACCGTGATCTTTAGGATATTCTTGCTGAGCGTGGTATAAGGGTTGTGTCGCGAAATTTTCACTTCTGTTAGGCTATATCAGCATTGCTGGGCATAATTAAGTGAGGCGAACACAGATGGCGGTCGATTTCAAGGGAGCCCACTTTCCCAAAAGTGTCATCCTTTATGCTGTTTTCTTCTATGTTAGTTATCCCGTTGCCTATCATGACCGAACGTGGTGTTGATGTTGACCATGCCACACTGAATCGCTGGGTCGTTCGATACTCACCCCGCATTGCTGATCAGGCACAGAAACGTAAACGCCCGACACGTGGCTCCTGGCGAGTAGATGAGACCTATATAAAGGTCAAAATGCAGGCATTTATGCAGCAAAAATTTTAGCACTCTCTGATCCAGAACTTGCAAAAAAATGGTGTTGTCACGTTAAGCGG